>CALWFV010000016.1 GCA_944377745.1 uncultured Mediterraneibacter sp. | reverse complement strand
TGTGGATAAAATTTTTTTCATTTTCAGCAGATTGAATAAAGAATCTTATAGCTGGCGTGGGTGTGAAAAGTAACTATCCTGTAACTCTCTGATATCAGGAAAAACACAAAATTTGACAACCGCACCTCGCGGTGCTATAGTACGTGTACTCTGCGGACAGTCGGACACAGGAAAGGCAGGTGATTTTACGATGGACACGCAGAAAAGCAGGCATTACCGCCCGATCCCGGGCTTAAGCCGCAAAGACGAAGAAGAGCAGCTCGCCGGGATCATACGTTCTGTGCAGAACTGGAACAAAAGACGATCCCCGGAGAATGTGTCCGGATGGAGAACGGCATTCTTCTTATGAAATCATCCACCATCCGGAACTGTCTGGAGAACAATCCTCTTGTCTCCATGCAGGGAAAGATCAACATGCTCAATCATATGCTGCGCGCAAAGCTGGAAAATGAAGTGACCGGGAAGTCAGTCACGTATCCGCCGGATGTAAAGAAGGAACTGTTCCGAAAATACCGGCGGCATTTCGGAAGGGACGTCTGGAAAGGTTCCATTTTTAAAGTCTATCAGGATTTTCTCCGGAATCAGGAGGAAAATGGGAAAACAGTCCCTTTTGCGGAGAATTCATTTGATCTCTATGACCTGGCGGCTCTCGCCTATATTTATAAGAGGATCAAGGAGATCGACGGCATCCGGGAGGCAAACCATGTGATCATCGATGAGGCACAGGATTTCGGGATGATGGCGTACGGCGCGCTCGCCTACTGTCTGAGGGGATGTACTTATACAATCATGGGCGACGTCTCCCAGAACATCCATTACGGATACGGGATCGGGATTGCTTCTGAGGAAACCGTTCTGTGCTGCACGGTTCCCATGTACGGCACATATATCCATACGGAAGGGGATGGCCAGATCGATTACTATTTTCTGTATGGGGGAGATTATGACGGTATCCTGGAACTCTACCGGATGATCCAGGGTATGCAGGAACCGAAGTATATAGGATCCGTGGCATATAAGCTCCGGGGCGTGATGGAAAATTTATGACCAAAAGAGAAAGGAACACATTTCTGCGTCCCTTTCTTTTTTGCTTTTCTACAGTTTTTTCACAAACAGCGCTCTTATTGCGTTGAGCACCGCAATGATCATGACTCCCACATCCGCGAAGATCGCGAGCCACATATTGGCGATTCCCACTGCGCCCAGCACCAGGCAGATCAGCTTGATGCCGATGGCAAACCAGATATTTTCATAGACAATGCGGAGACATTTTCTTGAGATCCGGATCGCCTTCGCGATCTTCAGAGGATCATCGTCCATGAGGACGATATCCGCCGCTTCGATGGCCGCGTCAGATCCCATGGCTCCCATGGCGATACCGATATCCGCCCGGGACAATACCGGCGCGTCGTTGATTCCGTCGCCGACAAAGGCGAGCTTGCCTTTCTGGGGTTTCTTCTCAAGAAGCTCTTCGACTTTATCTACCTTGTCAGCCGGAAGAAGTTCCGCATGGACCTCATCGATCCCCAGATCCGCAGCCACATGTTCTGCGACCTTTCGGGAGTCTCCGGTCAGCATGACCGTCTTCTCTACTCCCGCTGAGCGAAGGGCGCGGATCGCCTCCTTCGCATGAGGTTTCTCGATGTCGGAGATCACGATATGTCCGGCATACTTTCCGTCTACTGCCATATGGATGATGGTTCCCGCCTGATGGCAGTCGATCCACTTAACGCCAAGCTTATCCATCAGCTTTGAATTTCCTGCTGCCACTTCGACGCCGTCCACCTTCGCTGTCACGCCGTTTCCGCTGAGTTCCCGAATATCTGTCACACGGCTGCGGTCGATCTCTTTCCCGTAAGCCCGCTGCAGGCTTTTGCTGATCGGGTGGGAGGAAGCGCTCTCGGCAAGAGCCGCGTATTCCAGGAGCTGCTCCCGGTCCATCTGATTGTGATGGACTTCATTTACCTCGAACACGCCCTGCGTCAGTGTTCCTGTCTTGTCAAATACTACGTACTTTGTCTGGGACAATGTTTCCAGATAGTTGGAACCCTTCACCAGAACTCCCGCGTTGCTGGCTCCCCCGATGCCGGCGAAGAAGCTTAAAGGAATACTGATCACAAGCGCGCAGGGGCAGCTTATGACAAGGAATGTAAGGGCGCGGTAGATCCAGGTTCCCCATTCCGCCGGAAGCCCCATTCCCAGCATCCGCACCAGCGGCGGCAGGATCGCGAGGGCAATGGCGCTGTACACCACAGCCGGGGTATAGATCCTTGCGAATCTGGTGATAAATTCTTCGGATCTTGATTTCCGCGAACTTGCATTCTCCACAAGATCGAGGATCTTTGACACAGTGGACTCGCCGAATTCCTTCGTAGTCTTTATCTTCAGGACGCCGGTCATATTGATGCAGCCGCTGATGACCTCGTCGCCCTCTTCAGCGTCCCTGGGAAGGCTCTCGCCTGTCAGGGCGCTGGTGTTCAGAGTAGAACTTCCCTCTGTCACGATCCCGTCGATGGGGACTTTCTCCCCGGGCTGGACAACGATCACGGAGCCAATCTCCACCTCGTCCGGATCCACCTGTTCCAGTTTCCCGTTTACTTCGATATTTGCATAATCCGGACGGATGTCCATCAGATCGCTGATATTTCTTCTGCTCTTCCCGACTGCATAGCTCTGGAACCACTCGCCGATCTGGTAGAACAGCATAACCGCGATCGCCTCTGTATAATCCCCGTCTCCGGTAAGCGCTATGGCGATGGCTCCGATGGTGGCGATAGCCATCAGCAGGCTCTCGTCAAAGGGCTGCCTGTTCTTTATTCCCTTAAACGCCTTGATCAGGATATCGTATCCGATGATCAGATACGGGATCAGATAGAAAATAAATCTGACATATCCCGTAAAGGGCAGGAAATTAAATCCGATCAGAAGAGCCGCCGCGATCAGGATCCGCGCCAGCATCTTTTTCTGTTTCTTATTCATATCAATGCCTTCCTTCATTTCTTTAATTAAATAAGTGCTTAATTGTTTATCTGTTTGCCATTTTTACACCCCGGATGTCTTTCACGACCCCGGGGATGTAAACAGGGGACTCAGATGAAAATCTCGCAGTCGTCTTCAACCTTCTTGCAGTTCTTAAGAACCTCTTTCATGACTGATTTGGCGTCATGGCCGTCTTCAAACTCCACATTCATCTTCAGGGTCATGAAATTTACCACAGCGTCTTTCACACCTGCAGTATTTTTCGCAGCCTGCTCCATCTTATTTGCACAGTTCGCACAGTCAACGTCAATCTTATAAGTCTTTTTCATCTTGTTCTCTCCTTTATCGCTTCACTATCATTATTTTGATTAAACAATTATTTAAGTGTTGACTATAATGTACTTCTTATCCTATAATAAGTCAAGAGAAAACTCGATGATTTTGCCATTTGGGGGAAAAAAATTTCCGATTGGAGCAATTACTATGTATGAACAGAAACTGCCGCATGATCACGGCCATGATAATGAAGAAAAGATAAGAGAACACATGCCCGGCGAAGAGGAGATCGCGGGCGTATCCGAAGCTCTGAAGCAGCTGGGAGACCCGAGCCGTCTCCGTATCTTCTGGCTCCTGTGCCACTGCGAAGAGTGCGTGCTCAACATTGCCGCCATCGTCAATATGAGCAGCCCCGCCGTCTCCCATCATCTCCGCCTGCTCAAAAGCAGCGGACTGATCGTAAGCCGCAGAGAAGGCAAGGAGATGTACTATCGCACGGCGGACACCGAGCTCGCGCAGGAGCTTCATCATATGATCGAAAAGCTGGGACAGATCACCTGCCCGGAAGAGTAAATTGTTAAATTTTTAACTGGTACCGTGTACCTGAGCACTCGGTGCCGTGTACTTCCGACAAAGTACACGGCACCGTTCACAAAAAGAGGGGAACAGACATGGAGAAAGAATGTATTCAGGAAATATCTCAAAAACTGAAAGACGTCCCGCCGGGGAAGTGCCTGACCATCCGTCATCCTTCCGGCGGGGAAGCGCCTGTCTCCGGATTCGCTGCGCAGGAGGTGCCGGAAAACGCCCGTCTGAAGATCATCACTTATGAACTTTATCCGGGTATTGAGATCTCCTACAACTATTTCCAGGCGGACCGGTTTCCGTTCCACCACTGTCACCGACCCTCGGCCATGGCGATCGATCACTGCTGCCGGGGACGTATCGGATGGGAAATGGGCGACGGGCTGAGCCTGTACTTCGGAAGCGGCGACCTTTCTTTCCACATGAATACAAAATGCGGGGATTCTGTGATCACTCTCCCGCTGGGATACTACTAGGGACTTTCCCTCTCCCTTGATATCGATATCCTGGAACACCGGTCACCGGAACTGATCAGGGACGCCGGCATTGACGTGAGAAAACTCTGCCATAAATTCTGCGGCGACAGGAACGTGGCAGCGCTTCCCGCAAGCAGCCACATCGAGCACATTTTTTCCGAAGTATATGACCTTCCTGAAAAGATGATCCTGCCCTATCTGAAGCTGAAATGCCAGGAACTTCTCCTCTTTCTCGACATGACGGAACCGGCGGACTCAAAGCCGCTGAACCCTTACTATTCCGGACAGATCGAGATCATACATCAGATCCACGCCCAGCTGACAGAAGACCTGACAAAGCGTTATACGATCGAGGAGCTCTCCCGGCAGTACATGATCAATACCGCCGCGCTTAAATCCATCTTCAAATCCGTCTACGGGCTTCCTGTCGCATCTTATATGAAGCACTACCGGATCACGCGGGCTGCTGAGATGTTAAGAGAAAAGTCCGACAGTATCTCCGCTATCGCAAGATCCGTGGGCTATGAAAGTCAGAGTAAATTCACCTCTGCCTTTAAGGATATCATGGATATCCTTCCCACAGAATACAGAAAACAGCACGGATAGGATCACTGTCCGTGCTGCTTTAATATTTATCTTTATTTTTCCTCTTTTTCTTATTTTTTCTTCCTTCTCTGGGACGATCTGTCGGTAGATGATCTCTGCCGTGTATTCTTTTTGCTGGTCTGTGCCATATTCCGGCCGGCCCCTTTTCGCCGCCTTCTTGACCGCAGTCTCCTCCTTCGCTGGAACTTACGGTATTTTAATACCGAAAACAGAACAATAAAAAGAACCACAGCCACAACGGCAACATTGATGATTACTTCTGCGATAAGCGGTAACGGCTCCTCTTCCGCCGTGTTCTCGCTCACCTGTATTGTTCCTTCCCCACTGGCTGCCCCGGCAACATATTCTCTTGTCAGTACTACATCCGCACTTCCCACATTCTGCCCTTGATATGTATATGTCACGACGCCTGTATGGCTCTGCTCATCTGTGATCTCAATCTCCCGTTCCAGATCAGCAAAATCCGCGTCTGTGGGAAGGACCACATAGGAATCCATATCCGTGTACGCCTCGATCTCTTCGGGCTTCTCCTGATCGCTCAGCGACACTTTCTCAAAATTGTCAAACGCGTAGTCAAACATTGCCCTTGTATCTACATACGCATCATTTCCAAAATCATAGAGGACGACCGCCGCAAGCTGCATATCTCCATTGTCCGCCATAGTCACAAGGGTCGTGCGCGCCTGGTCCGTATATCCTGTCTTTCCTCCGGTACAGTATTCATAATAATTTTCATTTTCCGGCCAGAGCATCTTGTGATTCTGCTGAAAAATCCTTTCTTCATCCACAAGATTTGTCGGCCCGATCGTATAGCTTAGCGTCTGAACAATCTTCCGGAACTCTTCGAACTGATAAACCTCCGATGCAATCACTGCCATATCATGCGCCGTTGTATAATGCTGAGGATCATGAAGGCCGTTCGCGTTCATCCAGTGCGAATTCGTACACCCGATCTCTGCTGCCCGGTCGTTCATGGTTTGTATAAACGTATCATAATCTCCGCCCATGATCCTTCCAACATTCTCAGCAATGGCGTAGGAAACCTCGTTTGCCGACGCGAGGAGCATACCATACATGGCGTCCTCCATGCTCAGTATCTCTCCGGATCTCATACCGATGCTGGCGTCTCCAGGCTCCAGAAAAGCAATACTTTCATCGGAGAAAAGCACTTCGTCTGTAAGCTCCGAATTTTCCAGGGCTACCAGCTCAGTCATCAGCTTTGTTATACTTGCCGGATAATGTTTTACATCGGTCTGTTTTCCGTACAGCACCGCACCTGAATTCATATCCATCACGATCGCCGAATCCGCATAAACCGCCGGTCCTTCCGGCCATCCCTCCAGCCCGTTGGTATCCGGCTGTATCTTGTATCCCGCCTCGCGCTCTGCCTCTCTGGCAGCCTCGGGGTCATCTGATGTAGCAGCCGCTGTTCCGTCCTTGATCTCTTCTGCCATCGCTGTCACAACAGGCATCCCTGTCAGCGCGGCGACAAGTGCAGCGGCAAGCAGACGTTTTCCGATCTTTCTCATCTCACCCTCCAGGATCATATATTTTTCGATTCCAAAGACACTCTTTCCTGCATTCCCTCTCCAGACAGCAAAAAAGAGCCTCATATGGCATGAAAATATAATAGCACATCTGAGACTCTTTTTGCACATTTTAACTCCTATATTTTAGAGAAATTTATTTTTTCGTTATTGTAAACAGCACTATATCCGATCCTGCCGCTTCCACACAGATCTCATCCCTCTCCGGATAAAATCTCGTCGAAAACACATACTCTCCGCCGTTCACAAACACTTCCACGGAAGACACGTCCGTCAGGATCTTCACATCTGTGAGTTTTTCCATATCTTTATAACGGATACCTCTTCCCGCGGAGACCGAATCCTTTGCCTGATCCGCAAAGCGCATCTCAAACCGTCCGTCCCGGTACTCCAGGATCAGTTCTCCGCCCAGCACCGCCCGGAAGGAATTGTTCTGTATCCCTGTAATATCCGCTTCGTAAACCGCATCACCCTTTCTCTCAAAGCGTCCTTCTGCCGTCTCTGCAAGCTGTTTCTTCTCCTCCAGCTCCCGGACCGGCCTCTGGCACACGATCCCATCTCTTACGAACACTTCCCTTGGAAATGTGAAACAGTGCTGCCACCCTGACCGGATCGTCAGGTTCGTATATTCTTCGCAGTCCGGCATTCCCATCCATCCGATCTGGATCCTTCTGCCGTCCTCTGTCTCGAAACTCTGAGGCGCGTAATAATCAAATCCGTAGTCCCACAGGCGGTAGTCGGACAGGCTATAGTCTCCGAGGATATCGCCGTTCAGGAGAAAATATCCGGACTGATAGACATTTCTGTCCTTCCACTCTTCCCCTTCAAGCCCCTGGACCGATGCGGATAATATTTTCGCGCCGTCAACTTCAAAATAATCCGGGCACTCCCACATATATCCGAAAGGCTCCTGCGACTTCACGCGGCTTCTGTATTTCCAGTTTATCTTATCTTCCGACTGGAAGATGATCCCCTGGCCCACATTTTCTTTTGTCCTGGCTCCCTGGAGCATATAATAGACGCCGTCCTGCTTCCACACTTTCGGGTCCCGGACGTGGAGGGTAAGATCCGACGGATAATCCGCATTTTTCATAAGGAGTTTTTTCTTACTGAAATGTTCTCCGTCCCGGCTTGTCACAAGGACAGTGTTCGCTTCCCGTCCGGTGTTGATATAATCGTAATCTTCCCTGTCCTCCAGCTTCACATTTCCCGTATAGTACAGGTACATCTCCCCGTCCTCGAGGAATGCGCATCCGGAGTAAACTCCGCTGCAGTCAAAGGGCTGATCCGGATACAGGTTCACACCCTGATACTCCCATTCGATCATGTTCCGGCTGGTGTAATGTCCCCACATCTTCACTCCGCCTTCGCAGTTAAATGGGGAATACTGGAAAAATGCATGGAACACGCCCTGGAACTGGCACAGACCGTTCGGATCATTGAGCCATCCCACCGGCGGCATCAGATGCAGTTTCTGACGGAATCCCGCATCCGCTCCTGCATTTTTTCCTGTATTTTGTCCCGTATTTTCCTCAAATGCCTTTTCCGCTGCCTCAGTCAGTTTTTTCAGATCATTCGTCAATGCGCTCATAACACACTCTCCTGTCTGCTGCGGCCCGGCAGAAAACATTCTCTGTCCGGGCCGCAGAACTTAAATATTATTTTTATCATCTTATAATGATTTTATTATGAGATCTCCATGATCCTGCTGCCTTCGGTCACATCCCCCGGCTCCGCCTTTTCCACTTTGCCGAAATCATCCGCGTTGGTCAGGATAAACATGGTAGTAGCAGGATAGCCTGCTTCCTTTATCGTATGCAGATCCGCCTCGATCAGAACGTCGCCGGCATGTACCTTCGCGCCGTCGGAAACTTTCTTCGTGAATCCCTTTCCTTCCAGCTTGACTGTGTCAACTCCAACATGGATCAGAAGTTCTCCGCCTGCCTGTGTTGTAAGGCATACTGCATGGCCGGTCTCGAAAATATTGATTACTTCTCCGTCGCAGGGAGCAACGATCTTTCCGTCGGAAGGTTCGATCGCGACGGTAGTTCCCAGCATCTCAGATGCGAATGTCGGGTCGCTCACTTCGGAAAGCGGAACGACTTTTCCGTTTACCGGGCTACCAAGGACCTCTTCCTTTACTGCCTCTTTCTCTGCTTCTTTTGCATCTTCATTTGCCGCTGCGCCGTCTGTCCCCTCAGAAATGTCTCCCGGGTTGTCCGGAACTGCTGCCGGAGCGTTCCCGGCCTCTACCGCAACCGCCTGAGGCACCTGATCCTTATAGAGGATAAATGAGATCACAAACGCAACGCCCACCGCGATCAGCATCTCGATCAGATACTGCACCGGGCTGTCCAGGCAGAGCAGGATACCGAAGATACCTGTAACGCCTGTTCCCTTTGCTCCCAGGTGAACAACAGAAGCATACAGAGCTCCGCATCCTCCACCGATACATCCTGCGATGAACGGTTTAAAGAATCTTAAGTTCACACCGAAGATCGCCGGCTCTGTGATTCCCATGAACGCACTCAGGGATGACGGAAGCGCCAGTGATTTGATCTTCTTGTCTTTTGATTTCAGCGCTACCGCGAGGGCTGCAGCTCCCTGTGCGATGTTCGCCGCACTTGCCAGGGGCAGCCAGTAGGTCACGCCGTACTGAGCGATCTGTCCGATATCGATGGCCGTGTACATCTGGTGGATACCTGTGACCACGGTCGGAGCGTACAGAGCACCCATGACAAGACTTCCAAGTCCGAAAGGAAGTGTCAGCAGCCACTGGATGCCGCCCAGGATCGCGTTCTCAGCCCAGACAAAGATCGGTCCGATAATGGACAGTGTCAGATATCCTGTCACGAACACGCTGACCAGAGGCGTTACAAACAGGTCCAGAACCTCAGGAACGATCTTGTGCAGCTTCTTCTCGATCACTGACAGGAGCCATACCGCAATGACAACCGGGATGACATGTCCCTGATAACCGACCATATCAATCTTATAAAGACCGAAGAAAACGGACTGTGTCTGCTGAACTCCCTCTGTCGCCACAGTATACGCATTCTGCAGGGAAGGGTTGATCATGATCATACCGATGACCGCTCCCAGATAGGGATTGGCGCCGAATGCCTTCGCCGCGGAGAACGCGATCAGGATCTGCAGAAACGTATAAGCTGTATTGCTGAACAGACTTGCAAATACGTAGATTGAACTGCTGGTATCCATGTTGATGAATCCATTGTTGATCATGAAGTCCAGGGAGTTCATGATCCCCATGAGGAAACCGCTGGCAACAATGGCCGGGATGATCGGAACAAAGATGTCGCCCAGCAGTTTTATGGCGCGCATAAATACATTCTGCTGCTTTGCCGCCGCTTCCTTGGCCTCTGCTTTCGTACTCGCCGTAATGTCGGCAATGGCGATAAATTCATCAAAAACTTTATTGACGGTTCCTGTGCCGAGTATGATCTGGAGCTGCCCGGATGCCTCGAAGACTCCTTTGACCCCCTCTACATTCTCAATGGCAGTTTTGTCTGCCTTACTGTTGTCCGCGATGACCAGACGAAGCCTGGTCGCGCAGTGTGCGGCGGATACAATGTTCTTGCTGCCGCCGACTTTTTCCAGAATTTCCTCTGCGGTCTTTCTGTAGTCCATAGTGACTCTCCTTCCTTTAAATATGTAATCGATTTCATATCGTCTAATAAATAATAATATTTACTGCATGTTTTGTAAAGACTGAATTTTTACTGATAATTTTCTTTTGATTTTGTATAATTTGCACTAATATATGAGTTATCGTTTTCATATTTCAATCGGAAAAGGAAACCGGAGAAAGGAACAGCTCTCTTCCCTTTCTCCGGTTTCCGAAATTTTATTTCATCTCATATTGTTCTGTTTTTGTTATCCCTTTACCGATCCCATGGTAATACCTTTTGCAAAATTTTTCTGGAAGAACGGATATGCGATCAGAATCGGAAGTATGCCGACAAATGCGATCGCCATACGTATCGTCGTAGTCGGGAGATCCACCATGCTCACTCCGCTTACTCCGCTGGAGGCCAGATAGGAAATATTCTGGTTGATCTGGTTCAGGATATTCTGGATACTGTACAGGCTTGCGTCATCCAGATAGTACATACCGTTCTGCCAGTCATTCCAGTAGGCGATTCCCATCAGCAGTCCCACAGTGGCAAGGATCGGTTTTGACAGCGGCAGAGCGATCCTCGCAAAGATAAACAGCTCTCCCGCCCCGTCGATCCGGGCCGACTCATACAGCTCCGCCGGAATACTGTTCTCGAAATAGTTTTTCACAAGTATGACATTGAACCCGTTCATCAGAAGCGACGGTATGATCAGCGCCCAGATCGTATTCCTGATGTGGAAAATGCTTGCGTACACAATATAGGTTGGCACCAGTCCACCGTTAAAAAGCATGGTGATGACCACAAAGATCGTCAGCGCTGTTCTTCCCGGAAGTCTCTTTTTCGACAGCATATAGGCATAAAGGGTTGTGATGATCAGTCCCAGCGCTGTTCCGATCACTGTCACAAGGATCGTGATCCCGTAAGCCCGGAAGATCATCGCGGCATTTCTCCCGATGTAGACAAAGGCGTCCAGAGACCATTTTGACGGGAAATAGGAATAGCCTTCCGTAACCGCTGTGGCATTGTCCGTAAAGGACGCGACGATCAGCAGGATGAACGGAAGAAGTGCCAGCAGCGAAAGTATAATAAGGATCAGATGGGAAGCGATCCCCCATCTTTTTTCATCTCTTGATTTCAACTTATTTCCCTCCTTTAAAACAGTGCGTTGTCTTTGTCAAGTTTCCGGATGATCGCATTCACCGTCAGAACAAGCACAAATCCGACGATAGACTGGATAAATCCTGCCGCAGACGACACACCGATGTCATTGTTTATCATCAACATACGGTAAACATACGTATCAATGGTATCTGTTACCGAGTAAAGCATACCGCTGTTCTGAGGTACCTGATAGAAAAGACCGAAATCAGAACGCATGATATTTCCGCAGTTCAGGATCAGAAGAGTGATGATCGTAGGTTTGAGCAGAGGAAGGGTGATATAACGGATCTGCTGCCACTTGGACGCTCCGTCCAGCATCGCCGCCTCGTAGTAATCTTTACTGATCCCTACCAGGGAAGAGTAATAAAGGATCATGCCGAAACCGATGGTCTTCCACTGATTGATAAAGAGCAGGATAAAGGGCCAGAATTTTGATTCCCTGTAAAAGTCGATCTTGTCCATCCCCAGCGCGGAAAGAATGCCGTTGATCATACCGGATTCCGGCGCCAGATAAGCATATGCAAGATAGGCAACGATGACCATCGACATCAGATACGGAAGAAGGATCACCGTCTGATAGAACTGCTTCGCGATCTTGTTCTTCACCTCGTTGAGAAGGATTGCGACCGCCACGCCCAGCACCATACCGACAACGATAAATACAAGGTTGTAAAGGATCGTGTTTCTCAGGATGATCTTGATATCATCGCTTCCCAGAAGGTAGGTAAAGTTTTCAAAATCGTTCCACTTGCTGCCCCACATCCCGTCCCGGTAGTTAAACTGCTTGAACGCGATCTGAAGACCTGCCAGCGGCAGATAGTTGTTGATCAGAAGATAGATGAAACCCGGAACCCCCATGAGATAAAAGGGAAGCCAGTGTTTCCAGTCCGTTTTTTTCTTTTTTGCTCTGTTCATAATATCCCTCTCATTAATAATGGCGGCCGCTTCATCCAGAAGCAGCCGCCAAGTTCAAAGAAACAAGTTATTTCTGTGTCTCCAGCCATGCATCGAGCTGACTCTGATTCTCCGCGATCACATCTTCCATCCCCGCGCTGTTCATCTCCTCCACGATCTGATCCAGCGCCTCATCGACGTCATCTACAAGACCGACCTCCAGAGACGGACCGTACTGCTGGACAACATTGCTGACTGCAGCGGCCTTCGCCGATACCGGAGTAGAGTCGAATACATATCCCAGGGTTGCCGTTGAGTGTACAGAATCGGCAAACGTACTGATCTCCTCCTGGATCCCTTCCTGTGCCGGCGTATTGTAATATATCTTTGTCTGATCTCCGAACATACTGAATATTCGCGCCCATCCCGGATTCGCGCCGTCGATCTTGTTCACGATACCCTCCTGGTCTGTCATCTCATAGTTGGTGCCTTCCAGTCCATTGCTGAGCAGGTTCGCAACGTCTGTATTCGTATACATAAAGTTCAGGAATTCCACTGCCTTTTCCGGATTTTCGCTGGTCACAGGCACGCCCCACATTCTCTCCTGTACCGTGTCGGTATCCTTGAATGCATCGGAAAGCTGTACCATACCGGTTTCAAATTCATAGTTGGGCGCCTGTGTCGGAAGTTCCATGGGGGAACATCCTGAGAACACGCCGAAGCTGGAGCCTGCCTTGAACAGATCCTGAGGGATCACTCCGCTTGTCATGGAATCAGAGGGCACGATCCCCTCGTCCTGCCAGCTTTTTATCATTGAATAATGTTCTTTCGCTTCATCGGTAGCATACCAGTTCTCCACCGTAGTGTCCCCGCCCAGAGGATCTGCGATCACGCCGTAACTGAAATAGGTGCTGTCGCCCAGTCCGGAGATCGGGCGGATCATCTTCACCTGGCTGGATGCCCCGTCTCCCATACTGGTAAGATAGAGATCCGGATTTTCCTCCCTGATCTGATCATAGAGATCCAGAAATTCATCCAGTGTACATTTTTCCGGAATAGTCACTCCGGCCTCATCGGCGATCTCCTTGTTATACAGGAAGCCTGTCGCCATTCCCGACGTATTATTGCCAGCTATCCCGTAGAGCTTTCCGTCGATCCTTCCCGCTTCCAGGTCATCCCCCAGAATTTCCTTCAGATCCCCTCCCACTGTATCCACGTACTCATCCAGTTCACAGAGCATTCCGTCGTTTACCATGGATACCAGGTTGGTTGTCAGTCCGGTCATGCACAGGTCGATCTTCTCGCCGCCTGCTACCATCATGCTCATCCGGTTGGCGTGATCCGCAATCCCCACATTCAGGATCGATACCGTACATCCGATGGCCGGCTCCGTGATCTCATTGATCGCCTCTTCGATCGCCTCCGTATCCTTATACTCGGCTCCGAGGGTGACGTTCTCCAGCACTACATTATATGTACCGCCGTCAGAAGAGCCGCCGCTTTCTGAAGCCTCATCCCCGCCTGATCCGCAGCCTGCCAGAAGGGAAGCGCTCAGCGCCGCCGCAGTCAGGAGTGCCAGGATTCTTTTCTTTTTCATAACTGCTTACCTCCATTTCCTTTTTTTGTTTTTGTTGTTGTATCAATCATATTCTTTTTGAGAGCCGGTTTATAGTATGATCTGTACATTTCCTTTCACAAAACGGATCTCCTGTCTGTGCACTTTTTCTTGACTCCAATTATTATAATAGTTATAATAATTAAGATAATAATTATGTGAGGAGATTGAGATGAAAGATTCCGCTGCCATGAAAAGAGAAAACAAAACTCAGATCCGCCGGCTGCTGAGAAACGGAAACCCTTATACCAAACAGCAGATCGCCCTCCGGACCGGCCTGAGCGTGGCAAGCTGCAATACCTATTTAAATGAAATGGAAAGCACAGGGGAAGTAACCGGAGAAAAGCAAAAGCTTCATGCTGTAGGGCGCAGCTCCATGGTGTATACGCTGAATGAGGATTTTGAAAGCATTCTCTGTCTCTCCTTTGAGCTGATCCGGGGAGTCAGATCCATTACGGTTTCTGTTTTATCCCCCACCGGCCGGCTCCTACGCCATCAGGTGCAGGAAGTCGGGCTTCTGGACGCCGGGGTCGTCGAGCAGAAGGCAGCCGGTATGTTCCGGCTTTTTCCCAATATCAGCCAGATCATTGTAGGGACCCCCAGCATCGCGGAAAACGGTGTGATCCGGCACAGCGATATCCCGGAACTGGAAAATGTGCCTCTGAAATCCCGGATGGAATCCGAATTTCACAGGCCGGTTTTCCTGGCCAACGATATGCATTACAAAGTATACGGATATTATCGACAGGAACAGCTTTCCGACAAGATCGTTACCCTGGTCAACTATCCCTCAAACGTACTGCCGGGAACCGCCACGGTACATAAGGGCACTCTGCTCACCGGACGGAATCTGTTTGCCGGAATGGTGGGCTTTCTGGATTACGGGATGAGCCGGGAAGAACAGCTCGGAATGCTGCACCGCCCTTCTGCAGAGCCCCTGATCATCCAGGCTTCCATCGCCCTGATCTCGATCCTGAATCCTCACCTTCTCCTGTTCACCGGAGATCTTCTGCGGGAAAGTGATCTGGACAGGATCCACAAAGCCTGCCTGACCTGCATCCCGGAAGAATATATGCCGGACTTTGCTTTTATTCCCGACACCGGTCGATACTATCTTATGGGAATGTACTGGACGGCAGTAGAAAGAAAGGAAAATAAGGAAATATTGGAGGAATGAACAATGAAATTTGATGTAAAAAAACTGAATTGGACAAGACAGCCGGAAAGCTGTTCGATCTCTCCGGACCGCATCGAGATCGTGACCAGACCTCATACCGATCTCTGGCAGAGAACCTATTACCATTTCCGCAACGACAACGCTCCGGTGCTACAGATGTCTCTGGAGGAAAAATTCTTCTCCTTTACTGTCAAGACAGAATTTTCCGAAAGCCACCACCGCTTCGACCAGTGCGGAGTGGTCCTGTATCTGGACAGTGAAAACTGGATCAAAGGTTCCATTGAATATGAAAATGAACGCTTTCAGCATCTGGGCAGCGTAGTGACCAATCACGGATATTCCGACTGGGCCACCACAGAGATCCCGGCAGATGTAAAATCCATGTGGTACCGCCTGAGCCGCAGAGAGGACGATTTCTGCATCGAGTGTTCCGAGGACGGCAGGGTATTCCATCAGATGCGGATCTGCCATCTGATGGAAGGAGGCGGCGAAGTCCGGTTCGGCATCTACGCCTGCAGTCCGGAGGACTCTTCCTTCCGCGCTGTCTTTACCGGAATGGAACTGACCGAATGCAGGTGGCTGGCCCACGACGGGCAGAAGCCGGATGAGGAGATCTAAGATTCTGCCTCATACTCTTTTTTATACTCCTGGGGGGATTTCCCGATGATCTTTTTAAATACTCTGCTGAAATAAGAGTAGTTGGAATAACCTGACAGATCCGCGACCTGATAGATGGAATAATCCGTCTCTCTGAGAAGGTCAGACGCCATTTTTACTCTTGTATTCGTAATGTATTCCAGAATGGAGATCCCCTCCTGTTTTTTGAACAGACGGACCATATACTGAGGATTCAGATAGACTATCTCCGCAATATCTCCCATACTGATCTCCTCCCGGATATGTTCTTTCACATACTGTTTTATCTTTTCCACCACATCGGACGAACCCTGCGTCGGAACGGAGTCATCATTGAGATATTTTCTCGCCTTCTGGTGCACATGTTCCTTGATCAGCATATTGTCGTCAGCCCGTTTCACTGCTTTTCCCAGAACCTCATGGAGCTCTTCATAATCAATGGGCTTCAGCAGATAATCAAAACTTCCCAGGCGCATCGCTTTCCTGATATACTCAAAATCCGGGTGACAGGTGACATAGATACACTCTACATAGGGGAAGTATCCTTTCACCCACTCAAACAATTCCAGGCCGGATCCTCCGGGCATCTCTATATCGCAGAGAAGGATATCAATCTCTGTTTCCCGGAAGATCTCGATTGCCTGTTTCATGGAATTTGCCTCATATACCCTGTCGATCCCGAATTCTTTCCAATTTACTCTTTTTTTCATGGAACGAACCGCAATGACCTCGTCGTCAACGATCATAGCTGTCTTCATCATTTTCCTCCTCCGTTCTTCGCATACACGGCATGATAATATCAACCGTAGCTCCTCCGCTCACACTGTTATAAAACATGATCTTTGGCACTCCGTTATACATGATCTCAAGCCGTTCAATCGCATTCTGTATTCCAATCCCCAGATTTTCCTGATACTGATGAGTCTCCTGAAATCGCTGAATGGCTTCCAGCGTCTGATCCGAAAGTCCCTTTCCAGTATCTGCGATACGAATCCTCATTTTATCCTTCTCATAAAACTGTACCAGAACGTAAATACTGACCTTTTTTTCCATATCTATGGCGTATTTTATCGAGTTCTCCGTGAAATTCTGAATAAGGAGCGGAGGGATCAGAAGATCGTCCATCCCTTCTTCCGACTCCACATAATAGTCGAACCGCTCCGGATATCTTGCCTCCTGTATCTCGAAATAATTTTTGATATGGGCCAGTTCCTGAGACAGTTCAACAAAATCAGAATGTACTTTCACAATATATCGGAAATATTTCGACAGACACAGGATCATCTTCTGGATCAGCGGATACTCCTCCGGTTCATAACTGTAAAGGATATTTAATGTATTCAGGACAAAATGCGGCTGGATCTGCTGACTTAAATATCTCATCTGGATGCGCTGACGTTCAACTTCACTCTCATATGCTGCAATCTTTGTATCACGCAGCTGACGGATCATGGTATTAAAGCTGCGGTCAAGGATCGCAAATTCTCCTGTAATATCTGAAGCCGGAATCTGATAGTCCAGATTTCCTCCCCGAACCTCATCCATTGCATCAAGCAGCTGATTTACAGGCTTTAATATATATTTTCTTGTTATAAGCAGAAGAAGAGGTATAGCCGCAAGCGCAAGCAGAGTCATGATCATTAGTATGATTACAACTGCTGGCATGGAGTTAAACAGCATTTCTCTTCCGGTCACCGCGATCAGCCTGATCCCTGTATTTTCTGAGACAACATCCACTGCGTCTTTTGACTGCGTATATACATCCCCATATTCCAGATTTGTTTCCTCCGGAACTTCCGAACAGATTCTTCCGGAACTGTCGGAAAATGCAAAAATAAATGACGCATCCGACTGCTGATTCCATCTTTCAAGGACACTGTTCAGATTGATCCATCCTCCGTAATAACAGTTTTTGCTCTTCCATATTCGGAGCAGATAGTCCTCATCCTGGATCCTGATATGTTCCCACTCTCTTCCATGATAGGTCGTTCCCTGTTCTTCCGCCTCCTCCAGGTCCTGTTCTACTATGCGGATGATCTCTGAGTTTATGTCATACAGTGTTTTTCCATAGTGTGACCGTATAGCATAACTGTTTTCTCCCTCATTTCCATAATCATAATAAGAAAAAAAGCCTTCAAAAACAGGATAATCCGAAATCCATTGCTGATAGGTATTCATGACCTGAGTTATTGCGCCATACCATTCGATATCGCTCTGACTGTGTTCCACATCCGACTGCATCAGTGTCAACATACTCTGAGATGAATTTTCCCTGTAAAACGATGACGTGATCTGTTCCACAGATGAATCTAACGTGGAAATATAAAGACTCATCACGCTGGTCCTTTCCTGAACGGTCTGATTTCTTATACTGTTAAACACAAGAGCCGCATAGATCATCAAAATAATATTGATCGGTATTATGACCATAAAAATGACCATAAAAAGCCTGAAGAAAACTGACTTTGAAACTCTTTTTCTTTTCAATGATATCTTCCCCTTATCTCACCATTCTGTTGAACACTGTAAAATATACCATGTTACTATCTTATAATCGGAATCTTTTGATGTATAGCAGAATCTGTACCTGTTTCTGTACGAAAAAGACAGATTTTATATATACCCTTTTTACAATCAAAGATACAAATCTTACTATATTTTATTCTTTTATAATGATAAAGTAAAATTAAAAACAACAAATTCAAAAGCTGCAAAGGAGAATGAAAGTATGAGTATCAAAGAAGCCCAGACAAAATATGGCGCCATTTCCGGCGTTGATATGGAAAACTACACTGTCTTTAAGGGGATCCCCTACGCCAAACCGCCGGTGGGAGAACTGCGCTTTGAGCCGCCCCATGAACCGGAATCCTGGACCGGTGTCCTTAAAGCGGACACTTTCCCCAACCGTGCTTTTCAGGGACCGCAGAATGAGGGTTTTTACGGGAAAGAATTCTACTCTGTACCCGAGTACATGCCCGACTGTTCGGAGGACTGTCTGTATCTGAACATCTGGACTCCCGCCAATACAGCAGATGAAAAACTTGCCGTAGCGGTCTGGATACACGGAGGAGCTTTCTCCGCAGGCTACGGTTCCGAAATGGAGTTTGATGGAAAAGCATTTGCAGAAAAAGGAGTGCTCCTAGTCACGATCAATTATCGTCTCGGCGTCCTGGGATTTCTCGCTCATCCCGCACTGACAGCGGCCTCGGACCGGCATATCAGCGGAAACTACGGAATACTGGATCAGCTTGCGTCTCTGAGATGGGTAAAGGAAAATATCTCCGCCTTCGGAGGTGATCCGGATAACATCACTCTCTTTGGGCAGTCTGCCGGTGGAATGAGCGTACAGACGATCTGCAGCTCCCCGCTTGGAAAAGGACTCATCTCCAAAGCTGTAATCCAGAGTGCCGGGGGGTATAAAAGTGTATTGCTCTCAGACCAGCCGCTGAAGGACGCCGAGAAATATGGAATGGAACTTGCCCGCAGAGCAGGATGTGAAACGCTTGAGGATCTGAAAAAAGCCCCCGCAGAGGATCTGCTTCATGCAGCCGAAGAAATGATGGCGGAGACCTTCCGCAGGATCCAGGAAACCGGGGAGACCCCTAAAGTTACTCTTCCCCTCTCCCCGATCATTGACGGATATGTCCTTACAGAGGGATGCAACCGGGTAATCGAGGACGGATCTATAGCTGATATCCCGTATATTCTGGGTTCTAACGCAGATGACATGGGGAAAGGAATGCCAGGAGCTGAAAACTTTCCTGATGACGGGCACGGTCCTCTCTATCACGCTGCAAGGGATTTTTCTTTTAAAATGCAGGAACTGGGACGCCGTCCGGCATGGTGTTATTCCTTCGAACGCAGGATGCCGGGGGATGAAGCCGGAGCCTTTCATTCTGCGGAGCTCTGGTATGTCTTTGGAACATATCAGAGGTGCTGGCGTCCTCTTACGGAAAAGGATGCTGTACTTTCTGAGAAAATGGTTTCTTTCTGGACAAATTTTATGAAATACTCCGATCCCAATGCACCGGGAACAGAAGAATGGCGGCCCTGTACAGAGGATGATCCTTTCGTATACAGATTTGATGTCGAAGCAAGAGGGAATTTTAGCTAATCCAGGGACTTCACCCCGTTAGAGCCCGCCTATGGCGGGAGAACTAAAAAGTTGCCTGGAAAGCTGATTTCATCATTGTCTGCTTTCCAGGCACTTCCTATTCTACATTGCGGTACAAACAGTCCCCCGGCACGCTCCTGTCTGTCCTGCCCTGATCTCTCCTGTCTTCTCTCCGGATGTAAGAATGACCATCACCGCTGTATCCTTTCCGGCTTTTCTGATCTCTCCCAAATCCGCCTCGACAAGCACATCGCCCTTTTTTACCTTCTGACCATCCCGTACCATCATCCGAAATCCGGTTCCGTTCATATCTACCGTATCGATCCCGATATGGATCAGGATCTCTGTCCCGTTCTCCGCCGTTATCCCGACCGCATGTCCCGTCTCAAACGCTACGCTGACAGTTCCATCCACAGGAGCTTTCACAGTTCCTTCCGCAGGTTCCACGGCAAATCCGTCCCCAAGGATTTTCTGTGAGAATGTCGGATCCTTTACTTCTTCCAGAGGGATTACCTTTCCATTGACCGGAGAAGAGACTTCAAGAGGAGCCTTGTCCTCCTGATATTGTTCTTCCTGAGGGTCCTTTTCCCGAACCGCTGACTCTGCGCTATCCATTACTCCTGTATTCTGAACAGAAAGCATATCCTCCTCATCCGGCATCGTCACTTCCTTTGGAATCCCGAACATGCATGTCATAGCGAAACAGAACGCTACGGAGAATACTGACACTACAAAGTACCAGAACAACTGCCTTCCTTCATAAATGTACATCAGATAGGACGGAAGTACCGCCAGTCCGTAGGAATTGGACTGGATATTCAAGATCGAAAGTATCGCGGCTCCAAGTCCTGAAGTGCAAAGCATGATGATCAGCGGTTTTAAGTTATATCTGAGCTGGATACCGAACAGCACCGGCTCACTGATTCCGAACAACTGAGAGAGCATGGCACCGATGCTTGTCTGGCGCACGCTTTCCTTCTTCGATTTCACGAAAAACGCGAGACAGGTTCCCACATTCGCGAATCCGTACATCGCGCAGAGAGTGATGACCGGATTGAATCCAGTATTTGCAAGAAGGGACGTTTCGATCATCGTGTATGTATGATGCAGACCTGTGATGACCAGCAGCGGATATGTTGCTCCAATGATGAATCCCCCGATCCCCAGAGGCAGATGTACCAGCTTCTCCACGATATCCACAAGCCCCAGTTCGATCACGTGCATCACCGGACCGATTCCCAGAATCACGATCAGGAAAGTCACAAGCATGACCACAAAAGGCGTCATGATCAGATTCAATGCGTTGGGCATCACTTTGCGCAGCTTCTTCTCAAGATTCGCGCCGATCAGAGCGGTCAGGATCGCTGTCAGCACGCTTCCCTGGCATCCTACGATCGGAATAACGCCAAAAGCCATCACCGCATCAACACCGCTCTTCGGATCTGCAACAGAATAAGCATTCGGCAGGATCGGGGAGACCAGCATCAGACCCAGAACGATCCCGATGACCGGAGTTCCGCCGAACACCTTGAACGCTGACCAGCAGATGATCGCAGGCAGGAAGGAGAACGCGGTCTCCGTGAGCACGTTTACCAGAGTCACGATATAATCCGGGATCATCGCTGTGGATGCTCCGAAAAGCCCCAGCACATTATCATTAAAAATACATCCTTTCAGACCCAGGAACAATCCTGTCGCAGCGATCACCGGGATGATCGGGATGAAGATATCTCCCAGAGTCCTCATCATCCGTTTTACGCCCTTCTGCTGTTTCTTGATGATCTCGTCCTGTTCCTGTTTTGACAGGGTTTTAAGCCCCATGCCCTCCATCTCGTCATATACTTTGTTTACGATCCCTGTTCCAAGGATGATCTGGTACTGTCCCGCGTTGAAAAATGTCCCTTTCACCGGCGGAAGCTTCTCCAGCTTCTTCTCATCGATCTTATCTTTGTCTTTGACGATCAATCTGAGCCTTGTGGCGCAGTGCGTCGCCGACATGATGTTGTCTCTTCCCACGATCTCGATAATCTGGGAGGCAGCCTGTCTGTAATCTGTTCCTGCCATTTTTCTTCCTCCGTTTCCTCTCACTCGTTTTCTTTTATCAGCACAGCCTGATATGGCTGAAGTTTTATTGTCTTCCCATTCATATGTGTCTGTTCCAGATTTCCCCAGATCGGGACCATCCCCGTATTCGGAAGGGTCTCTGTTCTTTCTTTTCCTGAGAAATTAAACAGACAGTATATGGATTCTTCTTCCGTGAACCTCCGATAAGAAATCACATCCTCCCCTGACCTCACCGGCTCGATATTTCCTTCGATCAAAGTACGGCTGTACGGCCCATGCTGACGGAAAGCGATCATTTCTTTATAAAATTCATAAATGCTGCCCTCTTTTCCTTTCTGTGCCTCTGCATTTATCCTCGGATATTCCTCTGTCATATTCAGCCACGGCGTTCCCTCGGTAAATCCGCCGTACTTTTCTGCATTCCACGGAAACGGAGTCCTTGCATTGTCCCTGCTCCTTAAGTTCACGATCCGGAGCGCCTCCTCCCCGGAGAGCCCTTCTTCAAGTGATCTCTGATACTGATCAATGCTGGAAAGGTCGTTGAACTGCTCCATAGACGTCCGCTCAAAGTTCACCATCCCCAGCTCCTGTCCCTGATAAATGAAAGGCACGCCTCTTAAAAAGAAGTACATCGCTCCCATCATCTTCACCGCATCCTTATTATCCTGGGCTTCCTTCAGGTATTTTGACGCCGCCCTGGGCTGGTCATGGTTTTCGATAAAGTTCGCCGGCCAGCCGTACTTCTGCATGATCATCTGGCTTGCCATGATCTTCTCCTCCAGCTCTTTCACCGTCCATGGCAGTCGTTTGAACCACTCGCTTCCGGAGGCGATATCCAGGTCCGCATAGCGGAAATCAAAGATCATATCAAAATATCCGTTTTCTCCGATGAACTCCCCCATCTTCTCATACGGCACGCCTGCTGCCTCCGCCACGGTCACACACCGGTGCCTGGCAAATGTCTCCTCTTTGAGTTCGGTAAGAAATTCTCCGATACCGGGCATATTTCTCGTTGCCTTCGTACATTTCGCCAGCCTGTCCACACCGTCCGGCTCCCTGTCTGACCAGGTCAGGTCTTTCTTGATAAATGATATGGCATCGATGCGGAATCCGGCGATCCCCCTGTCAAGCCACCAGTTGACCATATCGAAAAGGACCTTCCTCAGTTCTTCATTTTCCCAGTTCAGATCCGGCTGCTTCTTTCCGAACGTGTGGTAATAATATTCATCCCGTCCGGGAACCTTCTCCCAGACGCTTCCTCCAAAGATAGATCTCCAGTTGTTCGGTCTCTCATTCCCCTCTTTAAAGATATAATAATCATGATATCTGCTTTCCGGGTCTTCCAGTGCTTTCTGAAACCATTCATGCTCATCGGAACTGTGGTTGATCACCAGATCCATCATGATCTTAATGTTTCTCTTATCCGCCTCCCGGATCAATTCGTCCAGGTCATCCATATCCCCGAATTCCGGCGCCAGCGCCATATAATCCGACACATCATAGCCGTTGTCATCCATGGGCGACTGATAGATCGGACAGATCCACAGCATCGTCACCCCCAGATCCTCAAGGTAATCCAGCTTCTCTGTGATTCCCCGTATATCTCCGATTCCATCACCATTGCTGTCCCGGAAACTTTTGGGATAGATCTGATAGATCACTTCATCCTGCCACCATTTTCTCGCCATCTCATGCTCTCCTTTCTTCCGCGCAGATTTCCTTTTCTCTTTCCTCTGTTTTTTTCTCTCTTCTTTCTCCTGTATCGTTCTGATCGGAGATAATCCCACGCCTCTTAAGTTCTCTGTATATACCGTCATCCATGGGACTCTCGCACACAGCGTCGGCATACTCTGTCAGTTTCCGGCTCCCGCCGCGGACGGCAATTCCTGTTCCGGAAGCTTTCAGCATATCCACGTCGTTGTCTCCGTCCCCGAAGCTCATACTCCTCTCCCTGCTGATATTCAGATACCGGTTCAGAATCTCCACGGCGGTTCCCTTCCCACAGTGTTTCGGAAGAAGTTCAATATACCACTGTCCGTTCCATTCCTTCTGCTGCGCTGTCTCCGTCTCTTTTTCAAACTGTTCCCGGACCCGTTCGATTTCTTCTTCTTTACCTAGCAGACAGATCTTGTGTATCTTTCCACGCGCTCTCCACAAATCTGAAAAGTTATCCTCATAAGAAATCTTGTTTTCCTCCTGAAACTGTTTCCTGTCCGCTCCTTCCGGGATCTTCCTCTGGAAATCTTCCCTTAAAAACCGTGCCGCAGCCTCATTCATATATATTTCTTCTTCAGCCTCCAGCGACGCCCCCAGTTTCCATTTCCGGATCACCTCCAGAAACTCTCCCAGGCTCCTCATCGGGAAGTACTCCCGCTTCAGCATCTCTCCCCGGAACTCGATGAAACATCCTCCTCCGGAGATCACGCCGTCTGTCCGCAGACGCTTCACATCTTCCTGGATGCTCCCCGGGTTCCTTCCCGTACAGATCACGATGAAGATTCCGTCATCCTTGCATTTTTGTATCGCTTTTTTTGCACTGTCCGGGATTCCGTACCGCTCGTCCCTGAGCGTACCGTCTATATCCAGATAAATGATCTCTGTCACCATCATTCCTCTTTTCATCCCTTTATTTTTGATTCCCTTGTTTTCTTTCACGAGCAATACTAGCAGAAAACAAAAGACCATTCAATAGAATGGTCCTCGTTAAGATTTATGTACACTTTTTGTACATGCTTTCATATTATGAATTTTTGTACACCGCTTTCAGATAAATTTGTTTTCACTGTATCCCGTTTTTCACTTCTGTGAGAGATAATTTCTGTAAGAAAGATAGAGAAATTCAATCAGGATAAAATAGGGCGTCGCGATCTCATATTCTACATCATATTCCACCGGCATCTGTATAGAATTGATATACAGATTTTCACTGCAAAGCGACGCCAGCGTATTGTTCTTTAATCGTGTGATAGAGACTGCCGGCACATGGTTCGTCCTCAGTGCCCGCCCCAGCTCCACGACTGCCTGGGATTCCCCCGAGAGGGAGATCAATATGACCAGATCCTTACCTCCTGCAGTCTTTTGCAGTGCCCGGCACATATCATGTCCGTGGATATGCACCATCTCCTTTACCGGGAGAAAGATCCTTTTCATCTCGCTCGCCGCCCTTGTCTGAGAGGAACCGCTTCCGTAGATAAATACTCTCTCTGCCTGTTCCAGATTCTTGAAAATCCCTGTCATATCCCGCTTCACAAGATCATCCATCATCTTGTAGTAACTCTGTGTGACCTTTTTCATCAGTCCTTTCGATGAAACAGGATTTTCTTCCAGGTCGATCTTCAGGCGCGCTTTGAGTTCGCCATACCCTGACATGCCCAGTTTCTTGGCAAATCTCACCAGCATCGTCTGGGAAACACTGCACTTTTCCGCGAATTCGCCGATCGTGTGAAACGCACAATCTCTATAATGTCCTGTCAGATAATGGCAGATATACTTCTCATTCTCGCTGAAGCTGTCATACCGGCTGTTCAGAAGTTCTTCTATCCTGCCTCCGGATCTGACCGTCCCGTTTCCCGCTGCTGTATCTGCTTCTGCCGGCTCTGTGTATTCCAGGTACCGTACTGTCAGAATATCCAGCAATATGTAAAATGCCGCTACCATCTCGTATGACTCTCTCTCCGTCTGATAGACGGTACGCGTCCCCACATACAGATTTTCCTGGCACATCCTGGCCAGGGAATTATTCGCCCATCTTGTAAGCGAGAGGGTCTGAATCTCCGCTCCCTGCACACAGCGCATAACCCGGATCGCCTCTCTGCTCTCCCCCGACAGTGAGATCGCCACAAAAAGGTCATTCTCCTTGAACCGTTCCCTGGCAAACTCTACTTCCCCGAAATCAAAAAGATCCACACAATATTTCCCGAAGATCAGGAATATCCGCTTGAATTCTTCCGCTACCGCTTTCTGCTCATTCCCGGAACCATAGAGATAGATCGTATCCGCGCCTGCGATCATGCGGCATACCTGGGAATAGTCATGTTTCTTCAGTTCATCGATCACAGCATGGTAGTGGTCCAAAACATCTTTCATGACAAACGACATGATATTCCTGCTCTCCTGCTCTTCCTCCAGCAGAAGACGGAATTCAGCAAACGTCCCGATCCCCAGCTTTTTCATAAAGCGCACTAGTGTCGTCCTGGATATATTGAGAAAGGCGGAAAGCTGGGTACTGTTCATCTCCCGGACCGCCTTCTTTTCCCGAAATATTATGTTGGCAATCTCCCTGTCATTCGCCGTGAGCAGGTCATAATTTTTATTAATCAGTGCCTCAAGACGCATCCTCTTCCTCCTGCCCTCTCACCATCCGGAATCCCAGCTTCATCTCAACGGGGATCTTCTCTCCCAGCTCGATCACATCCAGAAGCAGCTCCGCGCCCCGGATCCCGCTGGTCTTGTACCCGAAATGCACAGTCGGGATCCCGCCGGTCACTGCCTTTAAAAACTGGTTATCACCGAATCCGGTGACCCGGATCTTCGAGTTGCCCAGAATATACTGCATTCTGCCGCCGGAGTTTTTCGCCTCCTCCGGTACCTGTTTCCTGCTGTAGGTAAGGAGCGCCTCGATCGCCCCCGCCGCGATCGTGTCTGTGGCGCAGGAAAGGATGCTGATATCACGGTTCTTTTCCAGAAGATCCATAGCAGCTCTGTAGCCTGATTCCATGGTAAACTCGGCCTCTCTCGTACAGGTTTCCTCCAGTTCAACGCCCAGTGACTTCAATCCGGCCCGGAATCCATCCTCTCTTGCAACTCCTACCGCTTTATCCTCTTTTGTGACTCCAATATATGCCACTTTACCGCTGTACTGAGTCTCTTCCTGTTCCTCTTCCCGGTGATTCATCTCATCCTTCAGATAGGCCGCCACAGCTTTCCCCATTGCCTTCCCCGCGCCGTAATCGTCATGATAGATGCAGTTTGCGTATTTCGTATACTGTCCCACAACAACAACTGGGACTTTTGAGTTCTTGAGAAATTTCCTATGCTCCGCAGTGATCACCGTACCGATCAGGATGATTCCGTCCACCGGATAATTCTCAAACAGCTTCAGATACGTGACCTCTTTTCCTGGATCGTTGTCCGTGCTGGCAAGGAGCATCTGATATCCTCTCGCCGATAGGACCTGTTCGATCCCCGCTGTGACACGGCTGATGGATTCCGAATTGATCTTCGGCACCACCACCCCCACAAGACATGCTTTCTTTGTCCGCAGGATCCTGGCCTGCGCTGATGGCTGATATCCTGTCTCGTCAATCACCCGCTTTATCTGTTCTTTCTTTTCCTCACTCACATATCCGCCGTTTAAATATCTTGACACAGCCGCGCTGGATACTCCCGCGAGCTGCGCAATTTCTTTGATCGTCATATGCTTTTCCGTCCTTCCGAATCGTTCCGGCACATGCCTTCTCCCCATTCCATTCTGCAATCCGCCGTGCCGCTCATCTGAAGTCTAGTTTAACACATTCCTCTTTTTCTGCACATAATATTTGTTTTATTATCGTATCTTTTTTTGTAATAAAGCGGGACAGGTTTCCCTGTCCCGCGATGTTTTATTCTACCGTCTGACTTTCCAATACTACTTCTTTTTCATTATTCTAAGTTCATCTATGCCATGATCGGTTTCATAGCTTCTGCAAGCTTGTCCTTCTCAGCCTGAGCCTCTGCAAGATCTTTTCCAAGTGTTGTATAGTAGATCTTGATCTTCGGCTCTGTTCCGGACGGACGAACGATGACTGTCTCTTTGTTCTCCAGCTTGTAGATCAGAACGTTTGCTGACGGAAGTCCTGTCTCTTCCGGTTTCGTATAATCTGTCACACTCTCGACCTTGTATCCTGCGATCTCTGTCAGCGGATTCTCGCGCAGGTTTGTCATGATGCCTGCCATCTTGTCCATTCCGCTCAATCCAGGGAATTCAAAGCTGTCTACCTTGTTGAGGTAACGTCCGTACTGAGCATAGATCTCTTCCATCCTCTGTTTCAGAGAGCTTCCGATACTCCTGTAGTATGCCGCCATCTCACAGATGAGCATGGAACCGATGACTGCGTCTTTATCCCGTACATACGGTCCTGCAAGGTATCCGTAGCTCTCCTCGAATCCGAAGATGAAACGGTCAACCTCTCCTGCCGCTTCCAGTTGAGCGATCTGGTCACCGATCCACTTGAATCCGGTCAGAACGCTTCTTAACTCTACTCCGTAATGCTCTGCAACTGCGTCCGCAAGCGGTGTGGATACGATGGATTTCACTGCAACAGCATTCTCCGGCATCGTTCCCTTTTCAATACGTCCGGCACAGATATAATCGAGAAGAAGAACTCCCACTTCATTTCCGCTTACCAGCTCATAAGAACCGTCCGGGCATTTCATAGCGATACCTACACGGTCTGCATCCGGATCTGTCGCAAGCATCAGATCCGCGCCTGTCTCTTTTGCCAGGTTCAGTCCCTGCTCCAGAGCCTCGAAAATCTCCGGGTTCGGATAGCTGCAGGTTGTAAAGTAACCGTTCGGGTACTCCTGATCCGGAACGATGGTGATATCTGTAACGCCGATATCCTTTAATACCTGAGTCACAGGAACAAGGCCGGAACCGTTCAGCGGGCTGTAGACCAGCTTCAGTCCTGCAGTCTTGCACAGCCCCGGACGAACCTGTCTGGACTCGATCGCATCGTAGAGGGCTCTCTTGCAATCGTCTCCAACAAAGCGGATCAGTCCGTCCTCAACGCCCTGTGCAAATGAAACATATTTTGCTCCTGTCAGAACGTCTGTCTTCTGGATCTCATCGTATACGATCGCGGCCGCATCGTCTGTCATCTGGCATCCGTCCGGACCATAAGCCTTGTATCCATTGTACTTCGCCGGATTGTGGGAAGCTGTCACCATAATTCCGGCATTGCAGTTATAATAACGAGTCGCAAAGGAAAGTGCCGGTACAGGCATCAGCGCATCGTAAATCCTTACTTTGATCCCGTTTGCAGCCAGAACACCGGCCGCTGTCTTTGCGAAAACATCACTCTTAAGACGGCTGTCATAGCTGATCGCAACGGTCTGGGTGCCGCCCTGGGTCTTTACCCAGTTTGCCAGTCCCTGTGTAGCCTGGCGTACCACATAAATGTTCATGCGGTTCGTTCCTGCTCCGAGCACGCCGCGGAGACCTGCGGTACCGAATTTCAGTGCTACCGCAAAGCGGTCTTTGATCTCCTCATCATTTTCTTCGATCCTTGATAATTCCGGGTTCAGATCCGGATCCTCAAGATCAGCTTCAAGCCAGCGCTTATACTCTTCCTGATACATTTTACCACTCCTACTACTTTCTTTTTTAATTTTTTGTGTAAAAATAACAACACTTATGAATAATATAACATGTTTGGAACGGAACGGCAATCATTCTGTGAATTACTTTTTTAAATAAAAAAGCCGAGCTCCTCATTCTCACAAGGTAAGTTCGGCTTCTCATTCACGTTCCTGGGCGGATTCGAACCGCCGGCCTTCCGCTTAGGAGGCGGACGCTCTATCCTGCTGAGCTACAGAAACTTATTAAAATGTCGTGTCCTTCATTTATCGGACACAACATTTAATATACCATATTTTCTTATATTTCACAATACTTTTCTAAAAATTAATGTAACCCTGCAGCCAGATCGTTCCTCGAAATCTGCGTCCGATCTCCGGCTCTCCCATTACAGCATCGGTGGGAACACAGATATCAAACTGCAGTTCATTCACGTTCAGTTTCATCTGGTACACCGTCACACCGGTAAGAATGTTTTTCCGCAGTCTTACGGCAAGTATCTCTCCCATGATCGAGTACATATCGCACTCTGCTCCGTACGGCATAAAATAAGTGTCCACAATAGAGAATACATCCTCTGTCATAAGCCTGCGGGTCACTTTTGAATAGGTGTCAATATCATCCAGAGTCAGCGTCTCGATTGCTGTCTGATCTCCGTTTCTCGCAGCGTTCACCAGCATCTGTCTGCTGTCCGCAGCGGCCCTTTCGTTTTTTTTCTGATTTTCATCTTTAATCACCGGAAGAAGAATCGTCCCTTCCAGAGAAAGCCCTGAAAATGTAACCGAAGTAGTAACACCGGCAGTGAATCCAGCTTGTTTTTCTCTCATATACTCGATACCATTCTGTATGGTAAAGATAAGACTTATTCCGATTTTTGAGTCCTCGCACATTCCCACATACTGTTCTTTCTCTATTTTTCTTTCAATAGCTATGTCAGCATATGTGGTAATACCGCTGCCTTCGAAATAAGGAAAATAATATGCCGGATCAAACCTGTCTTCCTCGTCCATCTCTCCGCATAGTGTGATTCCCATACACTGTCCGTATTCTTTCTGAAATTCGCAAAAATCTTCTCCTTGTCTGTAGGATACGACAGTCTGATGTGAAAACTCATTTTCCACATGTTTCAGAAGCCTTCTCAGATCCTTCCGCGTATGGATATTATCAAATCCGATAGCTTTTAAATATTGATGCATTTTAGTCCAGTTATTCTCCGCTTATTTATTCGGTATGAGCACAGTCTTTCCGCCCATATACGGCTGAAGTTTCTCCGGAATCTTCACAGAACCGTCAGCCTGAAGATTATTCTCCAGAAACGCGATGAGCATTCTCGGAGGAGCCACTACCGTATTGTTCAACGTATGTGCAAAATAGTTTCCTTTTTCTCCTTTTACTCTGATTCCAAGCCGTCTTGCCTGCGCATCGCCCAGGTTTGAACAGCTTCCCACCTCAAAATATTTTTTCTGTCTCGGAGACCATGCTTCCACGTCGACAGATTTCACTTTCAGATCTGCCAGATCACCTGAGCAGCACTCCAGTGTACGAACTGGGATATCTAAGCTGCGGAATAGATCCACTGTATTTTTCCACAGTTTATCATACCATTCCATACTCTCTTCCGGTTTGCATACAACGATCATTTCCTGTTTTTCAAACTGGTGAATTCTGTATACTCCGCGCTCTTCTATACCGTGAGCCCCCTTTTCTTTTCTGAAGCAGGGTGAATAGCTTGTGAGTGTCTGTGGAAGCTGATCTTCTGTGAGCTGTGTATTGATAAATTTTCCGATCATAGAGTGCTCGCTCGTGCCAATCAGATACAGATCTTCTCCCTCTATCTTATACATCATTGCATCCATCTCCGCGAAGCTCATTACTCCTGTGACCACATTACTGCGGATCATAAACGGGGGGACGCAGTAGGTGAAACCTCTGTCGATCATAAAATCTCTTGCATATGCGAGCACTGAGGAATGAAGTCTTGCGATGTCTCCCATCAAATAGTAGAATCCATTACCGGCAACTCTCCTGGCACTGTCGAGATCAATTCCGTTAAAAGATTCCATGATCTCTGTGTGATATGGAATTTCAAAATCCGGAACCATCGGCTCTCCAAAGCGCTCCAGTTCCACGTTTTCCGTATCATTTTTTCCGATCGGAACAGAAGGATCAATAATATTCGGTATGGTCATCATGATCTTCCTGATCTTTTCTTCGACTTCTTTTTCTTCTTCTGACAGAGAATCAATCCGTCCCGCATACTCTGAAACCTGCTTTTTCAGCGCTTCCGCTTCTTCAAATTTCTTCTGAGCCATCATTGCTCCGATCTGCTTTGACGCTTTGTTTTTATCAGCACGCAGTGCTTCTACCTCCTGCTTGATCTCTCTGTTTCTTTTATCTAGTTTGATCACTTCATCGACAAGAGGAAGCTTTTCATCCTGAAACTTGTTTTTTATATTCTGCTTTACGATTTCCGGATTAGTTCTTAAAAATTTGATATCTAACATTGGTATTTTCCTCTCATTCTTTTTATTTTTCTATATCTTTTATATCATACTCTTCCTGATAGATTGCCTTCTCCAGACACTGTCTTTCCTCTTCAGCGAGCTCGATATAACTTTCACCTTTTACAATTTCTTTTATATAGGTATAACAGCCCTCTCTGCTATGCATTGCATTGAATATCCAGCCGTTGTTGTTTTCATCCAGCATTGCAAGCGCAAAGCTGAGATTTCCTCCCATTTCATGGAAAGCATCATATTTAACAATTCCAACTTTCTGATAGTGCCCTTCCATCTTTTTATAGATTTTTTTTATTTCTTCTCTGTTATCCTCTGCCAGTGCTGCTATTTTTTCAAGGCGGTCAAATCTTTTAAAAATACTTTTTTCGAGACTTTTTCCATTTCTACCTTTCATAAAAGTATTATAACTCTTTTGAAGTTTCTTATATTTATTGTAAAGTAAAAGAATTAGTATAATTAAAAAAATCTGTAATATAAATATTCCAACAAACAGATAAAAAGGGTCTATTTCAAGGCTGCCCAATATGCCATTCATTCAATACATCTCCTTATTATTTATTCTCTCCTCAACCTTTTGTTTCTCATTTTGATCTGATCGTCATGATCAAGTCATATATTCTCTCCAGTTCTTCCTCCGAATAATATTCTATCTCTATTTTTCCTTTTCCATTCGCTTTTGCGTTTACACTTACCTTTGTTCCAATTATATTTTTCATTTGTTCTTCAATATTTTGATAGACAAACGTACGTTCTAACTTTTGTTTTTTTACTTCTTTCTTTGGATTTTTCAGTGCTTTTACCAGCTTTTCAGTCTCTCTTACACTCAGTTTTTCATCAAATATCTTGTTTGCAAGAATATACTGCTGTTCTTCATCATCTATTGCGAGAAGAGCTCTTGCATGTCCTGTGCTGATCATATCATCTATGATCATCTGCTGCACCCTGTCACTTAGCTTTAACAGGCGCATAGAATTTGTTACAGCTGTTCTGCTCTTAGATACTCTCTCTGCAACTTCATCCTGCTTCAGATTGAATTCTTCTAAAAGACGCTTATAAGCCATCGCTTCTTCGATAGGATTGAGATTTTCTCTCTGAATATTTTCAATCAGAGATATTTCCACAACTTCCTGATTAGTATATTCCCTGATAATGACTGGAACTTCTTTTATTCCGGCAAGTTTTGCAGCTCTCCACCGTCTCTCTCCGGCTATGATCTCATAATAGTCCTTCTTTTTTTGGACAATGAGTGGCTGAAGGATTCCAAACTGTTTTATCGAATCAGCAAGTTCCATAAGGGAGTCTTCATCAAACTCTCTTCTGGGCTGATCTCGATTTGGTTCAACCTGGTTGATCTTCACCATTATCTCTCCATTTGGGGATATGTTTTCATCAGTATTTTTCTTCATCACATCAGATTCAGCAGATTTTGTTTCCTTTATATCTTTTTTCTCATTTTTATTTGGTATCAGGCTGTCCAGCCCTTTTCCGAGACCATTCCTTTTCACTGCCATCACTACTCTTCTCCTTTGTGAATAACTTCTTCTGCCAGAAGCATATAACTCTCTGCACCTGTAGATTTTGGATCATAGAGAGTTATTGGTATACCGTAGCTCGGAGCTTCTGCTAATCTGATATTTCTTGGAATAATTGTTTTATATATTGTCTGATCAAGATTATCTTTTACATTTTCAACTACCTGAAGTGAAAGATTTGTTCTCGCATCATACATTGTAAATACAACTCCCTCTATTGTAAGTCCTGAATTCAACCTTTCCTGTACAAGTTCAATCGTATGTATGAGCTGACTTAATCCTTCCAGCGCATAATATTCACATTGGATCGGCACGAGAACGGAATCAGCTGTAGTCATAGCATTAATTGTGAGCATACTTAATGCGGGTGGACAATCTATGATTATAAAATCATATAGTTCTCGTATTTTGTCAACTTCTGTTTTCAACAAATACTCTTTATTGTCAATTCCTATCAATTCTATCTCTGCTGCTGACAGGTTGATATTAGAAGGTAGTACATCCAGGTTTTCAATGATATCTTTGCACAGGCATTCTTCTATTCCCGCACTCCCTATAATCAGATCATATACTGTTTTTTCTACTTCTTTTTTATCCACACCCAGACCGCTGGTCATATTTCCCTGCGGATCCATATCAAGCGCAAGAACTTTTTTATTCATACTTGCAAGCGCTGCCGAAAGATTTATCGCTGTTGTTGTTTTGCCCACACCGCCTTTTTGATTGGCTATTGCTATAATTCTCCCCATTTTTGTACTCCTTTCTTTTGACACTTTATTATTATAACACCTTTCTTTTTATTAATCTATATAATGTTTCACGTGAAACATTATTTTTCATATTATTCACTGCAATTTTGGGGCATGAACATAGTATGTGAGCAACTTTCCTGAAAACAATCTTTTATAGCGGATAGGCAAATTCTATCAAATGTTTCACGTGAAACATTTTGAATTTAACTTACTAGCCGATTATATAATAAATACAGAATCAGACAAGAACTACATATCAAAAATTGATTTTAAAATTTAAGGGTTTATTTGATTATTCCAATGTAGTATAATAAGAAGAGATTTTTAGGCAGGTGATTCATTTTGAATTTTAAAAAGAAAATAACTTTTATGACCGTATTTTCAGTATCTGTAATTGGAACAATGCACATTTTCAACAGGATTTTTTCATATATTGCTTCTGAAAATAATTTACTGGATGAAAATAAATATGATTACTATGAGTGGAGATTTGGAAAAATTGCTTATACAAAAAAAGGCAGAGGGACTCCCCTTTTATTGATTCACAATCTTAATGTCTGCTCTTCCTCCTATGAATGGAAAAAAACAATAGATAGACTTTCCGAAACAAACACAGTATACGCCATCGACCTTTTAGGATGTGGACTATCAGACCGACCTTTGCTAACTTATACGAATTATTTATACGTACAATTAATTACTGATTTTATTAAACATGTTATTGGGAAAAAAACTGATATAATAGTTTCCGGCCATTCTGCATCATTTACCCTTATGGCGGCTTCAAATGATAACAGTATAATAAACCGAATAATAATGATAAATCCAGACGACATTATCAATCTTTCAAAGGTTCCTACACAGAAATCAAATGTGATTAAAAATGTACTTCTCTCACCAATCCTTGGTACTTTCATTTATAACATGAAGATAAATAAGAGAACAATACGTGAAAACCTGGTACAATCATGCTGCAGCAATGACTGTATAAGTGAAAAAGATATAATGATCTGTTTTGAATTATCTCAAAAAGATAAAACACGTTCTAAATATCTATATGCCTGTCAGAATACAGGATATACAAACGCAAATATACTTCATTGCCTGAAAAAACTAAACAACAGTATTTTTATTATCTCTGGAAATAATAATCCTGAGAATGCCTTGATAGCTGCTCAGTATCAAAACAATCTTCCCTCTATTGAAATAATAGGAACAGACCATACAAAGCAGTTTCCTCACATAGAGAAGCCGGAAGAATTTATAAACCAGGTAAATATTCTTTTTTCAGAAGATAGCTAGATTTCAGACAGTCAGACCAGAATATCTATAATAAAGAACCGAAATTTTTTCGGATGCATTACCAAAAAAAGCAGTCTAAAATTTCGGTTCTTTTCTTAATATTATATATAACTCTATTCTGTAAAAAGAGGAGACTTTGATGGAAGTCCGGCTTTTCGCGGATATTTTCCAGGAGTCTTTTTTATCTTTTCTATTTTTATCAAGGATCGTCCAATCTCAGAACCAGGGAGTTTAAATCTGTTTATGTCAGAAATTTCACCGCCGAGTACATTGATTGCTTTCTCAGCCTGTTTTATCTCATTTTCAGAACATTCCCCTTTATATGAGACAAAAGAACCACTTATCCACAAAAATGGCAAAGAATATTCACATAATGTGGATAAGTTTGCCACTGCTCTGGAAACACAAAGATCAAATTGCTCTCTGTAAGACTTATCTCTTGCAATATCCTCTGCTCTTCCATGAACAGCACATATCTTTTTCAATCCCAATTTACTGATCACTTCATTTAAAAACTTTACTCTTTTATTCAAAGAATCCAGAAGAACAATTTCCATATCCGGAAAAGCAATCTTAAGTGGTATTCCAGGAAAACCAGCACCGGTTCCCACATCAATCACTTTTCTTACAGAATCCATATCAATAATTCTTACAATACTGAGACTGTCAATAAAGTGCTTCAGATTCACTTCATCATAATCCGTAATCCCTGTAAGATTCATTACCTTATTCCACTCAACAAGAAGATTATAATACTGGTCAAACTGTTCTCTCTGTTTTAAGCTTAATGCTATTCCCAGTTCATTCAAACCATTTTCAAATTTATCATTCATAACTGTTACCTCTATTTATTCATATATAGGCTTTTGTAATATCAGGACAATTAATAAATCTTTAACTCAGATAAACAAGAAGTACCGATACATCTGCCGGTGAGACTCCAGAGATCCTGGACGCCTGTCCGATCGATGCAGGACGGATCTGATTCAGTTTCTGTTTCGCCTCTATCCTCAGGCTCTGTATCTCATCGTAATTGATATCGTCCGGTATTTTCTTGTTTTCCAGCTTTTTAAACTGCTCCACCTGACGCATCTGACGTTTAATATATCCCTCGTATTTAATATTAATATTGACTTGTTCTTTCACATCTAATGGGATATCAGGTCTGTCTTTGTCGATCGGCTCCAGTTTATCGTAAGATAACTCGGGTCTTCTGATCAGCTCCGCAAATGTCGTCCCCGAGGTCAGAGGCGTGCTCCCGAATGTCTTCAGAAGCTCCTGAACCTGATCTGACGTACCTATATTCGTATGAGACACTCTCTTTATCTCCTCTTCTATCATCTTTTCCTTTTCAAGAAGTCTCTGATATCTCTCCTCATCGATCAGTCCCACCTCATGACCGATCTTTGTCAGCCGGAGATCTGCGTTATCCTGGCGCAGAAGAAGACGGTATTCTGCCCTGGAAGTCATCATACGGTAAGGCTCATGGCTCTCCTTTGTCACAAGATCATCGATCAGGACCCCAATATATCCCTGAGAGCGATCCAGGACGATTCCCTCTTTTCCCTGAAGTTTTCTTGCAGCGTTAATCCCTGCCATCAGTCCCTGTGCCGCCGCTTCCTCATATCCGGAGCTTCCGTTGAACTGGCCTCCGCTGAAGAGCCCCTCCGCATTCTTAAATTCCAGTGTATTTTTCAGCTGACGCGCGTCAATGCAGTCATACTCGATCGCATATGCATTTCTCACGATCTTCGCATGTTCCAGCCCCGGAACGCTTCTGTACATTGTATACTGTACATCCTCAGGAAGGGAACTTGACATTCCACCCACATACATTTCCGTCGTGTGCAGTCCCTCCGGCTCGATAAACACCTGATGTCTGTCTTTATCCGGAAACTTTACCACCTTATCCTCGATCGAAGGACAGTATCTCGGTCCGGTTCCCTCGATCGCGCCGGAAAACAACGGCGAGCGGTCAAGATTTTTCCTGATGATCTCATGTGTATTTTCGTTTGTATAAGTAAGCCAGCAGGAAACCTGGTCGATCTGTACTGATTCCGGATCCGTTGTAAATGAGAAGGGAACTACTCTCTCGTCCCCTTTCTGCTCCTCCATCTTACTGAAATCGATGGAATTTCTGTCAATCCTTGCCGGCGTCCCTGTTTTAAAACGGTACATTTTTATTCCCAGTGACTTCAGGCTGTCTGTCAGATAATTCGCGCTCTGCAGACCATTCGGTCCGGTATATGTGCTCACGTCTCCGTAGATACATCTCGCCTTCAGATAAGTCCCTGTACAGAGGATCACTGCCCTGCACCGGTATTCTGCTCCGGAATACGTCCTCACCCCGGTAACTTTTCCATTCTCCGCGAGGATATCCGTGACTTCCATCTGACGGATATCAAGATTTTCCTGATCCTCAAGGACCTGTCTCATAGCCCTGCTGTAGTCCGCCTTATCCGCCTGTGCCCGAAGGGAATGAACTGCTGGTCCCTTTGAACTGTTCAGCATCTTTGACTGGATAAAAGTCCGGTCGATGACTTTCCCCATCTCTCCGCCGAGAGCGTCCACCTCTCTTACAAGATGTCCTTTTGAACTTCCGCCGATATTCGGATTGCATGGCATCAGGGCAATACTGTCCACACTGACTGTAAAGACCACTGTGCGAAATCCCAGCCTCGCCGCCGCAAGAGCCGCCTCACATCCGGCATGTCCCGCGCCTACCACGGCGATATCATATTCATCTTTATTTTCCCATACAGAATTTGCTGAATATTTCATTGATCAAATCTTCTCCCATTGATTCTCCGGTTATATTTCCAAGTGACTCATACGCGTCCATCAGATCTATCGAGTAGAAATCTTCCGGCATTCCTGCGTCGATACTCTCCACAACTTTTCTCAGACTTTCCTCAGCATCCTGAAGCGCGCTCTTCTGCCTTGCGTTTGTGATATAGATCTCATCATTAAATGAGACGTCGCCGCTGAGGAACATGTTCTTAACTGTCTCCTCAAATTCTTCAATCCCCCTCTCATCTCTGGCAGAAATGATGATCATAGGGATATTGCCGCATGTTTTTCCGGTTTTTTCGCAGACTTCTCTCATCTTCTGCATCACCATTTCTTCCGCCACTACTGTATCCAGATCCGACTTGTTCAGGAGTATGACAGCCTTTTTATCACAGATCATCTCCATGATCTTCTCATCATTTTCATCCAGTTCTCTCGAAGAGTCCACTACGTAGATAACAAGATCCGCATTCTTTGCGTATTCTTTCGCCCGGTCAACTCCCATCTTCTCAATGACGTCCTCCGTGCTGCGGATCCCGGCTGTATCAACCACGTTGAGCAGAAGCCCCTGAAGGCGTATTTCCTCCTCAAGAACATCTCTCGTAGTCCCTTCGATATCCGTCACGATCGCCCTGTCATATCCGGTAAGGACATTGAGAAGAGAAGATTTCCCGGCATTCGGTTTGCCGACAATGACCGTCTGGATGCCTTCCTTCATGATCCTTCCCGTGTCCGCGGATCTGATCAGTTTCTCCACTTCCGCGATCATCTCCTCCGCCTCTTCTCTCAGAGTGTCCCCGTATCCGTCCAGGCTGATATGCTCCGGGTCGTCGAGGGCGGACTCTATAAACGCAGTGTGATAGATGATTCTCTCCCTTATAGCTGTTATCTTATTTTTCAGGCTTCCCTTTAACTGATGCACAGAACTCTGAAGCGCGTATTCATTCTGAGAACTGATCAGGTCCATCACAGCCTCAGACTGCGACAGATCCATCTTCCCGTTGAGGAAAGCTCTCTTTGTGAATTCCCCCGGTTCGGCAGGCCTTACGCCGTTTTTCAGGACCGTTTCAAGTACCCTTCTCACGACAAATGTTCCGCCGTGGCAGTTGATCTCAACAGTGTCCTCGCCTGTAAATGTCCGCGGCGCCCTCATCACTGTGACAAGCACCTCGTCGATGATCTCATCCCCGTCCGAGATGTGCCCGTAATGTATCGTATGGCTTGGCGCTTCGCTTATCTTTATCTTTCCTTTATATACTCTGTCGGCAGTCTCCAGCGCTTCGCTTCCGCTTATCCTGACTATCCCTATCCCGGAATTTGTCATACCTGTGGATATTGCCGCGATCGTATCTTTTTTCATATTAACATAACCTTTCGATATCTGAAAAAGGACGTTTCACATCTTCACGAAAGTATCCGTGAAGCGCAAACGTCCTTTCGCTTCAAAATCAATCCGCTTTATGTCTTATTTCTTCAGTGTAACAACAACTTTTCTGTAAGGCTCTTCGCCCTCGCTGTGAGTCGTTACATAAGGATCAGACTGAAGTGAGGAATGGATGATCCTTCTCTCGTACGGATTCATCGGCTCAAGAGCAACCGGTCTTCTTGTTCTCTTGACCTTGTGTGCGATATTTTTTGCAAGATGTCTCAGAGTCTCTTCTCTCCTTGCACGGTAATTCTCTGTATCAAGCTTGACTCTTACATATCCTTCCTGATGCTTGTTTGCAACTCTGTTTGCAAGATACTGCAGAGCATCCAGGGTCTGTCCCCTCTTTCCGATAAGGATTCCCATATGTTCGCCTGTCATACTGATACTCAGAGCACCGTCACTGTCGATTTCCGACTTGATCTTCACTTCCATGTTCATGGCGTTAAGCGTATTTTTAAGAAATTCCTCAACAGCCTGTATCGTCACATCCTGAACCTCAGCGAGCACCGTCTCCTCTTTCTTCAGTTCCACCGGCTTTGTCTCTTCCTTTATATCTCTGACTTCTTTTTCTTTTTTCGGTTTATTTTCGGATCTGTCTTTTTTTCTTGTAACAGGAGCCCCTTTCTTAGTCTCTTTTGTCTCCGGTTTTTCCGGTATTGCAGAAATCTCCTCCGTTTCGGGCTCCGGTTCAGGTTCAGGCTTTCTTCTCGCCTCGATCACAGCCTGCTTCATACCTATACCCAGAAATCCCGGGCTTCCCTTTTCGATCACTTCATATTCCAGTCTGTCACTTGTGACACCGAGCTGGATCAATGCTTCCGTGATTGCGTCGTCAACTGTTTTTGCTGATACCCTGATACTACCGTTCATCTCGATTCCTTCCTTTCTCATGCGCGGATGCTGTCAGTACATCCGTGATCGGACGACAACTATTTTTTCTTTCTGCTGTTTTTCTTCTTCGCGGATCCCTTCTCATCATCTTCCTCTACCGGAAGCTGAGTTGTCTGGCCGCTGTTATATCTGCTTACCAGATTTGCCTTCGAGGTAAGGCTTCCTGGTTTTGCATTCTGTCCCATCTGACGTGCTCTTTCGATCTTTGCTTCTCTCTCCGAATCAGTAATGTCTGATTTCTTCGCCGAAGAAGCCCCCACATTTCTTGTGCTCGTGGTCGCCATCCTGTTGATCTCTTTCGCGGACGTCCCCTTTTTCTCACGCTTCTTTGCAGCTTTCTTCTGATTCTCCGCAATGATCTCCTCAACGGATTTCTTGCTGAGATATTTGTTTATCGCAAGCTGCTGTACACATCTTACCAGTGCGCTGGCAGCCCAGTAAAGACCAAGACCTGCCGGAAGAGTGAAGCCGAATACAACTGAGATCAGAGGCATCGTATATGTCATTGTCTTCATTGAATTCATCATCGGATTGTCTTTGTCATTTCCACCTGATGATGCAGGCTGCGGCTGAAGCTTCACACTGATAAACTGTGTGAGACCGGCCATTACCGGGATAATGATCGCCAGAATCATTCCGGAAATAGAAAAGTCGTGGAAAGCCTGCGTCAGCATTGTAAGAGGCTGTTCACCGATATTTATTCCCAGGAAACTGTTCAGATGAGTTACCTGCTCCATTGTACTGTGAGCGATATCCGTAATCCCCGGCATCTGCTCGAGAAGCTGTCCCCATGTCGCGTCCTGGAACTTGTAAAGTACATTTACCAGTGTATCCGCCTGTGAATAGTCATATGCACTGGGGCTCATCAGCACCGGGCTTGCTTCCCCGATCTTCTCCATAATACTCTGGAAACCGTTCGTCGCCATGATCTTCTCGACCACCGGCATATAGACTTCCCGCACTCCTCGCACATAAGTCGGTATATTCTGGATCACAGGATACAGTGCAAAGAGAACCGGCATCTGAATCAGCAGCGGAAGACATCCTCCCGACATGCTTGTCCCGTATTTCTCATATACGAGCTGGATTTCCTCCTGCTGCTTCATCATCGAAGCCTGATCTTTCTTTCCTTCATATTTCTTCTGGATCTTCTGGATTTCAGGCTGCATGACAGCCGACATTTTAGAAAATTTCTGCTGTTTAATCGTCAGCGGGATCATAAATGTATAAACAATGATCGTAAATATAATGATACAGATTCCAATGTTCTCTATTCCTATGGCACTCAGTACATTATAGATCCCGTTCATCACCTGACCGAGAATCCAGGCGATCTGTCTTATAATCGGCCAGTTTCCATAGCCTGAAGCTAAAAGTCCGTACACTTCCATTACTCATCCTCCTTAAGGTACCGGATCATATCCACCTTTTGAAAATGGATTGCAGCGCAGTATTCGCCACAGGGTGAGAGCGCCTCCTTTTAAGGCACCATACTTTTCTATCGCCTCAAGCCCATACTGTGAACATGTGGGATAATACTTACATGTACTGTAACCTTTCATTCCGGACAAATACTTTCTGTAGAATCGGATCATACTGATCATAATCCTCTTCATCTGAACCGCTTCCTTTTCATTTCTATCTATTTCGTGTCTGTATCTGTTTTTTCAGACACGATCTTATGAAGTTTTCCGAGATGGACCAGCGCGCTGTTAATATTTCTGTAATCACTGCCCCGCGCGCTGTTTCTGGCTATTATGACTATATCTAATCCACATCGGAATTTATCTTCTGACAGTCTGTAACTTTCCCTTATCAACCTGGTAAGACGATGCCTTACCACACTGTTTCCAACTTTTTTACTCACTGATATCCCAATTCTGTTTTTCTCAAGTCCGTTGGGATACACATACATGACCAGAATACTGTTCGCGTATGATTTTCCTTTTCTGTAAACAATCTGAAAATCTTTATTTTTTTTTAAAGATTCTGAAAATTCCATCAATAACCTCAGTTTATCTACAATTATTCATAGAAGAAAAGGCCACATAGATGCGGCCTTAAGCTGATAACTGTTTTCTTCCTTTTGCTCTTCTGGCAGCCAATACTTTTCTTCCGCCTGGTGTGCTCATTCTTGCTCTGAATCCATGAACCTTTGATCTGGATCTTTTCTTCGGCTGAAATGTCATCTTCATCTTACATACACCTCCTTTGACTGCTATACTTTATAATTAAAGTATTCACAATAATTATCAGATTTCTCTCAGTATCTTTCTCAAAAAGACACTGCTCTTAATTATAGTTAAAAAACCTCCATAAGTCAAGCAAAATCAGGGCTTTCGTTTTGTTGATAACTCAGAAAAGCAGAAATCCTTAATTATTCGGAGTTCAGCTTGATTATCCCCGCACTTTATTCCGAGTTATCCACAAGTTATCCACATTTGTTGATAACTTGTGGATAACTCATGTATAAATGTCAAAAATCATGTAGATAAAATAAATTTTAAACCATAATCCACGAAAATCAAGGGCGTAAAAGTGTTAATAAAGTTATACACATGCATTTTCCATTGCTTATAACCCTGTTTTGATGTAAAATGTAATGGAGAGAGTCTGCATTTTTGCAGTTATCTCTCTATTCTATTGATTGATTAGGAGTTACTTTAGATGAACATTGTAGAACAGAACTGGGATCAGATACTTAATAAGATGAAGCTTGAATACTGCTCATCCAATATTTCCTATAATACCTGGATCGCACCCCTGACAGTTTATGAAGTCAGGGATAATACTGTGTATATTCTTGTAAAGCTCAGGGCCAGCCTTGAACATATAGAAGAAAAGTATCTTCTTCCTTTTAAAGTCTGCATCGCTGAGGTAACAGGGATCGAGTATGAGGTTGCGTTCGTAACGGATAATCAGACAGTTATACAGGAAAAGAAAGCGAATACTGTAAAAAATAATCGTGTCAAAGCAATCTACGAGAAAGCAAACCTGAATCCCAAATATACATTTGATACATTTGTGGTCGGCAGCAACAACAATTTTGCCCACGCGGCGTCTCTGGCCGTAGCTGAATCTCCGGGTGAGATCTACAACCCTCTTTTCATCTACGGAGGTGTTGGACTTGGCAAAACGCACCTTATGCATTCCATTGCCCATTATATTCTGGAGCATGATTCTGCTAAAAAGGTTCTCTATGTGACCAGCGAAGCATTTACCAATGAACTGATCGACGCTCTGAAAGTAGGTAAAAACGGAAATGAACTGGCAATGACCACCTTTCGTGAGAAGTACAGGAACAACGATGTACTTCTTATCGACGATATCCAGTTTATAATAGGAAAGGAAAGTACACAGGAAGAGTTCTTCCATACTTTCAATCATCTTCATGTATCAGGAAAACAGATCATCATCTCAAGTGATAAGCCTCCCAAAGATATCGAGACTCTTGAAGCAAGGCTTCGCACCCGTTTTGAGTGGGGTCTGATTGCGGACATCTCCGCTCCTGATTACGAGACAAGGATGGCAATCCTGCGCAAGAAAGAAGAACTTGACGGGCTTGAACGCTACCACATTCCGGACGATGTCATGCAGTATATCGCAAACAATATCAAGTCGAATATCCGTGAGCTTGAGGGATCTTTAAACAAACTGATCGCTCTTTCCAACCTGGAAAACAAGCCTATTGATATTCCACTTGCCGCGGAAGCTTTAAAGGACATGATCTCACCTGACAACAACCGGGTGATCACACCGGAGCTGATTATGGATGTGGTTTCTGAACATTTTAATGTTCCGGTAGCAGAACTCAAAGGAAAGAAGAGAAATGCGGAGATCGTACTTCCCCGGCAGATTGTCATGTATCTCTGCCGGAATATGACGGATACACCGCTGAAATCCATCGGAGTCCTCCTTGGAGGAAAGGATCATGCATCCATCAGCCACGGCGTCAAGAAGATCGAGAACGATCTTAAGACAGACGAAGCGCTCAACAACACTGTCAACATCATAAAGAAAAAAATCAATCCTGTGTAAAACCTTTAGGATGTTGTTGATAAATGCAGATAACTATGTAGAAAACCTGTTGAATCTATGTTAAAGAATATGAGGATAACCGGAAAGCTCTTCAGAGCCTGCCGGATTATCCCCACACATTCCCCATAAAATTCCATCAGAATCTACAGACTTATCAAAGCGGACAAACCCTTATTTTTCAAGGCTTTGAACCACTTATGAACATATTCACATCCCCTAAGAAGAAGGCTACGGAAATTTTTTATTTATATATTTATAAAAAGCACTGCTGAAATTTTTTTCACACACGGCGAAAGGAGTTATCTTCAAATGAAAATTGTTTGTACAAAATCCAATCTTGTAAAAGGAGTCAGCATTGTATCAAAAGCTGTTCCTTCAAAGACTACGATGCCGATTCTTGAATGTATCCTGATCGATGCTTCTACGGATGTAGTCAAACTGACAGCCAATGATATGGAACTAGGGATCGAGACAACCATTGAGGGAGAGATTCTGGACAGGGGGATCATTGCCATCAATGCAAAAATATTTTCAGAAATTGTAAGGAAGCTTCCTGACAGTGATGTTGTAATTGATACAGATTCAGATAATCAGGCAATGATTACCTGTGAGAAAGCAAAATTTAATATTGCCGCACAATCAGGAGAGGATTTCTCTTATCTTCCTGCAGTTGAGAAGGATGATTTTATTACGGTCTCAGAATTTACTCTGAAAGAGGTTATCCGTCAGACTATCTTCTCGATCGCTGACAATGATACGAACAAGATGATGACCGGTGAGCTCTTTGAGATTGAGGACAATGTGCTGAAAGTGGTATCTCTTGACGGACACCGAATCTCTATCCGAAAGATCGAGCTGAAGGATTCCTATCAGCCAAAGAAGGTTATCGTTCCAGGCAAGACGCTTCAGGAGATCAGCAAGATCATCGGCGGAGAGGCAGAGGCAGAAGTAGACATCTCATTTACCAGAAACCATATTGTATTTGAATTTGACCGGACAGTTGTGGTATCCCGCCTGATCGAAGGGGAATATTTCAGGATCGATCAGATGCTCTCAAGCGATTATGAGACAAAGGTAAGGATCAACAAGAGGGAGCTTCTCGATTGTATAGATCGTGCTACCCTGCTCATCAAGGAAGGGGACAAGAAGCCGATCATCATAGATATCAGGGATGAGTCCATGGAACTGAAGATCAAATCCCAGTTTGGATCCATGGATGAGGTGATCCTGTGCACAAAAGAGGGAAAAGATCTTCTGATCGGATTCAACCCTAAATTCCTGATTGACGCTCTGAGAGTCATTGATGACGACGAGGTGGAACTGTATTTTATGAATGCAAAAGCTCCATGTTTTATCAAGGACGAGGCACAGAGCTATATCTATTTGATCCTGCCTGTCAACTTTAATGCGGCTGTATAATGTCAGGATCTGATCTTCAGAAAAAGGAGTTTTAAGAATGGAAATATTCAATCTGCGCTCCGGGGATGAATTCATCAAACTGGGGCAGTTACTCAAAGCTATCGGAGCCGTGGAAAGCGGAGTGGAGGCAAAGGACGCCATACAGGAAGGTCTTGCGTCTGTCAACGGTAAAACAGAGACCCGGAGAGGAAGAAAATTATATTCCGGGGATACTGTCAGCTTCGACGGAAGGGAAATAAAGGTTCAGTGACGGGGAAGTTATGGTAATCAGATCTTTAAAGCTAAAAAATTATAGAAATTATGATCTGTTAGATATAACATTTGATCCGAAAACCAATATTCTATATGGGGACAATGCACAGGGGAAGACCAATATACTGGAGGCGCTCTATCTCACCGGAACGACAAAGTCCCACAGGGGGACAAAGGACAGGGACATGATCCAGTTCGGGCACGATGAATCTCATCTGGAAACAGTGGTCGAGAAAAAAGGTGCCTGCTTTCAGATAGACATGCATCTGAAAAAGAACAGTCCGAAAGGGATCGCTATAGACAAGATCCCGATCCGGCGTGCAAGTGAGCTCTTCGGCATTGTTCAGTTTGTATTTTTTTCTCCCGAGGATCTGAATATCATCAAGGAGGGACCTTCCGGGCGCAGAAGGTTCATCGATCTGGAACTGTCCCAGATTGATAAGGTATACCTGAGCAATCTATCCAACTACAACCGGATCATCAACCAGAGAAATTCCCTTCTGAAAGATCTTTACGGACAGGAACATTTGATCGAGACGCTGGATATATGGGATATACAGCTTGCTTCATATGGGACGAAGATTCTCGAGAGAAGACGGGAATTTGTAGATCAGGTAAATGAAATAATTTCTGATATACATTATAAATTAACCGGCGGAAAGGAAAGGATCCGACTTATCTATGAAGAAAGCAAGGGAAACCTGACATTTGAACAGGCACTGAAAAAATACAGAGAGAGGGATATCCGCATGAAGAGTACCACGGTCGGACCGCACAGGGACGACCTGTGCTTTATGAATAACGGAGAGATCGATATCAGAAAATTTGGATCTCAGGGTCAGCAGAGGACTGCGGCGCTCTCGCTGAAGCTCTCTGAGATCGAGCTGGTAAAAAGGATCATAAACGACACACCAATTCTTCTGCTGGATGATGTATTGTCTGAACTGGACAAACACAGGCAAAACTATCTGTTAGAAAGCATTCACGATATACAGACTGTGATTACATGTACGGGACTGGATGAGTTCGTAAACAACAGATTTTCGATAAACAAGATATTTCACATCAAAAACGGTAACGCGGTAAAAGCAAATTAGGAGGTAAAAAAATGGGTGCATCAGGTACAGAGTTTGATTCCGAATATGGAGCGGACCAGATTCAGATATTGGAGGGGCTGGAAGCCGTAAGAAAAAGACCGGGTATGTACATCGGCAGTACCTCCTCAAGAGGTCTCCATCATCTCGTATATGAAATCGTGGACAACTCGGTGGATGAGGCTCTCGCGGGATACTGTGACGAGATCCAGGTGAACATCAACAAAGACAATTCAGTCACGGTAAGTGACAATGGCCGCGGCATACCGGTGGGGATCAACCATAAGGCGGGACTTCCGGCTGTAGAGGTCGTATTTACCATCCTTCATGCCGGGGGTAAATTCGGCGGAGGAGGATACAAGGTATCCGGAGGACTCCACGGCGTAGGCGCTTCCGTCGTGAACGCTCTTTCCGAGTGGCTTGAGGTTGAGATCTATCATGAGGGACAGATCTACAAGCAGCGCTACGAGAGAGGAAAGGTCTGTTACAAACTGAAAGTGATCGGGGAATGCGAGCCGGAAAGGACCGGGACAAAAGTCACATTCCTTCCGGATAAAGAGATTTTTGAGGAAACGGTATTTGATTATTCCGTCCTCAAACAGAGATTCCGTGAGATGGCATTTCTCACCAAAGGTCTGAGGATCGTCCTGAGAGACTGGAGGGAAGAGGAACTGCACGAGCATATCTTCCACTACGAAGGCGGAATTAAGGAATTTGTGACGTATCTGAACAAGAGCAAGACGCCGCTTTATGACCAGATTATTTACTGCGAGGGGATCAGAGACGGAGTGTATGTGGAAGTCGCCATGCAGCACAATGATTCTTACAGCGACAACACATATGGATTTGTAAACAATATCACAACACCGGAGGGCGGAACTCATGTGGAGGGGTTTCGGACTGCTCTGACAAAGACATTTAACGAATACGCCAGAAAAAACAAACTTCTCAAAGACAGCGAGCCGAAACTTACAGGTGAAGATATCAGAGAAGGACTCACTGCGATCATCAGTGTGAAGATCGAGGATCCTCAGTTTGAAGGTCAGACGAAACAGAAACTTGGAAACAGCGAGGCAAGAACTGCAGTGGCAAGCATTGTGAGCAGCCAGCTTGAGATATTCCTCGAGCAGAACCCGAATGTGGCGAAGACCACCATCGAGAAGTCTGTCACAGCGCAGCGCGCAAGGGAGGCGGCGAGAAAGGCAAGGGATCTGACAAGAAGAAAATCAGCTCTCGAGGGGATGTCTCTTCCGGGAAAACTTGCCGACTGTTCGGACAAAGATCCTGCAAACTGCGAGATCTACATCGTTGAGGGAGATTCTGCCGGGGGGTCCGCGAAGACGGCAAGAGACCGCGCGACTCAGGCAATCCTTCCGCTGAGAGGAAAGATCCTCAATGTGGAGAAGGCGCGTCTGGACAAGATCTACGCAAATGCGGAGATCAAGGCCATGATTACAGCCTTTGGAACAGGGATTCATGATGACTTTGATATCTCAAAACTCAGATATCACAAGATTATCATCATGACGGATGCCGATGTGGACGGAGCTCATATCAGCACTCTCCTGCTTACATTCCTCTACCGGTTTATGCCGGACCTGATCAAGGAGGGATATGTATATCTGGCGCAGCCGCCGCTTTACAAACTGGAGAAGAACAGAAAAGTCTGGTACGCTTACAGCGATGAAGAACTGAACAGGATTCTGACGGAGGTTGGACGTGACAGCAATAACAAGATCCAGCGTTACAAAGGTCTGGGCGAGATGGACGCGGAACAGCTCTGGGAGACCACGATGGATCCCGAGCACAGGATCCTCCTTCGGGTTACGATGGACGAAGAGACGTCTTCCGAACTTGATCTGACCTTTACGACCCTCATGGGCGACAAGGTCGAACCAAGACGAGAATTTATCGAAGAAAACGCAAAGTATGTACAAAACCTGGATATATAGCATTAAACAGCGACAGGGGCGATGAGGTTTGGGAGGCAGAAATCGAGCTTGCTCGAATTTCTGTCTCACGAAGCTCAGGGAGGTTGGCATTGGAAATGCCAACCTAGCGAAAAAATCGAAGATTTTTGAGCTGGAGCCCCTGGGAGCGGAAGCAGACAAAGACTCAATTGAGCTGGCTCCCCGGGAGCGGAAGTAGCCAAAGATTCTTTGAGCTGGTCCGGTCGCGAAATAATAGAAGGAGATAAAAAATGGAAGACAATATTTTTGATAAAGTCCATGAAGTCGATCTGAAAAAAACGATGGAAACTTCCTACATCGATTACGCGATGAGCGTTATCGCTTCTCGTGCCCTTCCTGATGTAAGGGACGGTCTCAAGCCGGTGCAGAGAAGGATCCTCTACTCCATGATCGAGCTGAACAATGGCCCGGACAAGCCGCACCGTAAATGTGCGCGTATCGTCGGTGATACGATGGGTAAATATCATCCCCACGGAGACAGTTCAATCTATGGAGCATTGGTAAATCTTGCACAGGACTGGTCCACAAGATATCCTCTCGTGGACGGACACGGTAACTTCGGTTCCGTGGATGGGGACGGAGCTGCGGCCATGCGATATACCGAGGCGCGTCTGAGTAAGATCTCCATGGAGATGACAGCGGATATAAACAAAGATACAGTTGATTTCACACCGAACTTTGATGAGACGGAAAAGGAGCCGGTAGTCCTTCCGTCAAGATTTCCGAATCTTCTCGTAAACGGAACATCCGGTATCGCCGTGGGGATGGCGACGAATATTCCGCCTCATAACCTGAGGGAGGTCATTGCCGCAGTGGTCAGGATCATCGATGATCAGATCGAGGAAAAGGGCGTTACCACGATCGAGGAAATTCTTCAGATCGTAAAGGGGCCGGACTTTCCGACAGGAGCAGAGATCCTGGGGACCAGAGGGATCGAGGAGGCGTACAGGACAGGAAGAGGAAAGATCCGTGTCCGAGCCATCACAAATATCGAGCCAATGCAGAACGGAAAGAACCGGATCATCGTGACCGAGCTTCCGTTCATGGTAAACAAAGCAAGGCTGATCGAGAAGATCGCCGACCTGGTAAAAGAGAAGAAGATCGACGGGATCACAGACCTGAGCGACCAGTCAAGCCGTGAGGGAATGCGGATCTGTATCGAGCTTCGACGTGATGTAAACCCCAACGTGATTCTGAACCAGCTCTACAAGCATACACAGCTCCAGGATACCTTCGGCGTGATCATGCTCGCGCTTGTGAACAATGAGCCGAAAGTCATGAACCTTCTGGACATGCTCCAGTACTATCTGCAGCATCAGGAAGACGTGGTCACAAGAAGGACGAAATATGACCTGAACAAGGCAGAAGAAAGAGCGCACATCTTAGAGGGATTGCTGATCGCTCTTGATAACATTGACGAAGTGATCCGGATCATCCGCGGATCTAAGACAGTACAGATCGCGAAGGCTGAATTGATGGAGCGTTTCGGTCTGTCTGACGCTCAGTCACAGGCAATCGTGGACATGCGCTTGAGAGCGCTGACAGGTCTGGAGAGAGAGAAGATTGAGACAGAGTACGCGGAACTGATCAAGAAGATCGAGGAGTTAAAGGCCATCCTTGCAGACCGCAAACTCCTTCTCGGCGTGATCAAAAAAGAGATTCTTGCCATCTCCGAAAAATACGGTGATGACAGGAGAACGAGGATCGGCTACGATGAGTTTGATATTTCCATGGAAGATCTGATTCCGAGAGAGAATGTTGTGATCACTATGACAAATCTCGGATATATCAAGCGCATGAGCATGGATACGTTCAAGAGCCAGAACCGGGGCGGCAAGGGAATCAAGGGAATGCAGACTCTTGAGGACGACTATATCAGAGAACTGTTCGTCACGACCAGCCACCACTATATCATGTTCTTTACAAATACAGGGCGTGTATACCGTCTCAAAGGATATGAGATCCCGGAGGCAGGAAGGACCGCAAGAGGAACAGCTATCATTAATCTCCTTCAGCTTATGCCGGACGAGAAGATCACGGCTATGATCCCGATCAAGGAATACGAGAATGGAAAGTACCTGTTCATGGCGACAGAGAGAGGGCTTGTTAAGAAAACTCCGATCACGGAATACGCGAATGTGAGAAAAACAGGCCTTGCGGCTATCGCTCTGCGTGAGGATGACAGGCTGATCGAAGTGAAAGTGACGGACAATGAGCAGGATATCCTTCTTGCCACGAAATATGGACAGTGCATTCGCTTCAGTGAGAAGGACGTCCGCTCAACCGGCAGGGTTTCCATGGGCGTGCGCGGCATGAATTTAAGCGACGGCGATGTTGTCATCGGAATGCAGATCAGCAGCCAGGGAAAAGAAATGCTCATCGTATCCGAAAAAGGAATGGGCAAGAGAACTTCCATGGATGAGTTCACGAGTCAGAATCGTGGCGGAAAGGGAGTGAAGTGCTACAAGATCACAGAGAAGACCGGAAATGTGGTAGGAATGAAGGCCGTGGATGAAGACAGCGAGATCATGGTCATCAATACGGAAGGCATCATCATCCGCATGAAGTGCTCTGATATCTCTGTTTACGGAAGGATCACTTCCGGTGTGAAACTGATTAATCTCCACGGAAATGATAAAGTGGCAAGCGTTGCAAAAGTGAGAAAAGCTTCCGCTGAGATCGACGGTGAGCAGATAGAAATCTCAGATTCAGAAGACGAGGAAGAGAAGGAACAGGATTAAAAATTAAATATTTATGATCGTAAGAAAACGGCAGTTTAAGGAAAGATATCATAATCTATCCTTTGACTGCCGTTTTTAGATGAAAATATTGATAAACAGAATATTTTTATTGAAAAACAATAAAAATATATTGACAATTAATATCTAAGTTCATATAATCCAGATAAAGGAAACTAAAATACAGATTTTTGCCAAAGGAGAATATTATGAGGAAAAGCAGATTTGTTTCATTTACAAAATTTTTTCTTGATCTTATGTTTTTTTCAGGCATACTGGTCGAGGTCACTCTTCCCTATACACTGAAGTTGGCGGGAAGATATTATTCGACGGAAATCGGGAGGCAGTATATTCCGATGTTGGTCATCTTTGGGATATCCGGAATATGCGGTCTTATTATTGTATTCAGGCTAAGAAGGATGATGCGGACAGTGTTAGAAAGAAACTGTTTTGTCAGCGACAACACGAGAAGCCTTAAAGTTATGGGTAGAGTAAGTCTGGTCATCGCCGTTCTCTTTCTGGTCAAGAGCGTACTGATCCCGACTCCGGCGTCATTTGTCATTGTACTCACTTTTTTCATAGCGGGTATGTTCAGCCATGTGCTCAGCCTAGTGTTTGAAGAAGCAGTACGTTTCAAAGAAGAAAATGATCTGACGATATAGGGGGGACAGAAATGGCAATAATCGTAAATCTTGATGTTATAATGGCGAAGCGGAAAATGAGTCTGACGGAGCTGGCGGGTGAGATCGATATTACGATGGCAAACCTGTCGATTCTGAAAAATAATAAGGCGAAGGCGGTCAGGTTCACTACTCTGAATGCGATATGCAAGGCGCTGGAATGCCAGCCCGGGGATATTCTTGAATATGTGGAGGAGGATTCGGATGAATGAAAATTATATAGAAAAAATGAGGAAGGATCACGGCTGGTTCTTACGGATGAGCCTGATCTTCGGAATTATTTTCGTATTTTGTATCTACAGGAATATGTCAGGGATCACGCTTCCTCTGCTGACGGCTGTTATGATATGTTTTTCCACAGTGTTTCTGAGAAGAATGGGGATAACTCTATCAAAAGATACTGTCCCATATGGAATTGGGATCATGCTGCTTGGAATATCCACATGTTGTACAGCGAGTGGATTTCTTCATTTTTTCAACTATATCGGGATCATTCTTCTATTCTGCGGGGCAGCGCTCCACCAGGTTCAGGACGACAGGGAATGGGGAGTTCTGCAGTATGTGAAAAAGTTCTTTTCTCTGGCGGGAATGTGGATCATTTCAGTTGCGGAACCTTTCCGAAGACATGAGAAAGAAGAAAATGTGGATAAAAAAGCGGGAATGTTGAAAAATGAGAAAACGAGGGCAGTTGGTGTGGGGATTTTGGCTGCATTACTTTTTCTCTGTGTTGTTCTCCCTCTTCTGATGATGTCCGACAGGATATTCTCAAGGTTTTTCACGGATTTTTTCAGCCTCTTTGATCTGGGGGAGATATTTGATGAATTCAATCTGGGGAATCTGATAGGGATCCTTCTGACTTTCCTCATAGGGATGACAGGTATTTATGCTTTTTTTGCCGCTGTTTTCCGTATGAAACAGGAAGATCAAGAAGTGGAAAACAGAAAGAAAGCGGATCCTCTCACCGGTATCACATTTACCGGGATTCTTGCAGCAGTGTATGTATTTTACTCAGCGATACAGATCATTTTTCTCTTTCTCAGGCTGGATAGCGGGCTGCCGGACGGGATGACTTATTCACAGTATGCCCATGAGGGATTCTGGCAGCTTCTGTTCGTGAGTGTGATCAATTTTGCTGCCGTAGTTATTTGCATCCAGGTGTTCGGGGAAAATAAGATCTTAAGTATACTGCTGTGCATCGTTTCCGTGTGTACCTGTGTGATGATCCTTTCCGCCGCATACAGGATGATGCTGTATGTGGGAGAATATAACCTGACTTTCCTGAGAGTGCTGGTCCTGTGGTTTCTGGGAGTTCTGATGGTCATTTTTTTCGGGGTGATATACAGCATATTCCGGAGGAAGTTCCGTCTCTTCCGATACATCATGGCAGTAGTCTCGGTGATGTATATTGGATTTTCACTGCTCCGTCCGGACAGGATCATAGCAGAGTATAATATCTCGAAAACAGAATCCATAGGCTATGAGGATGTGATGTATCTCCTTTACGGACTCTCAGAGGACGCGGCGCCGGAACTGCTGGAGATCGATATGGACAGTCTATTGGAAACACAGGCTTTTCAGGAAGTAAATTATTATTTTAACGAAATTCAGGCAAGATACGGGGACATGTCGCTTCGGACATGGAATTTCTCGAGAGGCAGTGCTCTTGATACGGCGGAAATGTGGAAGGAAACTGCCGGAATAAACAGCATCGCCGTGGAATAGAATAGAGTATAACAGATGGGGCGCCCCATCTGTTACACGCTCCGCGGGGATGCGCAGAGATGCGGAGAGGTATTATGTCGGCTAATGCCGACCCGAATTCCGCGCCAAGACTCGCGGGCGAGTCTTGAATTTAGAGAGGGGAGCATGCAGCATGGAAAATAAAATTACAACTGCCGTGATCAATTTTTTTATAAGGGCGATCGTCGGAATGGTCCTGATCTTTTTCATAAACCAGTATGTACTCCCCTCTGATTCTTCAATTAATGTGGGCTTGAACGCGGTCGCTTTTTTGACATCCGGAACCCTTGGAATTCCTGGGGTCTGCCTGCTTTATGGGATCATGTGCTACAGAATTTTGTGAGAATTTCACAAAACAGAAAAATTTTTAATTCGGGTCTGGACAAAATAAAATCCGCTGTTTATAATGCGTCTTACACGGCAGGGGTCACCTGCCGGGGCATCCGTCTTCTGAGGAAAAGGAGGATGTGTCTTGGATCCGGTATTCGCATACCGGACATCGTGTGTTTTTATTCAGGCTGCAGTATCGCAGCAATATTTCAGATTATGCAGAGTGAAAAAAAGAAGGAGGGAAGAAGTGCGCCGGGACATTTTGTTCTGTGTGACGTTCAGAAAAGTTATTCAGAAAACCTGATAAAGGTACTGACAGAGAAATTTCGGGGAGGATACCGTTTTCATCTCTTTCACGATATTGGAAAAGCGTCTGACTTTTCGAGTAAAGTAAGCGTGGATATCTTTGTGGCAGCAGAGGAGTTTGAAAGAGAAGACAGGAGAAAAGTGACCGCGGACAGAAGGTTCCTTTTGTGCGAAACCAGAGGGAGAAGAGAGAAAGCCGGTGAGATCCCTGTGTTCAGATATCAGCCTGCGGAGAAGATTATGAAGGAAATCCGGGAAGGCGGAATACGGGGAAAGGCCAGAATGACAGAAAAGATGGAAACGTCGGGGAACGAAAGAGAGGATCAGGATCCCGGTGAAAAGAAAAAGGATCCAAACACTCTTACCTCGGTATCGCTGAAGGGAGTGATCGGAGTCTATTCCCCGGTCCACAGGATCGGAAAGACCAGGTTTGCAATCCGTATGGGAAAACAGCTCTCGCAGAAGTTTCCTGTTCTCTATCTGAACCTGGAGGGAAATGCTGGAGGAAATTATTATTTTCCGGAGGATCCGGGACAGGATATTGGTGATCTGCTCTACTACATGAGGCAGGACGGAATCAACCCGGGAATGAAGATCAGCACAATGGCAGGACAGTCAGACGGGATGGATTATATCATGCCCATGAAATACGAGCAGGATATAAAAACGGTAAAGAAAGAAGAATGGCTGGCTCTTCTGGATATCATCCTGGAAAAGTGCATATATGAGACGGTCATCCTTGATCTTGGGGACTGCGTCGACGGACTGTATGACATCCTGAGAAAATGCGTGAGAGTGTATACCCTGTATATTGATGAGGAGGCTGCTTCAGCAAAGATTGAACAGTATGAGAAGAATGTGAGAGCGGCCGGATATTCAGATGTGCTGGGAAAAACAGTAAAACGCAGGGTTGGAAGGGTACGCCGCACAGAAGGAAAACAGGCGCAGGGAACATGACAAGGACAGAACAGTTTTATGAACAGATCATGCTACGGCTTGACATGACAAGGAATACAGAGGACGAGGAACTGCAGGAGATGATTCACACCGTACTGGAGGAGGCGGGGCAGGAGGAATATATCCCCCTGAACGAAAAGATACGGATGAGCAGAGAACTGTTCAATGCGTTCCGCAAGCTGGATATTCTTCAGGAGCTGATCGAGGATGAAGAGATCACTGAGATCATGGTAAACGGCACGGAAAATATATTCTACGAGAAAGGCGGAAGACTTTACCGCTCCGAAAGGAGATTTCTTTCGGAGGAGAGGCTGTGCGATGTGATACAGCAGATCGTGGGGGAGACAAACCGTTATGTAAATGAGGCCTCACCGGTCGTGGATGCAAGACTGCGGGACGGTTCCAGGGTGAATGTGGTACTCAAACCGGTGGCAGTAAACGGACCGATCATGACGATCAGAAAATTTCCGTCCGGAGCAGTGACTATGTCCGATCTGGTGAGAAAGGGAAGTCTGACGCCTGAAGCGGCGGAGTTTATCGGGAAACTTGTGAGGGCGAAATATAACATTTTCGTCAGCGGAGGGACAGGTGCGGGAAAGACTACATTTCTGAACGCCATGTCCGATTTTATCCCTAAGGATGAGCGGATCATTACCATCGAGGATAATGCGGAGCTCAGAATACAGGGCGTGGAAAATCTGGTCAGTCTTGAGGCGCGCAGTGCCAATCTGGAAGGGGATGGAGCAGTCACCATAAGGGATCTGATCCGGGCTGCGCTGAGGATGAGACCGGACCGGATCATCGTGGGGGAGGTAAGAGGTGAAGAGACTGTGGATATGATTTCTTCCGCCATGCTGAACGGCCACAGCGGTTCCATGTCTACAGGACATGCGAACAATCCGTCGGATATGATACACCGTCTGGAAACCATGATGATGATGGGGATCGATCTTCCTCTGACAGCGATCCAGAGACAGATTGCTTCGGCGCTGGATATCATCATCCATCTCGGGAGGCTCAGGGACCGGAGCAGAAAAGTTCTGCAGATCGCAGAAGTGACCGGATATGAAGAGGACACAGTGCAGACAAGGATACTCTATGAATTTCAGGAGGAGGGGATGAAAGATGAAAAGATTCAGGGAAAACTTATGAAGGTTAATGAGATTGCGGATCAGGGGAAGCTCCTGGCTGCGGGATATCGGAAAGCGTGAGTATGCTGTGGGGATTACAAAGGGGATCCTCCTCTACGGAGCAGTAATCTATCTGTTCTATGGATCCGCTCTTCCGGCACTGTTCCTGATACCACTCTGGATCATCTATATGAAACAGTGGGCGGAAGACAGGGCTGCGGCAAAAGAAGCAGAATTCAGAAACCAGTTCAGGGACTGTATCCAGGCGATTTCCGCAGCGCTGAAGGCAGGATATTCCGCAGAAAATGCAATAAGAGAGACAAAGCGGGATATCGCGCCTATGTTTCCTCCGGATAAAAGGATCATGAAAGAGCTGGAACTGATGGTGCATCAGATTGAGATGAACAGACCGGTTGGACAGGTCCTGGAGGAATTTGCAGAAAGAGCGGAACAGGAAGATGTGGAGAATTTTGTTCATGTATTTACCGCGGCGAAAAAAAGCGGAGGAGACAGTATCTCCATGATCAGAAATGCGGTCCGTGTCATCAGTGAGAAGATCGATACGGAAAAAGAAATCCAGACTATGCTCGCCTCAAAAAAACTGGAATTTGACATTATGTGTGCGGTTCCGCTTGTGATCATACTTTATATGAAGATGACATTCGGGGAATTCCTTGACGTACTGTATGGAAACGCGGCGGGAGCGGCAGTGATGACGATATGCCTTATCTTGTATACAGGAGCATATCTCTCTGGAAGAAAGCTGATCAGGATAGAAGTATAAAAGAGTGAGGAACTTTGAAATGACAGAATATGAAAGGGGATGATGCTGTCATGGGCTGGAAGCTTCTGAAAAAAGTAAAGAAAAATCCGGTTTATTTAAAAGCCGGAGCGGCGGCCGCGGTGTCTGTGGTATGTTTCATCGGAGTATTTTGGTGGGACAGCGTAAAGGAGATGGAGACGAACGACTCGGGGCAGAAGATACTTCAAAGAAATCGGCATGGACAGGGGGAAAGTTCCCAGCAGCTCAGAGCAATAGTTGGGGATCAGGAAGAAGAGCTCAGTGTGGAAGTCTCGGAGCAGTCATATACGGAGGAAGAACTTGATACTGTATTTCAGGAGGCTTCTGAAATACTGGAGGATCTGATTCTGGGGGAGAATACGACCATGGATGAGGTTCGGTCGGATTTGAATCTGATCCAGGAAATTCCGGATACCGGAATCTCCGTTTCGTGGGAACTGGATCGATATGATGTGATGGATCTTCAGGGAACTCTCGTTCCGGAGAAGATCACAGAGGACGGCACCCTGGTAAAGATGAGCGCGTCCCTTCTTTATGAAGACAGGAAGGCAGTTTGTGAATTTTATGCAAGAGTATATCCCCCGGTGATGAGTTCATCAGAGCGGGTGAGAAAGGAACTGGAGGAGGAACTTATTCAATCAGATGAATCTACCAGAACAGAAGAATATCTTGTACTTCCCGATCAGGTGGGAGGAGAGAAGGTAGACTGGGACTATGCGGAGGATACGAGAGCGTTTGGCATCCTGATTCTGGGAGCGGGATGCGCGGCCATGATCTTCGTATCGGAAAAGCAGTCGGCAAAAGAAGAGGAGAAGCACCGGATCCGTCAGATGAGGCTGGACTATCCCCAGATCATCAATAAATTCAACTTGTATATCAGCGCAGGAATGACCATTCGGAAAGCATGGTTCTGCATCGCGGGAGATTACGAGAAGAAAAGAAAGCGATATGGAAAAAGGCCAGCCTACGAAGAGATGATCTATACGATGCACGAAATACGAGGAGGGGCATCTGAGGGAGAATGTTATGAAAAATACGGAATTCGGTGTGGAATATCCTGTTACAGAAAATTCGGGACCATGCTTTCTCAGAACTTAAGAAAGGGATCAAGAGGGATCACGGATCTTCTGGCAAGAGAGGCGGAGGAGGCATTTGAGGACAGAAAAAACATGGCAAAAAAACTGGGAGAAGAGGCGGGAACAAAGATGATGATACCTATGTTCATTATGCTTGCCGTGGTGTTTATTATCGTAACAGTCCCGGCATTCTTTTCAATCAATCTTTGAGGAACAATTTAAGCGGAAGAGAATAAAATAGTAGAAGGAGAGAAAGGGGCATCAGTATGAAAGCAAAAGTGGTCAGAGTAAAAAACAGTATTGTCAGTCTTATACGGAGAGGTGAGTCATATCTTATAAGGCACAGGTACGTATCCGGTGTGACTGTGATCGAGATGGTATTGATACTTGTTATTATCATTGCGCTTTTATTAATCTTTAAGAATCAGCTGACCAGCCTGATTAACACGATCTTTGAGAAGATCACAAGTGAGAGTTCGAGGATATGATATGAAAAAAGGAGAGATCACAGTCTTTCTGAGTATCGTATTCGTGCTTATGATCTCTTTTGTTTCCGGAATCCTTCAGGCTTCCATGATCCAGGCAGCCAAAAACATGGCACGCCTGGAAACAGACAGAGCAGTCTACTCCATTTTTGGAGAATATCAGAAAGAACTTCTGGAAGAGTATCATGTGTTTGGGCTGGAGGGAAGCTATGGGACCGGGAGCTTTGCAGAAGAAAATCTGATCAGCAGGATGCACTATTACGGGACGGAAGGTACAGATCATAATATTACGGAGATCCAATATCTGACAGATAACAGCGGACAGGCTTTCAGGGAACAGATACTTACCTATATGGAACAGACAAATGGGATCGGGATGATCAGAGAATTCACAGGACTTACAACAGAATGGGAGGAACAGGAGATACAGGGGCAGGAGATGGAAGAAATACAGGAGGAGAGAGTGGATGAGATTGAAGACATCAGCGGTCTGCTGGAAAGTACGGCGGAACAGGAAGCAGATGGAGACAGTACGGAAGGCGAAAGAACAGAAGGAGCGGAAATCGCTTCAGAAAATCCGTTTTCTTTTCTGGAGAAGATAAAGCGGTACGGGATCGTGTCCGTGGTCCTTCCTGAGGAGATGGAAGTCTCTGAGAAAGAGATCCGACTGGAAACGCAGGCATCCTACAGAAGTCTGACGACCGGGAGAGGAAGCTTTCCGGTCAGGAGCGGCATGGGCGGGATAGAGGAAAGACTGCTCTTTAATGAGTATGTGCTGGATCGATATACAAACGCAGTGTCGGAAGAAGAGGAAGATGCCAAGAGGAACAGGTCACTTGATTATGAGGTGGAGTATATTCTTTCAGGAAAATCCTCAGATGAGGAAAATCTGGAATCTGTTCTGTTCCGCATATTTTTGATCCGGATGGCGCTCAATTATGCATTTCTCCTCATAGATACGGAAAGACAGGGGGAAGCGGAACTTCTGGCGCTGACTGTGGCGGCGCTCCTGCTGATTCCGGAGGCTGCCGAAGGGATAAAACAACTGGTGATCATAGCATGGGCAGCGGGAGAGAGCGTCACGGATATCAGAGCTCTCCTCTCAGGAAAGAGAGCTGCTCTTGTAAAAACATCAGAGAACTGGCAGACATCACTGACCTCCCTTTTTAAACTGGGAGAGAGCGGTGGACCAGAGGGAAGTGATGACCAGGGTGGAATCTACTATAAAGATTATCTGAGGATGCTTCTATTTCTCGGGAATACAGATGATATTACGATGCGAACTATCGACAGAACAGAAGAAAATCTGAGGTTGGAACAAAAACTTGAGCACTTCCGTGCAGATCATTGTGTGACCCGGGTAAAAATGGAAAATACGGTCACTCTCTATGACAGTCTTACCTATCAGTTTCCCATTCATTTTGGTTATGAATAAACAGACTCTTGTCTCCGGTGCAGATGCCCTTTCTGCATCACGCAATTCCTCATTGCAACCCCTCAAATCTTAAGAAAGGACAAAACTGCTGCTATGCACAAAAAGAATAAATACACACCCAATCCAGACAAAGAAAGGGCATCTGTACCGGAGACAAGGGCAAGCGTTACGATCGAGGCGTCATTTGCCATACCGATGTTTCTGTTTGCTGTCCTGTGCCTGATCTGGATGATCGAGATCCAGAGTATAAGGATCAGTATTGCCGGAGCGGCACATAGTGCGGCGAAAAAGGCGTCGGAACAGACGGCGATGATATCCGTTCTTAACAGTATAAAACTGAAATCAGATATTGTGGACCTGCTCGGAGAAGAGCGCCTGGAAAACAGTATCATCAAAGACGGGAGCATGGGGATAAGCTGCTGGAAATCCTATGTCTCTCCGGTGACAGGCGAGATGAACATAGTGGTGGAATATGAAGTAAAACTTCCGGTTCCCATGTTCGGAAGTCCTTCTGTCAGTTTAAGTGAGGAGTTTAAGATGAGCTCCTGGACAGGATATAACGACCAGAAAACAGGAGAAGAAGGTTCAGAGATCGTTTATATCACAGAACACGGAGCGGTTTACCACGAAGATTATCAGTGCCCCTATCTGCAGTTATCTGTCAGTTATGTTCCATTTACGGAAGCAGAGCGTCTGAGAAATGAAAGCGGAGGAAAGTACTACAGATGTGAGAAATGCGTTTATGGACTGCCCATGGCAGGTGTATATATCACGGATCATGGAAACCGATATCACAATTCACTGAACTGCAGTGGACTGAAGAGGACGATCCGAGCGATCGAGAAGTCTGAGACCGGATGGAGAGGAGGATGTTCAAAATGTGCGGGCTAGAAATACTCAGAGCATGGATTACGGAGAATGCCGGAATTTTGTTTCGGCTGCTATTTGCCGGATATCTTCTGGTATTGACGATTATGGATATTCGGACAAGAAAACTGCATCTGGGAATCCTGCTGTCAGGATTTCCTCTGGCAGTTGCCGGTCGGATCGCAGTTGGAAATATTCCCGCAGCGCTGGTGATCGCAGGAGGTGCCTCAGGAGGGCTCTTTGTGATTGTGAGCAGGGTGACAGAGGAAGCATTTGGATATGGGGACAGCATACTGATCACAATAACAGGAATATTTCTTGGTATATGGGATCTGCTGTCAATGCTGGCAGCATCCTTTTTTCTGGCAGCGGTATTTTCCGGCATTATGCTGTCGCGAAAGCGTTATACGAGGAAATCTTCTTTTCCTTTTGTTCCGTTTCTTGCTGTCGCGTATCTTATCGGCGTGCTGATCGGAGGTTACGGATGAGAGGAAGGAAAGAAATCAGAGGGAGCACAGTTGTAGAGATGGCTTATATCATGCCCCTGTTCCTGCTTCTGTTCGTTCTTGTTATAAATACAGTATTCTTTTTCCATGACAAAGTGATACTGAACGGCGCGGCATGTGAAACAGCGGTTCTGGGAGCGCAGAGAGCACGTCTGAAAGAAACAGAAGAAACGGATCTGGAAAGATTTTTTATGGAGAGGATAAAAGGAAAATTGATTCGTATGACGGATGTGAGTGTTTCTGTATCGGAAGGAGACGGAGAGGTTACGGTAGAAGCCAGAGCAGAAAGGGGAGGGATGAGCATGAGTGTGTGTCAGACGGTAGTGACGGCAAGACCGGAGGAGATGATTAGATGGAAGAAATAAAAACTGAAATCAGATTTGAAAACGAGTGGGATCACTCCCGTATTCATATCGATGTTTCTGTTCCCTATGAGGAAGATTATCAGATGAGGATGCTTGAAAATAATGAGATTCCCGGGATCATGAAGGTGACAGGAATCGGAAGGGACGGGGAAAGCAGGTATACCTTTTATACAGGCGGAGGAGTATCCATGGAGAAAAAATTTGAGAAGGAGGCCATGGAGAGGGATTCCATCATGAATTTTACAGGCCAGTTCATGAAGGTTGTGGAAAACCTGAAAGATTATATGCTGAATCCGGAAAAACTCTGTCTGGATCCTTCCTGCATCTGGGAGAATGACGGCACATACAGTTTCTGCTATATCCCCGCATTGAAAAAAAATCCGTACCAGGCTTTCCACGAGATGACAGAATTTTTTGTGAGAAAGCTGGATTACAGAGATATGGAAGGAATTTACCTGGCATATATGCTTCATAAGGCAACGCTGCAGGAAGATTACGACCTGGAAAAAATATTGGAGGAGTATCTGAGTGGAGAGAGAGAAAGAGAAGAGGAAAGAAAAAAGGAGGAAAACAGCTTTTCCTCTGACAGTATTTTTACTGTGGAGGAAGAGGAGGACGCAGGTTTCGGAGAAAATGTATATGAAGTCAGATCCGACGCCGCTTACGCCATGGAGGAAAAGAAACGATACGGGCCGGTACAGAAGGTGATCGGAAAGATCCGGACAGGGCGATGGGGAAACTGGCAGGATTTGATTACAGAAATTGATGGACAGGACGATACAGGAAAGATATAATTTAACGTAACGGCGACGGAAAGTCACGAAAACTGTATCGGAAGAGAGGCATCGATATTGAAAAAGAGACCGGAAGCAGTCTGTACAACAGGACTTATCGTTATAAATGCAGTTGTATTTCTCATCCTGTCTGTATTCGGACAGACAGAGGATGCTTACTTCATGCTGCAGCACGGGGCGATGTATGAACCACTGGTGATTGAGATGCATCAGTATTACAGGATCATCACATCTGTCTTTCTGCACTTTGGGATACAGCATCTTATGAACAATATGGTCATGCTGGGAGCTCTTGGATGGAACCTGGAGCGGGAGATCGGAAAAATAAGATTCCTTGTCATATATTTTGTCAGTGGAATTGCCGGAAATATACTGTCAATGTATCTTAACATCATTCATGACGAGCAGGTTATCTCTGCGGGGGCATCCGGAGCTATATTCGGTCTTATGGGGGCTCTTGTCTACGTAGTTATCGCCAATCGCGGCAGACTCGGGAGACTGTCGGGAAGAGGAATGATGATCCTGGTATTCTTAAGTCTGTATTTCGGACTGACAAGTCGCGGAGTTGATAACTGGGCACATATAGGAGGACTTGTCTCCGGGTTTATCCTGGCTCTGATCCTCTACCGGAGAAAGAGATCCGGCGAGGATCCTGCATATTTCAAAAGATCATAAAAAAAGGAAGATGCGTAATCCGGCTTCCTGTCAGACAGGAAGCGTTACCGTAAATACAGTTTCGCTTCCTGGAGAGGAGTATGCAGATATGGTGCCGCCGTGTGCCGTGACGATCTGTCTGGCAACAGAAAGTCCGAGGCCTGTACCATTTTCCTTTTGACTGAAAAAAGGTTCGAAAATTTTTTCAATAATATCCTCAGGGATACCGCATCCGCTGTCACGGCATTCGATAACGATGTTGTCATCGATCCGTTCAGCTTTTAGAAATATGGTTCCGCGCCCGGTTATTGCTTCCTTTGCATTTCTCAGGAGATTCAGGATTACTTGTTCCAGTTTGATCTTATCTCCGGTGAAATCACTCATTCCGGGAATGATCTGAGATGAGAATTCAATCTCTGAGTTTTCCGCGTCAAGAGAGAGTGCAAAGGATACAGCCACATTCCGGATCAGACGTTCGATCTGAAATACAGAGTAGTGGAGAGAATGACCGTTGTTGTAGTTCGTAAGGTCATTGAGAAGACTGCACATGAACTGAATGTCGTCCATGGTCTGATTCCAGTTGGAAAAGGTTTTTACTTCCGGGTGCTGTACTTCCATGACCTGAAGGGAAGATGAGACAAGAGTGAGCGGATTTCTGATCTCGTGTGCGATCATGGAGACAGAGGCATGATAGTTTTTCAGAAGCTGCGTGATGATATTTTTTGCGTCTTCATTTTCTTCCATCAGACGATTCATCATATTGATATCTATATTCCTGAGCATGTCATGATTCCTCTCTTTCAAATATGTTATCATTCATCATAAAGTCTAGCATGGGCTAGGGTGGGGTTCAATAAAATCAGCAAGACATCTTTCGACATCATTTATAAATATCTTCTCTTTTTTGAAAAAATAGTCTATACTTA
>CALWFV010000015.1 GCA_944377745.1 uncultured Mediterraneibacter sp. | reverse complement strand
TTTGAGTTAATGGTAGAAAAAAGGATTTCAGATATAAAATTCCGAAATCCATTTAAGTAAATGACATTGGTTCACACCCAACCGCTGCCCGCATGCGCACTCGTCGCTCTGACGCGCTCCAGTCCCGCACTACGTGCTAAGACTGCTTATGCGGGTGGCGGTTACGAGTTCCACTCGTGCTCAGAAACAGGAAAATGTCTCTTACATGCAAGCATGACGCTTCATTTTCCTGTTTCTGAGTGCGTTGTGAACTGTAACGGGGAAGAACACAGGTTAAGAAAACATCCCAAAAAATGGTTTGACGAATCATATGAATTCTGGTATAATTTACAAGATGCGTGAGTAGAATATTCATGCATCCCGTATAAGGCGCAGTAGCCAAGTGGTAAGGCGTGGGTCTGCAACACCCTGATTCACCGGTTCAAATCCGGTCTGCGCCTCTTTTGAAGGCAGGGGGAAATGCTGAATAACCGGCATTTCTCCCTGCTTTTTTGCACAATATGGAGGAAAAGGAAGGAAAACACGGATGGAACAAAAGCATGAATCTGACATGACGCCAAAGGAGAAACGGCAGGCGGAACTTGAAAAGCTCCGCGGGATGAGCCTGGGAGAGAAAGCGGGATATCTCTGGACTTACTATAAGATCTGGCTTCTCATTCCAGTGATCCTGATCATCGTGATCTGGCAGGGAATCCAGATCTATCATAATGCACGGGAAGTGGAGCTGATCTCCATCGGGATCGCGGACAGCGGGCTGGATACGACAACCGGGCAGGAGGCGTTTGAGAGAGATCTGCTGGTGACTCTGGGGACCGGAGAGGCACATGAGGTTATAACGCTGGATACTGGCATAAGTTCAGGTGATGATTCCGCTTCTGTCATGAAGCGTGCGACCGTAATTGGAGCGGGGACAATGGATATGATGATCTGTGGGGAGGAACTGTACGAAGAATATGAGTCTCAGGGCGCATTTGCGGACTGGGAGGAGATCCTGGGAGAAGATTACGGAAAATATGAGGAATATTTTGATGATGGACGGCTGGATCTATCGAAGAGTGCCCGCTGGGATTCCTACAGGCTGGTCTTATATGAACCGGTGTATGCCGGCGCTCTTGCAGGTTCGGATAAGACGGACGCGCTGCGGCAGTTTGCCGAGTATTTTCTGAGTGATATGCAGTGAGAAAAATATAAAAAATCTGTTCTTTAATGTTTTTTATTTTTCTCATTTATACTGGACACATGATAAAGACGGGAGGACGACATATGAAGAGCAGATATATACTGACAACGGCAGGAATCATACTTACATTTGCACTTCTCACAGGGTGCGGTTCATTCAACGATCTGGTCATACAGATCAGAGGCGGTATTGAGGAGATGTTCTAACTGATGGATCTTATCCATGATCTCCTCCGGGATAAAGGGTTCAGAGATTTTCTTATTCATTTGCTTTACATCCTTTCGTAGGTAATGGTGAGCAGGGAACGGATGCCTTCTGGTTGTTGTAAGAAAACAGTGGGTAAATCCCAGTCAGGCAATATTCATAATACTCGTTAGGAGAAAGCTTGGCAAGCTGCCACTGACCCCGGTCATTGTTGTAGTAATCCATGTAATCATCAATGACCAGCTTTGCTTCCTCAAAAGTGCTGCAAGCTGCGATTTTATCGCCGATTTCGTCTTTCATGTGACCGAAAAAGCTCTCCTGGGGCGCATTATCCCAGCAGTTCCCGCGACGGGACATAGACTGGCGAAGCGCAGAATCGCTGACAATCTGCCGAAACTTCCTGCTGGTATAATGACATCCCTGGTCGCTGTGGATCAGTGTTTCAGAATCAAGGGATGTCCCATGGCTGGAGATTAAGATATCCACGGTTTCAAGGACGAAATCGACCTCAAGGGACTCACTTAATACATGAGCCAGTATCTGCATGGTGTAGGCATCCTTAATGACGGATAGATAGAAAAACACACCGCAGCAGGGAATATAAGTAATATCGGTAAGCAGAACTTTCCTGGGGCCATGCTCCCGGAACTCACGGTTGAGGAGGTTCTCAGCCACAGCATCGGTCTTGAGGGCCTTTGCCATCCGTCGGTAAGGATTCGCCTTTCTGATAGGGCATACAAGCCCGTATTTACGCATTAAACGCTGAATTTTTTTGGTGTTCATAAGAACCGGCGGATCCATGTGTAAGAGCCTCATATGGATGCTGCGGATGCCTTTGGCGTATCCCCGGAACTGATAAGCCTCCAGGATAAGTTCAAAGTCCTGTTGGTCCCTGGCTTCCTTTTCTGCCCGTTTATCGGCGGAAGCAAGCCAACTGTAATAGCCGGATCGGGATACACCGGCGATCTGGCAGAGTTCCCGGACGTTCTGTAAGTTTCCTTCCTGGGAGACAATCTGGTGGATGATCTCGTATTTTGCACTGGGTCTGTCCATGATCAGGTCCTCGGCTTTTTGTCGCTGCCCAGCTCGGTAATTTTTTTTAGAAACTCAACCTGCTGGCGGAGATATGTCAGTTCACGCTGCATGGCAGAAAGGGAAAGCTGGGAAGGCATAGTATTGTAATCAATCCGGGTAGGAGGCTCCGCTTTTGCGTTGGGATAGTCCTCGGTAAGAGGCTTGCCGGATTCTACCGTTTCGCGCAGGCGTCGGACAAAGCCATAAATACGGTGCTTGCCCAGAATATCCGGGGCGTAACCGCAATCCATGAAGATCTCCATACTTGAATCCCCTTCTTCATAACGTGAGAGAAAAAGGTTTTTGAATTCAAGGGTGAAAAGAATCTGTCGGCGGTTTACCTTGGCAGTAAAAGGATTTTGGGCTAAGAGTTCCACTTGTTCCGGCGTGAAAATGGATTTTTTGTGGGGTTGCTTCATAGTTCGTACCTCCATGTAAGAATCATTATACACAAAAAAGCAGTAAGTAGAATAAAAACCGTGTCCGAAAAACAGGGTTTCACTATAAAAACTGTGTCCAGAAAACGGGGATGTTATCGAAATTCAGTGTCCAACGTAAGGAATTCTGAAATCGAAAAATGTCCGAAAACTGGAAATTTAGGAAAGGGGTGTGTCCACTTTATGGGATACATTTTACCTTTACAGAAGGAATCCCGGAAGGACATAAATGGAGCAACTGGGCAAGTAACGGAGATGATACGCACAGCCGCACCTGTTATGTGTGTCAGGCAACAGAGCAGCAGGAGTGTTCCGGTGGCACGGCTGCCTGTACTGCACTTGCAGTCTGCGACATCTGCGGCAAGGAATATGGTGAACTAAATGCTTCCAACCACACAAACCTTGTAAAAATCGAAGCAAAGCCAGCAACCCATATGACCGAGGGCAATATTGAATACTGGCACTGCGACGGCTGTGATAAGTATTTCAGCGATGAAGCCGGTACGCAAAAGATAGCCCTTGCGGATACGGTTATTCCGAAGCTGACGGAGCATACCGCCGACGGAACAGGCTGGCATTCCGATGAAAAAGGACATTGGAATACCTGCGAGTGCGGTGAGAAGCTGAACGAAGCCGTCCACAGCTTCCAGTGGGTAACGGATAAGGAAGCTACCACGACAGAAGCTGGCTTGAGGCACGAGGAATGCAAGGTCTGCGGCTATAAAAAAGCGGCGGTGGAAATCCCCGCAGCTGGAACAACGGATGAACTGTCCAAACCGTCTAAACCTTCTGGGACTTCAAAGCCGGGAGAAACTCCGACACCGCCTGAGCCCCAGGCAGATACTGACATACCGGGCGGCGGCAATCAAACGGGGGATAAAGGCAACCCGGATAGAGGGAAAACAGGCAGCCCTCAGACCGGCGACAACAGCAATATTGCCCTTTGGATCGCAGTTATGCTTGCTGCGGGCGCTGTCCTGACCGGCACAGCAGTTTACAGACATAAGAGAAAATTCAGAAGATAAATCTATATAAGCGTGCGCCCTGTGGAATGAAACCACAGGGCGCTAAGTAATTACAGCTTCCCCACGCTGTCCCTGTAGATCAGCGTGGTATCGATCTCGATCTTGATGGGCGGCTGCCCGGGCTCGTCCATCAGGCTGAAGAGCCGCCTTGCCGCCGCCTCGCCCATGTACTGTTTCGGGACATGGATCGTGGTCAGGGCGGGATCGATGACTGTGCTCACCGGCATGTTATCGAAGCCGACGATAGAGATATCCTCAGGGATCCGGTAGCCGTTCTGCATGAGGGCTTTTGCAGCGCCCACAGCGATCAGGTCGTTGTCCGCGAAGTAGCAGGAGGCGAGTTCCTCCCCGTTTTTGATGAGTTCGTCCATATCCGCGAAAGCCCCGTCCACGGACGGCGTCAGCAGATGTGTGATGCTTTTGGACGCGGACATTCCGCATGAGCGGACCGCCTTGTAAAATCCGGAGGAACGCTCCGCGAAGTTGCTGATCTGGTAAGCGGACTGGAGATATCCGGGCTGCTTCCGGCAGGAGCGGATCAGGTGCCGCGCGGCAAGATAAGCTCCCTGCATATTGTTGATCAGCACGCAGTTGCATGGGACCGTATCGAAATAGGCGTCCAGAAGGACCAGCGGGATCGGGAGGTCCAGGAAGGGCTTGAGATCCGCTGATTCCATCTCTGTGCCCAAAAGGATGATCCCGCAGCAGTCGGAATACTGGATGTCCTCGATCTGCCTTTGCAGGGAATCTTCCTCTTCATATATATAGCTGATCTTCAGTTTCTGTCCCTGCTTCTTGCACTCCAGGGCGATCCCGTCCGATACCTGGGAGAAGAAGGGCGTGTCCGCCACGACGGCGCCGTGCTTTTTATACATTACAAAGTAAATCTCGCCGGAAGGCGTCTTTTTTTTATCGGAGAGACGGGAAAAATCATATCCGTACCGCTCCGCGGCGTCCAGGACTTTGCGGCGGGTCTCCGTGCTGACGCCCGGCTTCCCGTTCAGTGCCATTGAGACTGCGGCGGCGGACAGGTTCAGTTTTCCGGCAAGTTCTTTCGCTGTGATCCCCATAAGCTTAATCTTAAGTCTCCTTTCATGAGTTGTCTGTTTTAGATGTTTCTATTATGTACTTATTTAATGGAAAACTCAATGATTAAGTTGAAAATTTAGTAAATAATACTTAATAATCCGATGAAATTAAGAAAGAACATGACTATACTGGAGATAAATCAAGAACAGAGATTCATCAGGAAAGGAGTCTTACGGAAATGACAAAGATCAAATTAGGATATGCGCCGACGAGAAGGAGCATCTTCAGTGCGCCGGACGCGCTGAAATTCAGAGGACTGACGGCCCAGAGGCTGACAGAGATGGGAGTTGACTTCGTGGATATCACGGACATCAACGAGGAAGGCCTTCTCTATGACGACAAAGATGTGGAGAAGATCGCCGCAAAGTTTGAAAAAGAAGGAGTGGACGGGCTTCTCCTGGCGCACTGCAACTTCGGTACGGAGTATGTGTGCGCAAGGCTTGCGAAGAGGCTGGGCGTGCCGGTCCTTCTCTGGGGACCGCTGGATGAGAGGCCGGAGCCGGACGGAGTACGTCTGAGAGATACCCAGTGCGGTCTGTTCGCAACAGGAAAGGTGCTGAGAAGATTTCAGGTTCCGTTTACATATCTGACGAACTGCCGCCTGAACGACCCGGTATTTGAGAGAGGGGTAAAGGATTTCCTGGCTGTCTGTAATGTAGTAAAGACATTTAAGAATATCCGTATCCTCCAGATCTCAACAAGGCCATTTGATTTCTGGACGACTATGTGCAACGAGGGGGAGCTGCTTGAGAAATTCAATATCCAGCTTTCTCCGATCCCGATGACAGAACTGACCGAAGAGATCAAGGCTGTCAAAGAAGACAAAGAAAAGATGGCGGGAATGCTTTCCTATATCAATGAGACGATGACCGTCAAGATCAAGGAAAACGAGGTTGAGAACGTAGCCGCCCTTGCTCTCGCGATGGAAAACCTGGTAGAGAAATACGGATGCCAGGCGGCGGCGATCCAGTGCTGGAACGCGCTGCAGACTGAGATTGGCATCATGCCCTGTGCGGCGAATGCGATCCTCAACGAGAAGGGCATCCCGGTAGTATGCGAGACGGATATCCACGGCGCGGTCACAGCGCTGATGGTGGAAGCGGCAGGGATGGGAGAGACACGCAGCTTCTTCGCGGACTGGACGATCCGCCATCCTGATATCGAGAACGGAGAACTCCTGCAGCACTGCGGACCGTGGCCGATGTCCGTGGCAAAGGAGAAGCCGGAGCTGACCTATCCCCTTGCCTTTGACTACCCGGGAAGCCTGACCGCAGAAGCGAAACACGGGGACGTGACCCTTTGCCGGTTCGACGGGGACAACGGGGAATATTCTCTCCTTCTCGGAAACGCGAAAGGCGTGGACGGACCGAAGGGAATGGGAACTTATCTCTGGGTAGAGGTGGAAAATATCAAACGGCTTGAGGCGAAGATCGTTGAAGGACCGTACATCCACCACTGCGTCGGCATCCACAAGGATGTAGTGCCGGTACTGTACGAGGCATGTAAATACATCGGCGTGAAGCCGGATCTCTACGATCCGGTCGAGGAGGACGTGAAAGCGTATTTAAGAGGCGAGTGAAAAACATACCGCGGGAGGGCGCAGGGCATCAGGGTGCAAGCCCGGAAGATCCGGGGCATGGGCGCCCTCCGGCGGGACGGAAATCAGGAAAGGAAGTAGAAGTATGAATTTAAAAGCATTGGCATATCAGCTCAGAGAAGATACGATCAATATCATCCGTGCGGGAAAAGCAGGACATATCGGCGGTGACATGAGTGTGATGGAAGTACTGGTGGAACTGTATTTTGGTCAGATGAACATCAGACCGGAAAATATGGACGACCCGGACCGCGACCTGTTCGTGCTCAGCAAAGGACATTCTATGGAGGCGTATTACGCGGTCCTGGCTGAGAAAGGATTCCTTGACAAAGAGGACGTGTTGGAGAATTTCAGCAAATTCGGTTCAAAATACATTGGACACCCGAACAACAAGCTGCCGGGGATCGAGATGAATTCCGGTTCCCTGGGACACGGGCTTCCGGTCTGTGTAGGCATGGCGAAAGCATCAAAAATGGACCATAGAAACAACAGGGTTTACGTGGTGATGGGCGACGGCGAGCTCGCGGAGGGATCCGTCTGGGAAGGCGCCATGGCGGCGCACCAGTACAAGCTGGACAACCTGTGCGCGGTGGTAGACCGGAACCGCCTGCAGATTTCGGGAAACACAGAGGACGTGATGGGGCATGACGACCTTCACCAGCGCTTCAGAAGCTTCGGATGGCATGTGATCGACGTGGAGGACGGAAATGACATCGACCAGCTCCACGCTGCGTTTGAGGAGGCAAAGACCGTCAAAGGGCAGCCCACAGTCCTTATCGCGAACACTGTCAAAGGAAAAGGCTCTTCTATTATGGAGAACAAGGCAAACTGGCACCATAAAGTCCCGACAGATGAAGAATATCAGACGATCATGAAAGATCTGGAAACGGCAAAGGAGGCGCTTGAGTAATGGGAAAAACAGCAAACAAACAGATGATCTGTGAAGTATTGATGGAAGCGGCGAAAGAGGACAGAAATATTGTCGCGCTGTGCAGCGACTCCAGGGGAAGCGGATCTTTCACCCCCTTTGCGGACACTTACCCGGAGCAGTTCGTGGAGACCGGGATCGCGGAGCAGAACCTTGTCAGCATCGCGGCAGGCCTTGCAAAATGCGGAAAGAAAGCATACGCGGTATCTCCGGCGAGTTTCCTTTCTACAAGAAGCTATGAGCAGTGCAAGGTTGACGTTGCCTACTCCAATACCAATGTCAAGCTGATCGGCATCAGCGGCGGTATCAGCTACGGCGCACTTGGGATGAGCCATCATTCCGCACAGGATATCGCAGCCATGAGCGCGATCCCGAACATGCGCGTCTACATCCCCAGCGACCACCTCCAGACAGCGGAGCTCACCAAAGCGCTGTTAAAGGATGAGAAACCGGCGTATATCCGCGTGGGAAGAAATGCCGTTGACCCGGTGTATGAAGAAGGCAATGTTCCCTTTGAGATGGATAAGGCGACTGTCGTGACAGAAGGAAATAAAGAAGGAAACGACGTGGCGATCATCGCCTGCGGAGAGATGGTAAAACCGGCGAAGGACGCGGCGGAGCTTCTGGAAAAAGAAGGAATCCATGCTTCCGTCCTGGATATGTACTGCGTGAAACCTCTGGATGAGGCGACTGTGGTCCGCGCGGCGGAAAATGCAAAGGTAGTCCTCACCGCGGAGGAACATGCGCCGTTCGGCGGTCTTGGCTCTATGGTCGCTCAGGTCGTCGGAAGAGAGTGCCCGAGAAAGATCGTGAACATTGCGCTCCCGGATGCGCCGGTCATCACCGGAACGTCAAAAGAAGTATTTGACTACTATGGAATGAACGCGGAAGGAATTGCCGCGAAAGCGAAAGAGATGCTGAAATAGAAAAGCGCAGAATGAAAAAGATTTCTTAAAAAATAAAACAGTGCATCTGAGGCGGGGCGTATCGGCTGGTACGCCCCGTCGGCGCATAGGAACGGAGAAGAGGAAGATGGAAGGAAGATATATCATAGGGATAGACCAGAGCACCCAGGGAACGAAAGCGCTGCTCTTTGACAGCGAGGGGAAACTGCTGCGAAGAGAGGACCTGCCGCACCGCCAGATCGTCAATGACAAAGGCTGGGTCTCCCACGACCCGGAGGAGATATACAGAAATACGGTGGAGGCCGTAAAGACTCTGGTGGAAAAGAGCGGGATATGTAAGGACGACGTGGCGGCTGTGGGGATAAGCAACCAGAGAGAAACCTCCCTTGTGTGGGAAAGAGAGACCGGGAGACCGGTGGCGGATGCGGTCGTCTGGCAGTGCGCCAGGGCGGAAGGCGTCTGTGAGCGTGTGGCGGGAAAGAGCGAGGGGACAGCACAGATGGTCCGGGAGAGGACCGGACTGCAGCTCTCACCATATTTCCCGGCGTCTAAGCTCGCCTGGATATTGGAGAACATCCCGGGAGCGAAAGAGAAGGCGGCGGAGCATAAACTCTGCTTCGGGACAGTGGATACCTGGCTCGTCTATAAGCTGACTGGCGGGAAATCTTACAAGACGGATTATTCCAACGCATCCCGGACCCAGCTCTTTAATATCTTTGAACTGAAATGGGATGAGGAGATCTGCCGGCTTTTCGGAATTGACGCCGGGGACCTGGCGGAGGTGTGCGACTCGGATTCCTGCTTTGGGGAGACGGATTTTGAGGGATTTTTTGACAAGTCCATCCCGATCCACGGTGTGCTGGGGGATTCCCACGGGGCTCTGTTCGGGCAGGGATGCCTGGAACCGGGGATGATCAAGTGCACATACGGGACGGGTTCCTCGATCATGATGAATATCGGGGAAAAGCCGGTGCTCAGCAGCCACGGCGTAGTCACCTCACTTGCATGGGGCATGAGGGGGAAGGTGGACTATGTCCTGGAAGGAAATATCAACTACACAGGGGCGGTCATCACCTGGCTTAAGGATGATATGGAACTGATCCAATCCCCGGGAGAGACGGAGGTGCTGTGCCGGAAGGCGGAGCAGGACGACAGCCTGTACTTTGTCCCCGCATTTACCGGGCTTGGCGCGCCTTACTGGGACAGTGAGGCGAAAGGGGCGCTGTCCGGCATCACCAGGACGACGCGGAAAGCGGAGATGGTGAGAGCGGGAGTGGAGTGCATCGCTTACCAGATTACGGACGTGATCCGCGCCATGAGCCGGGACGCGGGGGAGCAGGTGCAGGAACTCCGTGTGGACGGCGGTCCTACCGCCAACGGTTATCTGATGCAGTTCCAGAGCGATATCGCGGATACGAAGGTGCTTGTGCCGAACGCCCAGGAACTTTCCGGCATCGGAGCGGCTTACGCGGCAGGGCTTGGCATCGGGCTGTATGATGCGAGGGTGTTTGACGGACTGAAGCGGACAGAGTATGCGCCGCGTATGGAAGGGGAGAGAAGAGCGCAGAAGTACGCGGGATGGAAGCAGGCTGTGGAGACGGTGCGGACGAAGAGCTAAAGACAAATGTTTGATAAGTGCGTACATAGAAGAGCGGGTAATTACCAGGAAAGGTGATCGGTAATAGCCCGCTCTTTCTGTATCGAAATGATAAAACAGGAATGATAAAACCGCATTGAACTTGTTTAAGTAATGTGTTATAAATAAGTTGAGGTGATCGGTATGAACTATAATTTTTCAGAGGACCTGAAGTCAATTCGCGAGATCCTAGGGCTTTCTCAAAGTGCTCTTGCAGAGAAGGTTGGGGTAGAGCAGGTAACTGTTTCGAGAAATGAATTGGGCAAAACAGAACCTTCTGCTAAATTGCTGGAGAGTGTGTATGCGTTTGCATTTGCAAAGAATATAAAGATAAATAAATTGAAAGAGATGCTCTGGAGAGAGGATCTGACCCAAAATGAGAAATTGCTTTTCCACGGAGCCAAAAGCGAGATAACTGGAAAGATAGATGTTCGCAGAGGCAGGCAGAATAATGATTTTGGGCAGGGATTTTACACAGGAGAGAGTTATGAACAGGCAATTTCATTTGTTTCAGGATTTGATAATTCATCTGTATATTATATCCGTTTTACTGACACTGATCTGAAATGTAAAAGATATAAAGTGGATCAGGAATGGATGATGACGATTGCATATTACAGAGGTGTGTTGGATGAATACAGGGATCATCCGATCATAAAGAAACTCATAGAACAGTCCAGGGAATGTGATTATATAATCGCTCCAATAGCGGATAACCGCATGTTCCAGATCATTAATTCTTTTATCAACGGAGAACTTACGGATGAACAGTGTAAGCACTGTCTCGCGGCGACAAACCTTGGAATGCAGTACATATTTATAAGCGAGAATGCAGTATCTCGGTTAGAACTCATAGAACGCTGTTATATTTCAGATAACGAAAGAGAATACTATAAAAATGTCCGACTGGAAGAGTCAAGGCTGGGCGACGATAAAGTAAAACTTGCAAGAAAGCAATACAGGGGAAAGGGTAGATATATTGATGAAATTCTGCTTTAAAGAGGTGAGCGGCATATGAAAAAGATAAACAGAGACGGATTGCTTTTGTGTGAACTCCAGGCAGCGGCATTTGAAAAGTCTGTTGATAAAATAGATTCAAGTTCTGAAATTTTTATCAGACGTTTTATGAAAAGCAAGGCTGCTAAAAGATTGGATAATGGATCTGCTCTTGACAGTAATATTCAGGCAAATGATATTTTGCAGTTAGTGAACGAAGAATATGGAGTCACAGACTACGGGACCATAAAATATACACATAACGAGATGTACTGGATCGGATATATTTACAGGTATTTTGCGATAGCCTGTGATCTGACGTCTGCGCAGGTTTACAGAATCGTAAAACCAAAGGAATTAAGGGGACTGTTCTTACCCTATCATACAATGGATCCTTCCCAGGCGATTGAAAGGATATTGGAAGCAAAAGGAATGCTGATGGATGAGAAAATGGAACTAGAGCGTCAATATGAAATATTTAAAAGAATAAGAACTCAGAATACAAAGAAGCCTTAGAAAGGTGGGAGATATAAAATCCGCACCCCTATATTTTTGTTTACGGTTCCGGTGCCTGGTGTTATAATATCCATATTGGCGGCAGAACGGATTTGGGTGTTCTGCCTGTAAGGAATAATCATCAAAGGAGTTTTTTGGTATGGAACTGACAACGATTCGGGAATTATTTAAGAACAGAGAGGATTACCTGGATAAAAAGGTGACAGTTGGGGGCTGGATCCGCAGTATCCGTGACTCGAAGACATTCGGCTTCATCGTCATGAACGACGGATCTTATTTTCAGACGCTCCAGATCGTATATCATGATAAAATGGACAACTTCGCGGAGGTTTCAAAGCTGAATGTGGGAGCTGCGGTCATCGTGACGGGAACGCTGTTGGCAACGCCCCAGGCGAAGCAGCCGTTTGAGATCCAGGCGGATGAAGTCGTGGTAGAGGGAGCATCTGCACCGGATTACCCGCTTCAGAAGAAACGTCATAGTTTCGAATATCTCAGAACGATTTCTCATCTTCGCCCGAGGACAAATACCTTCCAGGCGGTGTTCCGCGTGAGATCACTGGCGGCTTACGCGATCCACAAGTTCTTCCAGGAGAGAGGATTTGTCTATGTTCACACCCCGCTGATCACGGGAAGCGACTGTGAAGGCGCGGGCGAGATGTTTCGGGTGACGACTCTGGATATGGAGAATGTTCCGAAAAATGAGGACGGAACAGTGGATTACACGAAGGATTTCTTCGGAAAGGAGACAAGCCTTACCGTCAGCGGTCAGCTCAACGGTGAGACTTACGCTCAGGCATTCCGCAGCATCTATACATTCGGGCCTACGTTCCGTGCGGAGAACTCCAACACGACGAGACATGCGGCGGAGTTCTGGATGATCGAGCCGGAGATTGCCTTCGCTGATCTGGACGACGACATGGAACTGGCGGAAGCCATGCTGAAATATATCATCAACTATGTACTCGAGAATGCGCCGGAGGAAATGAATTTCTTCAATTCCTTTGTGGACAAGGGACTTCTCGACCGGCTCCACAATGTGGTGAACTCCGATTTCGCACGGGTGACATATACAGAGGCCATCGACATCCTTTCAAAGAACAACGACAAGTTTGAGTACAAGGTTTCCTGGGGATGTGACCTTCAGACAGAGCACGAGCGCTATCTGACCGAGCAGGTCTACAAGAGACCGGTGTTCGTGACGGATTATCCGAAGGAGATCAAAGCATTCTATATGAAACAGAACGACGACGGAAAGACCGTGGCAGCGGTTGACTGTCTTGTTCCGGGGATCGGGGAGATCATCGGAGGAAGCCAGAGGGAGGATGACTACGACAAGCTCCTGAACCGTATGAATGAGCTGGGACTAAAGGAGGAAGACTACGGCTTCTATCTGGATCTGAGAAAATACGGATCCACAAGACACGCCGGATTCGGTCTGGGATTTGAGCGCTGCGTGATGTATCTGACAGGTATGTCGAATATCCGTGACGTGATCCCGTTCCCGAGAACGGTGAACAACTGTGAGTTATAAAGTCGATCTATATATTTCCGTTTTGAAAACAGGAGGGCGAGGCAGCGTTTGATGCCGCGCCCTTTTCCGCGATAAGCCCGGCAGGCGGACGACAGCGCGGTAAGTTCGGCAGACGGACGACATACGCGATAAGCCTGGCGAAGGATATGCGGGGGAGCAATACTGCGAAAGGGAAAGCGGAAATGCAGGGAAAGGGGAATGTAAGATGAGATTTATCCATATCGCGGATGTACATCTGGGAGCGCAGCCGGATGCGGGACCTGCCTACACGGAGGAACGGCCGGGGGAACTGTGGGATACGCTGGAGAAAGTGCTGAAAATATGCGAGAGGGAGCAGACAGACCTTCTTCTGATCGCGGGGGATCTTTTTCACCGGCAGACGCTTCTGCGGGAGTTGAAAGAGGTGGATTACCTCTTTTCCGAGCTGACGCATACTCAGGTTATCCTCATCGCCGGAAACCATGACTATATCAAAAAGGACTCTTATTACCGGACGTTTGCCTGGTCGGAGAATGTGCATCCCCTTTTCGGGAATCGGCTCGAATACGTGGAGTTCCCTGAACTCGAGACGGCGGTCTACGGGCTGAGTTATCATTCCAGGGAGATCGGGGAACCGCTTTACGACAACTGCACTGCGGAAGGACTGCAGAGATATGAGATCCTTCTTGCTCATGGCGGTGACGGAAAGCATATCCCTTTCGACCGGAAGGCTTTGTCGGAAAGTGGATTTGATTATATCGCCCTGGGGCATATCCATAAACCTGAGGTGCTGGAAAAGGACCGGATCATCTATGCGGGAGCGCTGGAGCCGATCGACCGGAATGACACCGGCCCCCACGGATTTGTCAGAGGGGAGATCCGGGAGGACGGCGTGCGGACGGAGTGGGTCCCGTGTGCGGAAAGAGAATATGTCCATCTCAGTATCCCGGTGGATGAGGAAGACACCTCCGGGAGTGTCAGAAAGAAAATTGGTAAATTAAAAAGTGAATATAATAACAAAAATATTTTTAAAATAACTTTAACTGGAACCAGAGGCGCGGATGTTGCATTTGATACCGGGCGGATGGATGACGTGGGGAATATACTGGAGATCGTGGACGAGACCCGGAGAAAGTATGACCTGGAGCGTCTCCGCCGGGAGAACCGTGATAATCTGATCGGAAGATTTATCGGAGAATTCCGGGACTGTGAAGAGGGAAGTGTGGAGGAACTGGCATTGAGCGAAGGGCTGGAGGTCCTTCTGGAATATAAGGGGCGGCAGATATGAGGATCAGGGAACTGTATCTGAAGAATTTCGGGAAATTTTCGGAAAAACATTTCTATATGAAGGACGGCGTGCAGGTTGTCTATGGGGAGAACGAGTTCGGCAAATCCACTCTCCATGCATTTATCCGTGCCATGCTCTTCGGGATGGAGCGGGGCAGAGGGAGAGCGGCCGGGAAGGACGCGTTCAGCCGGTTTGAACCCTGGGAAAATCCCAATTATTATGCCGGAGTCATGCGCTTTGAGTGCGGGGGAAGGAATTTCCGCCTGGAGAGAAGCTTTGACCGGCTCTCGAAACACGTATCGCTTGTGTGCGAGGACGACGGGGAAGAACTGTCAGTGGAGCACGGCGACCTTGAGATGCTCCTGGGCGGGATCACTCCGTCCGAGTTTGACAGCACTGTGTCGGTAGGACAGCTTATGGCAAGACCGGGGGAGGAACTGGCGGAGTCTCTGAAAAACTATGCGGCCAATTACTATGAGACCGGGGGCGGAGGAGTGGATCTGAGCGGCGCCCTGGATGAACTGCGGGAGCGCCGGAAGAAAGTGGAGCGCGGCCAGAAGGAGGAAGAGCGCAGGCAGGAGGAGAAACGGAAGACCCTTGTGCAGGAACGAGCCTATCTGGAACGGGATCTGAATAAACTCCGGGAAGAGTATGAAGAGAAGCGCTCTTCGGTCAGAAGAGTGGCGAGGGAGAAAGAAAAGAGAACCGGGCAGGAATCGCTGAAGCAGAGAAAGAAGGGCGAAAGGATGCCAGAGCAGAGGATGCGGGAAACTTCGGAGCATGGCCGGGGATATGAAAGAAATCAGAATATATCGGGACGAGGAATCTTCGGTGGCGTCCGGATCCCTGCCGGAGCGATCTGCCTGATCCTGGGAGCGCCTGGGATCCTGGCGGGACTGGTGACACCCGGGGAGAGTTTTATGGGGAGCGTGGCTGTGGGTCTGATCTCCGCGCTGCTGCTGATCGTTGGAGCGCTGCTCCTCGTGTCGGGTATCCCGGGGATCCGCCGGGCGAAGACAGAGCAGTGGAACGACAGGGTAGAAGAGACGGAGCGGCGAGATGACAGGGAAGAAGAGACAGAGGATGACGGTGAGGATTCCATACTGCGCGAACTGGAGCGGCAGGAGGAACGGCTCCGCTGGGAAATGTCGCGGATCCGCGCGGAGTGGCAGGACAAGCAGGTCCGGGCAGAGAACCTGCGGGAGCAGGAGGAAGAGTTCACCCGCAGCAATACGGAGAAGAACCTCCTGAAGCGGCGTCGGGCGCTGCTGCTGGCGGAAGAGATGATCCGGTCCGCGGCGGAGGAGCTGGGACAGCAGACGTCTCAGCTTCTAAATCGCCGGGCCTCTGAAATATTCTCTGAACTTACTGCGGGAAAATACCGGGGGATCGAGGCGGATGAACGGCTTGAGATTACGGCCTGGGACGGAGAGAGGCGGATCCGGGCGGAACGTCTCAGCAGGGGAACCCTGGAGCAGATCTACTTTTCTGTGCGCATGGCGGCAGCGGAACTTCTCCAGGAGGAACCCATGCCGCTGATCTTTGACGATACTTTTGCGTTTTATGATGACAAAAGGCTGGAATCTGCGCTAAAATGGTTGAGCAGACAGGACAGACAGGTTATAATATTTACCTGTCAGAGACGAGAAGGAGAAATGTTACATGAAGATAGAACTGCCAAGAAAGGTATTGATGATCATCAATAATCTGCAGCTCCATGGCTACGAGGCTTTCGCGGTAGGCGGCTGTGTCCGGGATTCGATCCTGGCGAGACGGCCGGAGGACTGGGACATCACAACTTCGGCGAAGCCGGAGGAGATAAAGAAGCTGTTCCGGAAGACAGTGGATACGGGGATTGAGCACGGGACGGTCACGGTGCTCCTCGGGAAAGACAGTTATGAGGTGACTACGTACCGGGTGGACGGGGCGTATGAAGACAACCGGCACCCCAGCGAGGTGCGCTTTACGAACCGGCTTGAGGAGGACTTAAGGCGCAGAGACTTTACGATCAATGCTATGGCCTATAATGATGAGGTCCGTCTGGTGGATGTGTTTGGCGGAATGCAGGACCTGAACCATCACAGGATCCGGTGCGTGGGAGACCCGGAGGAGCGCTTTTCCGAGGACGCCCTCCGCATCCTGCGGGCGGTACGTTTTTCGGCGCAGCTCAACTTCCCCATTGAGGAGAACACGGCGGAGGCGGTGAAGAAACTGGCTCCTACCCTGAAAAATATCAGCGCGGAGCGGATTCGCACAGAACTGGTAAAACTTCTCATATCACCTCATCCGGAGCGTATCCAGGACGCCTATCTGCTGGGGATTACGAAGGTCATCCTGCCGGAGTGGGACGCTATGGTCGGAGTTGCGCAGAAAACACCCCATCATAAGTATGACGTGGCGGACCATACGCTCCATGCGCTGAAGAACGTCAAACGGGATAAAGTCCTGAGACTTACGATGCTGTTCCATGACATGGGGAAGCCGGCGGTGAAGACTACTGATGAGAATGGCCGGGATCATTTTAAAGGACATGCCCTTGTCAGCGAGGAAGTGGCGAGAAAGGTTATGCGCCGTCTGAAGTTTGACAATGAGACGATCAAGATGGTCACAAAACTGGTCTGCTATCATGATTACCGTGTGGAAGCCACCCCTCAGAATGTGCGGAGGGCAATGAACCGGATCGGCGTGGAGCTGTTCCCTTATTATCTGGCCGTACGGATGGCAGATGTGAAAGCCCAGAGTCCTTATAAAAGAAGGGTAAAGATTGAGAACATTGTGGAAATGAGACGGATCTACAGAGAGGTCCTTCAAAATGGAGAGTGCGTGACCCTGCGCCAGCTCGCTGTGGGCGGCAGAGACCTGATGGCTCTCGGCATGAAGCCGGGAAGGGAACTGGGCAGTATGCTGAGCGATCTCCTTGAGTATGTGATCGACGATCCTTCCCGCAACACGAAAGAAAATCTGTGTGAATATGTAAAAGAAAAGCTTGATTTATAGCATACTCGGGCTGTCTGAGTCATACATTAGAAAGAACTCGAACGCAGAACGGGCATTCTCCCGCTCCCGGATACGGAGCACGGACCGGTGATCGGGAGATACCCGTTTTTTCACAGAAACAGGGGGCAGCCATGAGAGACTATGAACTGGAAGTATTGGAACAGTATGATATGGAGGTAAAAGGCACCCGAAAAATAAGGGGTGCGTTTTTTTGCGACACATATGAGGGTACTATGATCCTGAAGGAGACAAAGATCTCCGAGAGACGTGCCGCGCTTATGTATATCATCCTGACCCGCCTGGAGCTTGAGTCCGGCATGAACGTTGATACGCCGGTATTCTCCAGAGACGGTGCGTTGGTCGTTACTTCCAGGGAAGGCAGAAAGTATATGCTGAAAAAATGGTTTTCGGGCAGAGAGTGTGATCTGAAACGGGAATCCGAGATTGTGGGAGCGGCCGAGACTCTTGCCAGACTCCACCGTGAGCTGCAGTGGAGCGTACCGCCCGGCTGTGACGGTGTGACCTGCCCTGCTGCGCAGAGGAACCCGGTGGAGGAGATGCAGCGGCACAACAGGGAGATGAAGAAGGTGCGATCCTTTATCCGGAACAGAGTCGCAAAAAACGAGTTTGAGTATCTGTATCTGGAGAATTTTGAGAAGATGTACGGGCTGGCAGAACGCGTGACCAGGCGTATGGAGGAATCCGGCAGCATGGAACTTTTTGACAGGAGCATATATGAGAAGCAGATGGTGCACGGAGACTATAACTATCATAATCTCATGATGCTTTCGGAGGGCACGGCTGTCACGAATTTTGAGCATGCCAGAATAGATATTCAGGTTCTTGATCTGTGTTATTTTTTGAGAAAAGTCATGGAAAAATGTCATTGGAAACAAAAACTGGGCAGAGAAATTCTTTTGGCTTATGAAGAAGGCAGGCATTTGGATGAGCTGGAAAGGTATTACATCGGTCTCTGCCTTGCCTACCCGGAGAAATTCTGGAAAACGGCGAGCAGTTATGCCAGGTCGAATAAAGCGTGGCTGCCGGAGAAGAGCGTGGAGAAACTGCAGACAGCAGTGAGACAGTCGGATGAAAAGGAGGCGTTCCTGGAGAGTCTGTTTGACATTGACTTGAAGAAAGAAATATGAGAGGAAAAGGTGATCTGCTCCGTAATATGTCCGCTTTTTCTGTCAGTGGCACAGAAGGTTCTTGAAGGTTCTTTAAGTGTGTAAAAAAGCCCGAAACTGCTTGACAAACCCATGCGAAACCGTTATAACAATACATAAGGGCGAAACCATGGGACGCAGGAAGTGGAAGCCTTTGAAAAACCAAGAAATAAATTGTATACCGATACAATTAAGAGGAGGAAATTATCCATGAACAAAACAGAATTAGTAGCAGCTGTAGCTGAGAAGGCAGAAATCTCCAAGAAGGATTCTGAAAAAGCTCTGAAAGCTTTCGTTGACGTTGTTACAGAGCAGCTGAAAGCGGGAGATAAGGTTCAGCTTGTAGGATTTGGCACATTTGAGGTAAGTGAGAGAGCAGCAAGAGAGGGAAGAAATCCTCAGACAGGCAAGACAATGAAGATCGCTGCCTGCAAAGCGCCGAAGTTCAAAGCAGGAAAAGCTTTAAAGGATGCTATCAACTAGTTTGTGATTTCGTTCATAGACGATAGATATGAATAAATAAGATAGGCACTTGCAATGCAGGACACATTGTAAGTGCCTTTTATGTGCGATAAGCCCGGCAAGCGGCTGCCGTGCTTGCACGAGCAGACATTTGCCGGACAGCGAACAGCAATGCTGTGAGCCTGCCGCGGTATCGCGGCGGACAGGGGAAGTGAATCTTCCCCCTATCCGATATTTCAGAAGTTATGACCGCAGGATCCTGCGGCCGGGAGCGGATACCCAAGAAGAGGAAAAGGAGGACAGATATGAGACTGGATAAATTTCTGAAAGTGTCCAGACTGATAAAAAGAAGAACCGTCGCCAACGAGGCATGCGACGCGGGGCGGGTAATGGTAAACGGGAAACCGGCCAAAGCCTCGGTAAAGGTAAAGCCGGGGGACATCATTGAGATTCAGTTCGGGACCAGGAACGTAAAGGTGGAAGTGCTTGCGCTCCAGGACACGACGAAGAAAGAAGAAGCAAAAGATCTTTTTAAATATTTATAGTCATAGATGCGTACAACCTCTCATAATATATAAAAGAGTTCTTTGGGAAGTCCGGGTGGAGGAGATCGCGGATGAGCTCTGAAAAAGCGGAGAGAAGGGGGATGCGTATGGAAGAACAGCGGATCGCAAAAGCACACAAGCTTGTGGTCAATAACAGAAAAACGAGTATGGTGACAGGAGTCCTCGATGTGCTTTCGTTTGACCTGAATGAGATCCTGCTTGAGACAGAGCAGGGGATGCTCATGGTAAAGGGAACGGATCTCCATGTCAACCGGCTCAGCGTGGAAAAAGGAGAGGTGGATCTGTCCGGAAATATTGACAGCATCGCTTATTCCAGTACGGCCCAGACGGGAAAACAGGGAGAAAATTTATTTTCCAGACTGTTCAGGTAGGCGGAAGGCGAAGATGGCAGGAATCGGAACAGAAGCGGCAATTTTTCTCTATGCGGGACTCTCGGGGATGACGGTTTTTTTTGCTTACCGGATACTCGGATGTATACGAAAGATCCTGCCCCACAGCAGTGCGGCGGTCGGAGCGGAAGATATTATTTTCTGGACGGGGACCAGCGGGTATCTGTTCTATTGCATGTACAGCACAACATATGGGAGCATCAGATGGTTTTTTGTACTTGGGGTTGTATGTGGCTGCTTTGCGGCATATTTTTCTGTCCTGCTCATGACAAAACTGGCAGACAGATTCCATGTAAAATCCAAGAAAAAACTTGAAAACTCTGATGAAAGAAGATAGAATGGTCTTTAAACAGGGGATGTAAATAAACGATCAATAAGATGGGTGGAGTTGGATGAAGAACAGAAAAAGTGCAGGCGCAGGCCGGCGGCCGGCAGGACGCGGAAGGCGCCGCCGTCAGAGTCACAAACGCAGTGTGATGATGATCAGCATGGTCCTCCTTCTGCTGTGTGGTGTGCTGACGGTGAATTCCGTCACGCTCCAGGCAAAGAACGACAGCTATAAGGAACAGGAAAGGGAGCTGACAGAACAGATCGAGGAACAGAAAGCGCGGTCTGAAGAAATAAAAGACTACGAAGAATACGTAAAGACGGACGAGTATATTAAAGAGACGGCGGAGGATAAGCTGGGTCTGGTAGATCCGGATGAGATCATCTTCAAGCCGGTAAAATAGACGGGCTGTCATACAACACAGGATAATTAACAGAATATCTTACAAAAGAGGCTCCGGGAGAAATTCTCCCGGAGTTTTATCTTTCCCCGGAAGAAGAGAGCGGCGATCCAGGTGATAGTCCGCCGAGCAGGACATGATGGCTTCATCGGACGGGGAGTATCCGGAAGAAGGGAGTATGAAAGGCAATGGATGAAGGACAGGCTCTGCATAGCAGCCCTTATGTGGAACAGATTGAGAAGTTTGCGCATTCGCTGAAACAGCTTTCCCACACGTTTCTCGGACTGGAAGAAAAGAAACAGGCGTTTTCCAGCGAGGAGATCGATGAGATGTTTGACCGGGTTCGGGAAAATGTCTGCGGAAAATGTGAGAAATGTGGGTGGTGCTGGGGGGAGAATTTTGTGCATACATATCAGATGGGATACGAGGTCCTCTCGGCGGTGGACCACTACGGCAATGAACTGAATACGGAGACAAAACGGAAACTGATGCAGCGGTGCATTATGGCACCTCGTTTCCTGCGGGAAATGCTGGAGGGGTTTCACGACGCCAGACAGAATATGATCTGGACGAATCGGATCGCCAGGAGCCGGGAGAGCTGTGCGATCCAGATGGACACGTTCGCGGATATGATCCGGAGTACGGCAAAGGAACTGGAGGAGAGTATTTTCACGGATGAGCGTCTGGAGAAGAAGATCATCGCAGCGCTTCGGAAACGGGGCGTGCGGGTCCTCTATACCCAGTTTTTCATGAACAGGGAAGGAAAGTATGAGGTCCATGTTACGGCACGATCCATTCAGAAGGAGAAGATAAATATCAAAGATCTGGTGCATGATATCTCAAACGCGGCTGGCCGTCGGCTCATTGCCCAGAGCGACAGCGCACAGGTTCTCGGACAGAGGTACATGACCATTATCTGCCGGGAGGGACCGGCCTATTATACGATGCAGGGAGCAGCCAGGATCGGAAAGGGATGCAGCAGGATATCCGGGGATAATTTTACCATGATGGAGATGCCGGGAGGCCGGCGGGGAGTGGCTCTTTCTGACGGGATGGGATCTGGGAAGGAGGCATGTCGGGAGAGCACCCTTGTCATTGAGCTTCTGGAGGAACTTATCGACGCGGGATTCCCTGAGAAGACCGCCATACAGATGATCAACACGACTCTGGTTATGGGGAGAGAGGAGATCCATTACTCTACGGTGGATATGAGCGTCTTTGACCTGTATTCCGGAGAATGTGAGTTCATCAAGGCGGGGGCATCCTCCACCTTTATCCGCAGGAAAGATTCGGTAGAGCACTTAAGCTCGACCAGTCTTCCCATCGGAGTGGTGAATTCCATTGAAATCGACTCTGTCAGGAGGAAGCTGTGTGACGGAGACTTTGTCATCATGGTGACCGACGGCGTGCTGGACGCCCTTCCGGTAGGGGAGCAGGATATTCTGCTGGAGACGATCATCCAGGGGAGCGCCATCAGCAATCCAAAGGAGATGGCCCACCATGTCCTTGAGCAGGTGCTCAATTGGACAGGGAAAGAGCCGGAAGACGATATGACAGTGCTGGCGATCGGAATATGGGAATGTTGAATTTATGGATTAAATCGGGTATAGTTTACATATGATGAACAGAACAGAAAAAAAGGTAGAAGACTTTGTCAGAAAATATGATATGATCGGAAGAGATGACACGGTGGTCACAGGTGTATCGGGCGGGGCTGACTCGGTATGCCTGCTTTTTATGCTCTGCGCTCTCCGGGAACGTCTGGGATTCCGGGTGCTTGCATGCCATGTGAACCACGGCCTGCGGGGAGGGGCCGCCGACGCGGACGAGGAGTATGTCCGGAGTCTCTGTGAGAGCCTGGGCGTTCCCTTAAGGATTTTCCGGGAAAATGTAGAATTAATTGCCAGAAAAAGGAAACAATCTACTGAGGAGGCAGGACGGCTGGTGCGCCGGAGCGCCTTTGAGGAGATGTGCTGCAGGGACGGCGGGACGAAGATTGCTACCGCCCATCACCGGGACGACAATGCGGAGACTGTTCTTATGAATATCGCCAGGGGAACCGGGCTCCGGGGGCTCTGCGGGATCCGTCCGGTGAGAGGGAAGTGGATCCGACCGCTCCTGTGCCTCTCAAGAGACGAGATCGAACAGTGGCTGGGGAAGAAGAAGATCAGCTTCTGTACGGACGCCACCAATGAGGAGGACGTCTATACGCGCAACCGGATCCGGCATCATATCCTTCCGGCGCTGAAGGAACAGGTTAATGCGGGAACCGCCCGGCATCTGAGTGATCTGGCTCTGCAGGCCCAGGAGGTGTGGGACCATATCGAAAAGGAGACGGACCGGGCGGAGACTGGATGCGTGACGTGTTCCGGGGGTGCCGGTAGCGGAAGGAAGGTCCTGGTTGACGGAGCAGGATTTGAGCGGCTTGACCCGGTGATCGCGAAGACGCTCATCCATCGATGTATCTGCAGGGCAGCCGGGGAGGAGAAAGATGTGGAGGCGGTTCACGTGACGGATATTATTGCTCTGTTCGGGAAACAGGTGGGGAAAGCGGTGAACCTTCCTTATGGAGTGAAAGCGGAGCGGACCTACAATGGCGTGCTCCTTACAAAGCCTGTCCGGACGGAAAGGTCGGCTGATGTCTCTGCAGAGGTGCCGCTGAATATTCCGGGAGACACATATTTCCCCGGAACGGGACAGATCATACAGTGCGTTCTTTTAGAGAAAACAGATGATTTTTCTCCGGAAGAGATCCCGCAAAAAAGCTACACGAAATGCTTTGACTATGATATAATAAAATACAGTCTTTCTGCGAGAAGCCGGCGCCCGGGTGACTATCTTGTGGTCGATGGGAAGGGCAGCAGGCAGAAGCTGAAGGCTTATTTCATCAATGAAAAGGTTCCGCGCCAGGAGCGGGACAGGAAGCTTCTGATTGCAGACGGAGACCACATCGTATGGATTCCGGGAATGCGGATGAGCACAGCTTATCAGATCGGAAGCCGGACAAAAAGGATTCTTATGATAAAGATTACGGAGGACAGAGAATATGTCAGAGACGATCAGAGTATTGATCCCGGAAGAAGAAGTTGACAGGAGGATCAGGGATCTTGGAGAACAGATCAGCAAAGATTATGCAGGAAAACAGATCCATCTCATCTGCGTACTGAAGGGCGGAGTGTTCTTCATGTGCGAACTTGCAAAGAGGATCACGGTGCCGGTATCTATGGACTTTATGTGTGTGGGAAGCTACGGCGACGGGACGAAATCCAGCGGAGTGGTCCGCATCGCAAAGGACCTTGACGAATCCATTGAAAATAAAGAGGTGCTTATCGTAGAGGACATCATTGATTCAGGAAATACACTGTACTATCTTATGGATGTGCTCCACCGCAGGCATCCGGCCAGCATCCGTCTCTGTACGCTGCTTGACAAGCCGGACCGGCGAGTGAAGGATGTGAAGGTGGGTTATACAGGATTTGAGATCCCCGACGAATTTGTGGTCGGATATGGGCTTGACTATGCCCAGAAATATAGAAACCTTCCCTATATCGGAATAGTGGAAGGCGTGGAATAGGAAGGAGTATACAGCTTTGGACAATAACAGAAAATACAGAGGCGTCAGCGGACCGACGATTCTGATGTTCATCGTGATCGTGGTGGCTGCTCTCTGGATGGCGAACCAGCTCCAGATCCATCAGCAGGAAATGAGCTATACCCGCTTTGTGACGGAAGTGGAAGAAGGTAACGTAAAGGATGCGTATATCAGCCAGAACAGCGCAGTCCCCACGGGAACTGTGACGGTGACGCTGGAGGGCGAGGATACGGCGCGGACGGTCAATGTCTCGGATGTGGAGAAGGTGGAGACACTCCTTCAGGAAAATGACATTGACTACGGGATGTCGGACGTTCCGCGGGAGTCCATGATCACGACGATCGCGATCCCTCTGCTGATCACCCTCTGCGGTGTGATGCTCCTGTTCTTCCTCATGAACCGTCAGAACGGCGGAGCCAACGCGAAGGCGATGAATTTCGGAAAGAGCCGCGCCAGGATGACGACGCAGAACGAGATCAAGGTCACGTTCAACGATGTGGCAGGGTTGAAAGAAGAGAAGGAGGAGCTTGAGGAGATCGTTGACTTCCTCAAGGCTCCGAAGAAATATATCCAGGTCGGGGCGAGAATCCCCAAAGGAGTCCTGCTGGAGGGGCCTCCCGGAACAGGGAAGACGCTCCTTGCAAAGGCGGTCGCGGGAGAGGCGGGAGTTCCTTTTTTCAGCATTTCAGGATCGGATTTTGTCGAGATGTTTGTAGGTGTGGGCGCGTCCCGTGTCCGGGATCTGTTCCAGGACGCCAAGAAAAATGCTCCCTGCATTGTGTTCATCGATGAGATCGACGCGGTTGCGAGACGGCGCGGAAGCGGTCTCGGCGGCGGCCACGACGAGAGGGAGCAGACACTGAATCAGCTCCTTGTGGAGATGGACGGATTCGGAGTGAACGAAGGCATCATCGTGATGGCGGCGACCAACCGGAAGGATATCCTTGACCCTGCGATTCTCAGGCCGGGGCGCTTTGACCGCAACGTCATTGTCGGCCGTCCGGACGTGGGCGGAAGAGAGGAAATCCTCCGGGTACATGCGAAGAACAAGCCTCTGGCGGACGATGTGGATCTCAGGCAGATCGCACAGACCACATCCGGATTTACGGGCGCGGATCTGGAAAATCTTCTGAATGAGGCGGCGATCATCGCGGCGAAGGATAACAGAGCTTTTCTGAAACAGTCTGATATCAGACATGCGTTTGTAAAAGTGGGGATTGGCTCGGAGAAGAAGAGCCGGATCGTATCGGAGAAAGAACGCCGAATCACAGCTTACCATGAGGCAGGGCACGCGATCCTGTTCCATGTCCTTCCGGATGTGGGACCGGTGTACAGTGTCTCCATCATCCCGACAGGAGGAGCCGGCGGATATACCATGCCGCTGCCGGAAAATGATGACATGTTCAACACCAAAGGACATATGCTCCAGGAGATTACAGTATCTCTGGGAGGACGTGTCGCCGAGGAAGAGATTTTTGACGATATCACCACAGGAGCGTCCCAGGACATCAAGCAGGCGACGGCGATCGCAAGATCCATGATCACGAAGTTCGGTATGTCCGAGAGGCTGGGTCTGATCAATTATGACAATGACAGTGATGAAGTGTTCATCGGACGTGATTTCGGGCACACATCGCGGGGGTATGGCGAGAAAGTCGCAGGCACCATCGATGAGGAAGTGAAACGTATCATTGACGAGTGCTATCTGAAAGCGCGGGCGATCATCAAAGAGCATCATGCTGTGCTTGACGCGTGTGCACAGCTGCTGCTTGAAAAAGAGAAAATAACAAGAAGCGAATTCGAAGCACTGTTCGAGAGCAATGGAGCGGAGGCATAAAGTCATCCGCTCTTCATGCTTTTTGCCGGATTATGTTTCGATCAGTGCACCGTTCGTCAGATGACCGGACCGATCGCTCAGACAGGCGGTCTGATGTGAATATTTGAAAAACGGTGTGCAAGCAGAAGGAGGCTTGAATTTATGAACAGAGATGCGCTGTTCTGTGACGGTACGCAGGATTATGTAATTCCGGCAGAACCTGAAGTAAATGAGAAGATCACACTGCGGTTCCGGACCGCTCACAATGACGTGGAGGAAGTGAACATCCTGACAGGAGGACGAAATTACTCCATGTGGAAGATGAGTTCCAGAGGGGAGTTCGATTACTATCAGATAGAATGTCAGCTCGGCACGGAACCCTTCCGGTATTCGTTTGAGATCAAGAAAGGCGATCAGATCTGTTATTTTAACAGGTGCGGTGTTTCGGATCATGTAGAGACGTATTATGATTTTATTATCGTGCCGGGATTTTCCACTCCGGAATGGGCAAAGGGCGCGGTCATGTATCAGATTTTTGTGGACCGGTTCTATAACGGGGATCCGACCAATGACGTGGAAAACGGAGAGTATATCTATATCGGCGCTCCGAGCGCAAAGATCGAGGACTGGAACCAGCCGCCGGCAGCTCTGGATATCAGGAATTTTTACGGCGGAGACCTGCAGGGAGTCATGGATAAGCTGGATTATCTGCAGGATCTGGGAGTGGAAGTGATCTACTTTAATCCGCTGTTTGTATCTCCGTCAAATCATAAGTACGATATTCAGGATTATGACTATATCGATCCCCATTACGGGAAGATCGTGGAGGACGGAGGAGAGAACCTTCCCGAGGGCGCTCAGGATAATATCCGTGCGACGAAATACCAGAAGAGGACCGGGGACATCCGGAATCTGGAGGCCAGCAACGAACTGTTTGCGTGTCTGGTGGAAGAGATGCATAAGCGGGGCATGAGAGTCATCCTTGACGGTGTGTTCAACCACTGTGGTTCCTTCAATAAATGGATGGACCGGGAGCGGATCTATGAAAACCAGCCGGATTATCCGAAGGGAGCATTTGTCAGCGAGGACAGTCCGTACCACGATTTCTTCCATTTTCATGACAACCGTTCAGAGGCGTGGCCATATAATACAAGCTATGACTCCTGGTGGGGAAATGACACGCTTCCGAAGCTTTCCTATGAGGACTCTCCGGAACTGGAGCAATATATCATGGACATTGGAAAGAAATGGGTTTCTCCGCCTTACAATGTGGACGGATGGCGGCTTGATGTTGCGGCGGATCTGGGGTGCAGCAACGAATATAACCATATGTTCTGGAAACGGTTCCGGAAAGAGGTCAAGAGCGCGAATCCGGATGCCCTGATCCTTGCCGAGCATTATGGGGATCCGGGAGACTGGCTCCAGGGAGACGAGTGGGACAGCGTCATGAATTATGATGCATTTATGGAGCCTCTGACCTGGTTCCTGACAGGAATGGAGAAACACAGCGACGAGCGCAGGATGGACCTGTGGGGGAATGCGGATAACTTTGTCGGAGCCATGAGGCATTTTATGGCAAGTATGCTCACGCCCTCCCTCCAGGTTGCGATGAACGAGCTGTCAAACCATGACCATTCCAGGTTCCTCACCCGCACGAACCATATTGTGGGAAGAGCGGAGCACGTGGGAGCCAAGGCAGCGGAGGAAGGCATCAACCACGCGGTGATGAGAGAGGCCGTGACGGTTCAGATGACCTGGGTCGGCGCCCCTACGATCTACTACGGCGACGAGGTCGGGCTTTGCGGCTTCACAGATCCGGATAACCGGAGGACTTACCCCTGGGGGAAGGAAGATAAAGAACTCCTTGCGTTCCATAAGGAGATGATCCGGATACATAAGGAGGAGAAACCTCTGAGGAAGGGCTCGATCAAGCAGCTTGTCGGAGAGAGCAACCTGCTGGCATACGGCAGGTTCCAGGGAGATGAGCAGATCGTGGTCGTGCTCAACAACAGCAAAGAACTCAAGGAAGTAACGGTTCCGGTATGGCTGGTCGGCGTTCCGAGATCGGGGAGGATGAAACGTCTGATCTATTCCTACGAGAACGGGTATACGACTGATTATGACGAATATATCGTTGAAAACGGAGATCTTGTCCTGAATATGGGAAGACACTCCGTGATCGTGCTGAAACCCATTGATGTTCCGTGGCTGCACTAAATCATCAGACAGGAGAGGAATTATGTCGAAAAAAATAGCAGTTATCAATGACCTGTCAGGATTCGGAAGATGCTCTCTGACAGCGGCGATCTCAGTGATCGCTGCGATGGGAGTTCAGCCGTGCCCTCTTCCGACGGCGATCCTGAGCGGACAGACAGGGTATCCCGGTTATTTCTGTGATGATTATACAGACCGGATGGGAAAGATCCGGAAGGAATGGGAAAAGATGGAGGTATCTTTCGACGGTATATACACAGGGTTTATGTCGGAGAGCAGCCAGATTGATGAAGTGTTCCGCTTTCTGGATTCGTTTTATAAAAAGAAAACGTTTCTTCTGGTGGATCCGGTCATGGGCGACGACGGAAAGGGCTTCGATATCTTTACTCCAGAGCTGCGGAGAATGATGCGGGAGCTGGCATTGAGAGCGGACATCATCACACCGAATCTGACTGAACTGTGCATGCTCACGGATACGGACTATCGGATGATCGAACAGATGACGGATGAGAAGCATCTGCTGACCGTGATCGAGCAGATGGCGAGAAATATGATCGCGAAAGGTCCGAAAGAGATCGTAGTGACCGGGATCCGGTTCCGGGACAGCGAAGATGGCGTGCAGAAGATGGGAAATCTGGCGGTGACGAAGAAGAAATCAGATCTGGCTGCGTTCCCGTTTGTGGGAGAGAGTTATTCCGGGACCGGTGACCTGTTCGCCTCCGCTGTTGCCGGCGGAAAGGCGAGAGGGGACAGCCTGGACGAGACCATGAAGACCGCGGGCAGGATGATCGAGCTTGCGCTGGAGGATTCCGTCAGGGAAGGAGTCCCGAGGAACGACGGAGTCAATTATGAGAAGTATCTGTGGATGCTGACTGAGAGGGCGAAAAGCAGTCGGTAACCAGCCTGCGGTCTAAGCCGCCATAAAAAATGGAATAGAAAACCCCGGAGCCTGCCAGCTTCGGGGGTTTCGCTGTCGTTTGTCTTCCACTGCCGCTTGTAATGGGCGTTTTTGCGATGAACGCTTCTATCTTTCAGCCGCTAACCGGTCTTACTTCGTCAGCACTTCCACGCCGTCTTCCTTCACCAGAACCATATACTCGATCTGAGCGGAAAGTCCGTCGTCGATCGTGTACACAGTCCAGTCGTTGTCCTCGTCCACGAAGAAGTCGGGACTGCCCTCATTGATCATGGGCTCGATGGTGAACATCATGCCCGGAACGAGCAGCATCTCGCTTCCCCTGGGGGTGACATAGCTGACGAAGGGATCTTCGTGGAATTCCAGTCCGATGCCGTGTCCGCCGATCTCCTCCACTACGGAATATCCGTTTGCCTTTGCGTGAGTGTTTATGGCGTCGGCGATATCGCCCAGGTGTCCCCAGGGTTTCGCCGCCGCGAGTCCCAGTTCCACGCATTCTTCCGTGACGCGGATGAGACGTTCGGCGCGGTCTGAGATCTTTCCCATCTTGAACATACGGGAGGCGTCGGAAAAATATCCGTCCAGGATGGTGGAGACGTCCACGTTGATGATATCCCCTTCCTGAAGGAGGATGTTCTTATCCGGGATACCGTGGCAGATCTCGTTGTTGATGGAAGTGCATACGCTTTTCGGGAATCCCTGGTAATCCAGCGGGGCGGGAACCCCGCCGTGTTCTGTTGTGAAGCGGTAGACGATCTCATCAATTTCCGCTGTGCTCATCCCGATATGGATATGCTTTGCCACCTCGTCGAGCACTGCGGTATTGAGCTTTGCGCTCTCCCGGATTTTTTCAATCTGGTGAGGCGTCTTCAGCAGCTTCCTGGTCGGGACGATCTCGCCCCGCTCAGCGTGAAGCATCATTTTTTCTTCGATGGGCATGTGGCATTTTTTATATTTTTTGCCGCTGCCGCACCAGCAAAGGTCATTTCTTTCCATGAATTACATCTCCTCTTAAATATTTCCTGTGAAAGCCTTGTTAACTAAAGTATATATCAGTCAGAACTGATGGATAAACAGTCCGCTCCGCAGCTTTGGCTCAAACCAGGTGGACTTTGGGGGCATGAGCATGCCGGAATCGGCCACCCGCATGAGCTCGTCCATGGAAGTCGGATACATGGAAAAGGCAATCCCGCCGGTGCGGTCTGCCCTTTTCTCAAGTTCTTCCAATCCCCGGATCCCGCCGACAAAAGAAATGCGGGAATCCGTTTTCGGATCATGGATACCGAGCAGCGGGGACAATATCCGATCCTGCAGGATTGACACATCAAGGCCTTTCACAGGATCATCGGAACAGACGTCGGGTCTCGCCGTGAGCCTGAACCAGCACCCGCCGTGGTATACGCCGAAGTCCCCTTTCTTTTCGGGGCGAAACGGCGTGGATCCGATCTTTTCGATTTCAAACGTATTTTCCACGATATCAAGGATTTTGTCAAATGTATATCCGTTCAGATCAGCGACTACCCGGTTGTAATCATAGATCTTGAGTTCATCGGAAGGGAAGAGGACGGAAAGAAAGAAATTATATTCTTCATTTCCCGAAAAGTCCAGATCTTCCGCTCTTCGTTTCAGGCACACCTTTACTGCGGAAGCGGCTCTGTGGTGTCCGTCCGCGATATAGAGATGCGGGATACGGGAAAACAGATGAGAAATATTCTCGATATCTTCCGCGCTGTCAATGCGCCAGACGCAGTGCCGGATCTCATCGCCGCTGGTGAAATCATAGAGGGGAGCGCCCTCCTGTATTTTCCGCAGGATCGTCCGGACTGCCTCGTCGGGCCTGTAGGAGAGAAAGATCGGACCGGTCTGCGCGCTGCATGTATCGATATGGCGGAACCGATCCAGCTCTTTTGCCTCAAGAGTATTCTCGTGTTTCAGGATCACGCCACCTGTATAATCATCCACAGAGGCACAGCCCACGAGACCGCTCTGTGTCCGCCCGTTCATGGTGAGCGAATAGATATAATAGCAGGGAGAACTCTCTTTGAGAAAAGAGCCGTCGGAGATCATCTGTTCCAGGATATCCCGGGCTTTCTCATAGACTTCCGCAGAATACATGTCCGTTTCCTCGGGAAACTGGGTCTCTGCCCGGTCGATCTTTAAGAAGGACAGAGGCTCCTGCTCTACGATACGACGGGCTTCCGCGCTGCTGTAGACATCATAGGGAAGAGCGGCGATATGGGAGGCCAGTCTCTCATCGGACGGTCGGACGGCCTGAAACGGTCGGATAATACTCATGTTAAACTCCTTTGAGATAAATATTTTCGCATTACGGTCCACACCTGACAGCTGCTGCATGCAGTGTGAACTGTAACCATTCTAGCACAGAATAAGTGAAAAAGATATATCTGATGCTTGCCCAACAGGAAAAAATATAGTACCATTAAGGTTCAGAGGAGTGATATACATATGTTATACTGGATCGTACTGATCCTGCTGATACTCGGTATTATAGCCGTGCTTGGCGGGACGTTCGTGACAATAAAAAAGAACAGGGCGGAAGACGCAAGGCTGTTCCGCAGGAGAAAAGGGCGCCGTCGGGATGAAGAAGATTACGATGAGGATGGCTATCCTGACGATGATGATTATGACGACGAGGAGGACGATTACGATGAACGTCCGAGACGGCGCAGATCACAGAGGGTTTCAGACCGGGATACGGATGAGCCGGCGCCGCGGCGTCAGAAAAGGAGAAGACAGTGGAAGATCATCATGGAAGATATCGACAGCTGGCAGAAATACAACTTTATCTTCTATGAGACGGTAGGAATCGGGAGAGGAAAAGATGGAAGCATGTTTGAGAAGTATCTCTCTCTTCCAAATGACGTCAGAGTTTCAAAAGTCCACTGCGTGATCATCCACCACGGAGACAGGCTTTATCTGAAAGACGAGGACTCCAGAAACGGAACGTTTCTGAACGGAAAGCGGATCGACCGGCCGATCGTGATCCAGAAGGATGACGTGATTGGAGTCGGTGAGACCAGGCTGGAGATCCAGAGGATATTGAGGGAAAGTGAATGAAAAGAAAGCCACAGGATTCCATCGAATGGAGATATGCTCCAGGATGATCCCGTGGCTTTCTTTGTGATATTGTGCGGCTCAGTCGTCAGCAGCCAGATATTTCATAAATATCCCGTATGGCTCCAGCGTGCAGGTATGGGTCTGCCCGGCCGCGGATACAGACGTTTTCTGGAAGTCTCCGGTATTATTTATGACGACAAGCATCTGACTGTCAGGATAAAAAGCGCATTCCGTGTATGGGTTGTCGGTTATGAAATCCTCGTCGTAAGCCTCCTTTGCACCATACAGGATCAGGTTCATGAGCATTCTGGTATTTTCCGGACCGGTTTCAAAGGAAGCAAGATAGATGCCGGTTCCTGATCCGAAAGAGCGTGCTGTAACGGAAGGAAGACCGTTCTCTGCCATAAGGACAGTGGCATCTCCGTTGGTCAGGAAGATATTCTTCCGGGAGTGTACATAGCTGCCTTTGGGAAAGAGTCCATCCGGAGTAGAAACGTCAAAAGCCCATTTTCCATGGCATATCCTGTCGCCGGTATCCTCGTCAATCCCGAGTACATGCGCCATACGGAAATAAGAATCATAACCGTTGGCCGCCGATGGCTCGTTTACTCCGATGAAGGTTCCGCCGTTGTATACCCACTCGGTAATGATGCGGAACACTTCTTCGTCGTTCCACGCGTCGCCGCCGCTCCAGGCAGTGCCGGCGGCTCCGGCATTGATCAGAACATCCGTATCTTTCAGAACTCCGTTTTTAATGTCATTGAAATCATAAAAACGGACATCAAAGGGCAGTCCGGAAAGACTTTCGTTTATATGGATCAGATCATGCATATAGGTTTCATGAAAATGCCCGGATAAGGTCCACGAACGCAGAACACCCCAGTAGTGGAGCACTGCTACACGAGGGCGGAGTACAGAGGGGGTGCCCTTCGAATGAAGATCTTTGATGGTGCGGAATTCATCGGCAATCTGGGCAATGTATTCCACAAAATCAGGTGACTGCTCCACAAGGTGGAGATAGCCGCCCAGACCGATCCTGTCGATCGGGGCTCTCAGGATGGCACGGCGCACTGCAGTCCAGTATTTCTGTGCCTCACCCTTTGGATCTCCTCCTTCAAGGAAAGGGGGTGAGCCGTCCACGCCTGTGGGGAACAGATACGGATGCAGCCGGAGTTCATGCGTTTCTGCGGGAACTCCGCTGCAAAGCCTTGCCTCATATCCACTGAAAACACATTTGATCATCCCGTCAAATCCGAATTCCCGGAATCTGCCGTTATAAGGTTCAATCCCAACCCAGCTGTCATCGTAGAAAACATAAGCTTTTTTTCCATAGTCATGTACGATCTGTACAAGTTTTTTTCCAAAAGAAATGACAAAGTCGTTTATAAAATCCATCCAGTCCCGTTTTTTCCTGTCTGCTGGCATATGTGTTACATGAAACTTTCCTTTATTCACAAAGTCCTCAGCATTCAGAGAATATCCGTAGGTTTTTCTGAACTGATCCAGTGCCAGGGGACTTACGGTAAAGTCATATGATGCCCAGTCAGTAAAAATATTTCTGCAGCGTTCGCTGCTGCCCCAGATCCAGACAAAATTGTAGAACATGGAAGTAAAACGGACCACAGTTGTGTGCGGATGCTCTTCACACCAGCTTCGGAGCCACTCTGTGAGGTAATCCTGAACTTCCGGATATCTGGGGTCGATCTGCATCAGATGTTCAGAATCCCAATGGTTTGTCGTGTGATTGTACATTGAGATTTCCTCCCAGATCCTCCAGGCGAGAAAGGCGACCGTATAAGTATGCCAGGGGGTGATGCCTTTCAGGACAACAATCCCGTTTGAGGGCTGATATTCCCAGTTTTCACGCGGAATTTCAGTGTTTGTGGTTCGATCAAAGACCTGCCAGTAACGCAGCGCGTCACTGCTGTCGTTCACAGAAAACTGCTGGTCAAAGTAATCTTCCATCAGATCTATATCCAGAGTATCTGAAACAGCGGTATGGGGATGAGTTATGAGAAAGGTCTGCTGGAGCTTATCCAGGTTCTTTTTTGCCCACTCATTGTGATCCCGGATCAGACAGATCGTGGAATAGATTCCGTATCCTGCATTCAGGATTTCATCGGACAATTCGGTCCCGTCACTGTCCCGGATAACATCAGCGCCCCATTTTTGAGCGATTTCAAGTGTCAGTTTTTCATATCCTGCTTCTCCGGGGAGAGTAAAACTTCCCGTTTTTTTGCTCATTATTCAGCCACCTCCCTGTTGCTGATCTGTTCTATTTTTTTCAGTTCCTCTTCGGAAAATTTTATGTTTTCCACTGCTTTCACATTATCGAGTATCTGACTGGGCCTGGAGACACCGGCCAGGACACTGGTTACGACTCCGTCATGAAGAACCCAGCTCAACGCCATCTCAGCGAGGGTCTGTCCTCTGTCATTCGCAATTTTATTCAGTTCTGTGATCTGGTCCAGCTTTTCCTTTGTCAGGGAGTCGCTTGTGAGAAAACGGCCATCAGTCCGCATTCTACTGTCTTCTGGAATACCGTTCAAATAACGGTTTGTCAGAAGGCCCTGCGCCAGCGGACTGAATGCGATGATCCCTTTTTTCAGTTCCGCAGAGGCGTCTTTCAGCCCGTTCTTTTCAATAGTCCGGTCAAAGATAGAGTAGCGGTTCTGGTTAATGATAAACGGGCAGTGCATATCGCGCAGGATTTTTTCCGCTTTTTTCAGAGTGGGGCCGTCATAGTTGGAAAGTCCGGCGTAAAGAGCTTTCCCTGAACGAACGGCCTGAGCCAGAGCACCCATGGTTTCTTCCAATGGAGTTTCCGGATCCATCCTGTGATGATAGAAAATATCTACATACTCGAGCCCAAGCCGATCCAGACTCTGATCAAGGCTTGCCAGAAGGTACTTCCGGCTGCCCCAGTCACCGTAGGGACCCTCCCACATGTCATATCCTGCTTTTGTGCTGATGATCAGTTCATCCCGATACGGTTTCATGTCCTCCTTTAAGATCCTGCCCAGGTTTTTCTCTGCGCTGCCCGGTACAGGACCATAATTGTTGGCAAGATCAAAATGAGTGATCCCGCTGTCAAATGCTGTAAAACAGATCTGCCGCATGTTTTCAAACGAAGCGGTGTCCCCGAAATTGTGCCAGAATCCAAGGGAAACGGCGGGGAGTTTCAGACCGCTGTGCCCGCAGCGATTATAAATCATATGATCATACCGTTTGTCTGAAGCTGTGTACATAACTATCCCTCCTGTTTATCACTATTTGTTTTCTGTGTTTCTTTCTTCTTACAGACAATTATGATACGTTTAACGGAAGCCTTCTAATCAATCATCAGATAAAACTGCGCAAAAATGATCATCTGTGGTAGAATATCGAAAAAGGAGGATCAGACAGGATGGGAAGCGGTCGGTCATATGACAAAATAACAGAATTTCGAAATTATTTTCTTCCGGAATATTTTCCGGTGCTGCTCCTGACAGGGGAACACTGGAAAATATCGGAAGTACCAAGCGGGAGGCTTCATTTTCATAACTGCCTTGAGATCGGAGTCTGCCATTCGGAGAGCGGAAAAATTGAACTATATGAGGATACATTGGACTTCAGGGCGGGGGATGTTACCTGCATCCCGCAAAATGTACCGCATACAACGTACTCTGATCCGGGGAAAAAGAGCCGATGGTCGTATATCTTTTTTAATCCAAAAAAACTTTTCGCAGGCTGTATTCCGGGAGGATGGAAAAGTATCGGGATGGAGCCAGGAAATGTTCGGAAATATCAGTATATCCTTCGGGGGCGGAAGAACCGGAGAGTGCGAAGCCTTGCTCTTCAGGCGGTAAGGGAGCTGTCAGAGAAAAAAACGGGATATCAGACATGTGCGAAAGGTCTCCTGCTTGCCTTATATACAGAACTGTGCCGGATACAGAGCGAACCGGATCCGGTTGAGAAGACGGACGGATCAGGTGGCAGCCACGGCAACATGCATGTGCTGGCTCCGGCGCTGGAGTATGTGGAAAAAAACTATATGGGAGACTTTTCGATGGACTGCCTTGCCGAATTGTGCGGATTCAGTCCGGCACATTTCCGGCGGGTCTTTTCGCAGATCATGGGAATGACTCCTCTGGAATATGTCAACAGAGTGCGCGTATCAGAGGCCTGCGATCTACTCTGTGTGACTGAGATGCCGGTCCTCGAGATATCAGAGAGCACCGGATTTGGTTCGGTTTCCAGCTTTAATCGCAGTTTTCGCAGAATCACGGGGACATCTCCCCGGATTTACAGAAAGCAGATCGCAGATATTGTACTGGAGTTCAACGGATGGATGATGCCGGAAGAACTGAAGAATGAATAATGAATAATGAATAAAATCCGGTATTTCTAAGCTTTTAAAAGAAGCTTTAAAAATACCGGATCATTTTTGCGTGTGTTGACTTACATCAATCCCAGTCCCTTCGCCACGATCATGATGAAGTCCTGTACATTGGTCACGATCGTTGTCGCGGAGAGGCTTCCACGGTCCAACAGCTTGTTGACCACGAACTCATCCGCATCCACCGTATAGAGGAAGACCGGGCGGACGGTCCCGTCGTCCATTACGCGGTAGGACGGCGTCATATTTCCTGTCGCGATGGTGTGGAGCATGGTGGCGAGGCAGACTACAGTGGTCGCCTTCTTTACCATATTCCGCATGGCGGTCTGACCGTCATAGGCGTTGCCGATCACTTCCGGCAGAGGACCGTCGTCACGGATCGAACCGGTGAGGACGAAGGGAACATCGTTCTTCACGCAGCTATACATGATCCCGTTGTCGATGTTGTAATCGTCGATGAACTGAGGGATGGAACCGCTCCGTCTCACCCGGTTGATCACATCCAGGTGATTGTAGTGTCCGTTGGGCTGGGATCTCTGTGTGTAGATGTCCTGCCCCAGTGCGGTATGGAACATGGCGCCCTCCAGATCATGGGTGGCAAGGGCGTTCCCCGCCATGAGCCCGTCCACGTATCCGTTCTCCACCATTGCCTGCATGGCGCGTCTTGCGTCGGCGTCAAAGGAGAAAGCAGGTCCCATGACCCAGAGAATGTTCCCGTGCTCTTTCTCATATTTCAGGAGTTCAAAGAGACGGTCGTAATCCCTGGCGTAGGACGTCTCGCGGCTCCGTCCCTGGCGGAAGACGAACTGGTCGTCGTTCTCATCGTCGGCGCTTCCGAAGCCGGTGCTGTGGAGATAGATCCCTTCCTCGGCATTCTCTGTGCGGCCGATGATCACCTTGTCGCCCAGCTCCAGATTGCGGTTTTCCACGACTCGGAGTTTCCCGTCTTCGCCCAGCACAACGCTGGAGTCCATACGGCTTTCCTCAGCCAGGAGCCATTTTCCGTTGATCTTGAAATATTCCGGGTACATGGATGTACTGTGATAGTTCTCGGGGGCTACCCCCTTGATGGTCACTTCCTCCCAGGAAGCGTCGGGCGCTTCAGTAAATTTCGGCTGTGTAAAATCTGGTTCTCTGTATTTGGGTAAATGAAACATAAGGTACCTCTTTTCGTCTTTTTTGAGTAGTATTTTCAGTATTTCCGGGTTGAGCCGGTCAGTGGAAACGGGTGTGCGGAACTGTCAGTTTTCTGACATCAGTCTTCTCGCCGGTAGACACATTCACCGTCTATATAGGTACGGAGGACACAGATCTTATCTATGTCTTCCGGATCCGCCTCAAGGATGTCGCCGCTTAATACTGCAAAGTCCGCCCGGTATCCCGGCGAGAGCATTCCCATGTCATGAAATCCGGCGATCTGTGCGGATTCTCTTGTGTAGAGCTTCAGCGCCGTCTCGATATCGATGGATTGATCGGCGCCGCAGTCTGCGTCCAGATAGGATTTTCGCGTGACGGCGAGCTTTAAGCCCGGGAAGGGGTCCGACGGAACAGCCCAGAAAGTTGCCGGAGCGTCCGTGGAAAAGCCGGTCTTCACTCCTTTTTCCAGCATATGCCGGAAAGGATAGCACTTCTTCAGCCGCTCGCTTCCCAGGTTCTTCAGATAGCTGGCGCTTTCCGCATAGGGGAAGATGGGCTGGGTGATAAACGCGATACCGGAGGCAGCGGCCCGGTCTAGGCTTTCTGCCTTCGGCTCTGTAACATGCTCGATGCGGACGTACGGTGTTTCGTCCTCCATCCAGTTCTCTTCCAGGGCGGCACGATCCACCATCCGCGCGATGGTCCGGGATCCCATAGCATGCATGGAGAGTTGGCAGTGATGATCTTTACAGAAAGCAATGGCGGACTCGATCAGTTCATCGCTGCAGGTGGAGATGCCGTATTCGTCGTCAGAACCGTAATAGGGCTCGTCCATCCATGCGGTCCTTCCGGAGATGCTGCCGTCTCCGATCAGCTTTAAGCCGGCGGCGAAGATCTGGCGGCTCTTGTCCATCCGTTCCTTCGGGATATCAAATGTCTTATCATCTGCAAAGAAATCCCACATATAATAGACGCCGACTCTTTGGCGGAATCCTTTTTCAGCGGCTTTCTCATAGATCGGGATATTGTCGCCGGAATCAAGGTTCCCCATGTCGCAGATGGCTGTGATCCCCTGGGAAGTCAGAAGCTTCCCGAGATCGAGAAGGTTCTGCACCTTCTGATCTTCCGGGACGCCGGGGATCAGACCGGACATCAGGTTTCTTGCATTTTCTTTTAAAACACCGGTGGGCTCTCCGTTTTCATCCCGCTCGATCTCGCCTCCCGGAGGATCCGGTGTATTCCTGTCAATGCCGGCCATCTCAAGGGCGCGGCTGTTGACGCAGCGGATGTGGGCGCAGGTGCGCATGAGACAGACCGGAGCGTCGCTGCAGCCACGGTCCAGGTCATAGCGGTTCGGCGAGCGCTTCTCAAGAAGAGACTGCTCGTCGTAACCCCAGCCCTCCACCCATCTGCCCGGCCCCTGGGCTTTCCGGCGTTCTCTGACCGCCTTCACCAGGTCCTCGATGGAGTTGACCGCCGGAGGCATGATCGTGATCTGCTTGCTGAAATCTGCCAGCATGACAGGGTGCATATGCGCGTCCACAAAGCCGGGGATCACGCGCCTGCCTTTCAGGTCGACGACGTCTGCGCCGGAAATCTCTTCCCGGGGAAGGTCGTCCCGGGAGCCGACCCAGCGGATCCGTCCGCCGGATACGATCATGCTGTCAGCATAGGGATTCTGGTTGTCGGCAGTGAAGATCCTGCCGTTAATATAAATAGAAGTATCAGAATTATTCATGGTTAACACACTCCTTCAGCAATTATCATAACAGAAGAACAGAAACTTTTAAAGAAATTGCGCTGTATTTTAAAGAGGAGAGTGACAAAAAATTATCCGGAGAGCGGGAAACGACAGAAAAATAGTGAAAAAATAGTGTAATTTTAGTGGAAAAATTGTTGTGCAAATTCTCACGAAAAGGTTGCATAATCGCACAATTAATGATAGCATAAGTAGATATAATTATACATTTTTTGTTATATTTATAAATTATCCTGAGACAGCACACGAAGAGGTGGCAAGATAAATAAAACGGTTCGAGAGTTCCGCGGGAGGAACTCTCTTTCTTTTTTGAGCGATAAGCCCGGAGGGCGGCTGCATGGATGGGCAAGCTTGCTTGAACAGACATGCGGACATCCGACGGGCAGCGGCAAGCGTCGGGTCTGCCTTGGGAGGGACAGGAGAGGAAAGATCATGAGCATTTCAGCGTCGGAGATCAGAGAAAAGGCGGAAAAGATCCGCGGGCAGATCACAGAGGACCGGAGGCGGCTCCACCAGATCCCGGAGATCGGGATGGATCTTCCGGAAACCAGCGCATATATCAGAAAGCGGCTGAACGAGATGGGGATCCCGTGGAAGGACTGCGGAGGAGAACTTCCGGAAAAAGTGACAAAAGATTTTATGGAGGCGGGATTCCCGCGGATGGAGCGGGCGATCGGCGTGACCGCCGTCATCGGAAAGGGAAGCCCGTGCATTCTGCTCCGGGCTGATATGGACGCCCTTCCGATCCGGGAGGAGAGCGATCTCGAGTTTAAGTCCTGCAACGGATACGGACATATGTGCGGGCACGACAGCCACGCAGCCATGCTGCTTGGCGCGGCGCAGATCTTAAAGGACATGGAAGACTCCCTGAAAGGGAGCGTCAAGCTGGTGTTCCAGCCGGGGGAGGAAACCGGCGCAGGCGCCAGAGTGCTGGTGGAGAATGGTCTTCTTGAAAATCCGAAAGTGGACGCGGCTTTCGGCCTCCATGTGCAGCCGGTCACTGAGACCGGGGAAGCCGGATATTCTGTAGGAGTGAATTCCTCGTCGCTTGACACCTTCATCCTGAAGATCAAAGGGAGAGGCGGACACAGCTCGCAGCCGCAGCTCTGTGTGGATCCTCTCATGATCATGAACCAGGTATATCAGGCGGTGAACCTTCTGGTCACAAGGGAGGCGGATCCGGCGGCTATGGTGGCGCTCACCTGCGGCGTGGCAAAAGGCGGGACCGCGGTGAACATCATTCCGGATGAAGCGGAACTCCATATAGGGGTCAGGACCCAGGATGTGGAAGCCGCAGAGCATCTGACAAAGCGGATCCCGGAAGTGATCGATCACTATGTGAAGGCGTGGAACGGTGAGTATGAAATGACCGTGTTCCATACACCGTGCACCTATAGCGACGGGGATCTCTGCAGGGAGATGGTCCCGTATATGGAAGAGGTGCTGGGGAAGGATATGGTCCATCAGATCCCGCCCATGTCGGGGACGGAGGATTTCGGATACATCACGAAGGAAGTACCGGGGATATTCGTGTTCCTTGGAGCCGGAAAGCCCGGAAACGCTCCGCTCCACAACGCGCGCATGGTCCTGGACGAGGACGCACTCCCGCTGGGCGCGGCGCTCCACGCATATTCCGCGGTATCCTGGCTGGAAGCGCATTCGGATAAATAAGGAGCGGTCATAGCCGGTCTGTTAAGACGTCAGAAAAACCAGGCAGGAAGAGAGTGCTGCCGGGGAAAGGAGAGAAACAAAATGAGCAAGAAGGAAACAAAGAAAAGCGGCTTTCATATGCCGCACGTATTTATCATACTGCTGCTGATCATGCTTTTCGTGGTCATCCTGTCCTACGTGATCCCCAGCGGAAACTATGAGAGGATCACGGACGAGGCCACAGGTATCTCAGTAGTCGATCCGGAGACTTTCCAGTATGTGGAAAATGAGAATCCGATCACATTTATGGATTATTTTGAGGCGATATACAATGGGTTCGTTAACGGGGCCACGATCATGGGAACCCTGTTCATCAGCTCAGGAATGATCTACCTGCTTGAGGTCAGCGGCGCTTTCGGCGCGGGGATCAATGCCATCCTGAAGCGGACGAAAGGAAAAGAGTTCTCCGTGGTCTGCATCTTCTATACGATCTTCGTGATCTTCGGCGTCCTCGGATACGGCGAGGCTGCATATCCTTTCTATCCGTTGGCGGTGAGCATCGGATTCGCTCTCGGGTATGACAGGATGGTGGGAACCGGACTGGCGATCGTCGGGAGCACGGTGGGCTTTACCTCCGGTCTGATGAATATGTTTACAACAGGAGTTTCCCAGCAGATCGTAGGTCTGCCGATGTTTTCCGGGATCGGTTTCCGCGCGGTGGGACTGGCGGTATTCTATGTGATCGGGCTGATCGGACTTTATACATACTGCCGGAAGATCAAAAAGGATCCCTCAAGAAGTATCGTAAAAGAGGAGTATATGGACCAGAAGGCAGAGGACAGGACAGAGCATATGGAGGAGATGACGCCAAGGAGAGTGCTGGGGCTTCTCGCCTTCCTCGTGGTCATTGTGATCCAGGGATACGGATGCATCCGTCTGGGATGGTCTTTCGCGCAGATCGCGGCGCTCTATGTGATCTTTGGCATCGTTCTCTCTGTCATTTTTCGGTTCGGTCCCAGCGAGGCCTGTCAGCTGTTCTGCCAGGGCGCGGTCCGGGTGTTCGCGGCGGCGTTCGCCGTTGGAATGGCACAGTCGGTAGTGGTGCTGATGAACCAGGCGTGCATCATGGACACGATCGTACACGGGATGGCCTCCCTTCTGGAGAACCGGAGCGCGCTGCTTGCTCTGCTGATCATCTTTGTGTTCGTGACTCTGTTCAACTTCCTTGTGGTATCGGGAAGCGGGAAGGCGGTCATCATCATGCCGATCCTTCAGCCGCTGGGTAAGATCCTGAACATCAACCAGCAGGTACTGGTGCTGACCTATCAGTACGGGGACGGCATCACCAACAGCTTCTGGCCTGGAAGCTCTCTGGTACAGCTCTCCATGTGCGGCGTGGATTACGGCGCGTGGATCAAATTCTGCTGGAAGATCTATCTGTCCTTTGTGGTCAGCGCGTTTATCCTCATCATGATCGCACACGGGATCGGATACGGACCGTTCTGATCCGGGAAGGATCTGAAAATAAGGCCTGTGAGGCCTGAATTCACAGGGGCCTGACTCTCTGTAAAGGGGTCAGGCCCCTTTTGGGCGGTGAGCCCGGAAAGCAGAAAAATCACATTTCCTCCAAAATAGCATATATTACAGATATAACGTCTGCCCGGGAGTGAAGAGACATGAACCAGAAACTGCCCTATTATATGGTATATCCGATGCCGCTCGCGTTCGACGACGAGAGGATCGAGAGAATGGACTTTGAGTATATGAAGAGCCTGTATCCAGACATTCCGAAACGGATCCTTCCGTATATCGAGGAGGAATGCGACCGGATGGAATATGAGAACAGCATGGTGTACGACGAGTATCCGGATAAGCTTCAGCTTCGCCTGATGTGCGGAAGAGCATGCCGGAATATAGAAAAGAATGAAAAAGATATCTATGAGGAAGACATGGATAAACTGCGAGATCTGGTGGAAGTGATGCTCTATCAGGAGCTGTATAAGCGCAGGTGCGATAACAGACGGAGACGCAGGAGAATTTACTAATCGGAAAATTTGTGCTATACTCTGACTGTTTGTTGAAAATATGCCTGAATTCGGGCGCCCAGGTTACTGAGAATGATCTTGCCAGAAAAGGATGGAATACATATGAAAAATAATCTGATCTTTATCGGGATGCCGGCCGTCGGGAAAAGCACGGTCGGCATCGTGGTTGCCAAACGTCTTGGAAAACGCTTCATAGATACCGATCTTCTGATCCAGGAGCAGGAGAAAAAACTGCTCAGAGAGATCATCGCGGAGGTGGGAGATGACGGTTTCCTGAAGATAGAAAACCAGGTCAACCGGGATGTGAAGGCGGAAAATTCTGTCATCTCACCCGGCGGAAGTGTGATTTACTGCGAGGAAGCGATGAAGCACTACAAAGAGATCGGGACTGTGGTATATTTGAAGGCATCTTATCAGACAATAAAACGGAGGATCCGAAATCCCCAGAAAAGAGGCGTTGTTCTCAGAGAGGGACAGACTCTGCGGGATCTTTATAATGAACGTGTGCCGTTTTTTGAAAAATATGCAGATATCACTGTGTGCGAGGACGGATGCAGGATTGAAGAGACTATAGAAAATGTATTGAATGCGGTCCGTAAATACAATAAAAATGCACAAAAAGCCGGGAAAAAGACGGATGGGAAAAGGCTCCGCACAAAAAAATAATTTTACAATCCGTGTTTTTGTGTTATAATGAGCCAGAATACGGGTGCATATGACTGTCTGGAAAACAGCCGGTCACGTATGAACAGGAACAATGAGTTTGATCAACTGGGGAGTTGCGATAATAAAATCGGATAGTCGAGGTGCAAAATGGAGCAATATATCATTAAAGGTGGAAATCCGCTTGTAGGGGAAGTGGAGATCGGCGGAGCGAAAAACGCGGCTCTGGCGATCCTGGCAGCAGCGATAATGACGGATGAGACGGTACTGATAGACAACCTGCCGGATGTAAACGATGTAAATGTCATGCTGGAGGCGATCAGCGGGATTGGCGCGAGGGTGCAGCGCATAGACAGGCATACGGTGAAGATCAACGGCAGTACGATCGGCGATTTTAATATTGAGTATGACTATATCAAGAAAATAAGGGCGTCCTATTATCTTCTGGGGGCGCTTCTTGGGAAATACAGGAAAGCGGAGGTGGCTCTCCCGGGAGGATGCAACATCGGCAGCAGGCCCATTGACCAGCATCTGAAAGGATTTCGGGCGCTGGGCGCGGATGTGGATATCGAGCACGGAAAAATTGTGGCGGAGGCGGAAGTTCTTCACGGAACACACCTCTATTTTGATGTTGTGACTGTCGGAGCAACCATCAATGTGATGATGGCGGCGGCAATGGCTGACGGGCTGACGATCATGGAAAACGTCGCGAAGGAACCCCATGTCGTTGACGTGGCAAACTTCCTGAACAGCATGGGCGCCAATATCAGAGGTGCGGGAACCGATGTGATCAAGATCCGCGGAGTGCAGAAACTCCATAAAACAGAATATTCCATCATACCGGATCAGATCGAGGCGGGAACATTTATGTTCGCGGCCGCGGCGACAAGAGGCGACGTGACAGTTATGAATGTGATCCCGAAGCATCTGGACGCGACGATTTCAAAGCTTGTGGATATCGGTTGCGAGATCGAAGAGTTTGATGACGCGGTGCGTGTTGTGGCAAAGAGCCGGCTGAGATGTACCCAGGTCAAAACACTTCCCTATCCCGGATATCCGACGGATATGCAGCCTCAGATAGGCGTCGCGCTGGCTCTGGCGAAAGGTACAAGTACGATCACTGAAAGTATTTTTGAGAATAGATTTAAATATCTGGATGAGCTGGCACGAATGGGTGCCGTCATCAAGGTGGAAGGAAATTCTGCTACGATCGAAGGGATCGAGAGATTCTCCGGTGCGAGAGTGAGCGCTCCGGACCTTCGTGCGGGAGCTGCGCTGTGTATCGCGGGACTGGCAGCGGAAGGCATCACGATCGTTGACGATATTGTTTATATCCAGAGAGGCTATGAGAGATTCGAGGAGAAATTGAGGAGTCTCGGCGGAATGATCGAGAGAGTATCCAGTGATAAGGAGATACAGAAGTTTAAACTGAAAGTAGGATGACAGATTCATACTGAAATCATGGCAGGCCATAAGGACTCTGAGGAGAGAGTTTTTATGGCCTGCTCTTGCAGCGAAAAAAGTACAGACAGCCCATAATGTATGTTCTGAGCGATTCTAAATAGAATGTTCTTCAGCGTATTCTTCACAGGCTTCTACTACATAACGTATTTTTTCCGGAGACTGATCCATCTGAACAGAACAGTCGGCGCAGAGAAGCGTTCCTTTCTGACCGGCCAGGTCCAGCTGTCGTTTTGTAAATTCTTTGATCTCAGTCCTTCCGCTGTTGTATAAAACACCATGGGAGGTATTGTCAAATCCGCCCATCAGAGCAGTCCCCTGCCTGAAATAGGCTCTTGCCTGTGCCATATTCATCTGGCGTTCTATGTTGACTGACCAGTTTACGGTTTTGTATGGATAGTCCTTCCACAGATCCAGATTATTGGGGATGCCCGTCCAGGAGCACATATGTGTGATATTGTAATCGGACAGGTTATTTATATAGTTTAAAAGCCGGAGATCCCAGGGAGACAGATATTCTCTGTATTCCTCCGGGGTGAAACGGTTGTGCTCAGCATTTTGCAGGGCAAGAAAGAATCCGGTGACAGGGGTTTGTTCCTTGAGCATATCCGCCAGGATAAATGTCGATTCTTCGATTGTTTTCATTGCATCGGAGAGTGTCTGAGGATCCTGTCTGTAATACTCCATGATCAGGCTCTCACCACCGATCGTATGTTTTATTGTTGTGAATGGAGCGAACAGCATAAAAAATATGCAGGTATCTCCGGCTGACTCCGAGATACGTTTTGCCCGGTCTAATTGTCCTGTAAAATATCTGCTGTTTCTGTTCAGCGGTTTCAGATCCTTCCAGTCGTTCAGCATTCCGGAAGAGGTGGGAACAGGGTATTCCATATATCCATCTGTTTCCACGCACAGGAAGTCCATATTACAGTCTCTGAGCCATTTCAGCTGGGCGGGTACTCCGTTGTCCCGGGAAGCTTCCGGTGACAGAAAATGAGTATAAAATGATACCGGGACCCGATCCACCGGTTTACAGTCCATTGCGTTTAGTACGCGCGTTCTTTTGTCCATAGTCTACCTCCGGTTCTTTTAAATTTGCGGCTTAATTATAACACGGAGATATTTTGGGCATCTAACTGAAAAAACCCAAAAAAATTACAAAAAAGACCTTAGTCCGGCTTTGAGATATCCTGCTGCGGTACCGGGAAAATAGAAAAATTCATATTATTCTTGGGTATCGTTCGTGATTTTTTTCTCCATTGAAGAGGAGTTGTATTCATGAGTGCAGTGAAATTGCGGTTATAACTTGTATTGCTTGAGAAACCTACTTTCAGTGCGATGTCAAGAACGGATTCTTCGGTATTGTACAGGAGTTCGCACGACTTGTTGATACGGACCCGATTCAGATATGAAAGAGGACTTTCTCCCATGATTGCTTTGAATATCCTGCGGAAATGTGTCAGGCTTAAGCTGCACAGAGAGGAAAGTTTTTCTATCTTTATGGATTCAGCGTAGTTTTTATCTATATACTGAATTGCCGGATATATAGCAAGTTTTGTCTTTTGATTCGAATAGTGAGTCTTGGACTCCTTGGGCAGCAGGCGTGTGAGTTCAAGAAGAAACGAAATACTCAGGCAGGCTATATTTAACTGATAATTTTCACTTTGATCCCGGAATTCTTTCAGTATATTCAGAAAAAGATTTTTCAGTTCAGGATATTTTCTACCTGAGACGATATTGGGAAAATCAGGAGAATCAAACATAAAAAGAGGCGCCTGCATAAATTCGGGCACAAGATATTCCTTAAAAAGCCGGTTAGTGTCAATGTAAAGATACTCCCACTGACTGCGTGTTCCCATGGCGCTTTTGGAAATGTGCATGGTATTTGGACAGATGACGGAGATATCATAATCTTCGAAAGAGTATTGTTTGTTTTCTACCAGCAGTATTCCGCTGCCGCCATGGCAGAAGCCGAGTTCGAGACAATTATGACAATGAAGAAAAGTAATATCTCCATCGGGAAGACTCCAGCCAGGACCGATAAGGCCGATTATAGGAAAGTCTACAGGAAGATTATAATGACTGTATTCGAGAGTATATGGTATTGATTGTTTCTGCATTTTTTCTCCTTTCTTTTATTAAAAGTACTGGTTATGAAAAGCAAAGATACATAGAAAAAATTGCACAAATATCTTTTTTATTATAAGTATAACATATGATTTTTGAATATAAAATGAGGTATTTATATTTGTTAAAAGAGAATAAACAGAAAATTTCCGGATTTTTCATAAAAATGAAGATGGTTGAAAATGAAAATTTTTTGAATCCTTTTATGTAGAATTGAAAAAAATGCCCATGCTATAATTAGCCTGTCAAAAAGAAACGGGAAAACTATAGTACAAAAGGGAGGTAGAAAACAATATGAAAAGAAAAGTATTATCAGTTCTGCTCGTTGCGGCAAGCGTAGTTACATTGGCAGCCGGATGCGGCGGAAATGAAACGAATGTGCAGACTTCTTCAGAAGACGGGGAACTTCAGGGGGAGATAAAGGTATATGCGTGGACGCAGATGGCAACGGCGCTGTCAGATACTGCCGAGCGCTTCATGGAAGAAAATCCCGGAGTCACCGTAAATGTGGAACAGGTAGACGGTTCATATACAAAGCTTCTGCCGGAGCTTGCCTCTGGCGTTGGAGTACCTGATGTATTTATGGTACAGAACACGGATATCCTCTCATTTGTAAAGACTTATGAAGGGCAGATCATGGATGTATCAGATATTATAACTTCGGAGGAAGACAATTTTGTTGATTCTGCAATCGCAGCCTGCCGCGCATCCGACGGAAAATACTACGCTGTGCCGATTGATATTGGCCCATGCGGTCTGATGTATCGGACGGATATTTTTGAAGAGTACGGGATCAATGTGGAAGATATCAAGACCTGGGACGACTATATCGAGGTTGGTAAACAGATCCTGGAGGCTTCAGACGGTGAAATGAGAATGACAGGATTTAATTTTAACGGTTCTACCAGTCAGGATTTTATTAAAATGCTGTTCGCGCAGCAGGGCGGTTCTTACTACAATGATGACGGAACGGTGAACCTGACCTCAGAGGAGATGCTCACCGCTGCGGAAAAACTCAAAGAAATGGTCGACGCCGGGATTATGATGGATTTCCCGGACGAGTGGAACGACAGGATAACAGCGTTAAATGAGAGTCAGATCTGTACGCTTCCATATGCAGTGTGGTATGGGATCGTTATGAAAGATTCCGTTGCGGATCAGGCTGGTCTGTGGGGCGTGGCGCCGATGCCGTCCTTTGACGGGGAGAGCGGAAGCGTGAGCCTTGGGGGATCCGTGCTGGCAATATCAGAGAATACGGAATATCCGGAAGTTGCGAAAGAGTTTGTAAAATTCTCCCTGATGGATGCGGACCAGGCAGATATTATGTATGCACAGTCACAGTACCAGGCATATAAACCATACTGGGAGGCAGAATGCTATAAAGAGACAGATGAATATTTCGGAGTGGCTATGGGAGAAGTCTTTTCACAGTGGACAGATGCGCCGGAGATGAATTTCGGAGAATATTTTACAGATATCACAGATGCTCTTTCCACTGCGATCGGGGAAATATATATTAATAATGCAAACCCGGCCGATGCACTTAAAACGGCAGAAGAAACTGCTCAGGCAGCAATCGATAACAAATAGCAGTAAACAGAGATATATGATTCAAGAAGGAAACCCGTTTCTGGTCCAGGATCCGGGTTTCCCTCAGTAAATTAGAAAAGGACAGGCATAATTATGAGAAAAAAATTAAATAATCTTATCGTCCCATATGTTTTTATATTACCGTTTTTAATATTTTTTCTTGTATTCATGGCATATCCGATCATTTTTTCCTTTATTATGTGCTTCAGCAGATATGCAAACGCATCTTTTGTTTTCAAGGGGCTTGACAACTTCAAATTTGTATTGAACGATCCTCTCTTCTGGAAAGCAATGAAGAATACATTTATCATGCTGATCATACAGGTCCCGGTACAGACATTCCTCGCCGTGGTGCTTGCTGTGTTTCTTAACGGAAAGAAGCTAAAAGGGAGAGGACTGATGAGGATGATCATATTTATGCCGATCCTTCTTGATTCCGTCAGCTACTCTATTATTTTCAGTATTTTCTTTAATTATGAAAACGGAGTGGTGAACAATTTTCTCAGAATCTTTCTTCCTGATGGTCCGCAATGGATGAATGTGGGATGGCTGGCTAAGGCGGTACTGATGATCGCAATTACCTGGCGCTGGACCGGATATAATACGGTGATCATGTTGAGCGGACTGCAGAGTATTTCGGATGACCTGTATGAAGCTGCATCCATTGACGGTGCGGGAAGGGTGAAACAATTTTTCTATGTCACGCTTCCGGGATTGAAACAGGTACTGATCTTTGCAGTGATCCTTTCAGTAACGGGAATGCTGCAGCTGTTTACTGAGCCATATCTTCTCACAAAGGGCGGACCGGTAAATGAGACGCTTACGATCGTACAGTACCTGTATGAAAAAGGCTTTGAATCATTTGACTTCGGAGTGGCATCGGCAGGGTCGTACATCCTTGTCCTGATCATTGCGGTACTGACCTGGCTGCAGCTAAAAGCGACAAAGGAGGACTGACAGATGAAAAACAAGGGGATTTCAAACATAGTCATATACTTTTTTCTTATTTTTGCATGTGTGATAGCTCTTTTCCCGTTTATATGGTCCGCCTTTGCAGCGACGCATACAAATACACAGATATATTCGATCGATTATGCATTCCGACTGGGGAGCTCGCTGGCGGAAAATTTTGAGAAACTGAGCACGGCATTCCCGATCTGGAAAAATATGATGAACAGTATATTCATAGCGGCAGTTTATACGATAGGGATCCTGGTCATTGATTCCATGGCAGGATATGCCTTCGCAAAATATGAATTCAAAGGGAAGAGCCTCTTTTTTGGATTGTTTATGATGTCTATGTTTATTCCGACACAGGTGACACTGATCCCGCTGTTTATTGAAATGAACAGTTTTCAGATGATCGATACCAACTGGTCGATCATCCTTCCGGGATTTGCATCGGTATTCGGCGTGTTTCTGATGAGACAGAATTTTATGTCTTTTCCGAATGAACTGATCGAATCGGCAAGGATTGACGGAGCGGGACATTTCTTTATTTTTATCAGGATCGTGCTCCCGACCATGCGTCCAGCGCTTACGTCACTGGGAATCCTGTCCTTTGTCAATCAGTGGGGAAATTTCATGTGGCCGCTGATCACGCTGCATTCGCAGGATAAGTATACGATGCCTCTTGTCCTGTCCCTGATGGTACAGCCCGGATATGTGACGGATTATGGAGCGGTGATGGTCGGCGCATTGCTTGCGCTTGCTCCGGTGCTGATCTTCTTCCTGATCTTTCAGAAGAACTTTATAAACGGGATGCTCAGCGGCGCCTTGAAAGGGTGATAAGACAGAGCAGTGCGATCAATTATTAGTGGCAGTAGAAAAAGGAGGTATCTATGGAGAAAATGAAGGCTGTAGTTGCATATGCACCCTACGACAATCGATATGAAGAATATCCAAAGCCGGAGATCGGACCCGGAGAAATTCTGCTGAAGGTGAAGGGATGTGGTATATGCGCTGGTGATCTGAAAGCGTATCATGGAGGTGTCCGGGTGTGGGGGACATCAGAGTCGACAAGGTATATAGAGCCGCCCTGTATTCCAGGCCATGAATTTTACGGGGAAATAGCAGCGGTGGCGGATGATGTGAAGTCATTCAGTGCAGGAGACAGGATCGTCTCGGAGCAGATCATTCCGTGTGGACAATGCGAGTTCTGCAGACAGGGAAAATACTGGATGTGCCGGAAGTCCGTTGTCTACGGGTTTAAAAATTATGCCAACGGCGGATTTGCCGAGTATGTAAAGCTTCCTGCGACAAGCATCAACCATGTGATACCAAAATCATTTACCCCGGAACAAAGCGTATTGATCGAACCTGTCGCGTGCGGGATGCATGCTCTGGAGCAGGCGGAGATCCGCCATTCCGATGTGGTCGTGATCTCGGGGCTGGGAGCCATCGGCCTCTCCATGTGCAATATCGCTGATCTGGCACTGCCGAAAATGGTGATAGGGATCGAGATGAAAGAGAAGAGGATCAGGATGGCGAAAGAGTTTGGCGCGGATATAGTCCTTAATCCTCTTGAATGTGACGTACAGAAAGAGATCCTCAGACTTACAGAAGGAATTGGCTGCGATGTCTATGTAGAGGCATCGGGAAGCGTTAAGAGTGTGAGACAGGGACTGGAGATGCTTAAAAATATGGGCCGATATATACAGATGGGAGTGCTGTCAGATGAGGTGAGCGCAGACTGGAATATGATCGGGGACGGGAAGGAACTTAAGATTATCGGGTCCCATCTCTCCGGGAAGACATACGACGCTGTCATTCGTGGAATGGAGCGGGGATTAATAAAGACAGAAGGTCTCATTTCCCACAGGTTTCCGCTGAAAGACTGGGAGAAGGCTTTCGATACGGCAGAAAACTCTCCGGATGCGGTTAAGGTGATGTTGATTCCATAAATCCATAAATTTTTCTAAACTATATTGACATTTGCAGGCAACAGTTGTAAAGTCTCTACTGTACCTGAAAATAAATCAACTCAATAGTGAAAACTTTCTCTTATTCAGAGCAGTGGAGATACAAAGGATCTGAGAAGCTGCGGCAACCCCTTTTATGGAAGGTGCCAACCTGAGCGAGCGATCGAACAATAAGAGGATTGTTATGATAGATTGACAGTCCGCTTTCGCGGGCTGTTTTCGTTTACCAGGATCGCCTGCGTCGGAATGGCTTGGCGGCTGCCGCGCTTGCGCGGGCAGACGGGAAGCCATTCCGACATAGGCGTGCCGCCGCGACCGAGATGGAGCGCCAGTGGCGCGGAATCGAGGTTCGGGCAGGCGATCCGGACGGCGGGAATACCTACCAGCGCCGCGGAATCGAGGTTCGGCAGGGGATCCGGACGGTGGGAAAACCCGCCTGCGCCGGCAGAACGGGAACAGCATCGCAGGGAGAAAGTGAGGAAAGGAGAACTTTTATGGAAAAAATACTTTTTACTTCAGAATCAGTTACGGAGGGACATCCGGATAAAGTGTGCGACCAGATTTCGGACGCCATTCTTGACGCGCTTATGGAGCAGGACCCGATGAGCCGTGTGGCATGCGAGACATGCTGTACAACAGGTATGGTGATGGTCATGGGCGAGATCACGACTCACGCTTATGTGGATATCCCGAAGATCGTGCGCGATACTGTGCGTGAGATCGGTTATACCAGAGGCAAATACGGATTTGATGCAGATACCTGCAGCGTGCTTACCACTATTGACGAGCAGTCTTCCGATATCGCCATGGGCGTGGACAAGGCGCTTGAGGCGAAAGAGCATACCATGTCAGAGGACGACATTGAGGCGATCGGCGCGGGCGACCAGGGAATGATGTTCGGCTATGCCTCCGATGAGACGGAGGAGTATATGCCCTATCCCATCGCTATGGCGCATAAACTGGCGCGTCAGCTTGCGAAAGTGAGAAAGGACGGCACACTTCCCTACCTCCGCCCGGACGGAAAGACCCAGGTGACGGTAGAGTACAATGAGGATGGATCTCCGAAACGCCTTGAGGCGGTGGTGCTCTCAACGCAGCATGACCCGGATGTGACCCAGGAACAGATCCATGAGGATATCAAGAAGTATGTCTTTGATGAGATCATCCCTGCGGATATGGTGGATGGAGAGACAAAGTTCTTTATTAACCCGACAGGCCGCTTTGTGATCGGCGGACCGCACGGAGACAGCGGGCTGACAGGACGTAAGATCATCGTGGACAGCTACGGCGGAGTGGCTCGTCACGGCGGCGGAGCATTTTCCGGAAAAGACTGCACGAAGGTTGACCGTTCCGCAGCATATGCGGCACGTTACGCGGCGAAGAATATCGTTGCGGCAGGTCTGGCGAAGAAATGCGAGATCCAGCTTTCCTATGCGATCGGTGTCGCACAGCCTACATCCATCGCTGTAGAAACATTCGGAACGGGAAAAGTATCAGATACAAAGCTGGTGGAGATCCTCCGGGAGAACTTCGACTTCCGTCCGGCGGGCATCATCAAAATGCTCGACCTCAGACGCCCGATCTACAAACAGACCGCAGCGTACGGACATTTCGGAAGAAATGATCTGGATCTTCCGTGGGAAAAACTCGATAAGGTTGACGAATTGAAAAAATATTTGTAAAATATTCAGAAAATATTATTAAAGAGGTGCCAGGTACTTTTTCAAAAGTACACGGCACCTTTTGAGGTGAGCTGTCTGATTATTCAGACAACTGTCTGGAAAGGAGCCGCAAATGAAGCTTAGGACGAAACTGGTGATCGTGTTTCTTGCCGTCGTGATCCTGACTATATTTTTTACGACCGTTGCGATGCATACGTTTGCGTTTAAGGAGACGAGTGAGGTACAGCAGCTTTATCTGCTGGTGATGATCCTTATCACGGGGCTCCTTGTCTATTGGATCTACAGGACGATCTCGGTGCCGCTGGCGAAGCTCCAGAGGGCGGCGCGGAACATCAAGGAAGGCAATCTTGACTTTGAGATCAAGAGCGAGACAAATGACGAGATCGGGCAGCTCTGCCGGGATTTTGAGGAGATGCGCCTGAGGCTGAAGGCAAACGCAGAAGAGAAGGTGGCGTTTGACCGCGAGAATAAAGAACTGATCAGCAACATCTCCCATGACCTGAAGACGCCGATTACCACGATCAAAGGATATGTGGAGGGAATCATGGACGGCGTTGCGGACACGCCGGAAAAGATGGACAGATATATCAAGACCATTTATAATAAAGCTAATGAGATGGATCTTCTCATCAATGAGCTGACGTTTTATTCCAAGATCGATACAAACAGGATTCCCTACAACTTTGCTACAATTTCTGCAAAGGAGTATTTCGGTGACTGCGCGGAGGACCTGAAGATGGAGCTTGAGGCGAAGAATGTGGAGTTTGCCTACCGAAATCTCATGGATGAGGACTGTAAGGTGATCGTCGATCCGGAGCAGATGAGAAGAGTCATCAATAATATCGTATCCAATTCCCTGAAATACATGGATAAGCCGGACGGCAGGATCACGATGGATCTGAAGGATGTGGGAGATTTTATCCAGATTGAGCTGGGGGATAACGGAAAGGGCATCGCTGCGAAGGAACTTCCGTATATCTTTGACCGGTTCTACCGGACAGACGCCTCCAGAAATTCTTCCAAGGGCGGAAGCGGTATCGGGCTTTCGATCGTGAAGAAGATCGTGGAGGAGCATGGAGGAAATATCTGGGCAACCAGTGAAGAGGGCGCTGGAACGACAATGTTCTTTGTAATAAGAAAATATCAGGAGGTACCCGTTGATGAGTAAACGTATTTTGATCGTGGAAGACGAGGAAAGTATTGCCGATCTTGAGAAAGATTATCTGGAACTGAGTAATTTTGAAGTGGAAGTCGCAAACGACGGACAGACCGGTCTGGAGAGAGGGTTGGAAGGGGACTTTGACCTGATCATCCTGGACCTGATGCTCCCCGGGGTGGATGGTTTTGAAATCTGCCGCCAGATCCGAAGCAAGAAGAACACCCCGATCATCATGGTGTCCGCGAAGAAGGATGATATTGACAAGATCCGTGGACTGGGTCTGGGAGCGGACGACTATATGACGAAGCCCTTCAGCCCCAGCGAGCTTGTTGCCCGTGTGAAAGCACATCTGGCGAGATACGAGCGGCTGATCGGGAGCAATGTGGAGGAGAACAAGGTCATCGAGATCCGCGGCCTGAAGATCGATACGACGGCAAGGCGCGTCTGGGTCAACGGCGAGGAGAAATCCTTTACGACCAAAGAGTTTGATCTGCTCACCTTCCTTGCGGGACATCCCAACCATGTCTATACGAAGGAGCAGCTCTTCCGTGAGATCTGGGATATGGAGTCCATCGGAGACATTGCTACGGTGACGGTCCATATCAAGAAGATCAGGGAGAAGATCGAGTATGATACGTCGCACCCGCAGTATATTGAGACTATATGGGGTGTGGGGTATCGGTTTAAAGTGTGACCTGAGACGACAGCAGAGTGAAAATTCCTGTCCGGTATGAACCGAACAGGAATTTGTTATGAAAGGAAAGATTTTTTATGATATTCGACACACATGCCCATTACGATGACGAGCAGTTTGACGCGGATCGGGACGAACTTTTAAAATCCATGGCAGCAGGCGGGATCGGGACGATCGTGGATGCGGGATCGACGCTGGAGTCCTGGGACAAGATCCTGAAACTGACGGAGAAGTATCCGTTTGTCTATGGGGCCATCGGGATCCATCCGGACGAGGTGGGAACGCTGAGTGAAGAAGATATGAAACGGATGTCAGCGCTCCTGGACGGGGAGAAGATCGTGGCGGTGGGTGAGATCGGCCTGGATTACTACTGGGATAAGGAAAATCACGATATCCAGAAAAAGTGGTTTATCCGGCAGCTGGATCTGGCGCGGGAAAAAGAGATGCCGGTCATTATACACAGCCGCGAGGCGGCGGCAGACACCATGACCGTCATGAAAGAGCATGCAGCGGGCATGAAAGCCGTGATCCACTGCTATTCCTACTCGGTGGAGATGGCGAGAGAATATGTGAAGATGGGATATTATATCGGCGTGGGCGGCGTGGTCACGTTTAAGAACGCAAAGAAACTGAAAACAGTCGTAGAAGAAATCCCGCTGGAGCGGATCCTGCTCGAGACAGACTGCCCGTATCTGGCGCCTGTGCCCTTCCGGGGAAAGAGAAATTCATCTTTGAATCTTCCTTATGTGGCGGAGGAAATTGCGGAGCTGAAAGGAATAACTTCGGAAGAAGTCATACAGCAGACGGAGAGGAATGCAAGAGAACTGTATGGTTTGCGAATATTCTGAAAATTTTGTGTAAGAGGTACCGTGTACCTGTGACAAAGTACACGGTACCCTTTAAGGAGGTAAAGCATGAAAGAGCCGACACTGGGCAATCCGCAGAATACGATCGCGGTACTCCAGAAATATAATTTTGTATTCCAGAAGAAGTTCGGACAGAACTTTCTGATCGACACCCATGTGCTGGACAAGATCATCCGGGCGGCGGAGATCACAAAGGATGATTTTGTGCTGGAGATCGGACCGGGGATCGGAACGATGACCCAGTATCTTGCCTGCGCGGCGGGAAAGGTGGCAGCGGTGGAGATCGACCGGGCGCTGATCCCGATCCTAGAGGATACTCTGGACGGATATGAAAACGTGACGATCATCAACAACGACATCCTGAAAGTGGATATTGCGAAGCTGGCGGAGGAAGAAAATGGAGGAAAGCCGATCAAAGTGGTGGCAAACCTGCCGTACTATATCACGACTCCGATCATCATGGGGCTTTTCGAGAAGCATGTTCCGCTGAAGAGCATCACGGTCATGGTCCAGAAGGAGGTTGCGGACCGGATGCAGACGGGACCGGGCTCCAAGGATTACGGCGCGCTGTCCCTGGCGGTGCAGTATTATGCGGAACCGTATATCGTGGCGAATGTGCCGCCAAACTGCTTTATGCCGCGGCCGAAAGTGGGGTCGGCAGTGATTCGTTTGGAAAGATATGAAGAGCCCCCGGTGAACGTGCTTGATGAGAAACTGATGTTCCGCATTATCCGGGCTTCCTTCAATCAGAGGAGGAAAACTCTGGCGAACGGGCTGAAAAATTCGGCGGAGCTTGACTTCACGAAGGAAGAGATCGAGACGGCGATCGAATGTCTGGGGAAAAGTACGTCTGTGCGCGGGGAAGCGCTGACGCTGGAGGAGTTCGCGAAATTATCAGACGAGTTGTCGGAGATTAGAGAAAAACAAAAGAAAAGTCAGAATATTCAGAGATGATAGACACATGGTTCATAAATTTTTAATACTAAGCTAATTGTATAAATTGCATAAATTTAGTATAATAAAAAGGTCATACGGATAAAAAATAGAATAAGAGAGAAGGAGGAGACGTACATGGCAAAAAATATTGACAGCATTTTTTTCGATATTACTCCGGAAATTGAAGAACTGGCTCTCAAGTGTGTAACTAACAATGCGATCGACAAGGAACTTTATACAAAGTATGAGGTTAAGCGTGGACTTCGTGATCTGAACGGAAAAGGTGTTCTCGCCGGTCTGACGAACGTATCGGATGTCTGCGCATCAAAGATAGTAGACGGTGTCAGCGTCCCCTGTGAAGGTAATCTGTATTATCGCGGATATAACATCAAAGATCTGGTCAAAGGCTTTCTTGACGCCGGGCGTCCCGGATTTGAAGAGACATCATATCTGCTGCTCTTCGGGGAACTCCCCACAGAAAAAGAATTGAAAGATTTTCGCGAAATGATCGCCGAGAGACGTATGCTTCCACCGAACTTCACCCGTGACGTGATCATGAAAGCACCAAGCCGCGACATGATGAACAGTATCACGAGAAGTATCCTGCAGCTTTATTCCTACGACGATAAGGCAGATGATACGAGCATCCCGAACGTACTGCGTCAGTGTCTGAACCTGATCAGCCAGTTCCCGATGCTGATGGTATACGGCTACCACGCATATAATTATCGCAGAGGAGAGGATCTTTACATTTATGCTCCGAAGCCGGAACTCTCCACAGCAGAGAATATCCTGATGATGCTCCGTGAGGACAGGAAGTATACGCCGCTTGAGGCAAGGATCCTCGATATGGCTCTCGTTCTCCACATGGACCACGGCGGCGGTAATAACTCCACGTTTACGACCCATGTCGTTACTTCTTCCGGTACGGATACATATTCCACGATCGCTGCGGCTATGGGATCTCTGAAAGGGCCGAAGCACGGCGGCGCGAACATCAAGGTAACCCAGATGTTTGAGGATATGAAAAAGAATCTGACTGATTGGAGTGACGATGATCAGATCAGGGCTTATCTGGAAGCGCTTCTGGACAAGAAAGCATTTGATAAAAAGGGTCTTATTTATGGAATGGGGCATGCGGTTTATTCTATTTCAGATCCGCGTGCGGATATTTTCAAGAAATTTGTAAAACAGCTTGCTCATGAGAAGGGGCATGATGCAGAGTATGCTCTCTACGAGAAGGTAGAGCATATGGCGCCGGAGATCATCGGCGAGAAGCGCCGAATGTACAAAGGCGTTAACGCAAATGTAGATTTCTACAGCGGGCTTGTATACAGCATGCTGGATATCCCGGCGTCTCTGTACACACCTATTTTTGCGGCAGCGCGTATTGTCGGCTGGAGCGCTCACAGGATGGAGGAACTCCAGAACGTGGACAAGATCATCCGCCCGGCATACAAACCGCTTGCGCCATATCGCGATTATGTAAAAATGGAAGACAGGTAGTGAAGAAACATGAGAGACGAGTTTTATTTCCCATCAAAGGACGGAAATACGGAGATCCATACGATCGAATGGAAACCGGAAGGGAAGGTATGTGCCGTCCTGCAGCTTTGCCACGGAATGATAGAATATATCGAACGATATGACGATTTTGCAGAGTTCCTCTGCAGCAGGGGCTGGTATGTCGTGGGAAATGACCATCTGGGGCATGGAAAATCCGTGCAGAGCAAGTCGGAGTATGGTTTTTTCAATGAAAAATACGGAAATGCCTGCGTGCTCGGCGATATCCATACACTGCGCCAGCGGACAATGAAAAAATATCCTGGTGTGCCGTATTTTATGCTGGGACACAGTATGGGCTCCAGTCTTCTCCGACAGTATATCCAGATGTATGGAAACGGGCTGAGCGGAGCGATCCTGATGGGCGTTGTTGCGGATCACAGTACATTTACGCTTCAGCTTGGGAAACGGCTCTGCCGTCTGCTGGCAATTCTGCGCGGATGGCATTTCCGCAGCAGACTTATAGAAAATATGGCTATGGGGGCTTACAACCGGAAATTCAAACCGGCAAAGACAAGAGCTGACTGGGTGACCAGCGATCAGGAGCGGCTGGAGGCGTATGTGACGGATCCCCTTTGTTCTTTCAGGTTCACAGTGAATGCCTATTACAGTATGTTCACCGGGATGCTCGCATCCCAGAAAAAGGAGAGTATCTATATGATCCCAAAGGGGCTTCCTATCCTTTTTATCGCCGGTGCGGACGATCCGGTTGGAGATTTCGGAAAAGGAGTTCGAAAGATCTATGAGCAGTATAAAGCTGCGGGGATCCAGGATATTTCGCTGAGACTCTACGCCGGAGACCGGCATGAGATACTGAACGAGACGGACCGGCAGCAGGTGTACCAGGACTTGTATGAGTGGATGGACGAGAGAAAGCAGAAAGCCGGATAGAGAAAAGACTTGTCTTGAAATACCGATAGGATAAAGAAAAAGTATAGCGGCGTACTGACACAGAGGGTTGGTACGCTGCTGTTATTTTGTTACGGAATTTTCTGGTCATAATTCCTATACTCTGATACAATAGATAACGAGATCAATACAGAGCAGGTAAAAGGTGGAGCAGATGACTTTAAATGAGGTTGGGAAACTGGCAGGAGTTTCAAGAATGACAGTATCCCGTTATTTTAACGGGGGGTATGTCAGTCCAGAAAGCCGGGCAAGGATAGAAAAAGTAGTAAAAGAAACCGGATTTCAGCCAAGTGCGCAGGCGAAAGCGCTGAAGACAAAGAGGACTCATACCATCGGTGTGATCGTGTCGGCTCTGGAGTCGTCGCTGCTGGTGGGGATAATAAATCACCTTCACGAAAAAATGGAAGAGAAAGGCTATCAGATCTTGATCATGAGGTATCTGCAGTCGAAAGAGCTTTTGATACAACAGATTAAAAATCTCCGGGCAAGAGGCGTGGACGGGCTGATTGTGTCCCTGGTAATAGCTGATAAAGAGATCGAGGAGGAACTGAGGCGGACTCCCATCCCGGTTGTCACCTTTGGTTCCGTTGGGCTTGAGGGGATTTCAGGCGTGATCCATGATGATCAGGAAGGGTTTTCTCTTCTGATCAGCCAGCTTAAAGCAAGAGGATACAGAGAAATTGGCTGTGCGGGACCGGATTTTCGCTCTCAAATGACAATGTGGAGACTTGCCGCAATTCAAGAAGAGATGAAGCGGGAAGGTTTAGAACTGCATGGAGAATGGTTTATAGACTGCAAAAATACAAAGATCACACAGTATGAAATGGGACGTTTGCTGGGAGAACAATATCTTAAGATGAAATGCAGACCGAAAGCTGTTATTGCAGTTTCCGATCAGATTGCAGTGGGTATCATGTCGTCATTTATAAAAGCCGGTGTAGCGATTCCCGGGGAGACAGCCGTATGTGGTTATGGAAATATAGAGGTGGGAAGTTTTTTGGTTCCGTCACTGACAACGATCGATGTAAATCAAATAGAAATAGTTAACAAAATTGCAAGCCTTCTTTTGGAACAAATAGACAAAAATGCGAGGAAAGAAAAAAAAATCAGCGTAGAACCTTTACTGATTTTGAGAGAAAGTATATAATAAGCACAACGTGTGAACGTTCACACAATAAAACGGGGGAGGAGCGGCCGGCCTCCGTAATTTTACAGAGAATATGTGAACGTTCACATATGAACAGGAGGGAAAGGATGAAAACAAGAAAAAAACAGATCGTCATGCTTCTGATCAGTTTGATAATCTTGATCGGATCTGCGTGGGGAGCAAATGGCATTGAAACAGGATTTGGAACAATAGAGATTGAGAGAGTATATTTTGAGAATGATATGGGAGATCAGCTGAGTGGAATCCTATATCGACCCAGGACGGCAACAGCGGAAAATCTGGCTCCGGCGATTGTAACAGCACACGGAAACAACAGTTATCCGGATGCGCTTGCATCGTATAATATCGAATTGTCTAGAAGAGGATATGTAGTCCTGGCATTCGAGCTGGAAGGACATGGACAGAGTGATTATGTCCCTGATGAACAGGGAGATGGAAGTTACGGGGGAACAGATGCAGCAGAATATCTTCTGGGACTTGATTATGTTGACTCTGATCAGATTGGAGCAACGGGTCATTCTAAAGGATCAAATGTAGCGGTAGGAATGGCCAGGGAATATCCTGAAAGCGTAAAGGCGATCCTGCTGAATGGATATATAAGTCCGTCGATTACAAGTGCCGAATTTGATAGGGAAGTTCCCCATACGAATATTGGGCTAAATATGTCCCGATATGATGAATGCGGTCAGGATCTGCTCCATCATACGATGGGGACAGACTGGAATTATGACTATCTGAGAGATGAGGATGCCGCAGCGGAACTGTTTTCAGAAAGCTGGGGCGGAGGAGAAATTCTGCAGTATGTGAATGAAGGGCTTGGAAACTGGGATGACGGAACAAAAAGAATCTTCTATACAATCGAAGACTGCACACACGTAACAACAGTGAACAGCAAAACGGCGATCACGAACGGACTTGAGTTCTTTATGAACTCTATTGACGCCCCGATTCCGATCGCAAGCAGCAATCAGGTATGGGGATTGAGATTTGTATTTGGAACGATTGAGATTGTCGGGATTGTAATGCTGCTGCTCTCTCTGGGGAGTTTTCTGTTTTCTCTGAATTATTTTAAAAGTCTGTCAGGCACTGAAAATGAAAACGCAGCGCGTCTCGATGGAAAACGGGGACTGGGATACAGGCTGTTCTTTATCGCTGTGTTTACCATCATTCCGGTGCTGACATTTGTTCCCTGCTACGTATTCGGAGAAAATGAAGTAAAACAGACCGCACTGTTTCCGTTTAATCCCAGCTCTTCAGGATATCTGATCTGGACAGTTGCAAATGCGGCGGGCATGTTTCTTGTTTTTCTGATCTGGCATTTTGTATACGGCAGGAAACATGGCGGAAATATGAAAGTCTATGGCATACTGCCAGGAGCAGACAGAAAAGAAGCGCTTGTCTATATCGGGAAAACAGCGCTTTATGGGATTTGTATGATTGTTCCGGTATTTATAGTCCTGCTTCTCGTCGAAAAGCTGCTTCATGTAGAGGCTACAACATGGATTTTTAATATCAGGACATTCCGTCTGGACAGAATCGTATATTTTGTACAGTATTTTATTCCGTTCTTTGTCAGTTTCCTGATTTCGAATATTGCATTTTCTGCGATCCTGCGGGATGACGAGCCCGGAAAGAGCGGAAGAGGAATGGTTTTGAAGAATCAGCTGATAGGTGTTCTTCAGGGAGCAGGCGGTCTTACAGTGATGTATATCATATGGAACATGGTATATTTTGTGTCGGGCAAACCTTCGTTTCTTTACAGAGAAACACCGTATGTTATGGGAAATGCCGGATTTATGTGCATCTGTTTTTCTCTGATTCCGATGTTTGGTATTAATGCGATCTTATCTACACAGATGAGTGTGAAGACAAAGAAAATATGGGTCGGAGCGTTTGTATGTGCGCTGTTTATTGTGTGGATCACATTTGCGGGACAAAGCCTTGCTCTTCCAAGCACACAGAGTGCTGTCGGTGCTTTGGCTGGATAATTTGCACAAGTAGGTCCAGAATACAGTCAGGTGTAAAGATTGCCTGGCTGTATTTTCTTTGTTAAAATTGCATTAGAAAGAAAGGAGGATTTTGTGGAACATAAGAAAAAGTGGATCGCCATGGCAGTGATGGCTTCGTTTGGGAACAGTATTGTGAATCAGCTCCTGAATTTTGTGCTGGGCCTGCATTTTGGAGAATATGATATGGAGCTGACTGCAATGGGGCTGCATTTCAGTTTTTTTGCTCTGGGAGCTGTTGTGGTCAGAATTTTGATTTTGCGGATAATCAGAGCAGAGTATGTTAAGAAAATTGCGGTAACAGGGCTCGGTGTCATGGCGTTGTCCTGTGCGGGATATCTGGTCTTAGAAAACGGAGTTTGGTTCATTATATGCCGTACTGTGCAGGGAGCGGCTTTTGGAGCGGCAAGTTCATCGGTGCCTACGATTACAATGGAATATATGGACTCTTCCGCGCATTCAGTCAGTCTGATAGGAATTACTGCTGTCACGGCATCCCTGGCAGGTCCGCCGGCAGCCATCTTTATATACGGGAAATATGGATTTATGCCAGTATGTATTATGGCTGTAATATCAGCGCTGACAGCGATGGTTCTCTGTCTCTTGCTTCCGTGGAAGAAACAGACAGAGAGAAAGGGAACACGGAAAAATAAAATGTCAGTCTATACAAAGGGAGTGATTCCATATTTTATCGGAACGGTACTTTTTCTGGTCTTATGTAACTGCTATATGATCCTTCTGACTTTGTTTGCAGAGGAAGCAGGCTATCTGAGAGATGCATCGGTGTATCTGACAGCCTCAGCTCTTCTGGCGATGATGATCCGTCTTGCTTTTTCATTCCTTGTGAAAAACGGCTGGCTGAGCAGGGCCTTTGTTATCAGCGCCGTTCTGTATTTTCTTACAATTACATGGATGGTCTGCGATACGGGAATATTGTCGATGGCTGTTTCCGGGGCCGCCAATGGACTTTTTTCGGGAATCATGATGTCATGGATGCATTTTGAGATCATAGAAAAAGCAGGGGAAGAGGGAAGGGCTAAGGCCAATAATCACTTTTACTGTCTGCAGGATATTGCGAATATACTTTGTGGCGGATTCTGGTCGTTGATTGCAGGAGCAGCCGGTTATGCAGCTGGTTTTATCATAAGCGGTCTGGGAATCATGGGAACGGCGGTTGTATTTGCGGCATATATGTGGGCAGGGCGAAAAGTTTTGTGAACAGCGCTGGAAAATGATACAGTATCAGGAATGAAGAGTGTCCCAAAGGTGCCCGAAACAGTTAAAGCGAAGTGACATATACAACGAAAACCCGCTAACCACAAGGGCTAACGGGCTTCGCGTTTATTAGTTATCTAAAAGGAATGAGAGTAAAGTGCGACACCTGGCAAGGTGTCATTACTTTATGAGGGGGAGATAGTTGTTTATCAACTATCTGGTATATAGTATAAGCCGAAAATGTGACAAAAATATGATTAAATTATAAAAGAAGAAGAAAAATTCTAAAAAGGGAATTAAGAAAATGGGAAAGAAATGATACGGACACGATTGTATATTTTTAAGGAGTTCTGTACAATCAAAGAAAAGCAGGTCAGGAGAAGAAAATTGGGAGAGTCTTTCCGGAGCGACAAAAGAGAGCCTGATCCATACAGAGTACGTCTCTGTCAGAAACAGTCCTGAACTATCAGGCAATGAGCCGATGAGATATAAGGACTGGAGCATCGGATTTACAAACAGGTACGGAGAAGAGGAAATCTGGGAGAACACAAATTACACACTGAAGGTAAATCATGACCGGCACTGGCTTTTAAGCCCGGAACGATATTCTGCAAAGCAGGCTTTTGTCCAGCAGCTTATGGATATCTCGTTTGTGGCAGCAGGGGATGCGGTATACCGGGAACTTGTATGCGAGATACTTCCTGAAAATGAAGCGGAATGTCTCAGGGTATCGATTTCCTACAGGGGAGGAAACCCGGAACCCGGGGGGGCGACGAGCTATGGAAGGAACCCTGGTTTACGGCAAATACGGCCACTGCTGCAGATTTTATAGAGAGTGACGTGTATGATTTCTATATCGATGTCTTTGCCTATAATTACAGGGTGGAAAAGCTTACGGACAGAGAACGGGAGCATATGATGGAAAGCTACGAAGAAATCAGACAGATTCTTGAGGAACGATACGGTGGGAGGGCATACGAAATTTATTTTGACAGTGACCATTGTGCGGCGTATTACGGCGGTGAATGAGAGGGTGAGGCATAGTGAAAAATGATTCTCATCTGAGAAAAGCAGCGAAGGAGACATCAGGGGGCAGGGGAGATTAAGACCTATGTCCCATAGACGGCGAAAACCCGCTAACCACAAGGGTTAACGGGCTTCGTGTTGTTATAGTTATCTAAAGGAATGAGAGACTATACTGTTTGATTATATCGTGTTATAATTCCTTACAAAATCTGTAAATACGGGCTTTCTTTAATCAGGTACTTTTATAAATTGTTATATTATGTTATGAAAAGGTGCCCCAAAAGTGCCCCGGCAATTCGTATCTGTCCTCTGTGGTTTAATCTACCTCGATCCCCTCTGTATCCGGGGAGTCAAGAATAAATTCGGGATGGTCTTCATCTACTTTCTGAAAAAGATTACCAAAACCATTAAATTCCATATCATATACCTGAAGTGCTATAATAAAGTTGTAACAGAAGTGGCTAATAAGATATACTAAAAACAATGAGAAAAGAGGTTCTTAT
>CALWFV010000014.1 GCA_944377745.1 uncultured Mediterraneibacter sp. | reverse complement strand
TAACTGGCACCGATGCATAAAAGCATAGTGCCAGTTAATTTTATTCAAGGTTCTGGCGTGGGTGTGAAAAGTAACGAATATTGGACCGGAATAGAATACCTGGGAAGGAACTGTGATCGACAAATAAGTGAAATGCGCCAAGAAAACTATCTTTATATTGAAATTTCATATTAAAGGAGATACAATAACATAGGCATTATTTGCCTATGTTATTTTTGGATACCGCAGAACTGTAAGGGGACACTAAAGATATGAATATAGAAGGAATATGGAAAAAGTTAAAAAATGTTTCTGAGAATCCGGAGATATCTGCGGGCAGGGAGAAATTTCTTGCTTTTTGCCGCGGATGTGTAAAGATAATCTTTGCGGTTATTTTATGTATATTGACATTGACGTCTATGCTTGTGACCTGCTCGGTAGACGAATATGAAGTGGTCTCCTATAGCTCTGACAGGATATATGTGCATGTCCTGTTCGTGGCAGCGGTTCTCGCTGTACTTGTGGCATGCAGGCATATTTGGAATTCCATGAGGGGAAGCTGGCTTGAAAAAGTATTTGCAGATTTAACAAAATGGATTAACTTTAACAGTGTGGTAATAGTGGTTCATTTTGTGCTCGGAATATTCTGGATAGTCAGTACACAGGTACAGACGGAGGCAGATCAGTTTCTCTGTGCTGATGTGGCTGTGAAGCAGATGTTTCCTGACTATAATTTTGTGGACTATATGCCGGGGGGGTATATGTATAATTATCCTTATCAGACCGGGATTGTTTTTGTGATGATGCTGGTCTTCCGCTTGTGTGGAAGTTTTAATTACCTGGCGTTTCAGGTGTGCAATGTGTTTGCGATGCTTTTGTTTGACATCTCGATTGTAAAGATTACGGCATATATTGGAATGCCTTCAGCAAAGAAAGTAACGGGAGTTATGCTTGTCCTGTTCTGGCCGCTGGTGTTTTATACTGTCTTTGTATATGGAAATCTGCTCGGTCTTGCGTTTGGTACGGCTGCTTTGTATTTTGAATACCGCTATTTCAAAAAAAGAAGACTGCGGGATATAGTAATAAGTTCGTTAATGATCGGACTGGCGGCTATGATGAAGACAAATTATCTGATCTTTCTTCTGGCAATGCTTATATTTCTTGTTTTGGATTTTATTGTTAAGGTCAGAAAAAGAACAGTTTTTTATGCGATTTTTGCGGTTGTATGCTATGTGTTCGGTTCGACAGGCCCGATTGCGCTTGTCAGCATGCAGAGCGGGTTGGATATTGGCACAGGCGTGCCTAAGATTGCCTTTGTCTCCATGGGAATGAGAGAGTCAGAGCTGGCGCCGGGCTGGTGGGATGATTATTACCATGAAGATTTGTTCCGCGACAGCGGATATGACGAGATTCTGACAGCTGAGAAAGCAAAAGAAGATATAGAAGAAAGATTAGAAACGTTTAAAAACGATCCGGGGTATGCAGCGGATTTCTATTATAAAAAGATGATCTCTCAGTGGTGTGAGCCGACTTTTGAAAGTTTTTGGATTAGCCGATATGAAAAAGGGGTGACTCTGTCTGGAATTGTGGACAATATTCTTAACAGAGAACTTCGTGGATGGGTCACAGAGTTCCTTAATCTTTATCAGACTTTTATTTATGGTACCAGCCTGCTTTTTGTGATCCTCAACAGAGAAAATAAAAATCTGTTTTTATGGCTCCCTGCAACTGCTGTGACAGGCGGATTTCTGTTTCATATGGTCTGGGAGGCAAAGGGGCAGTATACTTTCTCCTACTTTGTACTTTTGATTCCGTATTCGGCAATAGCAGCAGTGCAGATAATGAAGGGCGCGGATGAGAAAATATGTTCTTTGCTGAAAAGAAAAAAGGTTAAGTGAGGGGTTTATGGAAAGGTTAAAGAAAATTGACAGAAGATTATGGCTGCTTATAGCCGGGATCGTGATAACGGCGGTTATGTGTGCGGGGGCGGCTCTCAATTACGTTGATACCCGCAGCGGGGGGCTGGATGGATCGCAGTGGGTGCAGACTGAAGATGGAACTTATGAGATTGAGGGATTCCAGCTTGGTATGAGGGAGGGAAAATACTCTCTTGATATTTTCTACGACTCCGCGGAGAATCTGTCATACAGGCTTGTGGATATGCAGCGGAACAACGGAAGAAACGAGTTGGGGAGGGAGATCGCTTCGGGCTCTTTTCCAGAAGGAGAAACTTTTGTAAGGCTGGAGTTTGCGCTTCAGGAAAATGCCGGCAAGCTGACACTCTATCTGGAAAGCAGTAGTTATACAGAAGGAGAGGGCTACTGGAGCCTGGAGACAAAAACAGGGGCGTTTTCTGATTTCCTGCTTGTATTTCTGTGTGTGACAGCTGCGCTGCTACTTTTGTATCGCTTCCATGACTGGGAAAAGTATGGCAGCGTGATCATTGTGGTAACAGCGGCTCTGGTGCTTACCCTTCCTTATTTTACCGGTTACCTGCAGAATGGAGATGACATGGATTTCCATCTTGCAAGGATCAGAGGACTCGCGGGAGCTCTTACTTCAGGGCAGTTTCCTGTGCGGCTTAATACAGACTTCGCCTGGGGATATGGCTTTTCTTCCTCTATGATGTATCCGGAATTATTTATGTATATCCCTGCGATTTTATATCTCCTGGGAGTTTCGCTGATCAGCTCTTATAAGTTTTTAATGCTGTGCCTTAATGTATCTACAGCATGCATTGGTCTTTACAGTTTTAAACGGCTGCTCAGATCAGACAGACTGGGGCTGATCGTAGCTCTTTTATATCTCACAAATCCATATCGCCTGGAAAATATCCTACATCGTGCAGCTCTGGGAGAAATGCTGGCGCAGATATTTCTTCCACTGCTTCTATATGGAATGTATGAACTTATATTTGGGGATGCAAAGAGATGGTGGATCGCTGTATTGGCAGGGACAGGAATCCTTCAGAGCCATATCCTGAGTGTTGAGATGAGCTTGTTTTTTGTAGGAGGAGCCCTTGTACTGAGTGTTGTCTATATTGCAAAGCATAGATGGAAAGAAAGACTTGCAGGAATGATCAAAGCAGCCGTTGTGACAGTTGGGATCAATCTCTGGTTTATCATTCCGTTTCTGGATCATTTCAGTGACGATAACCTGATACAGACAGACACGAGGATACTTCAGAATACGTCAGTGGATCTGTATACACTGTTCAGAGTGAATATGAAACTGCAGAGTTCTTATGAGGATGCAGGAGTGACCAGGGAAGAGTTCATTTCATTGGGAGCGGTTGTACTATTGGGCAGTCTCGCCTATCTTTATTATGCTTTTGTCAGAAAAACTGTGGACAAAAGATTAAGGGAGATTGGAACGGTATGTCTGTGCGCGGGGGCTCTCTGCTGTTATATTTCCACCAGGGCATTTCCGTGGCGTATCATTCAGACTCAGCTTCCTGCAATTTATGAGATTTTTGGTATGGTACAGTTCTCATGGAGATTCCTTGCATATGCCTCTCTATTTTTATCCATTACAACTGGACTTGCTATAATGGAACTGCTGAATGATAAAAAACAGGTTATGGTCAGTGTGCTCGCAGGACTGTCAGTGTTCATGGTTTTCTCATGTATGGACCAGTACGCGTCAAGGGAAATTTTTGTGTCATCCCGAAGTGAGGTGAAGAACCGTGTGGGGGAATGGTATGACTATTATGCGGCGGATGTAAATGCAGAGGAGATCTTGTGGCAGGGCGATACTATACTCACAAGCACAGACATTGCGATATCAAACTATGAAAGAAACGGTGTTGAGCTTTCGTTCGACTATTCGGGACTTGGTGGAGGGTGCATACTGCGTCTTCCGATTTATGATTATGGAATGTACAAGATTTATCTGGACGGAGAGGAGATCGATCCGACAGATCCGGAGAATCATCAGCTTACACTCAGACTTACCGGGGAGAAAGGAACAGGACATGTGGATGTGGAGTATTATGAACCGACACCATATAAGGCCGCGACAGCCGGCAGTCTGATCATTATAGCGGGAATAACGGTATATGGGATTCGAAAAAGAGGGAAACACAGATGAAAAAGGAAAAAGTATCGATTGTTGTACCATGTTACAACGAAGAAGAGGTTCTTCCGTTTTTTTACGAAGAATTCTGCAAGGTGTCGGAGAAACTTGGCGAGTTTGACCTGGAAGTGATCTTCGTTAACGACGGATCAAAAGATGGGACATTGGAGATCGTCCGGGGATTTGCGCAGAAAGATGAGAGGGTAAAGTATATTTCGTTTTCGCGAAATTTTGGAAAAGAAGCGGCAATCTATGCCGGCTTTGAACACGCGGATGGAGATTATGTGGCGATGATGGACGCGGACCTTCAGGATCCGCCGGAGCTTCTCCCGGATATGCTCAGAGCTGTGCGTGAAGAGGGATATGATTCTGCCGCGACCCGCAGGGTGACGAGGAAGGGAGAACCGCCAATCCGGTCCTTCTTTGCAAGATGCTTCTACTGCCTGATGAACAAGATATCCACGGCGGAGATCATGGATGGAGCGAGAGATTACCGGCTGATGAACCGGAAGTTTGTGGATGCGATCATGCAGATGAAAGAGTATAACCGGTTTTCAAAAGGAATTTTCGGCTGGGTGGGATTTGATACGAAGTGGATCGAATTTGAGAATGTTGAAAGGAAGGCTGGAGAGACGAAGTGGTCTTTCTGGAAACTTCTTCTTTACAGCCTGGAGGGAATTATCGGATTTTCCACAGCGCCTCTTGCCCTTGCATCTATTTTCGGGTTTATCATGTGCGCTGCGGCGTTTATATTTCTGATCGTGATCCTTGTGAGGACTCTGTGCTTTGGTGATCCGGTTGCGGGTTGGCCATCAATGACATGTATCATACTGCTTTTGGGCGGAATACAGCTCTTCTGCATTGGGATCCTGGGGATGTATCTGTCAAAAACGTATCTTGAGACTAAGAAACGTCCAATCTATATATGTAAAGAGACAAATATAGACTGATACTTTATTGCCAGGTGGAGCAGTATGGCGAAATGAGGAATGGATAATGGGAGAGGAAAAGTCTTTTGGTGAAAAAAAATACGTGAGCACCGGGTGGAAGGAAAGCAGAGTGTGCGACGTCCTGCTTTCTTTCCGCGGCGCCTGGATATTTATTTTCATCTGTTGGCTTCCCGTATTCCTTGCGGACTGGCCGGGGGTGTTTGTCATTGACAATGTGTTTCAGATGCGGTGGTATCTGGAAGGGACGATCAGCGCTCATCACCCGGTCCTGCACACGTACCTGCTGGGCTGGATCCTGAGCTTTGGTAAGGCAGTCTTCGGTTCCTGGGAAGCTGGGATGTGTATCTTTTCGCTTCTCCAGATGCTGTTTTTATCAGCAGTGTTTGCCTGGACTTTAAAAGTCCTCAGAGAATATACGGGGAGGCGCTTCAGGATGATCACACTTCTTTGCTATGCGCTGATCCCGTATAATCCGGTTTCTGCTTTTACGGCCACAAAGGATACGATCTTTGCGGGACTGTTTCTGATGACAGTGGTCAGTACATGGAAGATCGTTTGTGACAAAGAAGCTTTCTTTTCTTCATGGAAAGGGATCCTGCGATATATTGTTCTGATCTTTTTCATGTGCGCATTCCGCAATACCGGGATCTACATCTTTATATTTTCTCTTCCGGTCTTTTTTGTCATTTGCAGAAAATACTGGAAGAAACTCCTTCTGATCGCGCTGAGCTGTATCCTGCTCTGGGGTGTATATACCGGTCCGGTATACCAAAGTCTGGATATTGCAAAGGGAAGTCCTGCAGAAATGCTGAGTGTTCCCATACAGCAGCTGGCGTGTGTGATGGTAAATTCACCTGAAAGTATGACAGACGATCAGTGGAATCTGGCAGTCCGGTATATGCCGGATTATGCCAGATATGCTCCCAGGGTATCTGATCCGGTAAAGGATTCGTTTGATTCGGAGCTTTTTGCGGAAGATCCTTTGAGATTTATAAAGCTGTGGGCAGAAGTAGGCATCAGAGAGCCGGTCACCTATGCAGCAGCATTCCTGTCCACGAATATCGGGTTTTGGAATCCTTTTATGCAATATCCGGATCCTGGCACATACCTGGCATATATTCCCTATAACAGTGCCAATCTGGAACAGGTGGGGGTATCCTGGGCGGGGCAGATATTTATAGAAAATAAAAGTATGATTCCCGCGCTGGACGTGTTTTATGAAAAGATGACGGAAACAGGGGGATACAACAGGATCCCCGGCTTGTCGTTTGTTTATAATATCGCTGTGGCTTTCTGGCTTACAGCAGCCGGAGGAGTGTACTGTGTTGTTAAGAAAAGATATAAAACGCTTGTTCCGTATTTCCTGCTGCTTGGTCTCTGGGGGACACTGATGCTCTCTCCGGTAGTAGCGTTCCGATACGGATATCCTCTGATCATCAGCCTTCCTGTCGTCTATGCCATGTGCAGGAGCGGGAAATCTGAAATATGAATAACAGTCGCAAAAAGAAAAGAACCATGGTATACTAGAATGAGGATTTTGGAAAAAGTTTTAAGCAGGAGGGAAGAGGATGAAGAAAAAAGTATTAATTATGCTGGCAATGATGCTGACAGTCGGTTCACTTGCAGCGTGTTCAAAGCAAGAGGAGGAGCCGGCTCCGGAGCCGACAGTTGTGGAAGAAGAGCCGACGCCGGAGCCGGCCGAGGAGACGCCGGTGGAAGAGGTGGTGCCGGAAAACCAGAATCTGCTGACAGGGGTTCCGGATCTTACAGAAGAGGCGATCGGAAAGCGCCCGGTTGCCGTTATGGTCAATAATGTTCCCGATGCGATGCCTCAGTATGGTGTAGAGGAGGCTGACATTATCTTTGAGATACCGGTGGAGGGAGACCAGACAAGGTTTATGGCACTCTACGCGGACTATACACAGGTGCCGAGAGTGTGCGCGATCCGTAGCTGCCGCTCTTATTTCCCGGCAATTTCACAGGGGTTTGACGCTTTTTATGTGAACTGGGGGATTGACGAGTCCGTTTCAGAATATTTGGACGCGCTTGAACTGGATCAGTATGACGGGATGTCTGATTCTAACGGACTTTTCGGAAGGGACCAGGACAGGCTGAATTCAGGATATGCTCTTGAGCATACGGCGTATTTTGACGGTACGAAGTTCGCGGAAGTTGTACAGGAACAGGGAAAACGCACAGATCTGGTGGATGATAAGAAAGATACAGCGTTCAAATTTAATGGGCTGGAAGAACAGGTGAAGCCGGATGGAGAGGCATGTACCGATGTGACGATTGACTTTGGCGCGCAGACTGCCGGTTTTACGTATGATTCGGGAAGCAATACATATAAAAAATCCAATTCCGGGGAACCGCAGATAGACGGACGGACAGGAAATCAGCTTGCATTTACAAACGTTTTCGTTCTTGAGACTTCGATCACGGTGAGAGACGAGGTGGGACATAAAAACGTGGACTGGGACGGCGGCGAGAACTCAGTGGGATATTACATCTCCAACGGCGCGGTGCAGCAGATCCACTGGTCTAAGGAGACGAACAATGAGTGGTCCAGGCTTAGTTTTTTTGATGAGCACGGAAATGAGCTGTCAATCAACCGGGGAAAATCCTACATCGCCTTCAATTATCCGAATCAGACTCAGATGCAGTAACGCAGCGGGACAGCCGAAAGAGAATAATATAAAAAGGAACTTTGATGATTATGAGTAAAATCGCGATTCTTATACCATGTTATAACGAAAGCAAGACGATAGGGAAGGTTGTCCGGGAGTATCGTGAAGCACTTCCGGAGGCGGACATTTATGTTTATGACAACAATTCCACTGACGGGACGGATGAGATTGCCCGGGCAGCGGGCGCCATCGTCCGGTACGAATACCGGCAGGGGAAAGGAAACGTTGTGCGCAGCATGTTCCGGGATATTGATGCGGACTGCTACCTGATGATAGACGGGGATGACACCTATCCGGCGGAGAACGCCAGGCAGATGGCGGAGCTGGTGCTGAACAAGGGGGTCGACATGGTCATAGGGGACAGGCTTTCGTCCACGTATTTTACGGAGAATAAGCGTCCTTTCCATAATTCGGGAAATAAGGTTGTGCGCTGGCTGATCAATAAGCTCTTCCACAATGACGTCAGGGATATCATGACAGGGTACAGGGCATTCAGCCGGCTGTTTGTCAAGACGTTTCCCGTGCTTTCAAAAGGATTTGAAATCGAGACGGAACTGACGATCCATGCGGTGGACAAGAACTTCCTTCTGGAAGAAATCCCGGTGACTTACAGGGATCGACCGGAGGGGAGCGAGTCCAAACTGAATACATTTTCGGACGGACTCAAGGTGCTGGGAACGATCGCGTCTCTGTTTCGGGAGTACAAGCCTTTCCGGTTCTTCACGATCATAGCAGTGATCCTGTGGATCATAGCCGTGGGATTTTTCCTGCCGGTATTTGTGGATTATCTGAATACCGGACTGGTGCCCAAATTCCCCACAGTGATCGTGTGCGGTGTTGTGGCGACGATGGGAATGCTGATGTGGATCTGCGGGATCATCCTTGAGGTGATGGTCAAGAAACACCGCCAGCTCTACGAGCTGATGCTCAATCAGATGAGCATTATCCTGAATAAAGAGGACAAACAATAGACAGGAGTGTTATATTTTGGATAAGAAAACATCGTTAAAACAGCAGATCATCCGGTTTGCATTCGTGGGCGTGGGAGCCTTTCTGATCGATTATCTGGTCATGATCTTCCTCACGGAAGTGGTGGGGATCAATTATCTGATCTCCAGCGGGATTTCTTTCACGGTCTCGGTGATCTACAATTATATCGCCAGTGTGAAATGGGTGTTCAACGTCAGCGGGAACCGGAGCCAGACGCAGGATTTCGCTGTGTTCATCATCCTGAGCGTGATCGGTCTGGGGATCAACCAGGTCATTATGTGGATCGCGGTGGACGTGATAGGGATCTTCTATATGATCTCCAAGATCGGGGCGACAGGCGTGGTTATGGTCTACAACTTTATCACGAGAAAGATATTCCTGGAGAACGGGAAATAAAACGGGAAACAGACATGAAAGAACCCCGGGGAAAGCAGAGTAAGGATCTTTACTCTGCCTTCCCCGGGGTTCCGGTTTCCACATTACATCTAACTGTAGAGCATGTCTTTCCAGAAATCTTCTTTAAAATATTCAAGTAAAAACAAAGGAAAACTATTGATAACTGCGATTTTTCCTGCGGTTATGTATTTTTCTTTTTGCTTTCTGTAAAGATTATGCTGTCCCATGTTTTCTATAAATTCTCGTCTCTCCGGAATATGGTATCTGTCATTTATAATACAACTTGCTTTGCATACTGCGTTTACACATAATTCTCCCCATTTTTTATGGTCAAGTTTACGGAAATCCTGATAATATTTTAACGTATGGACCGAATGTTTATATCTTCCTATCTCATTCAAACTGACAGCGCAATTTCGAAAACAGTTTTCCTGAAGGGGCGGTTTATTGTCTCTGAGAGATTCAACCATTGGATAATTCACATATAATTTCCCCAATTCTGTTTCTTCACAAAATGTGTTTAACATCTCTTCTAATATGTCAGATGTTTTTCCGTCAAGCCACCCCAGATTATTCTGATGCCCGTCATAGTCAAAAAACAAGTAGATTTCCATAAAATCGTTTCTCTGATAATTTTTCAGGACTTTTTCAGCTTCTTTATTATATTCACGCACGACTTCTATCAGATCCGTTTCGAAATCGTCTTTTTTCAACTGTTTCCAAAGCATATAAATATTTTCCCCCGCCGGAAACATAATCGGAACAAGTTCAGATATATCTTTAAAAAAGTTTTTATTCAGATTATTTAACAGTTGGTATTCAGTTTTTTCGCCCTCGTATATGATTGCTATGTATTTTTTATCAGTCATCAAAAGCTCCTGCAGTGTACATCTTTTGTAAATTGTGTGCTTTTCTTAATTCCTTTTGCGTTGCTTCACTGAATGATTTAATCTGTCCGTTTTGAATTCGCATATAGCAGTCCGGACGCAGGAGATCATTTGTCATGATATCTGTATTATGTGTTGTCAGAATACTTTGGGTGTCAGGCAGTTTCAGCAATTCTTCAACAACTGCCAGCGCAAGATTATCATGATAAAAAGCATCAAACTCATCAATAAAAACCAGCGAAACATTTTCCAGTTGTATCAGCCAGTAATAAAATAAAATGAGAGAACAGGTACCCCTTGAAGCTACACTGTAAAAGTTCACTTCCCGCTCTCCGAACCGACAGAAAAGCTGCTTTTCCCCTTCCAGCTCTTTTGCGATCAACTCATAGTGAATTCCCAGACGCCCCAGAAAATTCTGAAAATCTTTTACCTTTCCTCTCTCTATAATTCCCTGAGAAAGTTTTTCTGATCCATTTAAATAGCCCTGGTATTCATTTTTCTCCAAGGAACTGAACCATAGCATATTATCAACAAAATTCATAAATTTTCTAAATATAATATTTGTTGGATTAACTGTCAATACAGTGTTGTTAAAAACATATTTAACAAAAGAGATATTCTTTTCCGTCAAATCTGTATTCAGCGACTGAGCGCCTTCCAACAGAACTTTCCCTTTATGCTGTGTGTAATCATACTGCAAAACCAGATTGCCGTTAATCCATATATTTTCTTCCAGCAGTTCTTGTGCAGATTTTTTCCGGTAACAATAAAGCAGCGAACCTTCCTCGAATTCAAACTCATAGCTGAATTCTGTATCCTGATTCTGATCCAGATTTCCGTACAGTCTGTAAGAATAAAGTTTTTTTTGTTTGTCAGTAAGATGCAGGATAATATCAAACAATCCATATCCGAGATTGCTCTTTCCGCTCGCATTTTCGCCATAAATCAATGCTACTTTTACTATTTTATTACGAATTGCCATTGTACTGAATCCATAATTATTTACTTTTGAGAGATCCAGAACCAGTTCATCCTTAAAATTTTTAAAATTTTTCAAAGAAAATTTCTTCAGCATACTTTATCTACTATCCTTTCCCACATATGAAATATATGGAATACGTGAAATATGTGTATCTTATAGATATCTTACAACAATAAAAAAAAGTTTACAACACATACTGTAAAAAAATTACGGCTGTGTCATAAACTTTCAAAAACCAAAAACTCCTTTTAAAAATAAATGTCTGAGCTGCTCCACTGAGCGGATGTCTTTCTTCAAATATTGATCTGCGCAGATCAGATCGCCTGATTTCAAGAAAAAATAGTGCCCCATTCCTCCGTATTTTTCGGCAATCCACTCACTCCTTCGGACTGCCAGAATGCCCTGTGTTCCCGACTCTATCATTCTGCGGGCCTGTGTATGGGAGGTATTGCCCCTAGTACATCGGTTATATTCAAAGTCATCTATAATTATTGTATGTTCAGATCCTGTTCTGTATATCTGTCCTGGATTTTTAAAACAGACCGGTGACAGGCAGCTGTCGAGCAGGTCTGTTGCAGTAGAAACTTCTATATCTTCATATAAATGGAAATTATTTGTAAGATAATATTCGAACACATTTAAAATTCTGCGTACATTCTTCTTTTCCGATGGCGTATGGCATATTGAAAATATCTGCAGAGGATTGGAAATATCACCGGTATATCTATGCTTGTACTGCAATTGAGGAATACTTATATCCGCATTCTTTACCTTACTTTTACTGTCTCGTTCATAAGTGTAGATCAGTGTATGACCAGCATAAATAAAGCAGTAATAAAAGCGTGCTGTTTTCAGGTTTGTGTACAAAGAATAATTACAGATATCTCCCACAGCCCGGCAAAAATTTGTTTTGCCCGAGCCGCAGGGACCGTAAATAAATGTCAATCCGTTCTGAAGAATAACCGGTTTGTGCATATTCAGATTGCAATAGCCCTGGACCCCAAAAGCATATAGCATTTTACCTCCTGGTATGAATTTTTTCAAATTCACTCTATAAAATTATATTGGAATAAACCAATATAATATATTATATGTCCATGGCTTTCTGAATAGCACTTGAATTTGGATTTCTAAAACAATTTATACTCGGTGGAAACTTATTCTTCTATGATCTGGATCTCCAGATAGTCAAAATCGATAGAGTCCACGAAGTTGTCCTGATAAAACCTCGCCTTGGCATGCCGTTTGAATTCGTTGATGGTGGAGTCAAGCCAGATCGGCTTGCTCAGGTCGAACTCATAGCAGATCTCGTCAAGCGCATTGAAGATCTTGTGTGTCCGGGTGTCGTCTGTCTCGTCGCAGATAACGGTATCCCGCAGCATTTTGTTGTCTTTGAATTCTTTGCCCCAGAGGCGGAACATGGCGGTCAGTCCTTTCTTTATCTAAAAAGATATTACATGTTTATGGATATTTCAGGCAAAAAAATAGAACGCCGTCGCAACGCCGTCCTTACAAAAATGCAAAGCATTTTTATGATTCTGAAAGAATTATATGAGTTTATTAAAAAAAAGTCAATAGATTACATAAAAAAGTATTGACAATATATATTTAACTTTTTCTGAGACGATTCATTTATAAGTATATAATAGTGCGATAAATTCGGGCATGGGGCGGCAGGAGAGCTTTTTTGGCGCTGGTTTGTATTGATACGGGGACTTGTCAGCCTTGACACATCTTGTTAAAATCCATTATACTTGAGAAATGCAAGGACCCGCGGCAGTGCGGGCACCTTAGCGGGAAAAGGAAAGTAAATATGAAGAAACCACTTATTTTACAGTCAGACTTTGGAACAGCGGACGGCGCGGTCAGCGCGATGTACGGGGTTGCCTACGGGGTGGACCAGGATCTGAACATTTCGGATCTGACCCATGAGATCCCCCAGTACGATATCTGGGAGGCGTCATACCGCCTGATCCAGACGGTGAGCTACTGGCCGGAGGGGTCAGTGTTTGTCAGCGTTGTGGATCCGGGTGTGGGCTCCACGAGGAGGAGCATCGTCGTGAGGACGAAGACAGGACAGTATATCGTCACCCCGGACAACGGGACGCTGACGCATGTAAAGCGCATCATCGGGATCGAAGAGGCACGTGTCATCGACGAGAGCGTGAACCGTCTGCCGAATTCCGGGGAGAGCTACACGTTCCACGGCAGGGATATCTATGCCTACACCGGGGCAAAACTGGCAGCAGGCGTGATCACCTTTGAGCAGGTCGGCCCGGAGGTGGAGACGGACAGCGTGATCGAGCTTCCGGTAGTCGAGGCGGTCTATGACGGAGACAAGGTCAGCGGCACGATCGACGTTCTGGACGTCCGGTTCGGAAGCCTCTGGACGAATATCACAAGAGAGATGTTCCTGAAACTGGGAGTAAAGCACGGCGGAAGAGTTGAGATAAGCATTGAGAATGAGACAAGGACGCTCTATAAGAACATCCTTGTGTACGCGAAAAGTTTCGCGGATGTATATGTGGGCGAACCGCTTCTCTATGTGAACAGCCTGGACTGTATGGCAGTGGCGATCAATCAGGGAAGCTTTGCGAGAGCATATAATATCGGGACGGGGACCAGCTGGAGGATCACGATCCGGAAGGCGCCCCGGCTGATCTATGAGGACTAGAGGTTATGATAATTCAGTGTACGGAAAAAGACAGAGAAATGCTGACGAACGGAGGGAAGAAAGATGAATACGAAGGAAAAAACTCCGGTGATCGAATTCAAAGATTTTCAGTTTCAGTATTTCAGCCAGGCTGAGCCTACCCTTTATGACATCAACCTGACGATCAACAAAGGGGAAAAGGTCCTTCTTGTGGGTCCCAGCGGGAGCGGGAAGAGCACGCTGGGACACTGCCTGAACGGGCTGATCCCTTTCTCCTACAAAGGTGAGATCAAGGGAAGCCTTAAGATCATGGGCCAGGAGACAAAGGAGATGGATATCTTCCGCCTCTCCAAGATGGTGGGGACGGTCCTGCAGGATTCGGACAGTCAGTTCATCGGGCTGACAGTCGGCGAGGACGTGGCGTTTGCCCTGGAGAACGACTGCGTAGAACTGGGAAAGATGAAGGAAACGGTGCAGAAGGTGACCGACATTGTGGATATGGGAGAACTGCTGAAGTCCTCTCCCTTCGAACTCTCCGGCGGGCAGAAGCAGAGAGTGTCCTTTGCAGGCGTCATGGTGGACGATGTGGATATCCTTCTTTTTGACGAACCGCTGGCGAACCTGGATCCGGCGACCGGGAAGACTGCCATCGACCTGATCGACCGGGTGTGGAGAGAGGAGAAAAAGACGGTCATTATCATCGAGCACAGGCTGGAGGATGTGCTTTACCGTGACGTGGACCGTGTGATCGTGGTCAGCGACGGACGGATCGTAGCGGATATGTCGCCGGACGACCTGATGGCGGCGGATATCCTGCCGGGGCTGGGGATCCGTGAGCCACTCTATGTGACCGCGATGAAATACGCGGGGATTAAAGTGACGCCTCAGATGCATGCCGGCCGGCTTGACACACTGGATATAGAACAGATAAGGGAACCGCTCCTTGCCTGGAACCGGGCGCAGGAGGAGAAGGAGAAAAGTCCGGAGCGTCCGGCGATCCTTCAGGCGGAGCATATCAGTTTCCAGTATACAAAGAAGAGAAAGATCCTTCAGGATATCAGTTTTACGATCCATGAGGGAGAGATGGTCAGTGTCGTCGGGACCAACGGAGCCGGGAAGAGCACTCTTGCGAAGGTGATCTGCGGTTTCGTAAAAGAAGATCAGGGAACGCTTTATTACGGCGGCGAGGATATGTCGGACTGGACGATCAAGGAGCGGTCCGCCCGGATCGGCTATGTCATGCAGAATCCGAACCAGATGATCTGCAAGCCCATAATCTATGACGAGGTGGCTCTGGGACTGAGGATCCGGGGTGTGCCCGAGGAGGAGATCGAGCCGAAGGTGGATAAGGCGCTGAAGATCTGCGGACTTGCTCCCTTTAAGAAATGGCCGGTGTCGGCTCTGAGCTTCGGGCAGAAGAAGCGTGTGACCATCGCGTCGGTGCTGGTGCTGGAGCCGCAGATCCTGATCCTGGATGAGCCTACGGCGGGACAGGACTATCATCACTATACCGAGATCATGGAATTCCTGAAGAGCCTGAACAGCCAGGGAGTGACCATCATCATGATCACCCATGACATGCATCTCATGCTGGAGTACACGCCCCATGCCATCGTCATTTCCGGCGGGAAGAAGATCGGGGACGCCAGCGCCGTGGAGATCCTGACGGACGAGAAGATCGCGGATCAGGCGAACCTGAAGGTGACTTCGCTGTACGAACTTGCGCTGAAGGCAGGGATTGGGGAGCCGACTTCTTTCGTACAGAGCTTTATCAATTATGAGAGGGGGACAAGGCACAATGAAATCGAAACTGTTTGATTACATTGACCGGGACAATTTTATCTATAACCTGTCCGGGCTGACAAAACTGGTGGCCTTTATCTGCCTGACGTTTTCGGTCATGTTTTCCTACGACATCCGGTATATCATCTTTGTCCTGGTGCTCTCGTTCTGCTTCTTCCGGATCTCTGAGATCAGTTTCCGGCAGGTGAGGACCATGATGATCTATGTGGGGGTGTTTCTCCTGTTGAATTTCTGCCTGACCTATCTGTTCAGCCCTCAGTACGGGACGGAGATCTACGGGACGACCCATGAGATCTTCCGGTTCAGCAGCAGGTATACGGTGACGCTGGAGCAGATCCTCTATCAGGTAACGAAGATCCTGAAGTATGCGTCAGGGATCCCGCTGGGGATCATCTTCCTGCTGACGACAAATCCCAGTGAGTTCGCCGCGTCCCTGAACCGGATCGGGGTGAGCTACAAGGCGGCGTATGCGCTGGCGCTGACGCTCCGCTATTTCCCGGACATGATACGGGATTACCAGGATATTTCCCTGGCGCAGCAGAGCAGGGGGCTGGATCTGTCGAAGAAAGAGAAGCTGGGAACCCGAGTGAAGAACATGATGAATATTTTCGTACCGCTGATCTTTACGACCCTGAACCGGATCGAACTGATCAGCAACGCTATGGAGTTACGAGGGTTCGGAAAACATAAGAAGAGGATCTGGTATGCGGGGAAACCGCTGGGAAGGAACGATTATCTTGCGATGCTGTTTTCGGCGGCAGTGCTTGCAGGATCGATCTGCGTATCCTTCTTTGTAAATGGATCCAGGTTCTACAATCCGTTTGTTTAAGTCCGTTCGTACAAAGCCGCTCTGACGGCGGGAATCCCATTGCAGCGGGGATCCCGCTGCGTCGAAGATCCCGTTGCAGCGGAGAGCGGACACAATAATCTGAGAGGAGAATATCTGTTATGAAACCGATTCTGGTATTCCAGACTGATTTTACTTATAAAGAGGGAGCTGTCAGCTCCATGTACGGTGTGGTGAAATGCGTGGACCGTGAACTTGAGATCATGGACGGGACCCACGAACTGCCCCAGTATGATACCTGGAGCGCAAGCTACCGCCTGTATCAGAGCCTTCCGTTCTGGCCCGAGGGAACGATCTATGTATCGGTCGTGGATCCCGGGGTAGGGACAAGCCGCCGCGCCTGCGTGGCGAAGACGAAGGACGGCCACTATGTAGTGTCTCCGGACAACGGTTCCCTGACCCATGTGAAGAGATTTATCGGCATCGAGGCGGTGAGAGAGATCGATGAGTCTGTGAACCGCCTGAGAGGAAAGGGAACCGAAGAGGTAGCCATTTTCCACGGAAGAGACCTGTTCGGGTATACTGCTGCGCGGCTTGCCAGCGGGATCATCGATTTTGAGGGCGTGGGTCCGGAGTATCCGGTGGAGGAGATCGTGGAGCACCCGATCCTGGAACCTTCCATTGAACAGGGAAAGGCGGAAGGGATCTTCGAGATCAACGATCCGAACTTCGGGAACCTGTGGACAAATATTCCGCTGAAGGCGTTCAACAGCGCCGGATTCGAGTACGGCGATACGGTCCATACGGTTGTGCGCCACGAAGGAAATGTGGTGTTTGATGAGAGGGTGCTCTTCCATAAGAGTTTCGGCTTTGCCGGAAAGGGCGAGCCGATGATCTACAACAACGAGCTGATGAAGGTCGCACTGGCGGTGACTCAGGGAAGCTTCAGCGAGAAGTACGGTCTATCCTACGGACCGGAGTGGACCGTGACGTTCACGAAAGACTGAGATAAGGTTGATGGCAGGGAGGTTTCGGAGCGGAACCGTTCCAGCTGTTGATACAGCCTGCGGCAGAAAATGCCGGAGGCATCGCAGCAGGGGCTTTTGCCCCCTGTGTTTTACCACTATCTAAAGGAGGAGGATACAAATGGAGAAGAAACTTTTTGAATTTAAGACGAAGACCATCGTTGCGACTGGTCTTGGAGCAGCGCTGTTCATCGTGCTGTTCATGTATGTGAAGATTCCGACCGGGATCCCGGAGACGGATATCAAGACGGCTTACGGCGTGGGCGCGTTCTTCGCTGCTCTGTTCGGACCGATCGCGGGAGGCCTCATCGGTCTGATCGGACACGGCCTTTCCGATGCGATCCAGTACGGCTCTCCGTGGTGGAGCTGGGTTGTTGCCAGCGGCCTGACCTGCTTTATCACAGGTCTTGTTTATCCGAAGCTGAAAGTGGATGAGGGAGAATTCAGCGGAAAGGATATCATTCGCTTTAATATTTACCAGATCGTGGCAAATGTCATTTCATGGGTGATCGTGGCTCCGGTGCTTGATATTGTTGTCTACGCTGAGCCGGCAAACCTTGTGTTCACACAGGGAGTCATCGCTGCGATCAGCAACGCTGTTTCCGCAGGTGTGATCGGAACGGTCCTTCTCGCGCTGTACAGCAAGACGAGATCAAAGAAGGGAAGCCTGACGAAAGAGTAAGAGTTATCTGGAAAGTTATCTATTTGAAAAATTATAAGCAATCGATCTCAAAAGGGTCAGGTCCATATGCAAAGGATTTGCAAAGGGGCCTGACCCTTTTGATGTGATAAGTCTGGAGAGCGGCTGTTTATACCGGAGGACGCAGTACTCCCGGATCTCCTCATGAGTTTTATCCCGGAGCGCCGGTCAGGGAGTATTGCTCTCCATGTATCTGTACAGCGTGAACTTTGAGATACCCAGCATGGATGCGATCCGGTCACCGGATTTTGTGATGAGAAAGGCACCGGCGTCGTTGAGGTAGCGGACAACTTTGATCTTGTCCTCTTTTGTCATCATGACCACAGGCTTTCCGACCTCTGCGAGGGCCTGCTCGATCAAAGAGTCGAGAAGTTCTGTGACAGTGTGAGGGATCCGGGGGACGGACTCCTGCTCTTTCTGTTCTGCCTTATCAGATTGGGCTGTGACCGGACGGGTCGTGATGAGACCCCGGATCAGTTCATCCACTGCTTTCAGTGAGGCGATATCATAGTTGACGGAAAAGATATACCGGAGGCTGCCGGACTTGTCACGGATATAAACAGTGCTGGATTTCAGTGCCCTGCCGTCAGCTGTCCGGGTCAGATAGCCGATCTGGTCTTTCAGTTCTTCCGGTGGGGTGTGCAGCGCCTCCAGGACTACATTGGACGCGGCGTCACCTTCGGCTCTTCCGGAGATCTGCCCGTTCTCGATGTGGACGATCGTGCTGGAGAGGTCCCGTGTGACGTCGTGGATGGCGATCTCACACTGCGGGCCGAAATGCTCCGCCAGACCGTGGGCGATCTGGATCAAAATATCAAGGGTCATATCCTGTTTCATGTCAAACTCCCATCCGCCGCCGGATCCGGCGGCATTTATTTTTCAAGCCGTGGCTTGCCTGCACCGCAATCATTATATCATGTACACCAAGCTCGTGAAATACCTCTCAAAAACTAAAAAATATTTAGATATCTAAAAAAAATTGTAATAGTATATTGCTTTTGTGTATTATTGGTGCTATTCTTTAGTCATAGAGAAAAAAACTGGTCAAAATGACGAAAGGAAGGTGCAAAATGGCAGAGTTACAAAAGCAAAATTCATTTGTGGTCGAGCTGACAGACGAAGGAGTCAGGGAGATCAAGAAGCACAAGAACATTTATACGGAAGACACGAAACCGATCGCTCTCAAAGACAGGGACTGGAGCGTGAAGAACTACATTACGCTGTGGACGGGTATCCTTGTTTCCGTCGCGGTCTATACGATGGCGAGCGCTCTTCTGGCGGCAGGGCTGACCTGGTATCAGGCCCTGTTTATCTGTGTACTCGGACATTCTCTTGTCCTGATCCCTTCCATTATGCTCGGTAAATTCGGTTCCCGCTATGGAGCCAGTTTCCCGATTCTCTCGAAGATGGTATTCGGTCCGAAAGGAACGGCGGTGCCGACTCTGATCAGGGCATTCATGGGCTGTCTCTGGTTCGGGATCCAGAACTGGATCGGAAGCGTTGCCTTCCACGCGATACTGACGACGATCCTCCCGTTCTACGGCGGGATCCCGGGAAGTGCGTTCATCAGTTTCGCGCTCTTTGTACTGATCAATTTCTATATCGGTTACCACGGCAGCAAGGCGATCAGCTTCCTGGAGGATTATTCTGCTCCTGTCCTGATCTTCCTGAGCGCAGTCGTCATCGTATGGTCCGTAGTCGTGGCGATACAGTCCGGCGGGATCTCAGAACTTTTCAATACGACGGTGGCAGGCGGAAACGGAGAGAGCTTTTGGTCCCAGTTCTTCCCGTCACTGACCTCTATGATCGCATTCGACGCGACCATTGCTCTGAACTTCTCGGACTTTACACGGCATGAGAAGACGGAGGGCGCACAGGTCAGGGGACAGCTTATCGGTGCGCCGATCATGACTGCATTTATCGTGCTTGTGGGAATCTGCGGCACATCCGGTTCCGAGCTGGCGTTCGGAGAAGCGTTCTGGAATCCCAGCGACCTGGTGGCTCAGTTTGATAATCCGCTGATCGTGATCATTTTCTCGCTGTTTATCATCCTTGCGACGCTGACCACAAATGTTCCCTGTAACCTGACCTCGGCTGCAGTGGTGTTCTCATCTCTGTTCAGCAAAAAGCTGACCTACAAGAGAGCGGTCATCGTGGCGACGATCATCTCCATCTGCTTCCTTCCCTGGCGGCTGGTGGCAAATCCGGAGAGTTATGTCTACACACTGAACGGAACCCTCGCTGTATTCCTCGGACCGATCACGGGCGTGTGTCTGGCGGCGCTGTGGATGCAATATAAGAACAGGTTCAATGTTCCGGATCTCTACCGTCAGGACGGCGGCGAATATTACTATACGGGCGGCTGGAACGTGAAGGCTCTTGGGGTTATGATCGCTCTGTTTGTGATCATCTTCGCATGCAATTTTGTCCCGGCACTGTCCTGGATCTACGACAGCTCTTATCTGCTGGGATGTGTTGCCGCGTTTGTTATCTATAGTCTGATCTGCAGGAAATAGGAGGTGCCTTTTATGAAGAAGATCGTAAAGAACGGAACTGTTGTCACGGATTCACAGATATTTCAGGCGGATATCATGATCGAGGACGAGAAGGTAAAACTGATCGGAGAAAACCTGGAGGCAGACGGAGCGGAGGTGATCGACGCGTCCGGAAAATATGTTTTCCCGGGAGCTGTGGACGTACATACTCATATGGACCTCCAGGCGGGAAAATACCGTGCTGTGGACGATTTCTATGACGGGACCGTAGCGGCGGCATGCGGCGGCACCACCACCATCGTGGACCACATGGCGTTCGGTCCGAAGGGGTGCAGCCTGTGGCACCAGGTTGAGGAGTATCACAGGATCGCGAACGGGAAAGCAGTGATCGACTACGGATTCCACGGAGTGATCCAGCATGTCAACGAGTCGGTCCTGAGAGAAATGGGAGAGATCGCAGAACAGGACGGGATCACCAGCTTCAAGGTTTATATGACTTATGACTTCATGCTGAAGGACGACGAACTCTACCGGGTCCTGAAACAGGCGAAGGAGGACGGCATCGTGATCGCGGTGCACTGTGAGAACGACGGAGTCATCAATTATCTCAGGAAACACTACATCGAGAACGGCTGTACGGAGCCGAAGTATCATCCGTTAAGCCGTCCCGCAAGATGCGAGGCGGAGGCAGTGGACCGGATGATCCATCTGGCGGCGATGGCAGGGGACGCTCCCCTTTATATCGTCCATCTGTCCAGCAAGGAAGGGCTCCTCGAGGTGATGAAGGCCAGGGCTTCCCATCAGAAGCATCTGGGAGTGGAGACGTGCACCCAGTACCTGACCCTGACGGACGACATGTACCAGGATCCGAAGGAAGGTCTGAAGGCGATTATGTCTCCGCCGCTCCGGAAAAAGGAGGATAATGAGGCTCTGTGGGGAGCGCTCCGGGATGATGTGCTCGACACGGTGGCGACGGATCACTGCCCCTTCAATTACGGGATCGAGAAACAGGCGGGGGCGGATGATTTCACCGCATGCCCCAACGGAGGACCGGGTGTGGAGGAGCGGTTCCGTGTGATGTACTCCGAGGGCGTTGCGAAAGGGAGGATCTCACTTCCTCAGTTTGTGAAATATCTCTGCACGAACCCTGCCCGCATGTACGGCATGTATCCGCAGAAAGGAACTCTGCTTCCGGGATCTGACGCGGATCTCGTGATCTTTGACCCGGAGAAGTCAAGAGTGCTGACCCATGCGGATATGCACAGCGCGGTAGACTACACCTGTTATGAGGGAATGAAGGTGCAGGGCGACATCGACCTTGTGATGCAGCGTGGAAATGTGATTGTAAAGGACAATAAATTCCTCGGAAAACGAGGAGACGGAAGATATCTGAAACGCGGAAAGAGTGTTCTCGCGGAAGGATAGAATGAGGATGCTCTCTGGTGCTGCGGCTGTGCAGAGAGGAACTGTTTTTCTTCGGTTTAGATAATGTGAATGGTTTGAGAAGCCACACCGTTTTGACTTACCCGCCGGCAGAAGTGACGGCGGGTTTGCCATGTCCCTGGGTTTATGATAAAATAGACCGGAAAAACGCCCGCAAGCCGGCAGGAAAAGTGAGAGCGGATGATCCGAAGTCCTTGCTTTTGACTGCTTTCGGGCAGGAAAGGACGAAAGAAGAATGAAGAGTATTCTTGACAGGATATTTGTGGAAGGACTGGGCGGCATGACCCACGGGCTGTTCGCCACACTGATCATTGGAACGATCATCCAGCAGATCGGGAATTATGTGGGCGGAAATCCGGGCAGCATGATCTATTTGATCGGAGGGGTGGCTGCGTCTCTTACGGGCGCCGGGATCGGCGTGGGCGTGGCGCGGAAGCTGAACGCCCAGGAACTGGTGGTGGTCTGCGCGGCGGTGACCGGCATGGTAGGAGCGTTCGCCAGCCGGATCCTCTCCGGGCAGGTGTTTGTGGACGGACAGGTGATCCTGAACGGGCCCGGGGAGCCGCTGGGGGCATTCGTTGCGGCTTATATCGCTATTGAGATCGGGATCCTGATATCCGGGAGGACGAAGCTGGATATCATCCTGACCCCGCTGGTGTGCATCGGCGTTGGATCTGCAGTGGGATTGTTTGTCGGACCTCCGATCTCCCGGTTCATGTCCTGGCTGGGCGCTCTCATCAACTGGGGAACGGAGCAGCAGCCCCTTCTGATGGGAGTTGTAGTCTCTGTTCTGATGGGAATGATCCTGACCCTTCCGATCAGCTCCGCAGCGCTGGGGGTGATCCTGAATCTGTCCGGACTTGCCGCGGGCGCGGCGACAGTGGGATGCTGCTGCAATATGATCGGTTTTGCCGTTGCAAGCTTCCGGGAAAATAAATTCAGCGGCTTTCTGGCTCAGGGCATCGGGACGTCCATGCTCCAGGTCCCGAACATTGTCCGGCACCCGCTGATCTGGATCCCGCCGATCCTGTCCAGTGCGATCCTGGGACCGGTAGGGACGGTTGTGCTGCATATGACAAACAATGCGACCGGTTCAGGGATGGGGACCGCCGGTCTGGTGGGACCGCTCATGACCTGGCAGGTGATGACACGGACGGAGCCGGAACTGATCGTGTTCGCGAAGATCATTCTGATCCAGTTCATCCTTCCCGCGGTGCTGACGCTGCTGATCGCGGAGTTCATGAGAAAAAAACGGTGGATCAAGCCGGGGAATATGAAGCTGGAACTGTAAGCTTGTTACAGTTCACACCGTACTCGGGAACAGAGAAAATGCGGCGGTTAGGTGTGAACTCCAGCATAAGGTCACAATTGTTTCTTAAAAAAGGATGAACTCTGTGACACAGGGTACAAAATATGGTATACTGTTAGAAAACAAAACAACCAATGGGGGATGTCTGTAATGAAAGGTGAACAACAGGTAGAGGCTGCGTTGCGGAGCTATGAAGATGTTGACAGCTGGAAAACAGTTATTTTTCTTTACAATGCAGCCCTGAAAGAAGTGGGGACCAAGCTGGAAATTCTGAATGATGAATTCCAGCATGTGCACCAGTACAATCCGATTGAACATATCAAAACCCGGATTAAGACACCGGAGAGCATTGTGAAGAAGCTGAAACGCTACGGATATGAGACATCGATCGAGAACATGGTGCGGTATGTAAATGATATCGCGGGTGTGCGGCTCATCTGCTCTTTCACATCAGATATTTACCGGTTGGCTGAGATGATTGGAAATCAGAGCGACCTTAAAGTACTTTCCATCAAAGACTATATCAAGAACCCGAAAGAAAGCGGATATAAAAGCTATCACATGCTTGTGTCCGTGCCGATTTTTCTGTCAGACAGTGTAGTTGACACCAAGGTGGAGATTCAGATCCGCACGATCGCGATGGATTTCTGGGCCAGCCTTGAGCATAAGATCTACTATAAGTTCGAGGGAAACGCGCCGGAATACATAAGCCGTGATCTCAGGGAATGCGCGAAGATGGTGTCAGAGCTGGATGACAAGATGCTCTCACTGAATGAAGCGATACAGGAATGTATAGTCCAGGATAAAGCCAACAGAGATAATATGGATGATGTGCTCGATAACGTGATCGGGAACAGAAGAGGCCAGAGAGTGATCCATTTTTCAGATAAGAAACGGAAAAGTGAATGAAATGACAGGGAGAACCGGACATGAATTTTCAGGTCCGGTTCTCTTAGAAATATTGACTATAATATACTTAACAAGGGAGCTGTTGGCCAGTGCACACCTGGCCGTCGGTAAAATAAATCTATTGGAATAGCGCCTTATCTTACCAGGATGGAGGCGTTATTTCTTATGTTCGGCGACAGGCACAGCACCTCAACCGCTCCCTGGGTAAGTATATTATTGTCAATATGCGATGTGTTAAATTGCTGGTACGGAGCATCTTCTACAATGAAAAAATAGCATAGAGTGAGAAAAATAGAAAATAAATTTTATTTGCAGAATGGAAGAAATCATGTAAACAGGCCTTTAGGTTGCAACAATTCCCCCACACTTCCAAAACATATTGAAGCCACCCCCCGTTTTGGGTATAATGTTCAGGTAAGCAATCCGCAGTGCACTGTCCAGAGAGAGACACGAGGCTGCCAGCAGACTCAGTGGCTCTATATGGACAGTATAGGGCGGACGCCCGTGAGCTACGGCACCGGAGGTGACGGAGCTGGAGCACTGCGGAACCCTCTCCGGGAGAGACACGAGGCTGCCAGCAGACTCAGTGGCTCTATATGGACAGTATAGGGCGGACGCCCGTGAGCTACGGCACCGGAGGTGACGGAGCTGGAGCACTGCGGAGCCCTCTCCGGGAAGGATGCATGGGATGCAGGCACACTGATGCGGATTGCAATACAAGGGATAAAGGGAAGAAAAAGGGAATGACAAAGGAAGCGAAACGAAAAGGGATAGAGCTTGGCGCCGGGCTCCTGCTGTATATGATCGCGTGGGTCATCACAGAATATCGTGAGACTGGGAGGACTGCAGAGACGCTGTTGTTTCTGCTGCCCTATATCGCGCTATCGGCAACAACGTATATCGAACTTTTCAAAAATATTGGAAAACTGCAGTTCCTGGATGAGAATCTTCTGATGATCATCGCGACTGTGGGGGCGTTTATTGTAGAAAGGAACAAAGAGGCAGTGGCGGCCATGCTTTTCTACCAGGTGGGAAAGATGGTGGAGGAGATATCTCTGAGCAGAACGAAAAAGTCCATCGCAGAGTTTATCGATATTCGTCCGGAATATGCAAATCTGAAGGTGGGGAACAAGGAGAAGATCGTGCCGCCCCAGGAACTGAAGGAACGCCAGATCATCGTCCTTAGGCCAGGGGAGAAGATCCCGGTTGACGCGGTGGTCACGTTCGGAACGGGGACCATTGATATGAAGGCGATCACTGGTGAGGCGGAACCCCGTGTCGTAAAGATCGGGGATAAGCTTTACAGTGGCTGCATCAACTTGAATGGTGTTCTGGAGGCGCGGGTTACCCGCATATATAGAGATTCTACTGCGGAGAAAATCATGCATCTGGTGGAAAATGCCAATGAAAAAAGATCTGACAGCCTGCACTTTGCGGATAAGTTTACGAAATATTATACCCCTATTGTGATCCTGATCGCGCTGCTGACGATTCTTCTTCCGCCGATGATATTTGTTGAGACGAGGGATGAATGGATATACAGAGGTCTTATTATTCTTGTGGCATCGTGCCCATGCGGTCTGATGGTATCCATTCCCATGGCATTTCTTGGAGGGATCGGCGCTGCGTCCCGACAGGGGGTTCTGATCAAAGGAAGTTCGTTTCTGGAAGAACTGCCCAAAGTGGATACTTTTGTGTTTGATAAGACAGGGACACTGACAGAGGGCGTGTTTCATGTACAGAAGATCGTTCCCTATCAGAAGATTACAGAGGAAGAACTGCTGGAAGCGGCAGCGCTGGGAGAGGCATATTCCACCCACCCGATCGCACTGTCGCTGAGAGAGGCATATGGAAAAGAGATCGACCGCTCCAGAGTGGATGGACTTAAAGAGTATCCGGGGTATGGAATAGGGGCAAGAGTGGACGGGCGGGAAGTATACATAGGAAATTACAGGCTGATGAACCGGCATGGACTTTTCTATGCACCTGTGTCAGAAAATGGGACAGCAGTCTATGTGGCGATCGACGGAAAGTATGCGGGATATATTCTGATCGCGGATACGGTCAGAGCGGGTGCTGTAAAGCTGATGAAATGGCTCCATCGGCGGGACCTGGACACGGTTATGCTGACGGGAGACAATGAACAGGCGGCAGAAGCTGTGGCGAAAAAACTTCAGATCGAAAGTGTCTATGCAGAACTTATGCCGGAAGATAAAGTGGAACAGATTGAGGAGTTCATGGAGAATCAGATGGAGGGCGAGAAACTGGCTTTCGTGGGCGATGGGATCAATGATGCCCCGGTGCTTGCCAGAGCGGATATCGGGATCGCTATGGGAGGTCTGGGGTCAGACGCTGCCCTGGAGGCGGCGGATATCATCCTGATGGAGGATGAGCCTTCGGGAATCATCAATGCGATCCGGATCGCCAGGGCAACACTGCGTTCTGTAAAGCAGAATATGGTCTTTGCGATCGGCATGAAGATTATCCTGATCGCACTTGCATTCTCCGGGTACGTAACCATGCAGAACGCCATTCTTGCGGATATGGCGGTGATGGTCATCAATATCCTGAACTCATTCTGGATGATGAAATTCCCGGAGCGTTAGAATAAGTAAGAGGAGTATGATAAAATGACAGGGATAAAGAAAAAGTTACTGATCTTGTCGGCTGTGAGTATGTTTCTGCTCTCCGGCTGCGCCAGTGCGTTAAAGGATGGAGCTGAGGCGCTGGAGGAGGGAGATTATGAGACGGCTGCAGCATCTTTTCAGCAGGCAGTATCCGAGGAAGAGGAAGACCGGGAAAACCTGGCCGCGGCTTACCAGGGGCTCGGGATGTCTGACTACGAACTGGGCAGCTATGCTGGTGCACTGGAAGCGTTTGAGAACGCGGTGGATAACGGCGCGGAACAGACCGTTCAGCTTTATAACCTGATGGGTGTCTCTGCCATACAGACCGGGGATTATGAGAAAGGTCTGGAGTACATTCAGGCGGGGCTGGCTCTGTCGGACGCCGGTTCAGACGGAGAGAGGGCCGATGCCGGGTTGATCCAGGAGATGGAGTACAATGAGATCATCTGCCTGGAACGCCAGGCGGACTGGGAATCCGCAAAGGAGAAGATCGCGGCGTATATAGAGAAATATCCGGACGACGAAGCCGCTCAGAAGGAAGCGGAGTTTCTTAAGACAAGGTGAAGGAAAAGGAGGAGCAGCCCTCTCAGAAAGAGCAGAGGGACTGCCCTTTTTGCACGATAAGCCCGGCAAGCGGCTGCCGTGCTTGCACGAGCAGGTCTTCGCTCCGCTGCGGTCCGTGCCGGACGCGTGCCACTGGCACGCAGCACCATTTGACAGGCAACGGACAGCGAACGGCTTTGCCGTGAGTGTCTTAGACTAAGGGAAATATATGAATATAAGAAAGAAATATCAGATTACAGAATACTGCCACCGTTTTCTGTCAGAATATATTTCTGAGGGAGATATCTGCATTGACGGAACGGCGGGTAACGGAAATGATACGGAGTTCCTCTGCAGGCTCGTGGGTAAAGAGGGGAAAGTCTACGCTTTTGACATCCAGGAGCAGGCGATTGCGAATACCCGGGAGAAACTGGAAGGAGCCGGACTCCTTGCCAGGGCGGAACTGATCTGTGACGGGCATGAGCGAATGGAGCAGTATGTGACCGGGGAGGCGGCAGCTGTTGTATTCAACCTGGGGTATCTTCCCGGCGCGGACCATGCCTTCGCAACACGGGCAGAGACAACCCTGGAGGCGGTGAAAGCGGGGATGCGGCTGTTAAAGCCGGGCGGAGTGATCAGCCTCTGTATCTACAGCGGTGGTGACACCGGCTATGAGGAGCGGGATGTACTGCTTGGCTGGCTGAAAGATGTGGACCCGAAGAAATGGCTTGTTATTGTGAACAGCTACTATAACCGGAGGAACGACCCGCCCCTCCCGGTTTTTATCCTCCGTCTGGACTGACGGAACGGTAAGGAGGACCAGACTTGATGTATGAAATGAATGAGACAGAAGAAAACGTGATCCTTGTGGGCGTTGATACCGGCGGTGCGGAGTCGGAGGAGGCGTCTCTGGACGAACTCTCGGAACTGGCCCGGACGGCGGGCGCCCGGGTGGCCGGCAGGCTGATCCAGGCCCGGGAGACGGTCCATCCGGGAACCTATATCGGGAAGGGCAAACTGGCGGAACTCAAAGATCTGCTCTGGGAAACAGACGCTACAGGGATCATCTGCGACGATGAACTGACCAGCGTCCAGATCGGAAACCTGGAGGAAGAACTGTCCTGTAAGGTGATCGACCGGACGCTCCTGATCCTGGACATTTTCGCTGCCCGAGCCGTGTCCGGGGAGGGGAAGATCCAGGTGGAACTGGCACAGCTCCGCTACAGGGCGTCCCGGCTTGCGGGGCTCGGAAAGTCCCTCTCCCGGCTGGGCGGCGGGATCGGAACGAGAGGTCCCGGGGAGAAGAAACTGGAGATGGACCGAAGACTGATCCGTGAGAGGATCAGCAGGCTGAAAAGAGAACTGAAGGATGTGGAGAAGCACAGGGAGCTGATCCGGGGGCAGAGAAAGCAGTCCGGGCTGAAAGTGGCAGCTCTGGTGGGATACACGTCCGCGGGAAAGAGCAGTATCGAGAATGCACTGACAGATGCGGGGATCCTGGAGGACGCCATGCTGTTCTCCACTCTGGACACTACGACCCGGTCCCTGATGCTGGACAGCACCCAGGAGATCCTGCTGACGGATACGGTGGGATTTATCCGGAAGCTACCCCATCACCTGGTGGAGGCGTTTAAGAGTACGCTGGAGGAAGCGGCCTATGCGGATATCATTATCCATGTGGTGGACGCGTCCAATCCTCAGATGGACACGCAGATGCATGTGGTCTACGAGACACTGCGTCAGCTGGGAGCAGAGGGGAAGCCGGTGATCACCCTGTTCAACAAGCAGGATTTGCTCGAGACCCCGGGATACCCGAGGGATTTCCAGGCGGATTATTCGATCCCCACATCCGCAAAGACAGGGCAGGGGCTGGAGGAGTTGAGACAGGCGCTGCTTGAGATCATCCGCAGAGATCAGATTTATATTGAACGTCTGTATGATTTCTCTGAGGCAGGGAAAATCCAGATCATCCGGACGAAAGGCCAGCTTATATCCGAGGAGTATGTACCGGAGGGGATCCGGGTGAAGGCATATGTGCCTCAGGATATATATGGAAGAGTCTGAAGGAACATAATAGCAAAAAGGAGAAGGAAAATGGTTACGATAGACAGAGAAAAGTGTATTGGCTGCGGGCTGTGCGAAAAGGACTGCCCCGTCGGAAAGATCAGAGTGGAAGAAGAGAAAGCGGTCTGGAAACCGGACTGCATCCTGTGCGGGCACTGCGTTGCAGTCTGTCCGAAAGGCGCGGTGGCGATCCCGGAGTACGACATGGCTGATGTGGAAGAGTACGACAGGGAGAATTTTTCCGTGGAGCCGGAGAATTTTCTGCATGCGGTGAAATTCAGAAGGAGTATCCGAAATTTCCAGGACCGGAAGATGGACCGGGAGACAATGGAACGGATCCTCCAGGCGGGGAGATATACTCCCACGGCGAAGAACCGGCAGGCGTGCCGCTTTATCGTGGCCCAGGACAGGCTGGATGAACTGAAAGATTTGCTGTGGGGACAGATTCCGGAGATGGCGGAGCGGGTAAAAAAGACCATGCCCCAGTATTCCATGCTCTTTAAGTTCCTTTACCGCAGACATCGGGACAATCCGCAGGATGACGGGCTTTTTTTCAACACGCCCGCATGTATCATGGTGGTCACGGACAATCCTCTTGATGGAGGACTTGCCGCGGCAAACATTGAAAATATGGCCGTTGCGGAAGGCGCAGGCGTACTATACAGCGGTTATCTGACACGGATCATCGAGGCCTGCCCCGCGGTGAAAGAGTGGCTGGGGATTCCGGAGACACCCCTTGTGTGCTGTATGCTCATCGGGTATCCGGCGGTTACATATAAGAGGACTGCCCCGAGGAAACCGGCGGATATTGAGTGGAAATAACAGGATTTCTTATTATTTGTTACAGAAAACCTCCGTCCATGCCAATGACCTGCCCTGTCAGATAGGACGGAGCTTCCGCCAGCATGAGCACGAGTCTGGCAGTCTCCTCTGCCGTGCCGAACCGTCCGGTCGGGATTTCTTCTTCCAGGGCGGCACGTTCCTCCATATCCAGCCTGCTGTTCATCTCTGTATCGATGACTCCGCATGCGATGGCGTTTACCTGGATATTGCTGGGGGCGAGCTCTTTTGCCAGCGCCCGGGTCAGCCCGTTCAGTCCCGATTTGGAGGCGGAATAGGCGGCTTCGCAGGAAGCGCCCGAGGTACCCCACATGGAGGAGATGTTGATGATCCGTCCCTTCTTTTTCGAGACCATGTACGGGATCGCCTCCCGGCAGCAGTAGAAAGCGGAGGTAAGATTGGTGTCCAGGACGTTTCTCCATTCATCGTCGGACATATCGCTTAAAAGTCCGAAATGCGCGATCCCCGCATTGTTCACAAGGACGTCCAGTCCGCTGCAGGCTGCGGTGATCTCCCGGAAAAGGGAGCGCACGGTTTCGGGGCTGCTCACATCCCCGGGGAGTTTTGTGCAGGAGCCGCCTGCATCCAGGATTTCCCTTTCCAGCGTTTTCAGCTTGTCTGTTGAATTTCTGCAGTTTATGAATACGTGATATCCGGCTCCGGCGAATGCCAGGGCGCAGGCGCGCCCGATGCCCCGGGAGGAGCCGGTCACGAGTACGGTTTTTCTTTCCATATCCCAATGCCTCCTGTATCAAGTGTTCATATTATGCCGTGTGCGCAGAAAAGGAAGCGCCGCGTAGCGGAGCGGACCGAAGGCGTCGGTCCGGATTGCGCTTTGCGCAATCATTATACCACGGACCACGAGCTCCTGAAATACCTCACCGGGCTTTTTTCATTTGTGTTCAAACTTCGTTGAGATTCATGCCCGCTTGTGTTACAATTTTCCTGTAAGTTAAATACAGGTAAAGAAAGATGCGGTTCGCTGGATCTCGGATGCGGCAGTTTTACATCTGTACAGGCGGCAGCCGGTGTCTCGGGTTAGGGCAGGAGGATGTTTCATGATTGATGACGCCATTGAATTTGCAACAAAAGCCCACGAAGGACAGTTCCGCAAGGGAACGAGAAGACCTTATATCGTCCATCCAATAGAGGTGGCGGATATCGTGGCGACGATGACAAAGGACGAAGAAGTGATCTGTGCGGCGATACTGCACGATACGATCGAGGACTGCGGAGGGATCACGCAGGAAGTTTTAAAACTCAGATTCGGGCAGCGTGTCGCGGATATGGTAGTCCAGGAGAGCGAGGACAAATCCCTGTCCTGGGAAGAGAGAAAAGGGGAGACGATCCGCAGGATGAAGGACGCGCCCACCGAGGTGCAGATGATCGGCCTGGCGGACAAACTTTCGAACATGCGGGATATCGACCGGGATTACCCGGTGGTGGGTGAAATGCTGTGGACCCGGTTCCGGATGCAGAGCAAGGCTGCGCTGGCATGGTATTATAAGGGAGTCAGAGACGTATTGCGGGAGAAGTTTGAAGGAGTGGACGCGTACGAGGAATACTGTTGTCTGATCGATAAAAATTTCGGAGAAGACGGAGAAGATACAAAATGGCGGAAAGGAGAGACTCGCTGAGATGGGAACGACGAAGGTAATCTGTTTTGCGAATAATAAGGGCGGAAGCGGCAAGTCGACTACATGTTCCAACGTGGGATACGGGCTCAGGGAACTCGGAAGAAAAGTTCTGCTGATCGACGGGGACATGCAGCTCAATCTGTCGCTTTCTCTTTTTGACGAGGATACGGTGCTCGGGTTTGCTCAGGGGGAGAAGAATCTGTACGAGGGGATCCGGCGGCAGGACGACCTGTCGGATTACATCGTACATACTTCCTATGAAGGGCTGGATCTGATCCCTTCCTCTACGCTGATGAGTTCTATTGAGTATGAACTGTTTACGAAATGGCAGAGGGAATTCATCCTGAAAAAAGGGATTTCTTCTATAAAAGAGTCGGGAGGATACGATTATATCCTGATTGATGCTCCCCCGACTCTGGGTGGCTGGGTCATGAATATTCTGTGTGCTTCCGATGAGATCATCATTCCCGTGGAGGCGACCCCCTGGGGGCTGTTCGGGCTGGGGAACATGTTCGAGTTCCTGGAGGAAGTCCGTCAGATCGCACCGGATCTGAAGCTGGGAGGAATCGTGATCACCAAGGTGGACACGAGAAAGAATTACTTTAAGCAGACGCTGGAGACTCTGAAAGAACTGGATGATGTGAAAGTGTTTGACACATATATCCGTGTGGACAGCGGGATTGAGTGGTCCCAGGACAATAACGCCCCGGTTATCGCATATAAGAAGAGCAGCAGGAGCGCGAAAGAATACATGGCACTGGCACGGGAGATCGATACATGCATGAAGAACTGATCCGGGAACTGTCTGTCATTACGGAGGAGGAACAGAGGATCCTTGACGGGAGACAGGAGATCGACCAGCAGATCTATACGGAAAAGAAGGAAATGGTCGTGGACTGCGACAAGCTGCTCCAGAAAGGAAAACTGATCCAGGTCCGGCCACACACGCGGTTCGTCCATTTCCCGGAGCACCGTCACAATTATATAGAAGTGATCTATATGTGCCAGGGGACGACGACCCATATTATCAATGGAAACCGGATCCTGCTCAAGACGGGGGAGCTGCTCTTCCTGAATCAGAATGCGGTGCAGGAGATCCTTCCGGCAGGGAAGGAGGACATTGCCGTAAATTTCATTGTCCTTCCGGAGTTTTTCGATACTGCCTTTTCCATGATCAGCAGTGAGGAAAATATGCTGAAGACGTTTCTGGTGGATGCGCTCTGCGGGAAGGACGGGGAGACTTCCTATCTGCATTTCCATGTGGCGGATGTACTGCCGGTGCAGAACCTGGTGGAAAACATGGTCTGGACGATCTTCTATGATTCTTCGAATAAAAGAAGCTGTACCCAGATCACGATGGGACTTTTATTTCTTCAGCTCCTCAACTATATGGACAAGATGGAGACCGGGCGGAACCGGTTCGATACAGAGATCATGGCGGCGGTGCTGAGTTACATTGACGAGCACTACCGGAACGGCACACTCTCCGAACTGGCGGAGCAGATGAATACAGATATCTACTGGCTGAGCCGGGAGATCAAGAAGCGTACAGGGAAGACGTACAAGGAACTGCTCCAGGAGAAACGGATGCAGCAGGCTGCCTGGCTGCTTGTAAACAGTGCTGTCTCGGTGTCGGACATTATCGGGTCTGTGGGGTATGACAACACCAGCTATTTTTACAGGAAATTCAGGGGAAAGTACGGGGCGAGCCCGAAAGAATACAGGATGCGCAGGAGGGAGCATCAGACGGAAGCCTGAACCGACAGGAAGAAAAATCAATATTTGCAAATAAGGACGTAATTTTATATAAATAACGTCCTTTTTTTGTGCGGTTTCACCAATTATAATAAGTTTAAAGTCGAAAAAATATAAAGGAGGCACAAGAGATGGACAGGTATTATTTGGCCGTTGATATCGGGGCGTCCAGCGGGCGGCATATGCTTGCGTCCATGGTGGACGGGAAGATGCAGCTTGAGGAAGTGTACCGTTTCCCGAACGGGATGGACAATAAAAACGGAACACTCTGCTGGGATGTGGAGCGTCTCTTCAATGAGATCAAGACCGGGCTGAAGAAATGTAAAGAACTCGGGAAGATCCCAGCAACCATGGGGATTGACACCTGGGGCGTTGATTATGTCCTGCTGGACAAGGATGACAATATCCTCGGAGAGACAGTGGGATACCGCGACAGCCGGACCAATGGGATGGACGAGAAAGTATATGAAAAGATATCCCCGGAGGATCTGTACGCGAGGACCGGCATCCAGAAGCAGCTCTTCAATACGATCTACCAGCTCATGGCTGTGAAGCAGTCTCATCCGGAGTACCTGGAGCAGGCGGAGACGATACTGATGCTGCCGGATTATTTCCATTTTCTCCTGACCGGGGTGAAGAAGAACGAGTACACGGAGGCGACGACCGGGCAGCTCATCAGCACGGAGACTAACGACTGGGACTACGGGCTGATCGAGATGCTGGGATATAATAAGGATATGTTCCTCCCGGTTTCCATGCCGGGCACAGTGGTCGGGAATTTTACGAAAGAGATACAGGATGAGGTCGGATTCGACTGTACGGTGGTCCTTCCGGCGACCCACGATACAGGTTCCGCCGTGCTGGCAGTTCCGACAAATGACGACAACGCGGTGTACATAAGCTCCGGGACATGGTCCCTGATGGGCATTGAACGAAAGGAACCGGACTGCTCTGTAGAGAGCATGAAAGCCAACTTTACGAATGAGGGCGGATATGACCACAGGTTCCGCTTTATCAAAAATATCATGGGGCTGTGGATGATACAGTCCGTGAAGAAAGAGTTTACCGAGGATCTTTCCTTTGCTGAGATATGCGATATGGCGTCTAAGGAGACGATTTCCTCTATTGTGGACTGTAACGACGACTGCTTCCTCGCACCGAAGAGTATGATAAAAGCTGTGCAGGATTTCTGTGAGAACAGCGGACAGCAGGTGCCGAAGACTGTGGGAGAGATATCGTCCGTGATCTACAACAGCCTTGCAAAATGTTATGCGGATACTGTGGAAGAGATAGAGAATATCACAGGAAAGAAATACGATACGATCTATGTTGTGGGCGGAGGTTCCAACGCGGAATACTTAAATCAGCTCACCGCGAAATATACAGGGCGTAAGGTTTCCGCAGGTCCTTCTGAGGCGACCGCGATCGGGAATATCATGGTGCAGATGCTCCATGACGGCGTGTTCAAAGACCTGCCGGAGGCAAGGACATGCGTCAGAGATTCGTTTGATGTGAAGATGTATTGATACTCAAAGGGGGCAGCCCCTTTGCAAAAGGGACAGACCCCTCTTCAGAAGGGTCAGGTCCACCTGGCAAAATGGTATAAATATGAAGGAGGACATAAAATGTTAGTTGAGACAAAAGCAAAAGTAGGCGTATTTTCAATCGCTCTGGGCGCATATCTGCCCCAGTTCCCGTCGCTGGTGCCGGAGTTTGAGGCGCAGTACGACGCGTTCAAGAAGACGATCCCGGATACGGTAGAGATCGTTGACGGAGGCATCATTACGACAAAAGAGCAGTCCCAGGAGGCGGGGGACAAGTTCCGCGCGGCGGATGTTGACCTTGTATTCCTGCAGCTTCTGACTTACGCGACGTCCTACAATATGCTGCCGGCAGTAAGAGATCTGGATGTTCCGGTGGTCCTTGTGAATGTCCAGAAATTAAAAGCTCTGGATTATGACCACACAGACATTGCAAAATGGCTCGGCGAAGGCTATGCATGCGGCGCGGTCGGTGAGATGGTAGCTGACCTTGAGAGGTACGGAAAGAGACATGCCGTGATCACAGGCGTTGTCGAGGGAGGAGACCCGGGCGTCCAGGCAGAGATCGAAGACTGGTGTAAAGCGGCTCAGGTAAGGAGAAGATTCCGCGATACCAATATCGCTCAGATCGGAAGACCTTATCCGGGTATGATGGACCTTTACATCGACGAGTCCAACCTGTACAGAAGGATGTTCCTGTATACAAAACAGTTTGACTGGGAGAAGATGTGGGCGATCGCCGACGACATTACAGATGAGGACGCGATCCGCGCGAAAGCTCAGGATATCCTTGATACATTCGATATCGAAGGTGGCGGAAGCATCGAGGAAGTATGGGAGATGGCGAAATATGTAGTCGCTTTCGAGCAGTGGGTAAGAGACGAGAAACTCGGTCTGATCGCTTCCCATTACGACGGATTCGCACAGGGAAAGGCAGGCGTCCTTGACAGCATGCTCATCCCGGCGTTCTCCATGCTGATCAAACAGGGAACAGCGTGCGCGGTAGAGGGAGATATGAAGGTTGCCATGGCGATGAGCATCTTAAAGACGATCTCAGGAACAGGACAGCTCGCTGAGATGTACTCCATCGACTTCAATGACGACATTGCGATCATCGGTCACAGCGGATCCGGAGACGCGGATATTTCCGATAAGAAACCGACCATGAAGATCGTGAAGGTGTTCCACGGAAAGACAGGCGGCGGATACCTGACCCAGTTCTATCCGTACACAGGTCCGGTTACCTACCTTGCGATCACTCAGGACGGAGACGGACACTTCAAGTTCATCGTGGCTGAGGGCGTCAACGAGGAAGGACCGATCCTTTCCTTCGGCGATACAAACATGAGAACACGCTTCACCTGCGGCGCGCGAGAGTTCGTGAACCGCTGGAGCGAGTGCGGACCGACCCATCACTTTGCAGCGGCTACGGGAAGACACATCGACACGATCCTGAAAGTTGCGAAGATCTTCAACGTGCCGGTTGATATCGTGACAAGATAATATAGAAAGAATAGTGTGACAGGCGCCTGGAGTTTTAAACCTTCCGGCGCCTGTTAAATCTTTAACGGGTACCGTGTACTTTTTAATAAGTGCCTGACACTTTTGAAAAAGTACACGGTACTTTTACGCATTTTTCCATATTCCGGTACGATTTCGTCTATATACTTTTTCCATATCCGCAAATAAAATAGACATAGATCAAAACAAGAAACCAAAAGAAAAAGGAGGAAGTGTTTTATGAAGAAAAAGGTTATCAGCTTACTGCTCAGTCTGGCAATGATCGGTTCCCTGGCAGGATGCTCCGGCGGCTCGGAAGAGTCTGCATCCGGGGATGCTGCGTCATCGGATCTTCCCTATGCAGGTGAGGAAATTTCCATTCTCTGGGTATCAAACAGTACGATGGACGGGATCAATGCTCTGATCGATGCGGCAGAGGCAAAACTGGGGCTTACGGTCAATCTGGAGCAGGTACCCGGCGGTGAGGACGGAGATAACGTGGTAAAGACAAGACTTGCGTCCGGCGATATGGCAGATCTCTTAAGCTATAACTGCGGCGCACTCCTGTCATCGCTGAATCCGTCGGAGTATTTTGAAGACCTGACGGCAGACTATGCGGACAAGCTGGATGAGAATTTTGTAAATGCAGCAAGCTCTGACGGAGTTCTCTATGGAATACCGGCAACAGCTTCCCAGGCAGGCGCGGTTCTCTACAATGTGGAAATGTACGAGGAGTACGGGCTGGAAGTTCCGAAGACATGGGATGAATTCCTGGCAAACTGTGAGGTTCTCAAAGAAGCAGGAGAGACGGCGGTCCTGGGAACGGATGCAGACAGTTGGACGAGCCAGGTTACATACCTTGGAGACCACTACAATGTGCTTGCTGAGGATCCGACATTCGCAGAAGAGTTTGAGGCAGGACAAGCAAAATACGCATCAACTCCGGCAGGACTTGAGAGCTTCCAGAAGATCGCGGATATCGTTCCTTATATGAATGAGGATCACATGGCGACGACTTATGACGACGGCTGCGATATCATGATGGAAGACGGCGCTGCTCACTGGATCATCCTTACATCTGCGCTCAGCAACATCTATGAGCTGTATGGCGACGAGGTGAACAGGCTGGGATGCTTTGGAGTACCGGGAGACGATGCGGAGAACGCGGGTCTTACCGTTTGGGAGCCGAACGCGATCTATATGAACAAGAACACAGAAAAAGCTGACGCTGTCAAGGCATTCATGGACTTCTATATCTCAACAGAGGGGCTTGACGCGCTCGCAGCGGCAGAGCCGCCCTGCGGACCGTACTGTGTAAAAGGATATGAGCTTCCGGAAGACGCATATACAGCAGTCAAAGACATGCAGACATACTTTGACGCCGGGCTTACAAATGTAGCGTTAGAGTTCCAGACTGCTGTAAAAGGTTCCAACTGCGCATCTATCTGCCAGGAGCTTGCATCCGGACAGACAACGCCGGAAGAGGCGGCTGCAAAATACGATGAAGACTGCGAGAAGCAGGCAGTACAGCTCGGACTCGACTGGTAAGAGGCAGGAACTGCACAGAAAAATAGTATGAGAAACTGAAAACGGATCATCCGGGATCATCCGGGTGGTCCGTTATTTGAAAGAAAGAGAGGAGTCTTATGGATAAGAAAAAAATATATTCCAAATGGTTTCTTGTCCCGTCGATGACTGTGTTTACAGTGATGTTCGTGATCCCGCTCATCCTGTCACTGTTTTTCAGCCTGACGGTATGGAACTTTGACGGATTTACGTTCTGCGGGATCGACAACTTTATCATGTTTTTTGAAGAACAGTCACTGAGGATCGGAATCAAAAACACGCTGATCTATGCGGTGCTCACCAGTGGGTTAAAGCTTATTATTTCCTTCTTTATCGCACTGTTCCTCACATCAAACATCCGCACAAAAACGCTCCAGAGATCGATCGTCTTCTTCCCGAACCTGGTAAGTACCGTGGCGGTAGGCGTTGTGTTCACAGCCCTGATGCACCCGTCCAAAGGTCTGATCAACAAGGGGCTTGAAATGATCGGGATTGCCGGACCGGACTGGCTGGGAAACCCGGACATCGCTCTTTTTTCTGTGATCGCGGTAGACGTGTGGAAGGGTTTAAGTATCGCGACGGTAATCTTTATCGCAGGCTTTATGTCTATAGATAAGACCTATTATGAGGCGGCAATGATCGACGGGGCGAATTTCTGGCAGAAAGTGAGATATGTCACAGTCCCGCTGGCGAGATCATCCATGAATTCTGTCATCATCCTTTCCTTTATCGGAGGCTTGAGAAGTTTTGATCTGATCTGGGCAATGACTGGTGGCGGTCCCGGATTCGCAACAGATGTTATGGCGTCTATCGTGTACAAACAGTATGCGGCTGGATATTACGGTCTGTCTACTGCCGGCAACGTGATCATGTTCGTCCTGATCGCGATCCTGGCCTTCCCGCTCCAGAAATGGCTGCTCAGCAAGGAGGTGGAGTAAATGCAGAAAAAAAGAAATATCAGAACATGGATCGGGGATATTGTCGGACTGCTGGTCTGCTTCTTCATATTTGTGATCCCGTTCCTGTTTATGGTAATCAACTCTCTCAAGGAGAGACGTGAGGCGAATAAGCTCAGCCTGTCGCTCCCGACAAAATTTGAGTGGAGCAACTTTGTTGAGGTATTCCAGACAAATGATTATCAGATACTGACAGCGTTTAAAAACAGTATCATCCTTACAGTGGGAGCAGTGGCTATACTGGTGTTTTTCTCCGCGATGGCAGGCTATGTGATCCAGAGAAGAAAGGACCGCCCTGTAAAGATCGCAAATACGATCATCATGACCGGGCTTATGATCCCGGCGGCGATCCTGCCGACGATCTGGGTTATGCAGACCCTCCACATTTACAAGACGATGCCGGGTATGATCCTGGTTGAGGTGGCTCTCCACACACCGTTTACGATCATGCTGTACAGAGGATTTATGAGCACGATCCCGATCGAGCTGGAAGAAGCGGCATACATTGACGGATGTACGCCATTCCAGGTATTCCGCATGATCATCTTCCCGCTTTTGAAGCCTGTGACGTCCACGGTCATCATCCTGGACGCGGTCACGATATTCAATGATTTTACCAACCCGCTGTATTTCTTCCCGGGAAATGAGAATGCAACAATGCAGGTTACGTTGTATAATTATATGGGACAATTCTCAAGTGCGTATAACCTGCTGTTCGCGGACGTTCTGATCATAACGATCCCGATGCTCATCATATTCCTGATCTTCAATAACAAGATTGTAGACGGAATGGTGGCAGGATCGGTCAAGGGATAATACAGAAAGGAAGCCGGAAACATGTTGAAGTTGACGCATGGGAAAATAAAAAGACCAGGGAGCAGAGACATGAAATTCCGGACAAGGATCACACTTGGATATGCGGCCCTGGCTCTGGCGGTATCGCTGGGGCTGGGGATATTTTATAACATGTATATCGTGCAGAGATACGAGGCATCGGCATTTAACCGGTTCGGCATATTATCTGAACAGATACTGAATAATCTAGATGGGAACATCCAGAAGATGACTCAGGTGACGCTGTCGCTTTTATCAGATCAGGAAGCGGTGCAGACGATAAGGGAACTTTCGGTCGATATGGCGGCTCCGGAGGAACATGTGGCGGATATCATCAACGGGAAGGCGCGGATAAAAAGCGACCTTTATACCGCGTATAATCTGGACAACTTTTACCGCGTCGTCGTGTTTAACCGATATGGATACATTGCCGCAAGTGCAACGATGCAGGAGAAATATGTGGATGCGGACAGGAAAGTGTCGGAGATCCCGTGGCTGAAGGATGTGATCGGGACGAAAGGCAGAGGCGTGCTGATCGGGGCGCATCCGGATGACTGGGGTGAAAAAGGGTCTGCACAGCAGGTGTATTCCCTTGTCCGGGAGATTCAGGGGGATCATCTCGGATTCATAGAAGTACAGATGAGCAGGGAAGAATTTTATGAAATCTTTGCCGTGCCTGATGAAAGTATCAATGTGATCGCCGTAAAAGAAGACGGAGAAGTTCTGTACACATCGGAAGGAACAGAAGCGGATGAGTATTCGGATTTTCTGGAGAAACCTGTCGGGATGTTCAAGGAAAAGAACATGGCGAACGGGGATCAGGAGCTTGTCTCCGTGGGAAAGTCAGAACAGTCCGGCGTGAGGCTCCTGCTGATCCAGGACAGGAAAGCTGCGATGGAGGATATGCCCAATGCCTGGGGCGCGGCGGCAGGAGTGGCGGTGCTTGTGCTTCTCCCGTCCCTTGCGTTTATCTTCTTCATGGCGGAGCGCCTGACAAGACCTTTGCAGGCGCTGCGGAGGCGTATGGAGAAGACGGAACTGTCGAACCTGACAGATGAGATTGCGATCGACAGCAGGGACGAAGATATTAAAGCGCTCACGAAGGCGTATCAGGACCTGATGCTCCGGCTGGATCATTCCCTGAACCTGGAAAAGAAGCTGAACCTGCTCCAGCTCCAGGCACAGTTTGATACGCTCCAGGCGCAGATCAATCCGCATTTCCTGTACAATGTGCTCAACGTGATCTCAAGCCGTGGAATGAAAGACAATGATGAGACGATCTGCGAGATATGCGGAAGGCTGGCGGATATGCTGCGCTATTCTACCAATACGAAGACACGGTATGCCTCCATTGCGGAGGAAGTGGCGTACACGGAGCAGTATCTGTACCTGATCAAGGTGCGTTACGGAGAAAAGATCGATCTGGACACAAAGATCGACAGCAGCATTAAGACCCAGATCGTTCCGAAGACAGTGCTCCAGCAGATCGTGGAGAACAGCATCAACCATGGCTTTGAGAACAATACGGGTGGCATGATGATGCAGGTGAGAGGATATCAGAAGGACGGCTGCTGGTTCCTGTCTGTCCATGACAACGGGCAGGGGTTTGAAGAAGAGAAGCTGAGAGACCTGAATGAGAAGTTTGCAAAGACGAAAAAGAGCCTGTTCGAGGACCGCAGCAACATTGAACTGGAGATCGGCGGTATGGGACTTGTCAACACTTATGCCCGGCTGCTTCTGATCTACAGCGATTCTCTTGTCTTTGAACTGAAGAATACGGACGACGGGGCAGAAGTCCTGTTCGGAGCAAAAATGTCATAAGAAGTTACTGTGAGCATAAAAGCATAAAAGGAGGAGCTATGTATCGGGTAATTGTTGCAGACGATGAACCGATCGCATTGGAACATATCAGTTCGATCATCGAGAAAAAATGTCCTCAGTATGAAGTCGCCGCGACGGCGGAGGACGGGAAGGACGCATTGGAGAAGGTGGTGCGGCTTCATCCGGATCTTCTGATCACAGACATCAAGATGCCGCTCATGAGCGGCATCGAGCTCGCCTCTGTGATCCATGAAGAATACCCGGACACCTGCACGCTCATCGTGAGCGGATATTCGGACTTTGAGTACGCCAGGAACGCCATGCAGTCAGGTGTTTGTGATTATATCCTGAAACCGGTCATCCCGTCAGCGATGGCAAAGTCGCTGGAGCAGATCGCAAGGAAGATCAGCCGGAACCGGTATGAAAAGCGGAGCCGGATCATCCAGAAACTCTGTGGGGGCAGGGAATGCGATCCGGCGAAAGTCCGTCAGTTTTTTGTATATGACAGCTATTACTGCGCGATCATAAGGAGAAACGGGCTGCCCCGGAGGTTTGTCGCGGGAAGCGCGATGGAAACTTTTTCGGAGGCGACGGAGTCCTATACTGTATACGGAAGGGACGAGATGGAGCAGCTCTATATCATCCCGGAGATCCTTCTGAACGGGAAATGCATTTCGGCGTATATCATAGGGCTGTCCCAGAAAATGCATGTGGATACGGATTATATGACCATCGTATATGACAGGGAAACGTGTACTGTCGATGAACTGCAGTCCCGTATTATGAGACTGTACCATACGCTGGATGCGGTCAGCGTTGTGGGGATGGACCAGATGATCGGTCTGGACGGGAACAGTGAAACGGCAAAGATCGAGTATGACCACAAAGCTATCCGCGAAGTGATGAACAACCTGGAACATATGCTGAAAAACCAGAGGATCGCTCAGTTGAAAAAAGAACTGCAGCGTCTGTACCTGCAGTGGTGTTTTGAGAAGAAACCTCAGATGTGGATGGAATATGTCACGAGGCAGATCCTTTTCTTGCTCCGAAAATACGAGGAGAGCTCCCAGTCCGAATCGGAATGCGAGTATATGCTGGAAGATGCTTTCTTCTATGCGACCACATCCGAGGAGTTGATGAACAGCCTGTTTGATATCCTGTTCCGTTATATCAAAACAACGCCGGCAAATGCAAAGGTGGATTCGCCGGAATTTGTTGATTCTATTGAACAGTACCTTAAGGAGCATCTGTCCGAGAATCTCTCCCTGAAAAATGTAAGCAAAGAGTTCGGTATTTCACAAACTTACCTTGGAAAGCTGATCCGCAAATACAGGGATGATTCTTTCAGTCATTATCTCACAAAGATCCGGATGGAAAAGGCGACGAGCCTGATGCGGGAGAGGCCGGAAATGTATATCAAGGATATCGCGGAAATGGTAGGCTACAGTGACCAGCTCTACTTCAGCAGGATCTTCCGATCCTATATGGGAATGTGCCCGTCGGATTATATGGAGGGAGCGGAGGTGTCCTGAGCAGTGCGGAACTGTTTCGGGGTGCATCCGTATTTCTCCCGAAATAACTTATAAAAGTAATTCATATTCTGAAAACCGGAGGCGGATGCCGCTTCCGTGATCGTCATAGATGTGTTCTGAAGAAGCGCAGCGGAGCGCTCAAGCTTCAGCTCCAGGATGATGGAGATAAAAGTCTTCCCCGTATACTTTTTCAGCAGACGGCTCAGGTAATTGGGGGAAAAATGGAATGCTTCCGCTGCCTTTTCCAGAGTCAGATCCATATAATGGCGGTTGATATAGTCCAGGATACCGACAACGGAGGCGGGAGCCGTTCCCGAACCGGAAGGACCTGCGTCCTGACAGTTCCCCTCTCTTGCCAGGAAAGAGAGCAGGATCGTCATAAAGCTGTTTATGATCTCTCCGCTGCCGGGCTCCCTGTGTTTGAGTTCCAGGAGTACCGCGGTGATGCAGTGGCGGACTTCCGGATCGTTCGCCAGAGGAAAATAGAGATAATTTCCGGAGAGGCTGTGCCGGTAGAGGGCGGAAAAGATGAATTCCGTGATCCGGTTGGAGCAGGAGAACTGCTTCATCAGTGTTTCGTTAAAGTATTCTTTTGTCATCATGATATTGACGACAAAGGTATCCTCGTCTACCCGTTCCAGGCTGTGACGGACATTGGTGTCCAGGAGAAGGAGACTGCCTTCCCCGATGTCGATCGCGGAATTGTTTACCGTCTGGCGGACGCTTCCCTGCCAGACATAGGTGAGTTCAAAAAAGTCATGGCGATGGGCAGGGCAGTCCACAAATCGAGGATGCTTGGAGTAAGTGATCCCGTCTCCCGTCGGGAAATAATATTCTTTGCTGAGTGTCTTCCTCGTGCTGTGATCGATCTGGTAATCGATGATCCCGAGCCGGTTCGCGATCACGGAACTGTTGGTCTCTCCCCATTCAAGGGCTCCTTTTTCAAGGGGGGTGCATGTTTTGAATTCCTGGATCAGTTCATCCGGATCGTACATGGATCTGTTACCTCCTGTTCTGCTGGTGTCGTGTCGGACCCCGGCGCCCTTCGCTATCTATAAGCAAACGCACGCTGGCTTTGTCCCTTGGAACCTGGCGCTCTGACCTTCTGACTCCGGCATCATTATATCAGAGTAGGTTAAGTGATGTCCAGAAAGAAATCCTTGTGAAAGTGCGGCAGACGGAGGTTTGATTTTGACATAAAATTCCCCTCTTTATTTCATTGAATAAAAAGAACGGGAGAGATACCATAACAAAAAAAGCGGGAAAACGAAAGGAGAAAACGAAAATGGTCATCAAACATTTAAAAACAAATCATCTGGAAAACCCTCTGGGGTATGATCTGGGAACTCCGGTCTTTTCCTATGTAGTGGAAGAGACAGAGTCGAAAAAACAGAAGGCGGCTCAGATCACAGTCGCGCTGGATCCGGATTTCAAAGAGATCGTATATGACAGCGGGGAGCGGGAGGACATCCTGAACACGGAGTTTGAGCTGCCCTGCGAGATCCGGCCTGTGACAAGGTATTACTGGAAAGTCCAGGTGTGGGGAGATGCAGGGGATACTGCAGTCAGCGACACGGCGTGGTTCGAGACGCCGCTGGAGACAAAGTCAGGCCAGATGCACCAGGAGGCGGACTGGATCACCCCGGCCCTTCCCAAAGAGATCCAGGCTGTCCTTATCAAAAAAATTATCGTAGAAAAGCCGGTCCGGAAAGCAAGGATGTACATGGTGGGACTGGGCCTCTATGAACTTTACCTGAACGGGAAAAAGCAGGGAGACGAGTGCCTGCTTCCCGGATTCTGCGATTATGATACATGGATCCCGTACCAGACTTTTGAGATGGATCTGGAGCAGGGTGAGAATGAGATCGAGGTCATGCTGGGGGACGGCTGGTACAAAGGCGTATACGGCATGAGGACTCTTGTTGAGAATTACGGCGACCGGCTTGCCTGCATCGGAGAGCTGCGTGTCTGGTACGAGGACGGAAGCTGCGAAGTGATCCCGACGGATCTTTCCTGGCAGGCGAAGAAGAGCCCGGTTGTCTTCAGCGGAATCTATCCGGGAGAGATCCATGACCCGACTGTGGACGACAGCGAGCGGTTCCCGGTGGAGGTGATCGATCTTGATAAAGGAAAACTGACGCCCAGGCTGAACCCGCCGATCACGGTCCATGAGCATATCACGCCTATTGAACTGATCCACACTCCGGCAGGGGAGACCGTGCTTGACATGGGGCAGAACATGGTCGGCTGGCTTTCCTTCAAATGCAGCGCCCCGAGGGGGACGAAGCTGTTCTTCCAGTTCGGCGAGATCCTTCAGGACGGCAATTTCTATAATGAAAACCTGAGGACCGCAAAAGCGGAATTTACCTATATCTCAGACGGAACAGAGAGGACCGTGAGACAGCACTTCACGTTCTACGGATTCCGTTTTGTGAAAGTGACCGGATGGGAAGGCGAAATCGACCTCAGTGATTTCGAAGGGCTTGTCATCCATTCAGATATGGAGGAACTGGGGAAGATAGAGACGTCCGATCCGCTGGTAAACCAGCTCTTCCACAACGCGAAATGGGGACAGAAGGGCAACTTCCTGGACGTCCCGACAGACTGCCCACAGAGGGACGAGCGCTACGGCTGGACCGGGGACGCCCAGATCTTCAGCGGAACGGCAAGTTTCAACATGGATACTTATGCATTCTATACCAAGTATGGAAAGGACGTCTATGCAGAGCAGAAGAAGTTAAACGGAAGCGTGCCGGACGTGGTGCCTGTGGCAAATTATCCGGGCGACGGTTCCACCGCATGGGGCGAGGCGGCGACCATCATTCCGTGGAACGTATACCTTCATTATGGAAACAAGCAGATCCTGAAGCGCCAGTACGACAGTATGAAGGCGTGGGTGGATTACATGAAAGGCGAGGATGACAAATACGGCGCGAAACGCCTGTGGCAGAGCGGAACCCATTACGGCGACTGGCTTGCCCTTGACGGAAATGTAAAAGGCGGCGTATACGGAGCCACAGACCCGTTCCTGATCTCCTCGGGATATTACTATTACTCCACCGCCATCGTGGCGAAAGCGGCGGCGGTCATCGGGAAAGAAGAAGACGCAAAATATTACGGAGATCTTGCGGAAGAGATAAAGAAAGCATTTATAGCGGAGTATTTCACTCCCCACGGACGTCTCGCGGTGGACACTATGACAGCCTATGTTGTAGTGCTCTACATGGGGCTGACGCCGGATTATGCATATGAGAACGTATGCGAAGGTCTGATGAACAAACTGAGGAAGAACAAATATCATCTGGAGACAGGCTTTGTCGGCACGCCGTACCTGTGCCATGTGCTCTCCGAAAACGGGATGAACGACGTGGCATATCATCTCCTCCTGGAGAAAGGATATCCGGGATGGCTGTACGAGGTGCTCATGGGAGCGACCACTGTCTGGGAGCGCTGGAATTCTGTGATGCCTGACGGCAAGATCAGCGGAACGGAGATGAACTCCCTGAACCACTACGCTTACGGTTCCATCGTAGAGTGGATGTACCGTGAGATGGCGGGAATCCGTCCGTCAGAGGAGGCGCCCGGATTTAAGGAGTTCACCGTCGCCCCGAAGCCGGATTACCGGATCCCGGAGGTGAAAGCTTCCTTGAGGTCAGCGGCAGGAACGATCAAAAGTGCATGGGAGATCAAAGACGGGAGGCTTCATTTCAGTGTGAAGGTGCCCTTTGACGCAGAGGCTGTCCTGATCCTTCCGGATGCAGAGGCAGATGTGATCTCCGGACAGTGCGCGGGTCAGGACGGCGCAGGAGAAGCGGTGCAGACAGGGAAGGATGTGTCTGTAAGACTGCAGGCGGGAACCTATGAATTCACCTATACGCCAACGGTTCCTTGTCGGAAGACATACAGTATTGACTCCCCGTTCCAGGAGCTGAAGGAAAACAAAAAGACGAGGGAGATCCTTGACAAATATTACTTCCCGCACCACAGCCATCTGCCTTTTGAGAAGGAACTGTACACCTTCCGTGAACTGCTGAACGGACCGTTTACCGGACTTCCCTACGAACAGCAGGACGAGCTTGACAAGATGCTCAGGGCTGTGGAGGACTGATCCTGAAACAGCCCGATCCCGGGCGGATTAAAAGTAAAAATAAAGAAAAGGATCACAAAGATTCCTGCGAGAACCCAGATCAGTGTCTGATACTGGAGGATCCCGCGGGAATCTTTCTTTTTCCACGCAAACCAGAAAGCGGTCAGCACCGCGGCCAGGAAGACGGCGATGTCCAATGGGAATACATCCCTGCCGAGGATCCCCGTATAAGTATAGAAGAAAACCGGTATGGAAAGTGCGCCCAGCACGTTGCCGAGAAGAAGCGCACCGGATATGGCAGGATATTCTCCGGAAAGCCTGGGAGAGACAAGGAGGGTCCAGAGGAGCATGGGGAAGAAGATCAGCTTCATATGCTCCCAGACGGACTCGTTTACAGGCGAAAAAAGCCCGACCAGTGCGCCCTGTCCGGTCCAGTCGTAGAAAAAGTGGGACAGTGTACCCATCACCGCGGTAAAGAAAAAGCCACCTATAAAATACAGTTTTGTCCGGTCCATAAAAAATCACCCGCACATAACAGGATGCTGGGGCAAAACAGTTTTGCCCTCTTATCCTATTATGTGCGGGTGAGCGGAAAAATATTCCTGCGTCCGAGAAAAAATGTCTGCGTTATTTCTCTCCGAGAAAACACAGAAACGCTTTCGCGGAGTGGTTCAGGATAAGCTGATAAGGAACCCCGGCAAGCTTTGCCGCTTCCTCTGCGTATGTAAAATCTCCTACATGCTTCTTCCCGTGGCTGTCGCTGGAGAAAAGGACGGGATAATTGAAATGCACGGACAGGTTCAGGATCAGCAGGTCGTTGAACTTCGTGTTTCCTCTGTATCCGTCCGGGGAGAGGGAACTGTTGTTGATCTCCAGCAGCACATGATTGTCCATGGCGGCTTTGAACAGCCTGAAATAATCCACCGGGAAACGGGGATCATCGCAGTGGCCGATAATGTTTACAAAAGGGTTCTCCATAGCCCGGATATATGCGCGGGTGTTTTCCTCTTCCGTACCAGGCCGGATCGTGGGTTTGTGCATGCTTGCGATGACGTAGTCCAGATTTTCCAGGATCGTGTCGTCCAGATCCAGCTTCCCGTTATGATCGAGGATATTCGCCTCGGCACCGTAGAGCATCCGCACGCCCAGCCGTTTCTTATGGGCATAGGCAAGGTTCCTGAAATAGGAAGTGCGTCCGCCGCCCAGTGTGGCGGGACCGTGGTCGGAGATCCCCAGCATGACAAGACCCGCGGCACGGGCGGCTTTTGCCATATCGGTGATGGTTGCGCTGGAGCCGTGGCCGCTGGCAATGGTGTGGGTATGTATATCAAATTCATAAGAAGACATGGCGTGACATCTCTCCTTTCCGCTGTCTTACTTAAGTATGAGGGTTTTTGCGGCAAAAGTCAATGGAGAAAGGGGAAAAACAAAGAAAAACAACACAAGGTATGTGGGATTTGTTGAAAATAGGTGAAATTAAGAAAAAACAGGTGTTGGTTCTCGTTGACTTATACAGGCGCATGAAGTATAATTATTACAATTATAGGCGAATTGGCAGAAATACCGAAAATGCCGGATGGGAGGTTAAAAGATTTGCAAGCACAGGACCCGGTAGGCGAACAGGTGTGGATATCAATAAAAACAACACCTGATAATGTTGACTATTGTGGGATTGTGTGGTAATATGCAAAAAGAAACAACACAAAACAAAATGTTTTGTAAAAATCCAAGGAGGAGAAGAGATGCAAAACGAATACGAAATCAAAAAAGAAATGTGTGAGATCGGCCGGAGAGTTTACAACCGCGGAATGGTTGCCGCAAATGACGGTAACTTCTCTGTAAAACTTAATGACCACGAGTTCTTATGTACGCCGACAGGTGTCAGCAAAGGATTCATGACACCGGAATATATCTGCAAGGTTGACGAGAACGGAAATGTCCTTCAGGCGAACAAAGGATTCAGACCTTCATCCGAGATCAAGATGCACATGCGTGTTTATCAGAAGAGACCGGATGTCAACGCTGTTGTACATGCACATCCGCTGTACGCGACAACATTTGCTATTGCAGGAATCCCGCTGACACAGCCGATCATGCCGGAAGCTGTCATCGCACTGGGATGCGTTCCGATCGCTCCTTACGGAACACCTTCTACAATGGAGATCCCGGACGCAGTTGAGCCGTATCTTGAGCACTTTGACGCAGTTCTCCTTGAGAACCACGGCGCCCTGACCTTCTCTGACAGCCTTCTCGCTGCATACATGAAGATGGAGTCCGTAGAGTTCTACGCTCAGTTGTTATGGCAGACAATGCAGATCGGCGGACCGCAGGAATTCAGCGAGGAGCAGGTACAGAGACTGTACGAGATCAGAAGACAGATGGGTCTTCCGGGAAAACATCCGGCAAACCTCTGCCCGAACGCACAGGCTGGCAAACCGAGCTGCCATACATGCGGCGGATCCTGCAGCAAGGCAGCAGCTCCGGCAGCAGGCAATACGGATGCAGATCTGGTTGCTTCCATCACAAAGAAAGTTATGGAACAGCTTGGAATGTAATCCTGACGCAGTTTGAATAACCGATGAAATGAGGCACAGCTATGAATGAACAGGATATCACCAATGCGGTGAGAGCCGTGTTGGATCAGATGAAAGAGAAGGCGCCTCAGACAGAAAAAAAACATGTCTGTAAATGTAAAAAGCATGCAATGAGCCTTGCGCTCGCCAATGCGCTGATCGAGCGCGTGAAGGCGAAGGCGGCCGAGATGGGGGTCAATGTGGTCATTGCCGTCTCGGACAAGGCCGGAAGGCCTGTAGCGGTCCAGTGCATGGACGATGCATACATAGCAAGCTTTGACATTGCGATCAATAAGACTTATACTTCCGCAAGCCTGAAGATGTCCACGGAGCAGCTCGGCCATCTGAGCCAGCCGGGACAGGACCTCTACGGAGTCCAGTTTACAAACAACGGAAAGATCGTGATCTTCGGAGGCGGGGAGCCTCTTGAGTATGACGGAGAGATCATCGGAGCGCTTGGGGTAAGCGGCGGGAGCGCGGCGCAGGACACCGCCATCGCGGCTTACGGGAAGGAAGTCTTTAAGGAGGTATTAGAGTGTCTGTAAACGAACAGATGATCCAGGATATCGTGCAGGAAGTGATGGCGAAGATGCAGATCGCTTCCGATGTGTCAGGGACGCACGGTGTGTTCGCTGACATGAACGAGGCCATCGAGGCAGCGAAGAAATCACAGAAGATCGTTGCAAGGATGTCTTTGGACCACAGAGAAAAAGTAATCTCCAATATCCGTAAAAAGATCAAGGAGAACGCAGAGATCCTGGCGCGTATGGGCGTGCAGGAGACCGGCATGGGAAATGTCGGACATAAGATCCTGAAACATATCCTTGTCGCAGAGAAGACTCCGGGAACGGAGGATATCACGACAACGGCATGGTCAGGAGACAGAGGGCTTACCCTGATCGAGATGGGACCTTTCGGAGTGATCGGCGCGATCACACCGTGTACAAACCCCAGCGAGACAGTCCTCTGCAATACTATCGGAATGTTTGCGGCCGGCAACACGGTAGTGTTCAATCCGCATCCGGCAGCGATCAAGACTTCGATCTACGCCATCAATCTTCTGAATGAAGCTTCACTTGAAGCGGGCGGACCGGACAATATCGCATGCACGGTTGAGCATCCGACGCTGGAGACGAGCAACATCATGATGAAGCACAAAGCGATCCAGCTCATCGCGGCAACCGGAGGACCGGGCGTCGTGACAGCGGTTCTTTCTTCCGGAAGGAGAGGGATCGGCGCGGGAGCGGGAAATCCGCCGGCAGTTGTTGACGAGACGGCTGATCTCAGGAAGGCAGCGGAGGACATCGTAAACGGATGTACATTTGACAACAACCTTCCCTGTATCGCGGAGAAAGAGATCGTGGCAGTTGATTCCGTTGTGGACGAGCTGATGCATTATATGATCAGCGAGCAGGGATGTTACCTGGCTTCCAAAGAAGAGCAGGACGCTCTCGTCTCAGTAGTCCTCAAGGACGGCAAACTGAACAGAAAATGTGTCGGACGCGATGCGAAGACGCTTCTCGGCATGATCGGAGTGACAGTTCCGGACAACATCAGATGCATCACATTTGAGGGACCGAAGGAACATCCGCTGATCACGACAGAGCTTATGATGCCGATCCTCGGCGTGGTAAGAGCGAAAGATTTTGACGACGCGGTGGAGCAGGCTGTATGGCTCGAACACGGCAACCGCCACTCCGCACACATCCACTCAAAGAACATTGACAATATTACAAAATATGCGAAAGCCATCGACACGGCGATCCTTGTGAAGAACGGACCGTCCTATGCGGCGCTCGGCTTCGGCGGGGAAGGGTTCTGTACCTTTACTATCGCCAGCCGGACAGGCGAAGGCCTTACAAGCGCAAGCACATTCACAAAGAGAAGACGCTGCGTAATGACTGACAGCCTGTGCATACGTTAAGCCGTGCGCTTACGGCATGAAAATATGTATGCAGGCTAGCCTGCAGATACATATTTTTCATGACGGAAGCATATGGCGCACGCCATCAGCGAGATGGAGCAAAGCGGAATCGAGCTGGCACGGCGGAAGCGTTGAATACCGAAGCGTAAGCATATGGCGCACGCCATCAGCGAGATGGAGCAAAGCGGAATCGAGCTGGCACGGCGGAAGCGTTGAATACCGAAGCGTAAGCATATGGCGCACGCCATCAGCGAGATGAAGCAAAGCGGAATCGAGCTGGCACGGCGAAAAGTAAGATCCTGATGATAATAGGAGGTAGATAACATGGAAATGAATTCCGCTAACGTGGAAGCTGTTGTAAAACAGGTACTTGAGAGCATGCTCGACAAGAAGATCCCGTCTTCATCCGCCCCGGCTTCAAGCCAGGCGATCCCGAAGACAGCGCATGTCGCAATGCTCACATCACTCGGTCATTATGATATCAAAGAGTTCCCAATCCCGGAAGTTGGAGACGGAGACATCCTTGTAAAGGTAGAGGGATGCGGTATCTGCGGAACAGACGCACACGAGTTTAAGAAAGATCCCTTCGGACTGATCCCGGTAGCGCTCGGACATGAGGGAACCGGCGAGATCGTGAAGATGGGAAAGAACGTCAAGACAGACAGCGCAGGAAAACCGCTGAAAGTCGGCGATAAAGTTGTAACATGTATGATCTTTAAAGATGATCCGGATATCGAGATGTTCGATCTGAACAAGAAGAACGTAGGCGGCGCTGACGTATACGGACTTCTTCCGGATGACGATATCCACCTGAACGGATGGTTCTCAGATTACATCTTCATCCGTGAAGGATCTTCTGTATTCAACGTAAGCGACCTGGATCTCGACTCGAGGATCCTGATCGAGCCATGTGCAGTCCTTGTACATGCAGTAGAGAGAGCAAAGACGACAGGCATCCTGAGATTCAACAGCAGAGTTGTGGTACAGGGATGCGGACCGATCGGTCTGATCTGCATCGCAGTACTCCGTACACTCGGCGTAGAAAATATCGTAGCAGTGGACGGAAATCCGCAGAGACTTGAGTTTGCAAAGAAGATGGGCGCTGAGAAATCAGTAAACTTCATGGAGTACAAAGGGATCGAAGCACTTTCGGCAGCAGTAAAGGATGCGTTCGGCGGACATCTTGCCGACTTCGCATTCCAGTGCACCGGATCACCGGCAGCTCACTCTAACATTTACAAGTTCATCCGTAACGGCGGCGGACTCTGCGAGCTGGGGTTCTTCATCAACGGCGGCGACGCAACGATCAACCCGCACTTTGACCTCTGCTCAAAAGAGATCAACCTGGTCGGATCCTGGGTATACACACTGAGAGATTACGCGACCACATTTGATTTCCTTAAGAGAGCGCAGGCGATCGGGCTTCCGATGAAAGAACTGATCACACACCGGTTCCCGCTGGAGGAGATCAACGAGGCTCACGAGACGAATCTTGCACAGAAAGGTCTTAAGATCGCGATCGTTAATAAATAAGGTGATTTATTATGGGAGAAGCAGTAGGTATGCTGGAGGTGTTCGGGCTGGCAACGGCATTTGCGGCGGCGGACGCCGGATGCAAAGCCGGAAATGTATGGCTTGAGACCTTCGATAAAAACAAACCGGCAAATGCAGATGAACTGCCCGTACCACTGATCGTCATGGTCAAATTCCGCGGAAGCGTATCCGATGTTGCGGCGGCGCTTGAAGCGGCAAAGGCGAGAGCCGAGGAGCTGGCAGGCGTTGTGAACGAGTATGAGATCACCGGACCGACAGAGGATACGGAAAAAATGCTGAAACTCACCGGGCTGGATAAAGGTGAGCCGCATATCATCAATGACAAAGATATTGAAGAGATTTAGGAGGAAATGAACAATGGCAATGGCACAGCAGGCATTAGGAATGATTGAAACAAGAGGTCTTACGGCAGCGATCGAGGCTGCAGATGCAATGACAAAAGCGGCTGAGGTTACACTGATCGGAACAGAGAAGATCGGAAGCGGACTTGTAACGGTTATGGTACGCGGGGATGTAGGAGCAGTTAAGGCAGCGGTTGAGACAGGCGCTGACGCTGCAGGAAGACTTGGAGAACTCGTAGCTACACACGTGATCCCGAGACCGCACAACGATGTGGAGAAGATCCTTCCTACGATCTAGTATAGTCCGTCATCAACAGTGTAAAGGAGCAGTCTCATGGGAAAAGCGTATGGGTTTTTTGAAATCCCGAGTGTAACGGCAGCGGTGGTTGCCATCGATATCATGTGCAAGACCGCAGATGTGCAGCTTGTCACATGGGAGAAGAAACTGGGCGGACGACTGGTCACGATCATCATCCGCGGCGACGTATCCGCTGTAAAGCAGGCCATTGAAGCTGCCGCAGCGAACGGAATAAAAGAACCGGTTTGCCGTGTTGTGATCCCGAGTCCTCACGAGGAAGTGCTCAAGATCGTAAACAGCAGCGCAAACCGTGTAAGTTAGGAGGCAGTTTAAAATGGCAGAGGAAAAGAAAACAACAGCCAAAGCGCCCGCCAAAACTGTACGGAGAGTAAGAAAGACGGCGCAGAAGGCAGAACAGGTACAGGAGAGCGTACCGGAGATTCAGAAGGAGGAACGAAGAATGGCACAGGAAGCATTAGGAATGATCGAAACAAGAGGTCTTGTAGCATCTATCGAAGCGGCAGATACAATGTTAAAAGCTGCTAACGTTGTTCTTGTAGGAACAGAAAAGATCGGAAGCGGACTTGTAACAGTTATGGTTCGCGGAGACGTTGGAGCAGTGAAATCAGCAGTTGAGTCCGGAGCTGAGGCAGCAGGAAGACTCGGCGAGCTCGTAGCTACACACGTGATCCCGAGACCGCATACAGACGTTGAGAAGATTCTCCCGGTTCTGAAATAAGATACTTGTGCGGTAACAGCCACACAGGTCGAAAGACTGAACTGTAAATGATCATTCGGGGAACCCCGGAGGAACCTCCTCCGCGGTTCCCTGTAACTACAAGGAGAATTGAAATATGGATAACAGTAATGTGGCATTAATTACAAAACTGGTCCTGGAAGCGGTTGAGAAACAGAAAACTTCTGATGACGCGGGATATCTGGTGCCGATCGGAGTGTCCGCGCGTCATATCCACCTTACACAGGAGCATGTGGAGGCTCTGTTCGGAAAAGGATATCAGCTCACAAAAAGGAAAGAGCTGATGGGCGGACAGTTCGCTTCAAATGAGACGGTCACGATCGTCGGACTCAAGCTCCGCGCGATTGAAAATGTCAGAGTTCTGGGTCCTGTGAGAAAACAGACTCAGGTTGAGATATCTGCTACAGACGCCATCAAACTTGGCGTGAAAGCGCCGATCAGAGAATCCGGAAATGTAGCGGGATCCGCACCGATCGCGGTTGTTGGCCCGAAAGGTGCGATCTACCTGGATGAGGGATGCATCATCGCAAAGAGACATATCCACATGTCTCCCCGCGACGCTATGGCGGCAGGAGTACACGACGGCGATATCGTTTCCGTGAAAGCGGATAACGAGCGCGGAACGATCTTCAATAATGTACAGATCCGTGTGGACGACAGCTTCACGCTTGAGATGCACATCGATACAGACGAGGCGAACGCAGCAAAGATCGCGACCGGAGATACCGTGAGGATCATATCATGCTGATAGGGAAGGTCGTCGGAAGCGTTGTTTCAACACGCAAATGTGAAAATTTAGTCGGCAATAAATTTATGATCGTGGATGTTTTGGAACATATGCAGTCCGGTGCAAAACAACTCATTGCAATCGATAAGATCGGCGCCGGTATCGGAGAGTATGTGCTCGTGGCACAGGGCAGCGCGGCAAGGATCGGAAGCGGCATGCCGGACGCCCCGGTCGATGCGGCGATCGTTGGAATTATTGACGATGGAACAGGACTGGAGTAGTGAGATTATGGATATGAAAGAATTGAGCGGCATCCTGCAGCAGAACGGGATCGTGGGTGCAGGCGGCGCCGGCTTTCCGACATACGCAAAGCTGGACGAGCGTGCAGAGACGATCATCCTGAACTGTGCAGAGTGTGAACCGCTTCTGAGATTACACAGACAGCTTCTGGAAAAGCACGCGGAGGAGATCGTAGATACATTCCATATGATCGGAGAAACCGTAGGTGCAAAAGAGATCATCATCGGGATCAAAAAAGCTTATAAGAAGACAATAGCCGCAGTTGAGGCTGTGATCGGAAAGTATCCGGAGGCAAGACTGGGGCTTCTGGATGAAGTATATCCTGCAGGTGATGAGGTCGTTCTCATCTATGAGGTGACAGGGAAAGTGGTAAGACCCGGAGGGCTGCCGATCGAGAGCGGCGTAGCCGTATTTAATGTTGAAACCGTTTACAACGTATACAGGGCTGTTCATGAGAAAACTCCTGTCGTGGATAAACTTGTATCTGTAGTTGCAGAAGTTGAGAATCCTGTTACTGTACGAGTCCCGATCGGAACGCCTCTCGACGAAGTAGTTGCCTGCGCAGGGCGCGTGACGACTCCGGATCCGGTCTATTTTGTAGGCGGACCGATGATGGGTAATATTGGGACAGGCGCGCAGCCGGTGACAAAGACGACGAATGCGATCCTGGTACTTCCGGAAGACCATTTTATCATACAGAAAAAACTGAAAAAGAATTCGATCGATATGAAGCGCGCGGCAGCATGCTGCTGTCAGTGCACAATGTGTACGGATCTGTGTCCGAGACATCTTCTCGGCCATCCGATCGAACCGAACAGATTCATGCTTGCAGCGACCTGTAAAGATATACAGGAGCCGAATATCTTTGTAAACACGATGTTCTGTTCCTCCTGCGGACTCTGCGAGATGTATTCCTGCTTCCAGGGGCTCTCACCGAGAAGCCTTATGGCAGAATACAAAGCAGGCTTAAGGGCAAACGGCATCCGTGCTCCGAAGGTGGAAGCAAAGCCGGTGGGACCCGAGAGAGAGTACAGGAAGGTTCCGATGGAGCGGCTGATGGCAAGGCTTGACCTGACAAAATATAACAGAGAAGCGCCTCTGGATGAGTCTGAGGTGAAGGTAAAGAAAGTCAGGATCCTGTTGAGCCAGCATATCGGCGCGCCGGCGTCGGCGATCGTGAAACAGGGCGATAAAGTAACAAAAGGCCAGATGATCGCTGAACCGGGGAAAGGTCTGAGCGTGGGGATCCATGCGTCGGTTACCGGAACAGTGACTGAAGTAAATGAGAAATATGTTATCATAGAAACTCAGGAAGGACGTGCAGGCAATGAGTAAGGCAATTGGAATGGTAGAATATAAGACTGTTTCAGCAGGTATCACCGCTGCCGATGCAATGGTAAAGACCTCTGAAGTCAGTATAATAGAAGCACAGACCGTATGTCCGGGCAAATATATTGCGATCATTACAGGAGACTTAAGCGCTGTTAAGGCGGCAGTTGACAATGCCAGAGAACTGCACGGCTTCCATCTGATCGACAGTTTTGTGCTGGGCAACCCACATGAATCCATCTTCCCGGCAATCTATGGCGCGGCTCAGATCGAGGACGTGTCAGCGCTTGGGATCCTGGAGACATATGATGCGGCTTCCATCATCGTTGCGGCCGATGAGGCTGCAAAGACAGCCATAGTAGATCTGATCGAGCTGCGTATCGCAAGAGGAATGTGCGGAAAGTCCTACATGCTTCTGACCGGCGAGGTCGCTGCAGTTGAAGCGGCGATCGAGAGGGCGAAAGAATCGATCAAAGACAGAGGAATGTTCCTTGATTCCTCCGTTATCGCTCATCCGGATGCGCAGATTCGTGATGCGATACTCTGATCAAAGCTGAACAGGGAATGAAAGTACAGGCTCTCCACCTGCTTTACATGCACTCTTGCGGCAAGCGTGCCGAAGCATGATAAGAGCGGTGCGGGAGTCTGTTTTATCAGATGGGGAAGACTCCTGTGCGAGTCTTGAACTAACAGGCAGGAGGCAGTGAGATGCTAGCTATAGAAAGACGAAACGAAATACTGGAGAAACTGCAGACAGACAGAAGAGTTGTTGTCAGCGAGCTGAGCCAGATTTACGATGTTTCCGAGGAGACGATCCGGAGAGATCTCGAAAAGCTGGTCAATGACGGATATGCGATCAAAAGCTACGGCGGCGCTGTCATCAATGAGAACATCAACATTGACCTGCCCTTTAATATCAGAAAAAACCGTAATATAGTCGGGAAACAGCATATCGCGTCCCAGGTTGCCGACCGGGTCCGCGACGGGGACAGCATCATGCTTGACGCAAGTTCCACAGCAGTATATATCGCGAAAGCGCTTCAGGAGAGAGGAAGAAAAAACCTCACGATCATAACGAACTCGATCGAGATCCTCATCGAACTGTTTGACGCCCAGGACTGGACGATCCTTTCGACCGGAGGGGTATCCCGGGAAGGTTCATTTGCGCTGGTCGGTCCGCAGACGGATAAGATGCTGAAAAATTATCATGTGGACAAAGCGGTCATATCCTGCAAGGGGATCGATATCACAGCCGGCTTTACGGATTCTGATGATCTGCATGCAAACAACAAAAGGACAATGCTTGAATCGGCGAGAGATAAGATACTTGCTGTTGACAGCAGTAAATTTGATAAGGTTGCATTTACAGAAATAGGAAATCTGGAAGATATTACAACTGTTATCACAGATGAAAAGCCGGAGGCAAAATGGCTTCAGGTATTTGAAGATTCGGGAATAGAGTGCGTCTATCCCGAATAGAGGAAGGTCAGTTATGAAAAGCTTTGACATTAAAACAAAAATTTATTTCGGGGATCAGGCGCTTGACCGTCTTGCCGAGATCCCGTATGACAAGGTGCTTATCGTCACGGATCCCTTCATGGCTGAGAATAAAATGCTCAACCTTGTAACGGAACCGCTGAAGCGCGGGGGGAAAGAGTATGATATCTTTAAGGATATCGTTCCGGACCCGCCGATCGAGAAGATCAGCGAAGGGGTAAAGAAGATGCTGGAGTACCGCCCGGATGCGATTGTGGCAGTTGGCGGGGGATCCGCTATCGATTCCTCTAAATCTATCCGCGAGTTCGCCCTGCGGGTGGACCACTACGGGGACGTGGGGCTGATCGCGATCCCGACGACCAGCGGCACCGGCTCTGAAGTGACTTCTTTTGCAGTCGTGACAGATCCGGCGGAGCAGGTGAAGTATCCGCTTGTCTCTTACACCATGACGCCGGATGAGGCGATCCTGGATGCCGAGCTGGTAAAGAGTGTCCCGCCGGCTGTGACGGCGGATACGGGGATGGATGTGTTCACTCATGCGCTTGAGGCGTGCGTGAGCATCAACCGCAGTGATTTTTCCACAGCACTCGCAGAGAAAGCGATCGAGATCTGCGGCGTATTCCTTTTAAGAGCATATCTGGACGGGAACGATACACATGCAAGGCAGAAAATGCATTCGGCATCCTGTCTGGCGGGGCTGGCGTTCAATGCGGCTTCCCTGGGGCTGAATCATGGGATGGCGCATCAGCTTGGCGCTACGTTCCATATCCCCCACGGGCGTGCGAATGCGATGCTGCTCCCCCATATCATTGAGTTTAACAGTGATATCAACAAACACAGCAAGAGCCGCTCGGAGTATCTGCCGGCGGTGAAGCGGTATTCTACCGTAGCTCAGATATTGGGGCTGAGCAGCTACAACAAGATCATGACAGTGAGATCCCTGGTGAACTGGGTGCAGTTCATGCTCAAGGAGATGGACATCCCGCTTTCTATCTCACAGATGGGGACGATCTCGGAAGAAGAGTATTTCGGTGCGATCGACAGGATGGCGGACGCGGCGCTGGCTGATGCATGTACCGCGACGAATCCGAGGGTTCCCAGCAAGGCGGATGTGATCAACATTTATAAAAATCTGTGGTGAGAAAGGAATCTATTTCTCGCCTGTAAGAGAAGAAGACCGGCACGGCGGCTGTATAGCAGACAGCCGCCGTGCCGGTCTTCTTTTGCGTGATAAGCCGGAAAAGGGGATTGTTTTATGGGAAGATATCAATAATAGCTGCGGTATTCGCTGGGGGTCATGTGGACCGAACGCTCAAACGCCCTCATAAACGTAAGCGGGGTCTTAAAACCGACCTGTGCTGAGATCGAGTTCACGGAAAGCTTGCTGTAGGCAAGAAGCTCTTTTGCTTTGTTGATCCGGAATTCGTTTACATACTGGTGGACAGTGATCCCCATCTGTCTCTTAAAGATCTTACAGAAATAGTATTTGGAAAAACTGATCTCGTTGCAGATCGTATCAATATCCAGTTCGTTTTTATAATTATCAGATATATATTTCAGCGCCATATTTACGACGGTTTCCTGGGCGGGCGTCAGTTCCTTGATCTTGCGGATGTTGTGCCCAAGCTCATAAAGCGTATTAAAGATATTCTGGATCTGAAGTGACGCGTTCAGATAAAGCCAGGTGTCCCTTGCGGGATCTTCCGCATTGTAAAGGATATTGTAGAGTTCGATGCAGGAATCCAGAACGCTTACAAAAGGATTGCTGAGGATGATATTGTTCTGGGTGCGGACCAGGTTATAAAACAGTTTCGCGTGGCTTCCGCCTATGATGAAATAAAAGTATTTCCAGTCGCGGGAAACCCGGGTGAATATCAGCGGAGTATTGCAGGCGGATGTGACGACGGAGTGAGGCTGGGTATAGACTGTGTTCTTCGTCTTCGTGTAACGTGCCGTCCCCTCGATGGAATAGAGGAGAAGGTAATCATTGTAACTATATTGTTTCCCGGGCATAAATTTCCTTTCGCTGCAGAAACCACACTCTTTTATATAAAAAGGAAAAGATTCTGCAAGGGAACTGGAAGGCATAACACGGATCCCGTATTCTTCCGGAAAGTTTCTCTTTGGTGACTGCATAAGATCCTCCTTAAAAAATAAATAAAAAATATTTTTGCTCAAAAGTAAAATCATATATAATGACGAAACACTTTTTCTGCAGAACTGGGAAAGATTAATAAAATTGCATAAAAGATTATAACATTTCTCGCGCAAAAAGGCAATTCGGTGAAAAAGACAAAAAAAGATAATGAAAAAACAATTTCTGATATTGAATATTAGAGTGAAAATCACGATACTAAATACATACACGGCAGCCACATGGCATGACGGTGTGGCTGCACAACAGGAGAAAGGGGAAAAGAGATGAGTGAGTATATCTTGGAGCTGAAAGACGTTGTAAAAACCTTTGGCGGAGTCACTGCTCTTGACGGGGTACATTTTCAGCTGAAAAAAGGCGAGATCCATGCTCTTATGGGAGAGAACGGAGCCGGAAAATCTACATTCATTAAAGTAATCACAGGCGTGCACCAGCCGGACAGCGGAATGATGCTGCTTGAAGGCGAGAAGATCACTCTCCGCTCCACGGAAGATTCCGCGAAACTCGGGATCGCCGCAATTTATCAGCATGTTACGGCATTCCCGGATCTGTCTGTCACAGAGAATATCTTTATGGGACAGGAGATCAAGAACAAAGTCGGGCTCTACAACTGGAAGCTGATGACAAAGAAGGCAAAGGAGCTGATCGAACCGCTGAGTAAGAACATCGACGTTTCAAAGCCGATGAGCACACTTTCTGTTGCACAGCAGCAGCTTGTCGAGATCGCGAAGGCTCTTTCAAGAGACGCACGGATCCTGATCATGGACGAGCCGACAGCCTCTCTTTCAAGAAAAGAGTGCGAGGAGCTGTACAGGATCACGGAGAGGCTCAGGGACGAAGGCGTTTCCATTATCTTCATCACACATAAATTTGAAGATATGTACCGCCTGGCGACAAGGGTTACCGTATTCCGTGATTCCAAGTACATAGGATGCTGGGATGTGGACAAGATCTCCAACCAGAAGCTGATCGCAGCGATGGTAGGACGTGAACTTACCCAGATGTATCCGCCGAAGAACGCGAAGATCGGCGAGACGATACTGAAAGTAAAGAACATATCTAAAGAAGGATATTTCAAAAATGTTTCCTTTGATGTGAGGAAGGGAGAAATCCTTGCCCTTACCGGACTGGTCGGTGCGGGACGTACAGAAGTCTGCCAGAACATTTTCGGCATTATGACCCCGGACACCGGCTCGATCGAGTTTGAAGGGAAAGATGTAAAGATCAAGAGCCCCATCGACGCATTGAAGCTGGGAATCGGACTTCTCCCGGAAGACAGGCAGACCCAGGGACTGATCAACGAACTGCCGATCTACCAGAATGTTTCTTCTGCGAATATGAACAAGTTCATCAAGGCAGGGAAGCTGGATGTCAGCGGGGAAGAAAAATCAGCGATCGAGCTGTGCCAGAAGATCCAGCTGAAAGCAAAGGACATCAGCGCTCCGCCGTCCTCTCTGTCAGGCGGTAACCAGCAGAAAGTCGTATTTGCGAAGCTGCTGAACTGTGACCTGAAAGTCCTGATCCTGGACGAGCCGACAAAGGGTATCGATGTCGGCGCGAAGTACTCGATCTATGAGATCATGAACGAACTGACCGCGAACGGCTACGCGATCATCATGGTGTCTTCCGAGATGCCGGAAGTGCTTGGTATGGCGGACCGGATCGTGGTAATGAGGAATGGGCGCGTTGCCGGACAGTTTGAGTCCGACGGAACAACTCAGGAAATGATCCTGGAAGCGTCACTGAAACACGATGATACAAGTGAAGACGGGAGGGCGAGCTGATAATGGGAGCAAATAAGAATAAATCAATGATTTCCAGAATTACAGAGAGCAGAAACTTCGGTCTCATCCTCGGTCTTATCGTGCTTCTGATCATAGCGGCGATCATCACGCCGTCCATGTACTCTGTAAATTCTATTATAAACATGCTGCAGAATAACGCAGTATATGGACTCCTCGCAATAGGGGAGATGATGGTGATCCTTACCGGTGGGATCGATATCTCCATCGGGGCAACACTTTCACTGAGCGGCGTTGTCTGCTGCCGGCTGATGGCGGAAAACCCGGATGTGCCTTCGATCGTATGGATCCTGCTGGCGCTGGTGATCGGCATCATCTGCGGCGCGTTCAACGGTCTGATCGTCGGATATTTCAAGATGGTGCCGATGATCGCGACTCTTGGTACGATGTACGCGTTCCGCGGGTTCTCCTTCCTGTTCAGCGGCGGAGAATGGTGGTTCCCACATCAGTTCACGGAAGGATACCAGGCATTTGCCACGAAGAAGATCATAGGGCTTCCGTCGATCCTCTGGATCTTGATCCTTGTCTTTATCCTGGCGATCATCTTCCTGGGATATACGAGGAGAGGACGCCGGATCTACGCGATCGGTACAAACAAAGAATCCTCCCAGGTCGCAGGTATCAAGGAAGCGAGGGTTACATTCCTTGCAATGACGATTTGCGGTATGATGGCGGGGCTTGCAGGAATGCTCTACACGGCAAACTACGCAACGTGCAGCTACAGTATCGGCGATTCCTATGAAATGACAGCGATCGCGATCTGTATCCTCGGCGGTGTCAGCATCACCGGAGGAAAAGGAAAAGTAGACGGCGTGATCATCGGATTCCTTATGATGGCGGTCATCACATACTTCATCAGCCTTCTTCCGGGCCTGAGCGTATGGTCTGATGCGATCCAGGGTGCGATCATCATAGCGGCTGTCGCCCTGAACATATTCACTGAACGCTCTGCTGCGAAGAGAGCTCTGAAAGAAAGGAGTGCTTTGATCTGATGAGTGGAGAAAAGAATACAAATACGGCTCCCGTAAGGGACCTTACGGTAAAACAGGGATTTAATCTTGGTAAGTTTTTGGTGAGCTGGGAGATGGTGCTGGTCTACATCCTGATCCTGATCAATGTTGTGCTGATGGTCAGCAGGCCGAACCTGTATTTTGCAGGCGGCACGATCCAGTCGATCATCCAGTCCGGTATGGACGTGTGCCCGTTGGTGCTGGGCATGATCCTGATCCTGATGCTCGGCGATATCGACGTTTCCGTAGCGGCGAACATGATCTTTGCTTCTATGGCGACAGGTCTCTGCTGCCAGGCGGGCGTTCCGGTCATCCTGAGCGTGCTCATCGGTATCCTGGCGGGCGCGATCTGCGGGGCGTTCAACGGTTTCTGCGTGGCGTATATCGGAATGCCGGCGGTTATCGTGACGATCGCGACGTCCATGCTTTTCCGTGGTATCGTCAAGATCGTGCTTGATGTAAACGTGCTGAAGGTATTCCCGAGCTTCTATACATCCGTGGCATGGCTCAACATTGCAGGAATCCCGCTGGCGCTGATCCTCTTCCTGATCATGGGCGCGATATTTATCTTTATCCTTCAGAAATCCAAGTTCGGAAGGGAACTGTACATCATCGGAAACAACGCTACATGCGCAGAGTATTCCGGTATCGATGTAAAGAAGACGAAACTGACCGTGTTCATCATCATGGGTGCGATGTGCGGTGTGGCGTCCATCTTCTTCGTAGGACGTATGGGAGGCAGTGTTTCCTCTACAATGGGAACAGGATACGAGATGACAGCTATCGCGATCTGCGTTCTCGGCGGAGTGTCGACAAACGGAGGAAAAGGTAAAGTATACGGACCGATCATCGCGACGCTGATCATGGCGTTCCTTACTTACACACTGGGACTTCTGGGTGTGGACGCGAACACAAGAAAGATCGTGACAGGATTCATCCTGATCATCGCGGTGCTGATCCCGAATGTAAATAAACAGCTCCTTGACAGCCTGAAACTGAAATTTGTCTATAAGGGCAACAAGAACGTGGAGGCGCTCAACGTCAAGACGGCGAAAGAAGTAAAAGCACTGAAAGAGACGATCGCGGAGACGAGGAAAGACGGGTCTCTCAGCGAGTCTGATAAAAATGCAAAGATCAAAAAATGCGAGGACAAGATCGCTTCTCTTCAGAGAGAGTGCAAGAAACAGACAGAAGTCTGGCTGTCCGAGCAGCGCGACGACCAGAAAAAAGCGAAGGAACGTTTCGCTGCAAAATAAGTACCGGGGATCTCAAATAAGGACCGTAGATCTCATTTAGGAAAACTTATCTGGTCTGAAAAGGCAAAAATGATATAAACAGCAGGTGGCTGTTTATAATAAAAAAGAGGCGGCAGAGAGAACCGCACAAGTAAAAAGGAGGAAAGTAATATGAAAAACTGGAAAAGACTGGCGGCAATGGGGATGAGTGCAGCAATGCTTTTATCCCTCGCAGGGTGCAGCACCACCACATCTACAGGTGAAGGCGGAGACGCGGCAGCAGGAGGAGACGCAGCGGCAACCACAGAAAGCACAGGTGGCGGCGGAGACCTGGAAGGCGCTCACGTATTCATGTTCAAGTCAACAGGAAACTCTTTTGGAGATCTGATGTATGAAGGATTTTCAGAGTATCTTGAGGGCAAAGGCGAGAAGACAACATACCAGAGCCCGGCTGAGACAACGGTAGCTGCCCAGGTACAGATGCTGGACGAGCTGATCACACAGAAGGTTGCTTCCATCACAATCTCCACAAACGGTGATGCAGGTTATGATGAAGTGTTCAAGAAAGCCCAGGATGCAGGCATCCCGATCGTATCTGTTGACTCTGAGGCGAACCCGGAATACCGTATCTGCCATGTTAACCAGGCAGAAGTCCAGGCGATCGGTTCCTACCTGGTACAGGCAGGCGTCCTGATCACACTTGGCATTGACTACCCGGGAGACGGAAAGATGGAAGAAACTCTGGCGGCAGAGCTTCCGAACTACTCCGGCGATGAGATCAAACTCGGCGTCCTTTCCGCATCCATCGACACACCGGTACAGAACTCCTGGATCGACGCGATGAGAGTAGAGCTTGAGAAAGATATGTACGCAGGAAAAGTCAGCCCGGAACTTGATATCAAGTACGGAAACGACGACCTGACAGAGTCCACGACACAGGCTCAGGCGTTTATCGCTGAGAACTCTGTTGACTGTATCATTTCCCCGACGACAGTTGGTATCGCAGCAGCAGGTCAGGCTCTGAAATCCGCAAACAGCGAGATCGAGCTGACAGGACTTGGTATCCCGTCTGAGATGCAGTCCTTCATGCCGAACACAGCAGATGTTGACGCGTTTGATTATGTTTGCCCGTACATGATGCTGTGGGATGTTATCCACCTTGGAGCAGTTTCAGGTGCAGCAATCTACGCGGCAGTTAACGACGGATTCGACGGATCTGTAGGATCTTCCTTCGAGATGGACGCATTCCGCGACTACGAAGCTACTACATATGAAGCATATGAGAGCGGCGACGGAACAGCAGTCCTTGCAGGCGAGCCGTTCATCTTCTCCAAAGACAATATGGAAGAGTGGATCGACGTTCTGTAAAAAATACGGATATGTGACAAAGGGGTCAGACCCCTTTGCAAAAGGGTCAGGTCCGGATGGAATCTGAGTATGCTGACAGTAAAGAACAGCAGTTGGGAACAGGCAGGAGATTTTCCTGCCTGTTCTTTCTGCTTTTTGGGGGAATATACTGTATAATGAATAAATGCGAAGAGGAAATGAGATCGGTTTGGAGTTTGAAATATTGAAGAAAAGAAATGTTACAAAAAGAGAGAAAGAACGGATCACATTATATATAGAAGCGGGACTCGCAGTATTTCTGGCGGCGGCGCTTGCCTTTGCCGGCGGCGCGGATGCGTTTACGGAACGGGAGAGAGGGCAGATGCCCGCTGCAGGTGAACTGTTGGAAAAAGAAAAAGCCCCGGAGGATCCTGCTGTGGATGATGAGACTGCAAGACAGGAAGAAGCTGTATCTTCAGCAGAAGATCAGGGGCAGTATCCTATCATGGGAGAAAGCAATATCACAGTGCAGGAGATGGTGAATTACTTTAATGATTCCGGCGAGACTTATCCGTCGGAGGAACTCTCGGAAGGCGGCGCGGATTCCATCGAAACCTTCTGCCGGATCTATTATGACGAGGCGTCAGCGGAAGGCGTGCGCCCTGAAGTGGCATTTGCCCAGACGATGAAAGAGACGGGATTTCTCCAGTACGGAGGAGATGCGTCTATCGAACAGTTTAACTTTGCGGGACTGGGTACTACCGGGGGCGGCGTCCCGGGAAATTCCTATCCCGACGTCCGTACCGGCGTGCGGGCGCAGATCCAGCATCTCAAGGCTTATGCAACGACGGATGCACTCGAACAGGAATGCGTGGACGACAGGTATGAGTATGTGAAGAAAGGCGCGGCACCCTATGTGGAATGGCTGGGGCAGCAGGAGAACCCGGATGGAGTCGGATGGGCGACAGGAGAGAATTACGGATATGATATTGTCGGGATGATACAGGAGATGAGAGGGGAGTGAAAATAGCGGAATTGAAATCAAAATTATGTTAAATTAACAAAATTATGTTGAGTTGAATGTGCAGACTATATGTGCTATGATATAGAAAATTTACAGAGGTAGGTCTGAGGAATCCATTAGAGATGGTCATAGCGGCAGGATCATACTGAATGTGAAAAAGAGTGAACGGAAAGAAATACTGAAAGCGGAAGGATATGTTGGATTACACGAAAAGCTGAAAGAAGAGATAAAAAAATTTACAATGATGAGCAATGTCTTTCTGTCGGTTGCGCTGGAGGATACGGAGCCTGCGAGCACATCCTCCGTATCCTGACAGGAATAGAGGATTTGAAGATTATCTCTTCTAAAACTCAGTATACGGTTTCGAAAGCAGCATCACACGATGCCAGGCTGGATTCGATATCCGAGGACGATAAGGGCAGGATCTTTGTGATCGAGATCCATAACGAGGATGAGCCGGATGCCCCAAGGAGAATGCGCTTTTACGGGGCGATGGCGGACAGCGATTTCCTGGATAAGGGGAGCGGATATGAGGAACTGCCTGAAAGGTATATGATCTACATCAGCGAAGCTGATATCTGGAAAAAGGGAAGGACAAGATATCATGTGGGAAAGTATCTGGAAGATAAGTTTGAAACAAAGAAGTAGAGGTAAACCACCAAAAAAGAGTATAGCAAACAAGCCATCCGAAAATTAGCAATTAG
>CALWFV010000013.1 GCA_944377745.1 uncultured Mediterraneibacter sp. | reverse complement strand
TTCTCCTTCTGGAATCGAATATGTGTCGATTCTTCTCATTGGTTGCTCTTATTTTATTAAGTTTCCGAGACTACACTGGTACTTATGATAACAGGGCAATGTCACAGAAAAGGTACACGAAAGTTACATTTTTGTGCCTTTACAGGTTACTGTTCGCACCGTGCCCGGGGAGTGGAGCGCGTCAGCGCGACGAGTGCGCATGCAAGGCGGCGGCAGGGGTGAACAGAAGCCGGGAAAAGTCGTAAAATTTTATCTCCCATCGGAGATCACGCGGCCGTCTTCCAGGCAGATCACCCGGTCGGCAAGCTGCGCCAGTTCCAGATTGTGGGTGATTATGATCAGGGACTGATGGAAGGTCTCTGCGGTCAGCTTCAGAAGTCCTGCCACATTCTGGCTGGTTTTCGCGTCGAAGCTTCCTGTTGGTTCATCCGCAAGCACGATGGCCGGTCTTGTCATCAGTGCCCTTGCGATGGCGGTGCACTGCTGGGTCCCGCCGGAGAGCATGTAGGGAAAGGAGTTCAGGTATCTCTCCAGACCCAGAAGTTCCGTGATCCTCCCGAAAAAGGTCATGTCCGCCCTGGAATTATCCAGGGCGAGGGGAAAGAGGATATTCTCCCGGACGGTCAGGTTCGGGACAGGTTGTACTCCTGAAAGATAAAGCCCACTTTCCGGCGTAGGAAGACGGTGAGATGATCTTCATCCAAAGAGGAGAGGTCGATCCCGTCTACGATAACGGTCCCTTCTGTGGGGCGGTAGAGCCCGCCGATCAGATTCAGGAGCGTGGTCTTGCCGGAACCGGAAGAGCCGATGACCGCGGTGAAACGTCCTTTTTCGATTGTGAGGTTCACGCCGTCCACAGCACGCACCATGCGGGAACCCGTACCAAAATATTTCTTTACATTCTTTAATGTTATGATATCCATATTTTTATTTCCTTGATCTTGACTTATAACTCTTATCTATGGGGAAAAGCAGACGGGTCAGGTGAGAAGATAGACGGAGAATGTGCTTCCTTCTCCCTGTTTTGACTTGACGCTGATATAGCCGTGCTGCCGGGTGATGATTCCGCGGGCAAGGTACAGACCAAGCCCGACCCCTTCCTCCGATGCCACCTCTTCCGCCCGGTAGAAGCGGCGGAACACATCGTTGTAATGTTCTTCCGCAATGCCGATGCCGGTGTCCGCGATATCGATCCTGGTGTAGAACTGCCAGGGGCGGACCCGGATCCGGATGGAGCCTCCGGCGGGGGTATATTTCACCGCATTATCCAGGATATTTCCCAGGGCTTCCGCAGTCCATTTGGCGTCGTGGCGGACGAGGACATCGCTTTCGCAGTCCACATCGATCTGAAGCTCCTTCTGTTCCGCCTTTGCCCAGACGGCACTGACTGCCCGGGCGATGGTGTCGGACAGCCGGGATTCTTCCATATGGATGGTGAATGTGCCGGTCTCCAGCCGGGACATTTTGATCAGGGACTGCATGAGAAAGTCCAGCTTGCTGATCTGGGCCGACATCAGGTCAAGAAACTCGTTCCGTTTTTCAGGGGCCAGTTCATGCTCACGGAGGATCCCGGTGAACATCTGGATGTTGGCAACCGGGGTCTTTACCTGATGGGAGATATCGCTGACCAGCTCCTGAAGAGTCTGTCGTTCCTGGTCGCTCTGTCTGTGTTCGTCCCGCATCTTGTCGTAGTACTGGAGCAGTTTTCCCTGTGCTTTTGACACGGCGGAATCCTCATAGGGCTGGAAGCTGTCCGGCTCCCGGTCCTCCATGAGGGCGTCCACAGTCTCGCAGATATCATTGGAAAAATCAGAGACCAGGCTCCGATAGAAACGGTCCGCGCAGAAGACCAGGACGAGCAGGAGACATCCTGCAGCGATCAGAAGGATGCGGAACACAAATGGAGGGAACACGGACGGAGAAAGTATGCCGGACAGAAGTCCCAGCAGGAGGACGGCGGTTGCCGCTGAGAGCGAAAGAAATTTCAATATACGTGCTGTTGTTTTTCTGCTCATAGGGATGCTCCTGTCCAGATATAGCCCATCCCACGGACTGTCCGGATCCGCGGATGCGCTTTGTCTTCGATCTTGGCGCGCAGCCGGTTCATTGTCACAGTCAGGGTGTGGTCATCAATAAAATTTCCATCGCAGTCCCAGAGTTTCTGCAGGAGGATCTGCCGGGTGACTACATTTCCGGCGTTGGAGGTCAGTACCCGGAGGAGTTTGTACTCGTTTGGGGTGATGGTGATCTTCTCTCCGTTCCGGACGGCAGTGAGAGCCCGGAAGTCAAGGCGCAGAGAGCCGTCGTCATAGCAGTCCGGGTCATGATCCGGAACAGGAGCAGACGCTGCGGAATCATGATTCCTTCGCAGTGCCACTTCGATCCGGCGTTTCAGGATCTGCATGTTGAACGGTTTCGTGATATAGTCGTCCGCTCCCAGATCAAAACCGTTCAGCACGTCTTCCTCCAGGTCGTTTGCCGTCAGAAAGATCACAGGCAGATCGGGATACATTTCTTTTGAACGGGCGCAAAGATCGAAGCCATTCCCGTCGGGCAGGTTCACATCCATGAGCGCAAGGTCGAAATGGTCATCCTCCAGGAGATGGAGGGCTTTCCTACAGTTGTATGCGGCGACGGTGATATATCCGCTGGCGTCCAGCTCAAAACAGAGACCTGCGCTGAGAGCCAGGTCGTCTTCTATTACAAGGATCTTGGACATCGTATTTTCCTCCCTTGATCTGTTTCAGTCTTATAAGGCGTCTGTCCCAGAAGACAGACGCGCCCAGAGAGAATTTTACCATAAGATTTTACTGGATTCAATAATGGACAGAGCGCGTCCGGGCTTGACTTTTCCGGGAAAATGCATGAAGATGTGAAGAGACAGTCCGGCTGTGACCGACGCCTGTGGGAAGGAGACCGAGAGATGAGTGGATTTTACCGACAATTAAGAAAAACGCTGGAGAAAGAACAGGGAGACGTCTATACCGAGACGATCCTCCGGGGTGAGCATGCGGGGGAGAAACGTATCCTTTCAGGGAACGGTCCGGAGAACGGCGTGAGCAAAGAGACGGATAACGGGAAGGACGTCTTCCGGGAGCGGATCGGCAGACCGTCGAAACTGATCATCTGCGGTGCCGGACATGTATCCATACCGATCATAAAGATAGGGAAAATGCTGGGATTTGCGGTGACGGTCCTGGAGGACCGCCCGAAGTTCGCGGACAACGCCAGGGCAGCGGGAGCGGACCGGGTGATCTGCGAGCCCTTTGAGGACGCCCTTGAGAAGATCCAGGGAGACTCGGATTCCTGGTTTGTCATCGTGACCAGAGGGCACCGGTATGACAGGATCTGCCTGGAACAGATCCTTCATAAGACCAGTGCCTATGTGGGGATGATGGGCAGCAGGCGGAGAATGGCGATCGTAAAGGAACAGCTGGAAGAGAGCGGGATCGCAAGGGAGACTCTGGATGAGGTCCATACGCCCATCGGGCTGAAGATCGGCGCGGAGACGCCGGAGGAGATCGCGGTGTCTGTCATGGCAGAGATCATACAGGTGAAGAACAGCCGCCAGAAAGGCGGAGGATACTCCGGGGAGATGCTGGAGGCGCTGTCGTCAGAAGAGGAACGGCAGAAAGTGCTGGCGACGATCATCTCACGGAAAGGGTCCGCGCCCAGGAGCGTGGGGACGAAAATGCTCGTATTTGAGGATGGGACCACTGTGGATACCATCGGCGGAGGCTGCGTGGAGAGCGAGATCATCCGCAAAGCGCTCCTGATGATGCGCTCCGGGCAGCCTGCCTTTCAGATCTGCAGGGTGGATATGTCCGCGGACGCGGCGGAGGACGAAGGAATGGTCTGCGGCGGCGTGGTGGAAGTGATGATGGAACTGGTCTGGAGAGCAGAAAAAGAGAGCAGGAGATGACGGAACATTGTGGAAGAAAAGAGATGTAAGGATCTTAAAAGGAAATATCATCAGCAGCAGGAACAGGGCAGAACTGGAAATTTGTGAGAACAGTTACCTGGTATGTGAGGATGGAAAAACAGAGGGGATATATCGGACCCTGCCCTTCCGGCTGGGCGGCTATCCCATCCGTGACTTTGGTGACTGCCTGATCATACCGGGGCTTGTGGACCTGCATACCCATGCGCCTCAGTATTCCTTCCGGGGAACGGCCATGGATCTGGAACTGCTGTACTGGCTGGAAGTCCATACCTTTCCGGAGGAGACAAAGTATGGGGAGATGGAGTATGCCGGAAAGGCATATGAGATCTTTGCGGAGAGGATGCGGAAAAGCGCGGTCACGAGAGCCTGCATTTTTGCCACAATCCACAGACCGGCGACGATGATGCTGATGGATCTGATGGAAAAAAGCGGGCTGGTCACCATGGTCGGGAAAGTCAATATGGACCGGAACGCGCCGGAAGATCTGTGCGAGGGGACAGAAGATTCTCTGGCGGAGACGGAGGCCTGGCTCAAAGAAGCCGCCGGGAGACACTATGAGAACACAACCCCGATCCTTACGCCCAGGTTCGTGCCGTCCTGTACGGACCGGCTGCTGGAGGGACTGGGAGAACTTCAGAAGAAATATTCGCTGCCGGTGCAGTCTCATCTTTCGGAAAATCCGGAGGAGATCGCCTGGGTAAAGGAACTGTGTCCCTGGTCAGAGTTTTACGGGGATGCTTACGATCATTTCGGACTGTTCGGCAGAGAAGGCCCCACAGTCATGGCGCACTGCGTTTACAGCGGGGAAGAGGAGATCCGCCGGATGAAAGAAAACGGAGTCTTTATCGCACACTGTCCGGAGTCAAACATGAATGTATCATCGGGGATCGCTCCGGTGAAGCGGTATCTGGACGATGGGCTCCACGTGGGACTGGGCAGCGATGTGGCGGCGGGCAGCACGGAGAATCTGTTCGCGGCAATGGGTCACGCTGTCAGGGCGTCGAAGATTCGCTGGAGGATCCAGGATGACAGGTGGAAACCGCTGACGATGGAAGAAGTGTTTTATATGGCAACCCGGGGCGGCGGCGCCTTCTTCGGAAAAGTTGGAAGTTTTAAGCCGGGATATGAGTTTGATGCGGTGGTTCTGGACGACAGCCGTCTGTCCGGTCCCCGGATAATGAGCGCAAGAGACAGACTGGAGCGCGTGATCTATCTGGGAGATGAGAGAGAAGTCAGGGCAAAGTATGTCAGGGGAAAAGAATTGTTTTTTTAGAGATACAATATATAGACCTAAATGCTGGGATTTGTACAAAATCAAGTACAAAGGACATAATGATAACTATTATCGAAATTGCTCTTGCGTTTTGGAAAAGTCAATGATATACTAGCGCATGTACGAGGCGGGGAACGAGAGGGAACGGCTTCATGAATTACCGGCGTTCCGCTTTTACGGCGTGCCGAAATGAAACAGATCAAAGATTTCACGAGGAGGTTTTTACGAATGGCAAAAGCGAATTTTGACCAGTGGGCAGATTTTAAAGGTCATCTCTGGAAAGAGGAAGTGAATGTGCGCGATTTCATCCAGCACAACTATACTCAGTATGATGGGGATGAATCCTTCCTGGCAGGTCCTACTGAAGCGACAGATAAACTTTGGGGAGAACTTTCCAAATTACAGAAAGAGGAGCGTGCCAAGGGCGGCGTTCTGGACATGGAGACAGAGGTCGTTTCCGGCCTGACAGCATATGGTCCGGGATATATCAATGAAGAGATGAAAGATCTGGAGCAGGTGGTGGGTCTCCAGACAGACAAACCGCTCAAGAGAGCGTTCATGCCGTACGGCGGAATCAAGATGGCTGAGCAGGCTTGTACGACATACGGATACACACCGAGTGAAAAACTGCATGAAATCTTTACAAAATATCACAAGACACACAACCAGGCGGTATTTGACATCTATACTCCTGAGATGAAGAAAGCCCGTCACAATAAGATCATCACCGGCCTTCCGGATACATACGGAAGAGGACGTATCGTAGGCGACTACCGCCGAGTAGCTCTCTATGGTATTGATTACCTGATCGAGAAGAAACAGTCAGATTTCATTGAATATGAGAGACATGGAATGAAGGGAACAGATTTCCGTCTCCGTGAAGAGATCGCAGATCAGATCCGCGCTCTTAACGGCATGAAAGAGATGGCAGCGTCCTATGGCTATGATATTTCCAAGCCGGCGACAAACGCAAAAGAGGCTGTGCAGTGGCTGTATTTTGGATATCTCGCGGCGATCAAGACGCAGAACGGAGCTGCAATGAGTGTGGGACGTATTTCCACATTCCTCGACATCTATATCCAGAGAGATATGGAGAAGGGCATCCTGACAGAGGAGCAGGCACAGGAGCTTATCGATCACATCGTAATGAAGTTCAGAATGGTGAAGTTCGCAAGAATCCCGTCCTACAACGAACTGTTCTCCGGAGACCCGGTATGGGCGACACTGGAGATGGCCGGAATCGGAATGGACGGACGCCATATGGTCACAAAGAACGATTACCGTTTCCTCCACACACTGGAGAACATGGGACCGTCACCGGAGCCGAACCTGACAGTGCTGTACTCTTCACACCTGCCGGAGAACTTTAAGAAATATGCAGCTTATATTTCTGTTAAGACAAGCTCCATCCAGTATGAGAACGATGATGTAATGCGTCCGGTATGGGGCGATGATTACTCCATCTGCTGCTGTGTATCCGCAACAGAGACAGGAAAGGAGATCCAGTTCTTCGGAGCACGTGCGAACCTTGCAAAATGCCTTCTGTACGCGATCAACGGCGGCGTTGACGAGAAGACGAAACAGCAGGTTTCCCCGCTCTACAGACCGATCACATCCGAATACCTTGATTACGATGAGGTCATGGAAAAATATGACCAGATGATGGAGTGGCTGTCCAAGCTGTATGTGGATACACTGAACATGATCCACTACATGCATGACAAATATTACTATGAGGCTGCCGAGATGGCGCTGATCGATACGAATGTGAGACGTACATTTGCAACAGGTATCGCAGGATTCTCACATGTAGTTGATTCTCTGAGCGCGATCAAGTATGCGAAAGTGAAAGTGATCCGTGATGAGGACGGTGTTGCGACAGACTTCGAAGTAGAGGGCGATTTCCCACGATATGGAAACGATGACGATCGTGCGGACGACATTGCCGTATGGCTGCTCCGCACATTCATGAGCAAGCTGAAGAAGTGCCACACATACAGAAACTCTGAGCCGACAACATCCATCCTTACGATCACATCCAACGTGGTATACGGGAAGGCGACAGGATCCCTTCCGGACGGAAGAAAAGGCGGAGAGCCGCTGGCACCGGGAGCAAACCCGTCCTACGGCGCAGAGATGAACGGACTTCTTGCTTCTCTTAACTCTGTTGCGAAACTTCCGTACGAGCAGGCACTTGACGGAATCTCCAATACACAGACGATCAGTCCGGGAGCACTGGGACATGACGATGACGAGCGCAAGAACAACCTTGTACATGTGCTTGACGGATACTTTGATCAGGGAGCACATCACCTGAATGTGAATGTATTCGGAACAGAGAAACTGATCGACGCGATGGAGCATCCGGAGAAGGAAGAGTACGCAAACTTCACGATCCGTGTATCCGGATACGCAGTGAAGTTCATCGACCTGACAAGAGAGCAGCAGCTTGATGTAATCGCAAGAACCTGCCACGACAGAATGTAAGGACACCAGACGTGGACTTACGAGCAGGAAGCTCAGGCTGATTGTGAATAATTTTGAGGGACGCAGTTAAAATTAAAATTGACTGCGTCCCTTTTTGAAGGAGAGAATATGGAAGGATATATTCATTCAACAGAGAGTTTTGGATCCGTGGATGGTCCCGGAGTCCGTTTTGTTATTTTTGTCAGCGGATGTCCCATGCGCTGTCAGTTCTGTCATAATCCGGATACCTGGAATATGCAGGCCGGGGAGAAAAAGAGTGCGGATGAACTGTTAAAGCAGGCGCTGCGCTACAGAGCCTACTGGAAAGACGGCGGCGGGATCACGGTCAGCGGCGGGGAGCCGCTCATGCAGATCGATTTCCTGCTTGAACTGTTCAAAAAGGCAAAGGAACAGGGAATCCATACAACGATCGATACGAGCGGAGCTCCCTTTACACGGGAGGAGCCATTCTTCGGGAAGTTCAACGAGCTGATGAAATATACGGATCTGCTCCTGGTCGATATCAAACATATCGATGAAGAACAGCATAAGATCCTTACAGGGCGGACCAATAAAAATATCCTGGACATGGCGGAGTACCTGTCGGAGATCGGGAAATCGGTGTGGATCCGCCACGTGCTCGTCCCGGAGAGAAGCGATTATGACGAATATCTTGAGAAACTTCATGAGTTTATAAAGACACTGAAAAATGTCGAAAAAGTTGAAATACTTCCCTATCACACACTGGGAGAGTACAAGTGGAAGGAACTTGGGTATGATTATCCGCTGGCAGGGATCGATCCGCCGTCAAAGGAGAGGATCGAGAATGCAAACCGGATCCTGGAAACCGGAAATATGTGAAATTAATCTTTTTTTCTGAGAAGATTCGTTGTAAGATAAAATACGTATGCGGAGAAGTACCCTGCATGCGTATTTTTGTCGAAGAGGAGAGAACAGAATGAATAAGAAGGAAGTTCTGGAGATCCGTAAGCAGTTCAGCCCGCGCAACTGTGCGATCACGCGAATCTGCGGCTGCTATGTGGATCATGAAAAAAATAAAAAAATGGAGTCAAAGGATGCGTTCCTGTCTCTTCCGGAGGAGGAAGCGTTTAAATATTTTGATATTTTCAAGAAGACCTTATCAGGAACGATCGGAAAGAACATGCTGAACATGGAGTTCCCTCTGGACGCGGAGATGCCGGGAGGAACCCAGGAGTTTCTCCTGAAGCTGCGGGACAGTAAGCTGGAGGATGACATGCTTCTGGAAGAGTTTTATGACAAGGTGATCGCTACATATGAATATGCAGAGAATTACTATATCATCCTGATCCATTCCATGTACGATATTCCGGGAAAATCCACGGATGACCTGGAAATGTTCGATGCATCGGAGGATGTCTACGAATATCTGCTCATGAGTATCTGTCCGGTATCTCTTTCCAAGGCGGGGCTATGTTACAATGCGGAGGACAATCGGATCGAGGATCGGGTGAGGGACTGGATCGTGGACATGCCGGATAAAGGATTCCTTTTCCCTGCCTTTAACGACAGGAACACAGATCTCCATTCTGTGCTTTATTATACAAAGAAATCAGAGGACCTTCAGCCGGAGATGATCGAACAGCTCCTTGGCGCCCAGATGCCCATGTCTGCGGACACACAGAAAGAGACCTTCCAGATGATCATCGAGGATACTCTGGGTGAGGACGGAGATTATGAGACGGTCCGCAATATCCACGAGACGCTCAATGACCTGATCGAGGAGCACAAGGAGGAGCCGGAGCCTCTTAAGCTGGATAAGACAGATGTGAAGAAGATCTTTGAACAGAGCGGCGTCTCAGCGGAGAAGATGGAGCATTTTGACCGGAATTACGAGGAAAATGCAGGGGAGAAGACCTCACTTCTTGCCTCCAACATTGCGGAGACAAGAAAGTTTAACATTGAAACGCCGGATATCATCATCAAAGTCAATCCGGACCGGGCTGATCTTGTGGAGACACGGATCATCGATGGAAGACAGTGCCTCGTCATCCCGGTGGATGACCACATTGAGGTGAACGGGATCAATGTCAGGACGATGAAGTGGGATGGGAGAAAGGAAGAAACGTCGGCAGAAGAAGAGGGGTAGAGAAAACCAAAAGGCGTGGACACACGGAACGATATCCGGTGTGCCACGCCTTTTTCACATGGAAAATGCAGGCATCAGAAGCGGGGAGAATCAGAGGAAACCACATCAGAAGGATGTTTGTTCTGAGAAAGTCCGAGAAGATAATCAGAGGAAACACGCCTTGGTGAGCGGGAAAATCCGCTTCACCGGGGCGTTTGTTCCATAAGAATACTGTGGTATGGTGGCAGCACAGGATGTCCGGAGAAGAAAGTGATGCTGTAAATAATTAGAGATGAAAATAAAAATTATGAATAAAGCATAAAAATAGTGTGAATATACCGATATATACTTGACTTTATTATGCAATAATACTATTATTTTATTTAATTAATTAACTAAATAAAAGGAGGCTTGAACATGCAGTATGATTTGAGTAATGTTCCCGATCTGGGACTTCTGGGCATTGTCCTGCACAGAGTCATGAAACGGGCGAAGAGTAAATATGAAGAATTTGATCTGAACCGGAGTCAGGCGAGCATCCTTTTTACTCTGCACCAGCGAAGCTCCATGTCTCAGAAGGAACTGGCGGAAAGCCTGAATATGACTCCGCCGTCTATCACCTCCGCTATCCGGAAGATGGAACAGGAAGGTTATATCAGGAGGAGGCAGGATGAATCGGATCAGCGGGTGATGCGTCTCGCGCTGACCGAAAAAGGAGCAGCCTGCGTAGAGAATGTGAAGAGAGTGGCAGATGAGATGCATGAACTGATCTTCCAGGGGATGAGCCCGGAGGAGATCATGCTTTTCAGACGGCTGCTGATCCAGATCAATGAGAATCTGGAATAACTAGGAAAGGAAAGACAGATCATGAAGAACTTATTCAAGTACGCGGCAGCGCAGTGGAAATCCATGCTGGCGATCATTATTATCCTGTTTGTGCAGGCTTACTGCGACCTGTCGCTTCCGGCTTATACGTCCGACATAGTCAATGTCGGTATCCAGCAGGGCGGGATTGAAGACCAGATTCCGGAGACAATCTCTGTAGAGGAGATGGACCGGCTCCTTCTTTTTGTCCCTCAGGATGATCAGCAGACTGTAACGGACGCTTATGAAAAAGACGACAGCACCTATGAAATGGAAGTATATGTGCTGAAAGATTCTGCCGCAGACGATGAGGAAGAGATGGAGGAACTGGAAGATATCCTTCAGGGACCTATGATGCTCACAGCGGGATTTGAGTCTGACAGTGATATGACAAGGCAGATCGAGGATCAGATCAAGTCGAACCTGCCTCCTCAGATGACCGGCGAAGATATGGATATCTTTGATATTATGGCAATGATGCCTCAGGAGCAGAGAGATACCCTGGTCCGGGAAATGGAGAGCCAGATGGATGAACTTCCGGACAGTATCCTGGAGCAGGCCGCGGTCAGCTATGTGCGCTCCGCTTACGAGAATGTTGGAATTGACATGGACCGCATGCAGACAGACTATCTGCTTTCAACAGGCGGTAAAATGGCGGCGCTGGCGTTCCTTGGAATGGCAGCCAGCGTGGCGGTAGGCTTCCTGGCGTCCCGGGTTGGCGCATCCACAGGACGGAACTTAAGGAGCAGGGTGTTCCGGAAAGTAGTGGATTTCTCCAATAATGAGTTCGACCACTTTTCCACTGCATCACTTATTACAAGGAGTACCAATGATATCCAGCAGATCCAGCTTCTCACAGTCATGCTGCTGAGGATCGTGCTGTATGCTCCGATCCTTGCCATTGGAGGAATCTTCCAGGTGTTCCAGACTAATGTGTCCATGTCATGGATCATCGCTCTGGCAGTGGTCCTGATCGCTCTGGTCATTCTCGTGCTGTTCCTTGTGGCGATGCCGAAATTCAAGATTCTGCAGACTCTGGTCGACAAGGTGAACCTCGTTATGCGTGAGATCCTGACAGGACTTCCCGTCATCCGCGCTTTCAGCACGGAGAAACACGAGGAAGAGCGGTTTGACGCCGCAAATATGGAACTGACGAAGACCAATCTGTTTGTCAACCGCGCCATGACCTTCATGATGCCGGTCATGATGCTTGTTATGAACGGCGTGTCTGTTCTGATCATGTGGACCGGAGCCCATGGAATTGACAACGGACAGATGCAGGTGGGCGATATGATGGCGTTTATCCAGTATACGATGCAGATCATCATGGGATTCCTGATGCTGTGCATGCTCTCCATCATGCTTCCGAGAGCTGCTGTTGCGGCAGACCGTGTGGAGGAGGTTCTGCAGAGCAAAACAGTCATCCACGATCCGGAGCAGTCAAAAGCCTTTGACGAGAGCGAAAAGGGACTGCTGCATTTTGAACATGTTTCGTTCCGGTATCCGGGCGCAGAAGAAAATGTGCTCCACGACATTACATTTACGGCAAAACCGGGGCAGACTACGGCGATCATCGGAAGTACGGGGAGCGGAAAATCCACTCTGGTCAACCTGATCCCCCGTTTTTACGATGTGACGGAAGGAAGCATCACGCTGGATGGCGTGGATATCCGGGAAGTCAGTCAGCATGATCTGAGAGAGAGGCTCGGATATGTGCCCCAGAAGGGACTGCTGTTCTCCGGAGATATTGCGTCCAATATCATGTTCGGCAATCCGGACGGAAGTGAGGAAGATATGGTAGAAGCAGCGGAGATTGCCCAGGCCACAGAATTTATAGAGGCAAAACCGGACAGATATGAAAGCCATATCGCACAGGGCGGCTCCAATGTATCCGGCGGACAGAAGCAGAGGCTTTCCATTGCCAGAGCCATCGCGAAGCATCCGGAAGTCTTTATCTTCGATGACAGCTTCTCAGCCCTTGATTTTAAAACAGACGTAACGCTCAGAAAAGCGCTGAAGGAGAGAACAAAGAACAGTACTGTCCTGATCGTGGCACAGAGGATCAGTACGATCCTCAATGCAGAACAGATCATCGTGCTTGACGAAGGGCACGTTGCAGGAATGGGAACACACAGGGAACTTCTGGAGACCTGCGAAGTGTATCAGCAGATCGCGGCATCCCAGCTCTCGGAAGCAGAACTGAACGCGGGAAGAACCGGGAACACAGACGGGGAAAGAAAAAAAGCAGACCAGAAGGCGGATGCCGGAAATGAGCCCGAAGGAAATGCAGGAGCAGACGGAAAGGAGGCTGTGAGCCATGCCTAGAATGGGAGGACACGGAGGCCGCGGCGGCATGCCGGGCGAGAAGGCAAAAGACTTTAAGGGAACGCTGAAAAAACTTGTAAAATATATGAGCGCCTTCAAGGTGCATATGATCTTTGTGGCAGTCTTCGCGGTCTGCGGCACGATATTCAACATTGTCGGTCCCAGGATCCTTGGAAAAGCGACGACTGAAATATTTAACGGACTGGTAAGCAAAGTATCCGGCGGAAGCGGGATGGACTTCGGGAAGATCGGACGGATCCTTCTCATGACACTGGGACTCTATCTGATCAGCGCGCTCTGTTCTTTTATCCAGGGACTGATCATGACCGGAGTATCTCAGAAGACCACATACCGGCTGAGAAAAGAGATTTCTGAGAAGATCAACCGGATGCCGATGAACTATTTTGATACAAAACCGGTTGGAGAGATCCTTTCCCGAGTGACAAACGATGTGGATACGCTGGGACAGAGCCTGAACCAGAGCGCGACACAGCTGATCACTTCTGTCACGACCATTATCGGTGTTCTGATCATGATGCTCTCGATCAGTCCGCTGATGACCCTGGTGGCAGTTCTGATCCTGCCGGTCTCTGTACTGCTCCTTTCTTTTGTGATGAAGCACTCCCAGAGGTACTTCCGGGGACAGCAGGAGTACCTGGGAAATGTGAATGGACAGGTAGAAGAGATTTACAGCGGCCATAACATCATTAAGGCCTTTAATAAGGAAGAAGATGTGATCAGCAAATTCAATGAGACCAATGACAAGCTGTATGATTCCGCATGGAAATCACAGTTTTTCTCAGGGATGATGATGCCGGTGATGCAGTTTATCGGCAACCTGGGATATGTCGTGGTGGCCATACTCGGTGGATATCTTACGATTAAGAATACGATCGAAGTCGGTGATATCCAGTCCTTTATCCAGTATGTACGAAACTTTACCCAGCCGATCCAGCAGGTGGCGCAGGTGGCGAATATGCTCCAGTCCACGGCGGCGGCTTCGGAGAGAGTCTTCGAGTTCCTGGATGAGGAGGAAGAAGATCAGACTGTGCCAAATCCGGTTTCGGTAGAAGGCCTTCGGGGAAATGTGGAGTTCGAACACGTACACTTCGGATACAATCCGGATAAGATCATCATTAATGATTTTTCTGCAAAAGTAAAAGAGGGGCAGAAGATCGCCATTGTCGGACCGACCGGAGCCGGAAAGACGACAATGATCAAGCTGCTGATGCGCTTCTACGATGTAAACAGCGGAGCCATCAAAGTAGACGGTCACAATGTAAAAGATTTCAACAGAAGCGAACTGAGGGAGATGTTCGGTATGGTACTCCAGGACACCTGGCTCTTCCACGGTACGATCATGGAGAATATCCGTTATGGGCGGCTTGACGCTACGGATGAGGAAGTGATCCAGGCTGCAAAAGCGGCTCATGTACACCGGTTTGTCCAGACTCTTCCAGGAGGTTACAATATGGAGCTGAATGAGGAGGCAAGCAATGTCTCTCAGGGACAGAAACAGCTCCTGACCATTGCCAGAGCTATCCTTGCTGATCCAAAGATCCTGATCCTCGACGAGGCGACCAGTTCCGTGGATACAAGGACAGAAGTCCTGATCCAGAAAGCTATGGATAACCTGATGAAAGGCCGCACAAGCTTTGTTATCGCTCATCGTCTCTCCACCATCCGTGACGCAGATCTCATCCTCGTCATGAAGGAAGGAGATATCGTAGAACAAGGCACCCACGAAGAACTCCTCAACAAAGGAGGCTTCTACGCCGATCTTTATAATTCACAGTTTGAATCCGCAGATCAGACGTGCGCATAACCAGAAAGGACCTGTCATGCAAGCTTGCTTGCAGATGACAGGTCCTTTCTGGTTATGCATAGGGCGGAGCCATTCAGCGATGCATTGAGCCCTTGGCGAGGTATTTTCGAGCCTAGTGCGAAAGCAGATACTCCGAAGCCATGCGAGGAGTATCTTCATAAAACCAACGCGGCGGAATCGAGCTGAAACACGTCTGATCGGACGGGGCGAAAACTTAGTACTCATAAAACGGTTCGGCCTGCTTGCAATCTTCTAGCACATATGATAAAGTAAACCCATCTCAAACGGCGGGCATGTCGCCATTCGATGCCGTCAGAAGATCTGGTAGTTCTTTGCCTGGATTCTCAGGTAAAAATCAACCGCTTGTAACAACAGATAACATTCGCTATAATGAGGAAAGGAAGAAGCCTATGAGAAATGAACTTGCCGGAGACATCGGTCTGGCGGCTGGAAAAAGTCAGTATGATGCATATTGTAAAAGAATACTGGCGAACAAGGAGATCCTTGCATGGATTCTGAAATATGCAGTAATAGAATTCAGCGACATGGAGATCAGAGAAATTAAAAAGTGTATTGAGAATGATATCCGTATATCCAAAGTGAGGGTTTCTCCGGGAAAATCAAATATGCCGGAACCGGAAAAAATCTCCGGCGGATCAGAAGAAGACAAAGTGCCGGGAGAAGGTGAAATCTATTATGATATTCGATTTTCCGTATATCTGCCGGGTAAGAAGAAAAAGGTCAAGATTTTAATAAACGTGGAAGCGCAGAAAGACAGCTATCCCGGTTATGAGATCCCGTCGAGAGGTGTGTATTATGGTTCGAGAATGATATCTGCCCAGAAAGGGACAGAATTTTCAGGGAGTGATTATGACAGCATAAAGAAGGTATACAGTATTTGGATCTGCATGAATGCTCCAGACTATGTTGGTAATGCGGTATCGGAATACAGCATTGTAAAAAAGGACCGTATTCCCGGCATCCCGGACAAGAAGGAAGCCTATGATAAAATGACTATCGTAGAGATTTGTTTGAACCCAAAGTCAAAAAAGGGGAACCGTTTGACAGAGATGCTTAATGTTTTGTTCTCCATGGATATGAAAGCAGAGGAAAAGATAAAAGCACTGGAGCAGAGATTTTATATCCCAATGGAAACTAAGCTGGAAAAGGAGTTGAACCAGATGTGCAATTTAAGTGATTATGTGGAGAAAGTCGGACTGAAAAAAGGAATGGAACAAGGGATGGAGCGTGGCAGACTGCTTCAGCAGATCGAGGTGATCCAGAAAAAGATCAGAAAAGGCAAGTCCCTTGAGCAGACAATAGATGAGATGGAAGCAGAACGCAGCATTATTGAACCGATTTACAGGGCTGTTCAGGAAAATCCCCAGTCTGACGCAGAGAAGCTTGCTGACCAGATTATCGGTACGGAGAAGTGAAAAGGAAAGCACAGGAGGAAAAGAATGGGACTTACACATTTTGACGAGAACGGTAAAGCGCTTATGGTGGATGTGACAGATAAAAAAGAAACAGTGAGGGAGGCCACTGCCGAAGGCAGGATCTTTGTCAACAAAGAAGTGTTTCAGGCGATCAGAGAGGGGACGGCGGCAAAAGGGGACGTGCTTGGCGTTGCCGCGACTGCCGGGATCATGGGGGCAAAGAGGACTTCAGAGCTTATCCCCATGTGCCATATCCTTCCGATCACAAACTGCAGAGTGAATTTCGAAATGGAACCGAAAGAATGCGCAGTCCTGTGCACCTGCACTGTGAAGGTGACCGGAAAGACAGGAGTGGAGATGGAAGCGCTGACGGGAGTAAGCGTTGCACTGTTGACGATCTATGATATGTGCAAAGCTATGGATAAAGCAATGGAGATCGGGGAAATCTGCCTGGTAAAAAAGACCGGTGGAAAGAGTGGCGATGTGTACAATGAAACAAGAGGTTCCGGAACAAAGAAAGAGATCAGTATTCTGTAGAAAAGAGAGTGGTGTATCATGGAGAACGGAAAGTGGAGAGCGGCTGTGGTGACGCTTAGCGATAAAGGATACAGAGGTGAGCGGGAGGACAAGAGCGGCCCTGCCGTCTGCGAGATGCTGCGTGAAGCAGGGTATGATGTACAGAAAAATATACTCCTTCCAGATGAACAAACAGAAATTGAAAAATGTCTTTGCAAACTGTGTGATGACGAAAAGATGGATATTATTTTCACGACGGGAGGAACCGGATTTTCTCCCCGGGACTGCACACCTGAGGCGACCATGGCGGTGGCGACAAGAAATGCGCCCGGGATCGCAGAGGCGATGAGACTGGCATCTCTTAAGATCACTCCCAGGGCAATGTTAAGCAGAGGGGCTTCTGTTATACGGAACAGGACTCTGATCATTAATCTGCCGGGAAGTCCGAAGGCGGCGAGGGAAAATCTGGAGGCAGTGCTTCCGTCTCTCGATCATGGACTGGAAATATTGACCGGAAGCGGAGGAGAGTGCGGACAGCCCTGAGGAACGCCGGAATCATGACGGTCATGTGAACAGATCCGGTCAGGGAATCAGTGTGCGGACTATGACAGAGATATAAGTATACTAAATCAGGGCTGCATAGCTTATGTCAGCCGGATGAAAGGATAAGAGAACGGATAAGAGATGGAAGACCAGTATGGAAGAAAGATCGATTATATGAGAGTGTCTGTCACAGACCGGTGCAATCTGCGATGCATTTACTGCATGCCTCCGGAGGGGATCCGGAGTATTCCCCATGACCGGATCCTTACATACGATGAGATCGCGAGAGTGTGCCGGATCGGTACAGGTCTCGGTATTTCGAAGATCAGACTGACCGGCGGGGAGCCTCTGGTACGGAAAGGGCTCACCGGGCTGGTGGAGATGGTACGGAAGATCCCGGGGATAGAGAAGGTTTCATTGACGACAAATGGTATATTATTAAGCGGTAATATAAATGAATTAGTTTCTAATGGCTTGGATGGAGTTAACATTAGTCTGGATACACTGGATCCGGTGTGCTATCGGGAGCTGACTCGGGGAGGGGAACTGGAAAGAGCCCTCGGAGGACTGGAGGCAGCGCTTTCTTTCCCGCGGCTCAGTGTCAAGATAAACTGCGTCCCGTTGGATGACGCCGGGGAGGAAGACTGGATCGGGCTGGCTGCTCTTGCAGAAGAAAGGGATGTAGAAGTGCGCTTTATCGAGATGATGCCAGTCGGGCTCGGGAAGAAGTTCCGGGGAAGAAACAGCGATGAGGTGTTAAAGGTACTTGAAAGCAGTTTTGGAACCCCTGAGAAATACACCGGCAGGCTTGGCAGTGGACCGGCGGCGTATGTACAATTCCCCGGATTCCGCGGGAGGATCGGATTTATCAGCGCGGTGTCCCACCGGTTCTGTAGTTCCTGTAATCGAGTCAGGCTGACATCCGAAGGAATGCTGAAGCCCTGTCTGCAGTATGGCGGCGGGGCGGATCTGCGGGAATTGCTGCGGAGCGGGGCGGATGACAGGCAGATCGAAGAGAAGATGAGAGAGACCGTTTTCCGAAAACCCGCTGGGCATCATTTTACAGAAGAAAGAGAAATGACAGACAGAGAAAGATCGTGTCTGGAAGAGAAAGAAATGTGGAGCATAGGAGGGTAAGAGCAGATGGGGGAAGTGGTCGCGGTCTGTACAAGTCCTGCGAAAGGAACGCAGAAAACAGACGTTGGTGAAGGAATCTTCATAGAAGAGTTTGGAATCGAGGGAGACGCCCATGCCGGGAAATGGCATCGACAGGTCAGTCTGCTTTCTTATGATAAGATAGAAGAGTTCAGAAAAAAGGGGGCAGATGTGGAAAACGGGGCGTTCGGGGAAAATCTGGTGGTTAAAGGTATTGATTTTTCTTCCCTTCCCGTCGGAACCCGCCTGTATTGCAACGATGTGATCCTGGAGATGACGCAGATCGGAAAGGAATGCCATCACGGCTGTGCGATTTTCCAGAAGATGGGAGACTGCATCATGCCCCGGGAAGGCGTTTTTGCCAGAGTGATCCGGGGTGGCAGGATCAAAACCGGAGATGAGATGACTGTGGGATGAACTGTTCACACCTAACCGCCGCCCGCATGCGCACTCGTCGCGTTGGCACGCTCCAGTTCCGCACTACGTGCTAAGACTGCTTATGAGGGCGGCGGTTACGAGTTCCACTCGAACTCAGGAATGGGAAAACACTTCTTACATGCATGCATGACGCTGTGTTTCCCTATTCCTGAGTACGGTTTGAACTGTAACCTGAAATATAGAAAATGACTTGCATGCAGGGAGAAATCGTTATATTCTATTAAAGAATGCAGCCTGGGTGAAGAACCGGCGCTGCAGATGAGACTGTAAAAAGCTGGAGAAAAGACAACAGGTGATTATGAAAAAAGCGAAAACGATGATACCGGTTCTTGTCTGTTTTCTGCTCCTGGCGGCGTTTGCGGCGGAAGGACAGCAGATTCCTGCAGAAGAACAGGACGGCAAGGAGGGGATCCGGATCGAAGAAAAAGACAGGAAAGACTATTTTGTGTTTCAGGACGTGAAGGAAAACAGCTACCGGGCGGAGCTGCTTGAAAGTGTCCCGAAAAATACCTATGATTTCTCCTGCCTTACAACAGATGAAGATACCGGATTTAAAAAATATAATGATGAAAAAAACGGGATCACATCAAAAATGGGGATCGATGTCTCTGAGTTTCAGGGAGACGACATTGACTGGAAACAGGTAAAAGACAGTGGAATCGAATTTGTCATCGTGCGCATCGGATATCGGGCTTACGGGGAAACCGGGGAGTTAGTTCAGGATGCGATGTTCGAGCAGAATATAGAAGGGGCACTTGATGCCGGGCTTGAAGTGGGAGTGTATTTCTTCTCTCAGGCGATCACTCCGGGGGAGGCTGTCGAGGAGGCCGAGTTTGTTCTTGATCTCATACGTCCTTACAATATCACAGGCCCTGTAGTGTATGACACAGAGGAGATCAAAGGGGATACGGCCAGGACCGACGACAATACGCGGCAGGAATTTACGAACTACTGCAAGGTTTTCTGTGATACGGTGGAACACGCAGGATATGACTCCATGATCTATGCCAATATGAAATGGATGGCGTTTACCCTTGATATGGAAGAACTGACGGACTATGATTTCTGGTATGCGGATTACCATGAGTTCCCCCAGAATCCTTATGATTATACTATATGGCAGTACAGTGAGACCGGGGCGGTTCCCGGGATCAACGCAAATGTGGATCTGAATATCTGGTTTGAAAAAGAAGGCTGACGGATCAGCCCCAAGGAGGATGAAAGATGAAGTGGAATAAATTCCGGTTAAAGACGACAACGGCAGCGGAGGATATTGTCAGCAGCATGCTGATGGATCTGGGAATACAGGGAGTGGAGATCGAAGACCGCATTCCTCTCACTCAGTCGGATAAAGAGCAGATGTTTGTGGACATCCTTCCGGAGATCGAAGTGGACGACGGAACAGCTTATCTGAGTTTCTATCTGGAGGAGGATGAGGATAAGGAGAAGATCCTTGCGGACCTGAAGCGGGAATTGAAAGAGATGTCTGAATATGTGGATGTGGGGGAGTGCCTGATCGAGGAATCCCAGACAGAGGATGTGGACTGGGTGAACAACTGGAAACAGTACTTTCACCAGTTTTATGTGGACGATATCCTGATTATCCCGTCCTGGGAGGATGTAAAGCCTGCGGATGAGGATAAGATGATCATCCACATTGACCCGGGCACTGCGTTCGGGACAGGGATGCATGAGACAACTCAGCTCTGCATCAGACAGCTCCGCAAATATGTGACGGAGACGACGAGGATCCTGGATGTGGGATGCGGGAGCGGGATTCTGGGAATGCTGGCGCTGAAATTCGGTGCTGCGTACTCTGTGGGAACCGATCTGGATCCCTGCGCCATTGATGCCACATATGAGAATATGGAAGTGAACGGAATCTCACGGGACCGGTACGAAGTGATGATCGGAAACATTATCGATGACAAAGAAATACAGGACAGAGTGGGATATGGATGTTATGATATCGTGGTGGCAAATATCCTTGCGGACGTGCTGGTGCAGCTCACACCGGTGATCGTATCTCAGTTGAAGCCGGGCGGAATCTACATTACCAGCGGGATCATCGACAATAAGGAAGAGACTGTGAAGGAAGCGGTGAAGGCAGCGGGACTTACAGTCCTGGATGTGACATATCAGGGCGAGTGGGTCTGCGTGACAGCGAGGAAAGACTGATGCAGCAGTTTTTTACAGATCCGTCCCTGATCGAGGACGGGAAAATTTACATTGAAGGATCTGACCTGAGCCATATGAAGAATGTACTTCGAATGAGGCAGGGAGAAAAAGTGAGAGTGAGCGACGGAGCGGGGAAGCGCTATCTCTGTACGGTCAAAGGATATAACGGAAACCGTGCTGAACTTCAGATCGAAGAGACGTGCGAAGAGGATACGGAACTTCCCTCCCGGATCGTCCTGTTCCAGGGGCTCCCCAAGGGGGACAAGATGGAACTGATCGTACAGAAGGCGGTGGAACTGGGAGCCGTCAGTGTTGTGCCCTTTGCGGCGAAACGGTCTGTGGCAAAGCTGGATGAAAAGAAGGCGGCGAAGAAACAGGCACGCTGGCAGTCCATTGCAAAAAGCGCGGCGGAACAGTCCGGACGCGGGATCATTCCTGAAGTAGGGAGCCTTCTTACCTTTGGAGAGGCACTGAAGTCCGCGCAGGATCTGGACATTCTCCTTGTACCTTATGAACTGGAGGAGGGAATGGGCAGAACGGCGGAAGTGATCGGAAGGATTCGGCTGGGGCAGTCTGTTGGAATCTTTATCGGTCCGGAGGGAGGATTTGAAAAAGAGGAAGTGGATCAGGCTGTGGAGACAGGCGCAGTGCCTGTGACACTGGGAAAGCGGATTCTCCGTACAGAGACGGCGGGGATGGCTATGCTGTCCATCCTGATGTATCATCTTGAGATAGGAAGTCATAATTTAATAGTAAAAGAGTAAAGGAAAGGGAAAATGGAAGTATATCTGGATAATTCCGCCACGACTATGAGCTATCCGGAAGTGGGGGAACTGGTTTATAAAATCATGTGCAGGGATTATGGGAATCCCGCGTCAATGCACCGAAAAGGTGTGGAAGCGGAGCACTATATCCGGGAGGCGAAAGAGACGCTGGCAAAGATCCTGAAGGTCAATGCGAAAGAGATCTTTTTCACTTCCGGTGGAACTGAGAGCGACAATCTTGCCCTGATCGGATGTGCAAGAGCGAATAAGCGGTCGGGAAACCATCTGATCACTACATCCATCGAGCATCCGGCTATCCTCAATACCATGAGATATCTGGAAGAGGAGGAAGGATTCCGGGTGACATATCTTCCGGTGGACTCAAAGGGGAAGGTGAAGCTGGAGGCACTGAAAGAGGCTTTGTGTCCGGAGACGATCCTCGTGTCCATCATGTATGTGAACAATGAAGTGGGGACCGTGCAGCCGGTGGAAGAGGCGGCGAAGATAGTGAAAGAATATAATCCTTCTATCCTGTTCCACACGGATGCGGTGCAGGGATTTGGAAAATACCACATCTATCCGAAACGTACGGGCATTGATCTCCTTACTGCCAGCGGCCATAAGATCCATGGACCGAAAGGTGTGGGACTCCTGTATATTGGAGAGAAAGTAAAGATCCATCCCATCATATTCGGCGGAGGTCATCAGAAGAATATCCGGTCCGGCACGGAAAATGTTCCGGGAACGGCGGGGCTTGGACTTGCGGCTAAAATGATCTATCGGGATATGGATATGAAAGTGGCGCTCATGCGTGAGCTGAAGAATTACTTTATAGAGGGAATCTCGAAGATTGAAGACACGACGATACACGGGTTTACGGATGAGGGCAGCGCGCCTCATATCATCAGCGTGGGAATCGCGGGGATCCGCAGTGAAGTCCTTCTTCACGCATTGGAGGACAAAGGAATCTACGTGTCGTCCGGATCGGCATGTTCCTCCAACCATCCGTCGGTCAGCGGTGTGCTGAAAGGGATCGGCGCGGCAAACGAATATCTGGACGCTACGCTGCGCTTCAGTATGTCTGAGTTTACAACGAAAGAAGAAATTGACTATACGCTGGAAACACTATATAATTGTATACCGATGCTTCGGAAATATACAAGACACTGACGAAAGGTCATAAGGAGAGTACGATACATGAGATTTCATTCATTTTTGATCAAATATGGAGAAATAGGGATCAAAGGAAAAAACAGATATATGTTTGAGGACGCTCTTGTACGTCAGATCAGATATGCGCTGCGGGGTGTGGACGGACAGTTCCTTGTCCATAAATGCCATGGCAGAGTGTATGTGGACTGCGAGGGTGAATATGACTATGAGGATACAGTGGAGAGCCTGAAGAGAGTGTTCGGCATTGTGGGGATCTGCCCGGTCGTGCGGGTGAAGGTTGCCGAGATCGGGGAACTGAAGAAAGACGTCGTATCTTATATGGAAGAAATGTATCCGGACAGGAACCTTACGTTTAAAGTGGAGGCGAGAAGAGCGAACAAGCGCTATCCGATGAACTCCATGGAGATAAACTGCGAACTGGGAGAAGCTGTCCTTGACGCTTTCCCGGGGATGAAAGTGGATGTGCATGATCCGGATGTAAAGCTGAATGTGGAGATCCGGGAAGAGGTATATATCTACTCCGAGATCATCCCGGGACCGGGAGGGATGCCGGTGGGGACAAACGGAAGCGCCATGCTCCTGTTATCCGGAGGGATTGACAGTCCGGTGGCGGGTTATATGATCGCGAAGCGCGGTGTGGAACTGGAGGCCACTTATTTCCATGCGCCGCCTTATACCAGCGAACGCGCGAAGGAGAAGGTTGTGGATCTGGCAAGACTGGTTTCGGCTTATGCAGGTCCGATCAAACTGCATGTGGTCAATTTTACGGATATTCAGCTTTACATCTATGAGAAATGTCCGCATGAGGAACTGACGATCATCATGCGCCGGTATATGATGCGGATCGCAGAACACTTTGCGAAGAAGGACGGCTGTCTGGGACTGATCACAGGGGAGAGCATCGGCCAGGTGGCGAGCCAGACCATGCAGAGCCTTGCGGCGACGAACGCGGTCTGCACTCTGCCGGTGTACCGTCCTCTGATCGGGTTTGACAAGCGCGACATTGTGGATATCTCGCAGGAGATCAATACCTATGAGACGTCCATACAGCCTTTTGAGGACTGCTGTACGATCTTTGTGGCGAAACATCCTGTCACAAAGCCGAGTATCGAGCGGATGGAAAAGTCGGAACTGAATCTGAGCGAGAAGATCGATGAACTGATGAAGACTGCGATCGAGACCGCCGAGGTGATTCGGGTGGAGCAGAACGCATAAAACTGTAGTTCACACCTGACCGCCGCCCGCATGCGCACTCGTCGCGCTGACGCGCTTCAGTTCCGAACTACGTGCTAAGAGTGTTCCTGATCACGGTGTGAACCGTAAACCGCTTAAAATCAAGAAAGAGCTGCCTCGGCTGAGACAGCTCTTTCTGAAAAGTCTGACATATTATTTGATGATGTAAGGATCAAGTGCAGCCAGGATATCGCTTACGTCGCCGTCAGCGTGGATGTTCAGGTCGATCGGTTTGGAAAGATCCAGACTGAAAATACCCATGATTGATTTGGCATCTATAACATATCTTCCTGATACTAAATCGAAGTCATTGTCATACTTTGTAATTTCGTTGACAAAAGATTTTACTTTGTCGATTGAGTTTAATGAAATCTGTACTGTTTTCATTTGAAAAATCCCTCCTTGAATTATACAATAAAGTATGCTTACTGCATGGAATTTATACAATAAGCTTAGGCCTGCACCCTATGTATATTCTACGGGAAGATATGGTAAAAGTCAAGAAACAATAAGGCAAAAATGAGGTAAAATGTGTTATGAAAAAAGCAGCTTTACATAATCTGGGATGCAAGGTAAACGCGTATGAGACAGAGGCGATGCAGGAGATGCTTGAGCGTGCCGGATACGAGATCGTTCCATTCAGAGAAGGAGCGGATGTCTATATCATCAATACCTGTACGGTGACCAACATCGCGGACAGAAAATCCCGCCAGATGCTCCACCGTGCCAGAAAGATGAATCCGGATGCCGTTGTTGTGGCGGCAGGCTGCTATGTCCAGGCGCAGAAACAGGATGTTGATCCGTGCATTGATATCGTTCTGGGAAATAACAGGAAAAAGGATCTGATACGGGTTCTGGAGGAGTACGAGATGTCCGGAGGAAAAGACGGAAATCGGGAAGGAGAACCGGTCCGGGATCTGGACAATATCAGCGGGACGAAAGAATATGAGGAACTGAGTCTGACCAGGCCCGGGGATCATACGCGCGCCTACATCAAAGTGCAGGACGGGTGCAACCAGTTTTGTACTTACTGCATCATTCCTTACGCCAGAGGAAGAGTGCGCAGCAGGAAGACGGAGGATGTGGTGCGGGAGGTGGAAGAACTTGCCGCCAACGGTTACTGTGAAATTGTTCTCACAGGAATCCATCTGAGTTCCTACGGGATCGATTTTGACGGGGGGAGGCATCTTATGGATCTGATCCGGGCGGTACATGGAATCGAAGGGATCCGCAGGATCCGGCTGGGTTCCCTGGAGCCGGGGATCGTGACGGAGGAGTTCGCCGAAGCGCTGGCTTCACTTCCCAAGATGTGCCCCCATTTTCACCTCTCTCTGCAGAGCGGATGCGATGCGACTCTGAAGAGGATGAACCGGAGGTACACCAGCGGGGAATATCTGGAGAAATGCGCGATACTCCGAAAGCATTTCGAAAATCCGGCGCTGACCACGGACGTTATCGTCGGCTTTCCGGGAGAGACGGAGGAGGAGTTCCGTCAGTCTTTTGCGTTTGTGGACAGGGTGGACTTTTATGAGACACATGTCTTTAAATATTCAAAGCGGAAAGGAACGAAAGCCGCGGCTATGGACAGTCAGGTCAGTGAGCAGGTGAAAGCAAGGCGCAGCCAGGAGATGATCGAACTGGGCGAGAGAAAGAGGAAAGCCTACGAGGAAAGTTTCATTGGAAAAGAAGTTGAAGTGCTGATCGAAGAACCAGCAGAGGTTGACGGAAGGACAGTCCAGGTGGGACACACAAAAGAATATATGAAAATTGCACTAGACACAGAGGAAAATCTGAAGAATTGTGTCGTAAAAGTTCAAATTGAAAACGATTCACAAATTATTCATTGAATTTTGAGTGGGCTTATATTAAAATTGTAAATAGAGTAATTGGGCCTGCCCAGAATCAGAAGGAGGAACTAAGATGAGTGATTTAAGCAACACCCAGTTCTTTCAGGTAGAGCCGGGACCGCAGATCTCTGCGAAAGACATTCTGGAGATCGTGTACAAGGCACTGAAGGAGAAAGGGTATAATCCGGTAAATCAGATCGTCGGCTATATCATGTCAGGAGATCCGACGTACATCACCAGCTATAACGGAGCAAGAAGTCTCGTTATGAAGGTGGAGCGTGATGAACTGGTGGAAGAACTGCTGAAAGCGTATATCGATCACAATTCCTGGGAATAATCAGTTTATGAGAGTAATGGGACTTGACTACGGGTCAAAGACAGTGGGCGTTGCGATCAGTGATCCACTGGGACTCACAGCACAGGGAATAGAGACGATAGAGAGAAAAGAGGAGAACAAACTCCGGCGCACATGTGCACGCATTGAAGCTCTGATCAGGGAATATGAAGTAGAGAAGATCGTACTGGGGCTTCCAAAGCACATGAATAATGATATAGGGGAGCGTGCAGAGAAGACGCTCGAATTCCGGGACATGCTGACAAGGCGGACAGGTCTTGAGGTCATCATGTGGGACGAGCGGCTTACCACCGTGGAAGCAGAGCGCACACTGATCGAGAGCAGTGTCCGGCGCGAAGACCGAAAGAAATATATCGATAAGATCGCAGCCGTATTTATACTTCAGGGATATCTGGATTCCCTGTATATCGGCAGAAATGCCGGTGAGACCGGCAGCGGCAGATAAGGGGATGTTCATATGGAAAAAATCAGTTTTACTTTTGGAGACGGAAGCGGGGAGGAAGAATTCTTTGTACTTGAGGAGACGAAGATAAACGGATCATCGTACATACTGGTCACAGATTCCCAGGATGATGACGCGGAATGCCTGATCCTGAGAGAAGAGGAAGGACCCCGGGAAGGGGACAGTATCTACGAGATCGTGGAAGATGAGACAGAGCTTCTGGCAGTGTCGAAAGTATTTGAGGAACTGCTGGAGGATGTTGATATTGAAATGTAAGATCCGACAGATGCCGGATGGCATGAGCGGATGTTTACAATAGATTTTTACTGCGGGGGACGTAACACTGATGGAACAGAAAGAGGTTCAGGAACTGCTGAAAGACAGGCTGAAGAAAAAGGGGCTTAAAGTCACCAGACAGAGACTCCTTGTTTTATCAGTGCTCGAGGAGAACAGCGGCAGACACATGACTGCAGAGGATATTTATGAACTTGTATCGGAGGACTATCCGGATATCGGACTTGCCACCGTATACAGGACACTGCAGCTTTTGTGGGATATGCAGCTCGTGGACAGGATCAGCTTTGATGACGGATGCGTGCGTTATGAGATCGGGCATCTCTTTTTGGGAGAGTCAAAGCATAACCACCATCATCTCATATGCAGGAAATGTAATAAGGTGATCCCATTCGGGGACGACCTGCTCGATGATCTTGAGCATTACATTGAGAAAGCGACCGGATTTCATGTCCTTGATCACGAACTGAAGTTTTATGGTCTGTGCAGAGAGTGCATGAAAAAAGAAAAATGAACTGTTCAGGGAGGCAGCCCATACGACTGCTGTCTTTTTTATGCCCGGAAGTAAAGCGAAACTTACATAAAATAAAATGGAGGTGCTTAATAATTTGAAAAAACAGAACAATGGAAAACTGCGTATCATACCGCTGGGCGGACTGGAACAGATCGGTATGAACATTACGGCGTTCGAGTATGAGGACAGTATCGTTGTTGTGGACTGCGGACTTGCGTTTCCGGAGGATGACATGCTGGGGATCGATCTGGTGATCCCGGACGTTACTTATCTGAAAGACAATATATCCAAGGTGAAGGGATTTGTCATCACCCACGGACATGAGGATCATATCGGTGCACTGCCCTATGTGCTCAAGGAGATCAATATCCCGATCTATACGACAAAGCTGACCATGGGTATCATTGAGAATAAGCTGAAAGAGCATAATCTACTCCGAAGTACGAAGAGAAAAGTGGTACGTCACGGACAGTCTATCAATCTTGGAAAATTCCGGATTGAATTTATCAAGACCAATCACAGTATCCAGGATGCGTCGGCTCTGGCAATCTATTCGCCGGCGGGAGTCGTGGTACACACGGGAGACTTCAAGGTGGATTACACACCGGTGTTCGGGGATGCCATCGATCTGCAGAGATTTGCGGAGATCGGGAAGAAGGGGGTCCTTGCGCTCATGTCCGACAGTACCAATGCGGAGAGAAAAGGATTTACCCAGTCAGAGAGGACCGTGGGGATCACCTTTGATCATATTTTCGCGGAACATCAGAACACGAGACTGATCATCGCCACATTCGCGTCCAATGTGGACCGTGTGCAGCAGATCATCAACTCGGCATATAAGTATGGAAGAAAAGTGGTAGTGGAAGGACGGAGCATGGTGAACATCATCTCCACCGCTTCGGAGCTTGGATATCTGAATGTTCCGGACAAAACACTCATCGAGATTGACGAGATGAAGAATTATCCGCCGGAGAAGATGGTGCTGATCACAACTGGAAGTCAGGGAGAATCCATGGCGGCTCTGTCCAGGATGGCAGCCGGCGTGCACCGCAAGGTGACGATCCAGCCCAACGACACGATCATTTTAAGCTCCAATCCGATTCCGGGAAATGAGAAGTCAGTTTCAAGGATCATCAACGAACTGTCCGCCCAGGGTGCGGAAGTTATCTTCCAGGATGCCCATGTGTCAGGACATGCCTGTCAGGAAGAACTGAAACTGATCTATTCTCTTGTCAAGCCGAAATACGCGATCCCGGTACACGGTGAATACCGTCACCTGAAAGCAAATGCGGGAGTGGCAAAATCCCTGGGGATTCCGAAAGAGAATATCTTCATCATCCAGTCCGGCGATGTGCTGGAGCTTGACTCGGAGTCTTGCAAAGTGGTCGATAAGGTCCACACAGGGGCGATACTCGTGGATGGACTGGGAGTAGGCGATGTGGGAAATATCGTTCTGCGGGACAGACAGCATCTGGCGGAGGACGGTATCATCATCGTTGTGCTCACCCTGGAGCGCAGGACAAATCGTCTGCTGGCGGGACCGGATATTGTATCCCGTGGATTTGTCTATGTCAGAGAGTCCGAGCAGCTTATGGATGAGGCCAGACATGCTGTGGCGGAAGCGCTTGACAAATGTCTTTCCGGAAGGCATACGGACTGGAACCGGATCAAACTTGTGATCCGCGATGCGATGAATGATTTTATATGGAAGAAAACAAAGAGGAAACCTATGGTCATTCCGATCATAATGGATGTGGATGTGTAACATATGATAACAGATGAACGTATCGTCACATTCATCAATTCCCTTGATACAGAGAACAGCGAAATACTGGAAACCATTGAGAGAGAAGCCCGTGCATCTGACGTGCCGATCATCCGGCGCGAGATGCAGAGCTTCCTGAAAGTGCTGATTTCGCTGCAGAAACCTGCGAGCATTCTGGAGGTCGGGACTGCCGTAGGTTTCTCTGCGTTATTGATGAGTGAATATGCTCCGGTCGGATGCAGGATTACGACGATAGAAAACTATGAAAAACGGATTCCAATAGCAAGGGAGAATTTTATACGGGCGGGAAAAGAGGAGCGGATCACTCTGATCGAGGGGGACGCCGCGAAAGTACTCGCACAGCTCGGCGGAGAGTTTGATTTTATCTTTATGGATGCAGCGAAAGGCCAGTATATCCATTATCTCCCGGATGTGATGCGCCTTCTTTCCGAGGGGGGATGTCTGGTATCTGACAATGTGATGCAGGACGGTGATGTGATCGAATCCAGATTTGCCGTTGAGCGCCGGAACCGGACGATCCATGCACGGATGAGAGAGTATCTGTATGAACTCAAGCACAGGGAAGACCTGGTCACGTCCATCCTTCCCCTGGGAGACGGAGTGGCGGTAAGTGTCAAACAGAGCGTGAGAAAGGAAAAGAATGATGAAGAGACATCCTGAATTACTGATACCTGCGAGCAGCCTGGAGGTGCTGAAAACGGCTGTTATTTTCGGCGCGGACGCGGTTTATATCGGCGGAGAAGCATTTGGACTGCGCGCAAAGGCGAAGAATTTTTCCATGGAGGATATGCGGGAGGGAATTGAATTCGCTCATGCCCACGGAGTGTCAGTCCATGTGACAGCCAACATACTTGCCCATAACAGCGACCTGCCCGGAGTGCGGGAATATTTTGAAGAACTGAGAGAGCTGAAGCCGGATGCCCTGATCATTGCGGATCCCGGTGTCTATGATATTGCGAAAGAAGTCTGCCCGGAGATTGACCGGCATATCAGCACCCAGGCAAACAACACCAACTACGGGACCTATAATTTCTGGTACAGGCAGGGCGCGAAGAGAGTAGTCTCCGCCAGAGAACTTTCACTCAAAGAGATACGGGAACTCCGCTCTCATATCCCGGAGGATCTGGAGATCGAGACGTTCGTTCACGGTGCAATGTGTATCTCCTATTCCGGGAGATGTCTTCTCAGCAATTACTTTACCGGAAGGGATGCCAACCGGGGAGCCTGTACCCATCCCTGCCGCTGGAAATATGCAGTGGTGGAAGAGACGAGGCCAGGTGAATATATGCCGGTCTATGAAAACGAAAGGGGAACCTACATTTTCAATTCAAAGGATCTGTGCATGATCGAGCATATACCGGAACTGATCGAGGCAGGGATCGACAGCTTCAAGATCGAGGGAAGGATGAAGACTGCTCTCTATGTTGCGACTGTCGCGAGAACGTACCGCAGGGCGATCGATGATTATCTGGAAGATCCTGAGCTTTACCGGAAGAACATGCCCTGGTATCTGGATCAGATTTCCAACTGCACCTACCGTAAGTTCACCACAGGCTTTTTCTTCGGAAAACCCGATGAGGATGCTCAGATATATGACAGTAATACTTATGTGAAAGAGTATACCTATCTGGGAATCGTGGGAGAGGTGAAGAACGGCCTATGCCGGATCGAACAGAGAAACAAGTTCTCGGTGGGAGAGACTATCGAGATCATGAAGCCTGATGGGAGAAATGCGGAGGTTCTGGTCAGACGTATTCTAAACGAAGAGGGACAGGAGCAGGAGAGTGCCCCGCATCCGAAGCAGGTGCTTTTTGTGGAACTCAGTGCGTGTCCTGAAAAATATGATATCCTGCGGCGCTGTGAACTGTGACCATGAGACGGAAAGAAAAGCAGAAAATAACTGAAAAATCTCCCCTTAGAACTTTTTTTGTGATACAATTAGGAAAAGTCTAAGGGGGGATTTTATCATGTGGCTTCAGAAAATGCCGTTTATTGTCAAACTGCTGCTCTATGTGATCGTCTTTCTTTTCCTCAGCCTGTTTATCATCGTGGCGCTGAGCCTGATGTTTGAACCGGAAAAGGAAGAGATTTCCGGGTGGGTTTATACGGTCGGTTTTATCCTGAGCCTTGTCATCTCTGTCGCAGGAGGGATAAACATTGAGAATAACGGCCTTCACCGGATACGTGAACAGGCGGTGGCCATGAAGAGCAATATCAAAGTGATCGGAGGGCGGATCGAAAATATCCTTCTCCAGCTCGATCCCGTTGTAGAGAAGCAGATGAAGCATGAGGAGGATGTCTATCTGAAGGTGAGTCGGGATGATTCGAGAAAATACCGGCATCTCAGATCTCTGGGGGAAGTCAAGGCGAGTCTGAGCGCCTACCCGACGCTTCGGTCTGATGAGACGGTGATGAAGCTGTTCTCGCAGATCGTGAAGGAATATGAGGATCTGGCGCAGGCAAAGATGACTTATAACGCCTACGCCGCACAGTATAATTCCGGTGTCAAGAGCTTCCCGGTATGTCTTCTCAGATCGGTGAAAAAAGAACCGCTTCTGGATTACTACGAGGATCCGTCAGACGAGCAGATCATCTGAAAAACAGGCGCAGTTTCTGGACTGCGCTTTTTTCTATCCTTGAGACATAAGAGCGGGAAATCCCAAGCTGTCTGGCAATTTCCCGCTGTGTATACTGCTCTCCGTTATAAAGTCCATATCTCATTTTCAGAACGAGCTTTTCCCTCTGGGAGAGCTCGCTTTCTACTTTTTCATAGAGTTTCTGGATATCTTCTTTCAGATTGATCTTCTCAGGAATGTCCGGTTCGTCCGTCTCCATGACATCGTACAGCCGGATCTCATTGCCTTCCCGGTCGGTTCCGATGGGCTCATAGAGGGAGACTTCTTTTCCGCCTTTCCTACGCGCACGGATATGCATCAGGATTTCATTTTCCACACATCGTGAGGCGTAGGCTGCAAGCCGGTTCCCCTTCTCCGGATTAAAAGTGACAACGGCTTTGATCAGTCCGATTGTTCCGATGGACAGAAGGTCTTCGGGATCTTCATCGAGATTCTGATATTTTTTCAGGACATGGGCGACGAGACGGAGATTCCGCTCGATTAGGATATGTTTTGCCTCGAGGTCTCCTTCTGTGTATTTCTGGATGTAATACTTCTCTTCCGCAGGGGTGAGAGGACTGGGAAATGATCTCAAGACGGCACCTCTTAGCACATTTAGTATAGTTTATGAAAAAACAGACCGGATTGTGCTTTTCCAATCAAAAAGAGGACGGAGGACCTGGGAAACGGAATGTGTCGCGGATGTGGAAAAATCCATTGACAGGATGGTTGGAGAAGTTCTATTATAGTTTTACATTCCTGGAGAGATCATCTCCGGAGATCATTTCCGGCTGATTCAGCCAAGTTTTTCAGTTAAGGTTTACAGTGTCCGTGAGGAGACATATGTAAATATTTGTGGTGTTTTACGGTGAAACTGCAGGGATTCTTTAAGAAAGGAGAATGCGAATGAGTTTCAGTACGATCCGGTCCGGAGCCATGGATGGGCTCAGGGCGGAACTCGTCCGTGTGGAGGCGGATGTCAGCAACGGACTTCCTGTTTTCCACATGGTAGGCTATCTGTCGTCCGAGGTAAAAGAAGCATCGGAACGCGTGAGAACGGCGATCCGCAATTCAGGGTACAGCTTTCCGGCAAAGAGAACGGTGATCAATCTGTCGCCGGCGACGATGAGAAAGAGAGGTGCGTCCTTTGACCTGCCCATCGCTGCGGCGATACTCGTGTCTCTGGGAGAGATCGAGGCCGACCGAGTGAAAGATGTTCTGCTCATCGGAGAGCTGAGCCTGGACGGGCAGGTGAGAAAAGTACCGGGAATCCTGCCGGTAGTGATGGAGGCAAGAGAGGCCGGGACCAGATGCTGTATCGTTCCGTCAGAAAATGCCAGTGAAGCGGCGCTGGTGGACGGGATGAAGATCGCAGGAGTCCGGAACCTTCGTGAAGCGGTGGATTTTCTGAACGGGAGGAAGAAGATGAACTTCTGCAAAAAGAGAGAGGAGGAGACGAGGCAGACTTCTTTGGAAGAAAATGATTTTTCCCAGGTCAGAGGACAGGAAAATGTGCGGAGAGCTGCGGAACTGGCAGTTGCAGGCGGGCACAACCTTCTCATGATCGGCCCTCCGGGCAGCGGGAAGACCATGACCGCAAAATGCATTGCGGGAATCCTGCCGCCTCTCACAGAAGAGGAGAGCATAGAGATTACAAAGATATACAGTGTAGTGGGGATGCTGGATGAAAAAGAACCGCTGATCCGTCGCAGACCGTTCCGCAGTGTGCACCATACGGCGACAAAGGCGGCGCTGATCGGCGGAGGACTGATCCCCCGGCCGGGAGAGATCAGTCTTGCGCACGGAGGCGTCCTGTTTCTTGATGAACTCCCGGAGTTCAGAAAAGGGGTGCTGGAAGTACTGCGTCAGCCCCTGGAGAGCCGCTCAATCCAGCTTTCCAGGACGTACGGGAACTACAGCTTCCCGGCAGACTTCATGCTGGTGGCCGCGATGAACCCCTGTCCCTGCGGATGCTATCCGGATATGGAGAGATGCACCTGCACGCCGGCTCAGATACAGGCTTATATCGGAAGGATCAGTCAGGCTTTCATCGACCGGATCGATCTCTGTGCCGAATCCTCCAGGATCGGGTTTGAGGATCTGACAGGATGTGGGAAAGCGGAAAGCTCCGAGGCGATACGGAGCAGAGTGTGCAGGGCAAGAGAGGTCCAGACTCAGAGATATACCGGGGAGATCCGGACAAACTCCATGCTTACGGGAGAGGATCTGAAAAAATACTGTGAGCTTGATCAGAAAGGAAGAAAACTGATGGAAACCGCATTTACAGTGATGAAAATGAGCGCCAGATCTTACCACAGGATACTGCGGGTAGCGAGAACAGTTGCTGATCTTGCCGGTGAGGAAAAGATCAGGGAGGAACATCTCGGAGAGGCGATTGGATACCGGATGGTGGACAGAAAATACTGGGGGAGGCAGCAGGCATGGTGAAAGATGAGAAAAAAATGGAAATGAAATACGAATTCTGGCTTGCAGGTCTGGGGATCTCCTCCAGGAAAAAATGCCTCCTGCGGCAGCACATGAAAACGGCAGAGAATGTCTATTATATAGAAGAAACAGAGATTTCGGAGATTCGGTTCTTAACGGAAACAGAGAAAAATACAATTAGACATGCACAAAAAGAAAAAGATCCCAGGGAAGAGTATGAAAGGATGTGTGTGAAGGGAATACGATTCATTCCGTTTTTTGCAGAAGAGTATCCGCCCAGACTTCTGGAACTCCAGGACTTCCCTTACGCGCTCTATGTCAAAGGAGAACTGCCAGATCGAAATTCAAGAAAAGCCGCAATCGTCGGCGCGAGAAGATGTACCCCTTACGGGGAAAAGTATGCAGTAGAATTCGGAAAAACGCTGGGAGAACATGGGATTGAGATCATCAGCGGTCTCGCCCGGGGGATCGACGGCATGGGGCAGCGGGGAGCTCTGCTGGGCGGTGGACGTACTTTCGCGGTGCTCGGAAGCGGGACTGATGTCTGCTACCCGAGAGAACATATCGGACTGTATGTGGATATCCTGAACCAGGGGGGAGGGATCCTGTCGGAATATCCACCAGGTACGCCTCCTCTGCCCCAGAATTTTCCACCCAGGAACCGGATCATCAGTGGTCTGTCGGACGCGGTTCTTGTCATGGAGGCGAGGGAAAAGAGCGGATCACTGATCACTGCCGATCTGGCTCTGGAACAGGGGAGGGATGTCTATGCGCTTCCGGGGCCGGTAAACAGCGAGCTGAGTACCGGATGCAACAGGCTGATCCAGCAGGGAGCGGGCGTGCTCCTGGATCCGGAAAGACTTTTGGATGAATGGAATTTCACTGTCTTCAGACAGGTGGGAAAAGAGGACAAAAACAAAAAAATGCTTGAAACTACAGAAAATTTGGTGTATAGTTGTCTCGGTTTGTATCCGAAGAATGTAGACTGGCTTGTGGAGGAAACGAAGCTGAGTGCAGGGGAGCTGCTCAATGTCCTGGTCTCATTGGAACTGAAGGGATACATCAGAGAAATTTCGAAGAATTATTATGTAAAAGCAAAATAGAAGGCGGAAAACCAGCCGGATGGAGGGAGTCAGGTCTTATGGCACACTATCTTGTCATTGTGGAGTCACCAGCTAAGGTGAAGACGATAAAAAAATTTCTTGGCAGCAGCTATACGGTTGCGGCATCTCAGGGGCATGTGCGCGATCTGCCGAAAAGCCAGCTTGGCATCGACATAGAGCACGATTATGAGCCGAAATATATCACGATCCGCGGTAAGGGGGAGATCCTGGCCAGCCTCAGAAAAGAAGTGAAAAAGTCTGACCGAGTCTATCTTGCAACCGACCCTGACCGGGAAGGAGAAGCGATCTCCTGGCATCTTGCTGCAGCGTTAAAGCTTGACGAAAAGAAGATGAGGAGGATCACATTTAACGAGATCACAAAAAATGCAGTGAAAGCCTCTCTGAAGGCACCCCGGGATATCGACATGAACCTGGTGGATGCACAGCAGGCGAGACGTGTCCTGGATCGTATGGTCGGATATATGATCAGCCCACTTCTCTGGGCAAAGGTCAAGAGAGGGCTGAGTGCAGGGCGAGTTCAGTCCGTCGCGCTGCGCCTGGTCGCGGACCGCGAGGACGAGATCAATGCGTTTATCCCGGAAGAGTACTGGACGCTGGATGCGGTTCTGAAAGTCAAGGGAGAGAGACGCCCCCTGATCGCAAAATTCTACGGGACAGATAAAAAGAAGATGACGATCCACACAAAGGGAGAACTGGATCAGATTGTCGGTGTGGTGGAAAATGCAGAATTTAAGATCACAGATATAAAAAAGAGTGAGAGAATCCGCAGAGCGCCTCTGCCGTTTACCACGAGTACGCTTCAGCAGGAGGCGTCGAAGGCGCTGAACTTTGGAACACAGAAAACAATGCGTATTGCTCAGCAGCTCTATGAGGGAATCGATATCAAGGGGAACGGCACAGTGGGTGTGATCACATACCTGCGTACCGATTCTACCAGGATCTCGGATGAAGCGGATGCTTCTGCCCGAGATTACATCGGTTCCGTCTATGGAAAAGAGTATGTTGCGGAAGGAAACGGTTCAAAGAATACAGGGAAAAAGATACAGGATGCCCACGAGGCAATCCGTCCTACCGATATCAGCAGGACACCGTCCGCGCTGAAAGATTCTCTTACAAGAGATCAGTTCCGGCTCTATCAGCTTATCTGGAAGAGGTTCGTGGCAAGCCGCATGCAGCCGGCGCGCTATGAGACAATTTCTGTGAAGATCGGCGCAGATCAGTACTGTTTCACTGTTTCCACTGCCAAAGTGGCCTTCGACGGCTTTCAGTCTGTATATACGGAAGCGGACGAAGAGAAGGAAGAGAGCAATGTACTGGTAGGAAATCTCAGTCTGGATTCTGTTTTCACCAGAGAAGAGTTCGATCCGAAACAGCACTTCACACAGCCGTCGGCTCATTATACAGAGGCTTCACTGGTCAAGACTCTGGAAGAGCAGGGGATCGGACGTCCGAGTACCTATGCCCCCACCATCGCGATCATCCTTGGCAGAAGATATGTCACGAAGGAAGGAAAGAATCTCTATCTCACCGAGATCGGCGAGGTTGTGAACAATATGATGAAACAGTCTTTCCCGAGTATTGTGGATGTGAATTTCACTGCGAACATGGAAGGGCTTCTCGATATGGTCGAAGAGGGCAAGGTGGAATGGAAGGAAGTGATCAGAAACTTCTATCCGGACCTTGAGGAGGCTGTGAAGAAAGCGGAGAAAGAACTGGAGACTGTCAAGATTGAGGACGAGGTGACGGATGTAATCTGCGAGGAGTGTGGACGAAACATGGTCATCAAGTACGGCCCTCACGGAAAATTCCTTGCATGTCCCGGATTTCCGGAGTGCAGGAATACGAAACCCTATCTGGAGAAGATTGGAGTGCCGTGTCCGGTCTGCGGAAAAGACATCGTGATACGGAAGACGAAAAAGGGAAGAAAGTATTACGGATGCGAGAATAATCCGGAGTGTGAATTCATGTCCTGGCAGAAACCGTCGAAGGAAAAGTGCCCGGAATGCGGAAGCTATATGGTAGAAAAAGGAAGCCGGCTTGTGTGTGCGAATAAAGAGTGCGGTTACGTCACGGCGCTGGATAAATCGTCCAAAGATGAATAACAGGCAGGTTTTATGTCAGATGGCAATGTGAAAAGGTGACAGTTCAGTCCCGCCCATCTCTTATGGCTGAACTGTTGCTTGAAAAGTATTGGGGAATTACATTGATATTTCCAGAATTGTGTGATAATATTATTCTGTCTATTTTTTTATTGCGATTTGTGTACACAATTGGTGGAAGTATATGGTAGAATGCGGAGGAAATAATGAGCGTACAACTATTGGATAAAACCAGAAAAATCAACAAGCTGCTGCACAACAATAATTCAAGCAAGGTCGTATTCAACGACATCTGCGCCGTCCTGACGGACATTCTTGATTCCAACGTGCTGGTGGTCAGCAAGAAGGGGAAAATACTCGGCGTAGGGAAATGCAGTAAGGTGAAAGAGATCCATGAACTGATCACAGAAGCGGTGGGATCTCATATTGACAGTATGTTGAACGAAAGGCTTCTCAGCATTCTGTCGACAAAGGAGAATGTGAATCTTGAGACGCTCGGATTTTCTCCGGAAGCGGTGGCAGGATATCAGGCCATTGTTACTCCGATCGATATAGCGGGAGAAAGGCTGGGAACTCTGTTTATCTATAAACAGGACTCTTCTTACTCCATTGATGATATTATCCTGAGCGAATATGGGACAGCAGTGGTAGGTCTGGAAATGCTGCGCTCTGTAAACGAGGAGAGTGCAGAGGAGACCAGAAAAGAGCATATCGTACAGTCAGCAATAGGAACCCTCTCCTTCTCCGAACTGGAAGCAATCATACATATTTTTGATGAGCTGGACGGTACGGAGGGGATCCTTGTGGCGAGCAAGGTAGCAGACCGGGTAGGGATTACCCGTTCCGTTATCGTCAACGCTCTGCGGAAGTTTGAGAGTGCAGGTGTGATTGAATCTAGATCCTCCGGAATGAAGGGAACCTATATTAAAGTCCTTAACGATTATGTCTTTACTGAGCTTGAACATATCAAGAAAGAGCGCATGTAGTCAGGAGTGAGGAAATGTACGAGGGAAATCCAGTTGATCTCAAGATGGAGAAGATAATCTCGGCGGACGGAATATTTGATGATTCGACGAGAAAATGCAGAGTATATAAATATGATCTTGAAGAGGATTACATTTATCTGGAACTGAAGGAAGATGATCTCACTGCCATATCGCTTGACGCGAAGTACAGATGTTATATATCGACAAAGTCTGAACTCCTCTACTGTACAGGAGTCGTGAAAGAGAGATATTGCTCTGAAGATCTGAATCTGCTGAAGTTTCGGATCGAGAACGGATTTTATAATGAATATGAGGGGCGAAGGATGACAAAGAGACTGTGAGAATCAGGGGAGCCTGGAGAAGTTGGTCGTGACGGGTGTTCTGCATGTGCGGAAGCCCGTTTGTTTATTCTTTGAACAGGATGGTTGCTGCTCGTCTTCAGGCGCCATCTCTGAACTGTTACCAATCTTTATAAAAAAAGTTTAAACTAGGTTGACAAACAGTCCGGGGAGTGCTATTTTATATTCGTGAGGTTTAGCACTCGACTCAAATGAGTGCTAATAAGGTCAAGTAAGGAGGAATTACAATGAAGTTAGTACCATTAGGTGACAAGATTGTTTTAAAGCAGTTAGAAGCGGAAGAGACCACGAAATCCGGGATCGTTTTACCCGGACAGGCAAAGGAAAAGCCGCAGGAAGCGGAAGTTATCGCTGTGGGACCTGGCGGAAATATAGATGGAAAAGAAGTAGTTATGCAGGTGAAAGAAGGGGATAAGGTGATCTACTCCAAATACGCCGGAACAGACGTAGAACTTGACGGGGAAGAGTATATCATCGTAAAACAGAGCGATATTCTCGCAATCGTCGAGGCATAAAACACTTGGCGAGGTTTTTTCGAGCCTAGTGTTTTAGCCGATACGGCGAACGGATGTGAGTCGTATCATCAGTATCCGAAGGATACAGCACTTGGCGAGGTTTTTTCGAGCCTAGTGTTTTAGCCGATACGGCGAACGGATGTGAGTCGTATCATCAGTATCCGAAGGATACAGCACTTGGCGAGGTTTTTTCGAGCCTAGTGTTTTAGCCGATACGGTAAATAGGAAAAGACAGAATATACAGAATAATATTTTATAGAAGGAGATGCTTAAAATGGCAAAGGAAATCAAATACGGAACAGAAGCCAGAGCAGCACTTGAGAAAGGTGTAGATCAGCTGGCAGATACAGTAAAGGTAACTCTTGGGCCGAAAGGAAGAAACGTTGTACTTGACAAATCATTCGGAGCTCCGCTTATCACAAACGATGGTGTGACAATCGCGAAAGAGATTGAGCTTGAGGACGGATTTGAAAATATGGGAGCACAGCTCATCAGAGAAGTTGCTTCCAAGACAAACGATGTCGCTGGTGATGGTACAACAACAGCTACAGTACTGGCTCAGGCTATGGTGCATGAGGGAATGAAGAACCTGGAAGCAGGAGCAAACCCGATCGTGCTGAGAAAGGGTATGAAGAAAGCTACAGATAAAGCTGTAGAAGCGATCCAGGCAATGAGCAGCAAGGTAAAAGGAAAAGAGCAGATCGCCAGAGTCGCGGCTGTTTCTTCCGGGGATGAGAGTGTCGGCGAGATGGTAGCAGATGCGATGGAGAAGGTATCCAACGACGGCGTTATTACCATCGAAGAGTCAAAGACAATGCAGACAGAGCTGGATCTGGTAGAAGGTATGCAGTTCGACCGCGGATATATTTCGGCATACATGGCAACGGATATGGAGAAGATGGAGGCAAATCTGGAAGATCCATATATTCTGATCACAGATAAGAAAATCTCCAATATTCAGGATATCCTTCCGCTCCTTGAGCAGATCGTACAGTCAGGAGCAAGGCTGCTGATCATCGCAGAGGATGTAGAGGGGGAAGCTCTTACAACACTGATTGTCAATAAACTGCGCGGCACGTTCAACGTAGCGGCTGTAAAAGCACCGGGATACGGCGACAGAAGAAAAGAGATGCTTCAGGATATCGCTATTCTGACAGGGGGACAGGTGATTTCCGAAGAGCTGGGACTGGATCTCAAAGAGACAACAATGGATCAGCTCGGACGTGCAAAATCTGTTAAGATCCAGAAAGAGAACACAGTCATCGTTGATGGATGCGGCGATAAAGCTGCTATTGCAGACAGAGTTGCTCAGATCAAAAAGGCAATCGAAGAGACAACATCTGATTTTGACAGAGAGAAACTTCAGGAGAGACTTGCCAAACTGGCAGGCGGCGTAGCAGTCATTCGTGTTGGCGCGGCTACAGAGACCGAGATGAAAGAGGCGAAACTCCGCATGGAGGACGCTCTGAACGCTACGCGAGCGGCTGTTGAAGAAGGTATCATCGCAGGAGGCGGTTCCGCATATATCCATGCTGCAAAAGAAGTTGCAAAACTTGCTGAAGATCTGGAAGGCGATGAGAAGACAGGTGCGAAGATTATTCTCAAGGCACTTGAGGCTCCGCTGTATCAGATCGCTGCAAATGCGGGACTTGAGGGTGCCGTGATCGTCAACAAAGTAAGAGAGTCCGAGCCGGGAACAGGCTTTGATGCTTATAAAGAGGAATATGTGGATATGGTTGAGAACGGAATCCTTGATCCTGCAAAGGTTACAAGAAGCGCTCTCCAGAACGCGACAAGTGTTGCGGCTACATTGCTGACAACGGAGGCGGTCGTATCCACGATCAAAGAAGATACACCGGTACCGGCAGCAAATCCGGCAATGATGTAATCAGCATAAACGGATTTTGACAGAATCCAGATCATAAGAAAAAGGGTATGCAGTTCAGAAATCGTGCATACCCTTTTTTGTGACACTGACGAGCCAAAGCCCGGGCTTATCCGAGTCCCTGGCGACCGCTTACAATTCCGGAACGTACTTTTTGTCACTTCCGGTATTTATGACAATAGTAATTGTACTAAAAAACAGAGTCTGATCTATAAGCACAGCTTAATAATAAAATTAAAAATAAATCAACCTTTCATCCCGCAGCAGGGCTGTGAAACTCTTGACATCTGACATGAATTTATGTAGTATATCAGATAATACGTTTACATAAGTGGATTCTAAGAAAGAGAGGTAGATAGGCAATGGCGAAAATTATTGGCGAAGGGATTACATTTGATGATGTTTTGCTTGTCCCTGCATATTCTGAGGTGATTCCAAATCAGGTAGATCTTTCCACCTATCTGACAAAAAAGATCAAGCTCAATATCCCGATGATGAGTGCCGGAATGGATACGGTAACAGAGCATCGCATGGCGATCGCGATGGCGCGCCAGGGCGGGATCGGTATCATCCATAAAAACATGTCCATCGAGCAGCAGGCAGAAGAGGTTGACAAGGTAAAAAGATCAGAGAATGGCGTCATCACAGATCCTTTCTACCTTTCACCGGAGCATACACTGGAAGACGCAAATAATCTGATGGCAAAGTTCCGCATTTCCGGAGTGCCGATCACGGAAGGACGCAAACTTGTCGGTATCATCACGAACCGTGATCTGAAATTTGAGGAAGACTTCTCTAAGAAAATCAAAGAATCCATGACTTCGGAAGGTCTCATCACGGCAAAGGAAGGGATCACTCTGGAAGAGGCGAAGAAGATTCTTGCGAAGGCGAGAAAGGAAAAGCTTCCAATCGTAGATGACGAAGGAAACCTGAAGGGACTTATCACAATAAAGGATATTGAGAAACAGATCAAATATCCACTGTCCGCAAAAGACTCTCAGGGACGTCTCCTCTGCGGAGCGGCGATCGGTATTACAGCAAACTGTCTGGAGCGTGTGGAAGCTCTGGTGAATGCAAAAGTGGACGTTGTTGTGATGGATTCCGCTCACGGTCATTCAGCAAACGTGCTGCGCACGGTGAGAATGGTGAAAGAGAGATTCCCGGATCTCCAGATTATTGCAGGAAACGTTGCAACAGGCGAGGCGACGAAAGCGCTGATTGAAGCAGGTGTAGATGCGGTTAAAGTCGGAATTGGGCCGGGTTCTATCTGTACGACCCGAGTTGTTGCGGGGATCGGCGTGCCTCAGATCACGGCAGTCATGAATTGTTATCAAGTGGCAAAAGAGCATGGAGTCCCGATCATTGCAGACGGAGGTATCAAGTACTCAGGAGATATGACAAAGGCGATTGCGGCGGGTGCGAATGTGTGTATGATGGGAAGTATTTTTGCGGGCTGTGACGAAAGCCCGGGAACATTTGAACTCTATCAGGGAAGAAAATACAAGGTGTACCGCGGTATGGGATCCATCTCAGCGATGGAAAACGGAAGCAAGGACCGCTATTTCCAGGAAAACGCAAAGAAACTTGTGCCGGAAGGTGTTGAGGGCCGTGTTGCCTACAAGGGGACCGTTGAGGATACTGTCTTCCAGCTGATGGGCGGTCTGCGCTCGGGAATGGGATACTGTGGTACGTCTACGATCGAGGAGCTGAAAGAAAACGGGCAGTTCGTGAAGATCTCTGCCGCATCGCTCAGAGAGAGCCATCCGCATGATATCCATATCACGAAAGAGGCACCGAACTACAGCGTTGACGAGTAAGAATGATGATAAGAGACGAAAGGGTTCTTCAGGGACTTTGAAGTGCGGCTGCACAGGCATCGAAAGCCAGTGCAGCCGTTTTGTTCTTCTGTTTTATAATTTCATAAGAAAGTTTTCACAAACCTTTATAAAATGTATGTTATGATTAAAAAAGCTGAAAGCAGAAATTGAGGGATACGAATGACAACAGGACGGAGCGGAAGAAAGAAAAGAAGAAAAAAAACGGATCGCCGGGCAATGTATATTGGAGTTGGAGCGCTTGTTTTGATCGTGCTCACAGTGATCCTGGGCATTTATTCCTGTGTATCCGGCGGGCGGAGGAATCTCGATGTGGATGCTTCAGAGCCGGAGATCGATGTCCAGCTCCTTGATGTCAACGCATATTCCAGACCGGGAATCGGGACAGAGAGAATCAATGGCATTGTGATCCACTATACGGCAAATCCAGGGAGCACAGCGCAGGATAACAGGGACTATTTTAATGATCTGCAGTATACGCATACAACGGAGGCAAGCAGCAATTTCATCATCGGACTGGACGGAGAGATCATACAGTGCGTTCCTACATGGGAGGTTGCCTATGCATCCAATGAGAGGAATTTTGATACCGTATCGATCGAATGCTGTCATCCCGACGAGAGCGGGAATTTTACAGATGAGACTTACAAGTCTCTTGTCCAGCTCACTGCATGGCTGTGCATGAAATTTGGTCTGACTGAAGAGGATGTGATTCGGCATTATGATGTGACAGGGAAAGTCTGTCCGAAATATTTTGTGGATCATGAAGACGCCTGGGAAGAATTCCGGCTGAATGTGCGCAAGGCTATGGACAGAAGCCTGGAGAATTGATATAATATTAAAGATTGTGCGGAATACAGCAGGTTGCTGCGCACTTGTGAATAAGCAGTAGAGGCGGGCAAATGCCTGCCTTAAAGTCTGGAGGAAGAAGATGAACGATCTGGAAATGTACCGCGAGCAGCTGGCACTCTGTGACGACAAAATCATAGATGCCCTCGTGGAAAGAAATGCCATAATTGAGAAGATCATGGCATACAAGGAGACATACGGTATGCCGATCCTGCAGCCGGCACAGGAGGCGAAGCAGGAGCGCAGGCTCAATGAAAAACTTAAGGATAATAAGTACAGGGAGGAGATTCAGGATGTTTTCAAGCGGATCCTGCGGAACAGCAAGCGGATCCAGGCAAGAAAACTTTTCTCATACAATATTGTGCTGATCGGTTTTATGGGGGCAGGAAAAACGACAATCTCCGATTATCTGAGCACCATGTTTGACATGCGTCTGGTGGAGATGGACCAGGAGATCTCCGAGAGAGAAGAGATGAGTATTCCGGATATTTTTGCAACCTATGGTGAAGAATATTTCAGGGGGCTGGAGACAAAGCTGTTAAAGGAACTTCAGACAGGGAAGAACTGTGTTATTTCCTGTGGCGGAGGTGTTGCGCTCCGGGAAGAAAATGTAGTCGAGATGAAGAAGAACGGCCGTGTGGTCCTTCTCACCGCAAGTCCGGAGACGATCTATGAGAGAGTAAAGGACAGCGATGACAGGCCGGTGCTCAACGGGAATAAGAATGTAGAGTTTATCGCTGATCTGATGGAGAAGCGCCGTGAGAAATACGAGGCTGCTGCGGATGTGGTGATACAGACGGATAACAAGACGATCCTGCAGATCAGCGAAGAACTGATCTCAAAGCTGATGGAACTGGATGGTAAATAATGTTTGAAAGATTTTTCCCGGATGAATATGTGGCATCCACATATGTTATCCCTTTTGAAAAACTGTATGAGGAAGGATACAGAGGCGTTATATTCGATATAGACAATACGCTGGTGCCCCACGGTGCCCCGGCGGACGAGCGTGCGTGGAAACTGTTTGTGCGGCTGAAGGAGATCGGATTCGCATCCTGTCTTCTTTCCAATAACCGGGAACCCCGTGTGAAGATGTTCAACCGGGATATCGGTACAGAATATATTTTCAATGCACATAAACCTTCGATGAAAAACTATGTCCGCGCCATGGAGCTTATGGGAACGGACCGGAAGACTACGCTCTTTGTGGGCGATCAGCTCTTTACGGATGTGTGGGGGGCAAAACGTACGGGGATACACAGTATCCTTGTCAGACCGATCCATCCGAAAGAGGAGATCCAGATTGTCCTCAAACGGTATCTGGAGAGGATTGTTCTGCACTTTTATATGAGGCAGAAGAGCCGGAAAACAGACAAAATGTGACGGAAGATGACTGACATCAAAAAAAAGGATTGAAAAAAGAAGAGAATTATTATAGAATGAATAGAGTGGAGTGCCCGCAGGGCGCGCGTACGATTGAAGGAGGATTATAAATGGTCGCAGCAGGAGATTTTAAGAACGGACTTACCATTGAGATTGATGGAAATATTTTTCAGATCCTGGAATTTCAGCATGTAAAACCGGGAAAAGGCGCAGCGTTCGTCAGAACAAAGCTGAAAAACATCATCAGCGGCGGTGTGGTTGAGAAAACTTTCCGCCCAACTGAGAAGTTTGAGAATGCACATATTGACAGAAAAGACATGCAGTATCTTTACAAGGATGGAGATCTGTACAACTTCATGGACGTGGAGACATACGATCAGATTGCTCTTGACGCGGATGTGGTCGGAGATGCTCTGAAGTTTGTGAAAGAGAATGAGACAGTGAAAATCTGTTCCCATAAAGGAAATGTATTTTCTGTTGAGCCGCCGCTTTTTGTCGAACTTGCCATTACAGAGACAGAACCGGGATTCAAGGGAGATACAGCACAGGGCGCAACAAAGCCGGCTGTTGTCGAGACAGGAGCGACGGTTATGGTTCCACTGTTCGTTGAAGTCGGTGATGTGCTGAAGATCGATACACGTACAGGAGAGTACCTTTCCAGAGTGTAAAACAGAAAAGTGATAAAAGATCAGAACCTCTGTATTTTTTGAAGTACAGAGGTTTTTCTGATGGAGACGGAAAAAGTCTTGCCATTTTTTATGAGATCGTCTATAATGAGCATTACATAATATTGTTCAGATCACTGATTCTATTTCAAATGGCACGTTTCGTGCCGATTTCTCATTTAATTTATATGGACCGCGCGAGAGAAAGGAGAAAAATGGATTATACAGAATTTACACGCGCAGTCGAAAAGATGATGAACCAGAGACTTGGAGATTCAGAACGGGTTTCATCATATACGGCAATAAAGAATAACGGGACAGAGAAAAGAGGGATCATGGTAGAGAAAAAAGGGGTCAATATCTCGCCGGCGATCTATCTTGAAGAGTACTATGAGTGTTACCAAAACGGATGCTCCATCGAAGGCATAGTGGACGAGGTGATGGGATTTTACGAGTGCATCCGCCGCGATGAATCATGGGACAACAGAAGTCTTATGTCTTTTGAAGGGATCAGAGATAAGGTCGTGTTCCGCCTGATCAATACTGAGAAGAATCTGGATTTTCTGCGCACTGTTCCTCACAGGGATGTGTTTGATCTGTCTGCGGTATTTTATGTCTTACTGGAGATGAACAGTGAGAGGACGGCTGCAATGACAGTGAAGAACAGCCACATGTTACAGTGGAAGGCAGATGTGGACATGCTATGGAATGCTGCCGTTGAAAATGCGAAGAAGATCCTCCCGGCAGAACTTTTTACGATGAGTCATGCTCTCGGAGAACTGATGAGAGGACTGTCTGAAAACAGCGGAGAATCGGAAAATCTTCTGGTCGGGAAGGGTGGAAAGAGAGACGGGATGTATGTGTTGTCAAATCAGTTCCGCTGCTATGGGGCGGCATGTGTGGCATACCCTCATATACTGAATATGATAGGGCAGATACTGAAAAAAGACTACTATATCCTTCCCAGCAGCGTCCATGAAGTTGTGATCGTTCCGGGTTCTACAGAGTTCGATATTGATGAGCTGGACGAGATGGTAAAGGAGATTAATGATACGCAGGTGGATGAGGAGGATATTCTGAGCGACCATGCCTATTTTGTAGAATACAGTACCGGAAAGGTGTATTTGAATAAAGGCGAGGAAGCGGAAAGTGATATTTTTTAGTGCTTTACATTTTGTGAAAATTGTGGTAGGATAATTAAGGTTGCTTTAAGGGGAAGCATTGTCTTCCCCTTGAAAGGCCAAAATGCGTCTGTAGCTCAGTGGATAGAGCGATGCCCTCCGGAGGCATGTGCGGCGGTTCGACTCCGCTCAGACGCTGAAAAAACCCGGGAAGTGCAAACATGATGTTCTGCACTTCCCGGGTTTTTTATAAATATGATGTTGGGGTCAAAAGCCCCCAACTACGATGCCTACGGATTGTTCCGTGCTGCGCACTCTCACGTCTACACTCCGTTTCGGTCGGTGCTAAACGCGCGTCGCTGGCGCGCAGCACCCTTCCCGATATTCGCATATCGTGGGATATACATCCCACTTTTACGCTCATATCGGGGCGGATCCCAAGGTCTTTCACCCACTTATGAGCAAGCTCATGTGGGTTTAGACCTTTTGACCCTGGCATCATAAATCTTACAGCAGATTGATCTTTTTCTGCATGATATAGTGGACTGCTATGTACTGCAATATGGCGATGACGATCATCATCACTGTTGAATATCCCATTGTAGTGAACAGGTATGTGCCGACCTGGTCCGCTGTGTCGGTCGGCCCGATGAGTATGTATTCCGGAAACAGTCCAATCCCGATCTGCAGTCCGAAAGAGAGGAGCTGTATCAAGAAGCTGGATATAAAGTATGCAGCTATGGCACCGAGCAGCCGATGGGCCGGGAAAAGCTGTCCGATAGCGATGCAGAAATAGGTCTGGATCACGCTGACCGGTCCTGAGATGAGCATGATGACAAACAGGATCAAAGCAAAGGTGCTCAGAGTCATCCCAAGTTCGGAATTTACATCGGGAGCAATCACGCTGTAAGCTTCTGTGACATTGCACCCTGTCACGAGGAGCAGGACGCATCCGCCCTCTATGATGCAGTCCAGCAGGAACAGAATGCTGCCGGATATTATTTTTGACCACAGGTGCTGCACGCCGGAAGCGGGAAGGGTCCAGGTGAGATAACCTTCCCCTGTGAACAAATTCCTGTAAAACCGGAATGCGATGATCATCCATGTGCAGAAGCAGACAGCCATGAGCAGAAATATTATGGCAGCGGCAAACAGCGCCACGCTTGAAACGAGAGCAGCGTCCGGTTCATTAAAGTTGAGCTGATCCAGAAAAAGGAAACGCCCCAGCAGGGAGATGACGATCAGGATTCCGTGCAGAAGAAGGAAGATCTTCATCCCGTATTTCAAGTCGAATTTCAGTAATTTCCCTAACATTTGAATACCTCCCGGAACAAAGTGTCCACAGATTTGCCGTGCTGTGTACGTATCTCATCCACGGATTCGCTGAGGACGAGCTGGCCTTCCTGGAGAAAGACAACATGATCCAGCACGTTTTCAATATCGGAGATCAGATGGGTGGAGATGAGGACTGTGGCATTCTCATTGTAATTTGTCAGGATAGTCTGAAGGATATAGTCCCGGGCGGCGGGATCCACGCCTCCGATCGGCTCGTCCAGGATGTACAGCTTCGCCTCACGGCTCATGACAAGGATGAGCTGTACTTTTTCCAAAGTCCCTTTAGACAGTGACGATAGTCTGGCGCGGCGGTCGATGTCCAGCGCGTCCATCATCTTCGCGGCCCGCTCCATACTGAAATTGTCATAAAATGTATTGTAGTATGCTGTGATCTCATCCACACGCATATGTCTGCCGAGATAATTGCGGTCCGGCAGATAGGAGACAACCTTCTTTGTCTCGATCCCCGGTTCTGTTCTGTTTATCAGGATCTGGCCGCCGGTGGGGTGCAGAAGTGAGTTGGCAAGTTTGATCAGTGTCGTCTTTCCGCTTCCGTTGGGCCCAAGAAGTCCTACGATCTGTCCTCGCTCCAGGGAGAGGTTCAGATTATAGAGGGCGTACTTGCTGCCGTATTTTTTTGTCAGATCCCTGCATTCAAGAATCGGTTCCATACTGTTCCCTCCTTAATACGTCCTGTATCATTTCCAGCGTTTCGTCGTCGCTGAAACCAAGATGATGCATCTGTTCGAAGAACTGATGGATATGCTCGGACGCAAGGTCCATTTTCATTTTCTTCAGAAGTTTTTCATCATCTGTAATAAAGCGTCCGCTTGTTCTCTGAGAATAAAGAAGACCGCTTCGCTCCAACTCGGAGAGAGCCTTCTGCATTGTGTTTGGATTCACTGCGGCATCCAGCGCGAGGTCGCGGACGGATGGAATCTTGTCTCCGGGTTTATATACACCCGAAATGATGTCATGCTGGATGCGCTCCATCAGCTGAAGGTAGATGGGGCGGTCGTTATCTAATTCCCATGGCATCGTATCACCTCGTTTTCTTTCTTGTAAACTGTATTATAGATATAGTACAATCATACATTGAAAGAAGAAGGCTGTCAAGACCCGGCAGGATTTTCGCTGTCTTTCAGGATGCGGTTTTTCATATCCGGATTGAATTTTCCGCTCCGGAGCATTTCGATCTCATATTTATATGGGGCATATGATTTTTTCGGATTGGCCTCAGACGGGATCCAGGGGGTCTCGAGGATCTTCGGAACGTTCTCGAAGTCCGGGTGATGTACGATATAGTTCAGCGCGTCGAAACCGAGATTTCCAAATCCCAGATTTTCATGCCGGTCTTTCTGAGCGCCTCTGGGATTTTTGCTGTCGTTGATGTGAAAGACCGCGATCTGATCTTTCCCGAGGATCCGGTCGAATTCGGCGATCACATCATCGAAATGGCCGACGATATCATAGCCGCTGTCGCTTGTGTGGCATGTATCAAAGCAGACTCTCAGCTTGTCGTTGTATTTTACCCCTTCATAAATGCGGGCGAGTTCTTCAAATGACCTGCCGATCTCAGAGCCTTTGCCCGCCATGGTCTCCAGCGCGATGAAACAGTCTGTGTCTGCCGTAAGGACTTCGTTCAGCCCTTTTATGATCTGTGCGATCCCGGCGTCAGTTCCGGCTCCGACGTGTGCGCCCGGGTGCAGGATCAGAACGTGGCTCCTGCAGCTTATGGTGCGTTCGATCTCTTTGGCAAGGAACTCTGTTGCAAGGGAAAAGGTTTCCGGTTTTACGGAATTCCCCAGATTGATGATGTAGGGAGCGTGTACGATGATCTCATCGATGCCGTGTTCCTTCATATAATCCCATGCCGGCCCGATGTTGAGTTCGCTGATCTCTTTTCTGCGCGTGTTCTGTGGCGCTCCGGTGTAGAACATAAAAGTGTCGGCGCCGTAGGAGACGGCCTCCTTTGCGGAACCAAGGAGCATGTCTTTTCCGCTCATGCCGACGTGTGAACCTAATTTCATATGTATTGTCCTCCGTTTGTCTGAGTATTCTGAAAATCGTGTCCACCGGGGCCTGCCTCTTTTGTAAAAGGGGCAGGCCCCGGTGAAAAGTCCCGGCGAGATATCCTCTGACGGGACATCTCTTGAATTATACGTTCTGCGACAGGGTATTGCAAGCATAAAAACGGCGTAAATCCTGCGGAAACTTGCCGTCGGCAGGGAATCATGTTATACTGACATTCATACGGATTAAAGGAGTGTGGAATAAATTGAAGACATTACTTGAGATGATCACCGCTGAGATGCGGGACGCGTTTCAGAAGGCGGGATATGACGAAGAGCTTGCAAAGGTGACGCTCTCCAACCGTCCTGACCTGTGTGAGTACCAGTGCAACGGGGCGATGGCGGGAGCGAAGAAATATAAGAAGGCGCCGTTCGTGATCGCGGAGGAGGTTGCCGGTTACCTGAAGGACAGCAGCTGTTTTGAGACAGTGGAGGTAGTAAAGCCCGGATTTATCAATCTGAAGCTGGCGCCGGAGTTTGCTGCGGATTATCTGAACCGGATGGCTGCGGCGGACAAGCTGGGATCTGAGGATGAGAAAGAACCTAAGACGATCCTGGTCGATTACGGCGGACCGAATGTGGCGAAGCCGCTCCATGTCGGTCACCTTCGTTCGGCTATCATCGGAGAAAGCGTAAAGAGGATCGCCCGTTTTAAGGGAAACCGGGTGATCGGTGATATTCATATGGGAGACTGGGGATATCAGATGGGGCTGATCATCACGGAGCTTAAGAAGAGAAAGCCGGATCTTCCCTATTTTGATGAGAACTTTGAGGGAGAATACCCTAAGGAAGCGCCGTTTACCATCAGTGAGCTGGAGGAGATCTATCCCACGGCAAGCGCTTATGCCAAAGAACACGAAGATTACAGAGAAGAGGCGCTGCATGCGACCTATCTTCTCCAGAACGGGCACAGGGGTTACCGCGCGATATGGGATCATATCATGAACGTTTCCGTGACGGATCTGAAGAAAAACTATCAGAAGCTGAACGTGGAGTTCGACCTCTGGAAGGGAGAGGCGGACGCACAGAAATATATCCCGGACATGGTGCAGATGCTCAAGGACAAGGGATTTGCGCGCTATGACGAGGGCGCTCTGGTGGTGGACGTCGAGGAAGAATCTGACAATAAGGAAGTGCCGCCGTGCATGATCCTGAAATCAGACGGAGCCGCCCTGTACGACACGACGGACCTTGCCACGCTGGTGCAGCGCGAGGAGGACTACCATCCGGATGAAGTCATCTATGTGGTGGATAAACGTCAGGAACTCCACTTTATCCAGGTGTTCCGCTGCGCCAGGAAGACAGGGATCGTGCCGCAGGAGGCAGAACTTAAATTCCTCGGCTTCGGTACGATGAACGGAAAAGACGGAAAGCCGTTCAAGACCAGGGAAGGCGGCGTGATGCGCCTTGAAAACCTGATCCGCGAGATTGACGAGGAAATGTACAAGAAGATCATGGACAACCGCACGGTGGGAGAAGAAGAGGCGAAGCGCACCGCTGAGATCGTGGGTCTGGCTGCCATCAAGTACGGAGATCTCTCCAATCAGGCGTCGAAAGACTACATCTTTGACGTGGACCGCTTTACTTCCTTTGAGGGAAATACGGGACCGTATATCCTCTATACGATCGTCCGCATCAAGTCCATCCTGAACAAATACCAGGAAAGCGGCGGAAGTCTGGACGGACTTCAGGTACTTCCGGCGAAGGATGAATATGAAAAAGCGCTCATGCTCCAGACGCTGCGGTTTAACGATGTGATGAACACGGTGTATGAGGAGATTGCGCCGCACAAGATCTGTGCATATATCTACGAACTGGCAAACGAGTTTAACAAGTTTTATCATGAGACAAAGATCCTGTCCGAGGAGGACGGGGAAAGGAAGGCAGGATATATTGCGCTTCTTGCGCTGACAAAGAGAGTGCTGGAGACGTGTATCGACCTGCTGGGCTTTGAAGCGCCGGAAAGGATGTAGCTTGAATGACAGAGAAAAAAATGACGGACAAACTGTTTTATCAGGACAGCCATCTCCGTGAATTTACCGCAAAAGTGCTCTCTTGCCGACAGAAGGGAGAGCAGTATGAAGTAGCGCTGGATCAGACAGCCTTCTTCCCGGAAGGGGGCGGACAGTACGCGGACCACGGAACTCTGGATCAGGTGCGCGTGCTGGATGTGCAGGAGAAAGACGGAGAGATCTTCCATCTGACGGACGGGCCTCTGGAGCTGGGAGAGACGGTGACAGGGAGGATCGACTGGGAAGAGCGGTTTATGAAGATGCAGCAGCACACGGGAGAGCACATTGTCTCCGGGCTGGTCCATGGCCGGTTCGGATATAATAATGTTGGATTCCATCTCGGCAGTGAGGACTGTACCATGGATTTCGACGGGGAGATTTCGAAGGAAGAACTCCGGGAGATTGAGAGGGAGGCAAACCGCGCTGTCTGGAAAAATCTGGAGGTTCAGGTACTGTATCCGTCGCCGGAAGAGGCGGAGCGGATGGAGTATCGCAGCAAGATCGAGATCGAAGGGCAGATCCGTATCGTTGAGATTCCCGGATATGACGTCTGCGCCTGCTGTGCGCCCCATGTGAAGATGACCGGAGAGATCGGTGTGATCAAGCTTACGGATGTACAGCGCTATAAAGGCGGTGTGAGAGTGACCATGCTCTGCGGCGTGCGCGCTCTGGATGACTATGAGATGAAGCAGGAACAGACCGACGGGATCTCCGCGCTCCTCTGCGCAAAGACCGGGGAGACGGCGGCTGCGGTGAAACATCTGAAAGACGAGTGTTCCGATCTGAAATATCAGATCGCGGAGAAAGACAAAATGCTTGCCTCGTATCGGGCGGATATGGTGCCGGATGAGGAAGAGACGGTCTGTATCTTCACGGAAGATATCGGGGGAGATGCCATGCGTCTGCTCATGAACCGTGTGCTGGAGAAGGAACGGAAACTCTGCGCGGTGTTCTATGGGAATGACGCGGAAGGCTACCGTTATGTGATCGGCAGCGGGACAAAGGATATGCGGAGTCTGGTAAAAGAATTTAACGCTGCGTTTTCCGGACGGGGAGGCGGTAAGCCGGAGATGGTCCAGGGAACGGCAAAGGGAAGTGAAACTGAGATGAGGGAGTGGATCTTAGAGAAAGCGGGGAATCTGTGATGAACCATATCCATAGAAAGAGTCCGTTCTGGAGCGTTGCCGGTCCGCTGATCGCCTATTGGGGGATTCAGCTCGGAGTCCAGTTTATCATCCAGGCGATCATCCAGGTGCCGATGATGACCAGCGCCTATCTGGAACAGTTCATGAGCGGTCAGATCACAAATTCAGAAGAGATGATGGAAAGCTATCTTTCTGTGATCGGTCCGGCGATGGAGGCGGTGATGAGGTATGCGACGGAGATCACGGGAGCGGCTGCGCTCTGTACGCTTCCGTTGACGCTGATCCTGTTCCGCAAGGACAGGAAACTGGAAAAAAGTCTCGGGATCGCTCCGCCGAAGAAGATTGCGTCGGACAAATACCTTCCGGTAGCAGTGTTCGGGATCGCAGGAACGATCGGAGTCACCTGCCTGTCGGCCATGGCCCAGGCCGTCATGTACGACCAGGAATATCTTCAGAGTACCCAGGCGGTATATTCCGCTCCGTTTCCAATGCAGCTTCTTGCGCTGGGCCTGATCGTTCCGGTTGCAGAGGAGTTCATGTTTCGGGGGATCATGTTTTCAAGATACCGGGAGAACAGGCGGTTCTGGTACTCCGCCCTGTGGTCGGCCTTGTTCTTCTCGATCATGCATACGAATACGATCCAGATGGTCTATACGTTTCTCCTGGGGATCATGCTGGCATGGCTTTATGAGAAGTTCGGATCTATAAAGGCGCCTCTGCTCCTTCACATCGCGCTGAACCTGGGAGCCCTGGTCTTTACACAGGCAGGGCTGTTCAACTGGCTGGCGGCGGATCTGATCAGGATGGCGATGGCGATCATCTTAAGCGCATTTATCTGTTCTGTGATGTTCGTGATGATCCGGCAGATGGAAGAGGCGAAAATGAAAAATGATCCGGAGGAAAAACGGGATCACTTCGATATGTTTTCGTAAAAAAACAATTTTAAATTGTGTGCGGCAGGAAATGGATCCTGCCGTTTTTTTGTTGGGAAAAATAAAAATTTTAAGGGAAATGACAGAGGAAAATACAGATTTTAATAATTATTCCTATAGTTTTCGGTAAAATTAAAAAATCAGATAACTTTAAACGAAATCTACAATTATCAAATTATCTGACAATTTGGAAATATTTTTTATTTACAAGCCGGAGAAAAAGGTGTATATTGTTAAACTAGAAATGCAGCCGACAGGCAGTTCAGGCAGAAAACAGGAACGTGAGCATCAGGAACGCCCGCCGCGCATGACATAATATTCAAAAGAAAGGACAGCGACTATGAGGAATGAAAATGAACGTCCGCAGGGATTATACCGTGAAAGTTTTGAACATGACAACTGCGGTATCGGAGCAATCGTAAACATCAAAGGTAAGAAGAGTCACAGTACGGTTGCCGGCGCTCTCAAGATCGTGGAACATCTGGAGCACAGGGCCGGAAAAGACGCAGAGGGAAAGACCGGTGACGGTGTGGGTATCCTTCTTCAGGTTTCCCACAAGTTTTTCAGTAAAGTCTGTCAGCCGCTGGGGATCACTCTCGGAGGAGAGAGAGACTATGGCGTCGGTATGTTCTTCCTTCCGCAGGATGAGCTGAAGAGGAATCAGGCAAAGAAGATCTTTGAAGTCATCGTGAAGAAGGAAGGACTGAATTTCCTGGGGTGGAGAGAAGTGCCGATCCATCCGGAAATCCTCGGAAAAACCGCGGTGGACTGTATGCCGTGTATCATGCAGGCGTTTATCGAGAGACCGAAGAAAGTGGAAAAAGGTCTTCCGTTTGACCGCAGACTGTATATCGTCAGAAGGATCTTCGAGCAGAGCAGCGACGATACCTATGTGGTGTCTTTGTCAAGCAGGACGATCGTCTACAAGGGAATGTTCCTCGTAGGACAGCTTAGGCTTTTCTTTGAGGATCTTCAGGATGATGATTTTGAATCCGCGATCGCCATGGTACACTCCAGGTTCAGTACGAACACAGCGCCGAGCTGGCAGCGGGCTCATCCGAACCGTTTTATCGTACACAACGGTGAGATCAATACGATCCGTGGAAATGCGGATAAGATGCGGGCCCGTGAGGAGACGATGGAATCCGGAGCGCTGAAGGGGGAACTCCACAAGATTCTTCCGGCGATCAATACATCCGGATCTGATTCGGCGATGCTGGACAACGCCCTGGAGTTCATGGTCATGAGCGGTATGGAGCTTCCGCTTGCCGTGATGATTGCGATCCCGGAGCCCTGGGTGAACAACCGCAGCATGTCTCAGAACAAGAAGGATTTTTACCAGTATTATGCCACCATGATGGAGCCCTGGGACGGACCGGCTTCTATCTTATTCTCCGACGGAGATGTGATGGGAGCGGTTCTGGACCGGAACGGACTGAGACCGTCCAGGTATTACATTACGGATGATGACAATCTGATCCTTTCTTCCGAGGTCGGAGTTCTGGATATCGATCCGGGAAAAATTCTCGTAAAAGAGAGACTTCATCCGGGCAAGATGCTCCTTGTAAATACGGTCGAGGGAAGAGTGATCGGAGACGAGGAACTGAAAGAAAAATATGCCAATGAGGAACCTTACGGAGAATGGCTTGACCGGAACCTGATCGAACTGAAGGATCTGAAGATACCGAACAAGGATATCCCCAAATATACGAAAGAAGAATGCACGCGTCTCCAGAAGGCGTTCGGATATGCCTACGAGGATGTGAAGACTTCGATCCTCACCATGGCGAAGAACGGAGGCGAGGGAATCGCTGCGATGGGGATCGATATTCCTCTCGCAGTACTTTCCAGAAAACGTCAGCCCCTGTTCGGATATTTTAAACAGCTTTTCGCGCAGGTTACAAACCCGCCCATCGACTCCATCCGCGAGGAGATCGTTACATCGACGACGATCTATGTGGGGCGTGACGGAAACCTTCTGGAAAAGAAGGAAGAGAACTGTAAGATGCTCCGCGTGAACAATCCGATACTGACGAATACAGACCTTTTGAAGATTAAGAACATGAACGTAGAAGGGTTCAAGGTTGCAGAGATCCCGATCACCTACTATAAAAACACAAGTCTGGAAAAGGCGATCGAGTATCTGTTTATCGAAGTAGACCGCGTGATCCGCGAGGGCGCCAACATTCTGATCCTGACAGACCGGGATGTGGACGAGTACCATGTCGCGATCCCGTCCCTTCTGGCGGTATCCGGACTGCAGCAGCATCTGGTCCGTACGAAAAAGAGAACTTCCGTGGCAATGATACTGGAGAGCGGGGAGCCCAGAGAGGTGCATCACTTCGCAACACTGCTGGGGTACGGAGCCTGTGCGATCAACCCGTATCTGGCCCATGAATCTATCAGACAGCTCATTGATGCAAGGCTTCTGCATAAGGATTACTATGCGGCAGTGGACGACTATAATTCGGCTGTTCTCCACGGTATCGTAAAGATCGCTTCCAAGATGGGAATTTCAACGATCCAGTCTTACCAGGGAGCAAAGATCTTTGAGGCCATTGGACTGAAGGAGGAGTTTATCAACCGGTACTTTACAGATACAGTCAGTCGTGTGGGAGGCATAGGCATCGAGGAGATCGCAGCGGATTATACCCAATTCCATACAGAGGCATTTGATCCTCTGGGACTGGACAGCGACATGACGCTTGACAGCATGGGAAGACACAAATATAAGAGCGGCGGGGAGGAACATCTTTACAACCCGCAGACGATCCATATGCTTCAGCAGTCCACGAGACGTGGGGACTATGAGATGTTTAAACAGTACACCTACATGGTGGACGAGGAAGGCGAGAAGATCAATCTGAGAGGTCAGCTCGATTTTAATTATCCGAAGAAAGGTGTTCCGATCGAGGAAGTGGAGAGTGTGGATTCCATCGTGACCCGCTTTAAGACAGGAGCCATGTCCTACGGTTCAATCTCAAAGGAAGCTCATGAGACGCTTGCCATCGCCATGAACACTCTTCATGGAAAGTCCAACAGTGGTGAGGGTGGTGAAGAGATCGAGCGCCTCGGCACCAACCGCAGCTCTGCGATCAAGCAGGTTGCATCCGGACGATTCGGTGTCACATCCAGATATCTGGTCAGCGCTCAGGAGATCCAGATCAAGATGGCACAGGGAGCAAAACCCGGAGAGGGCGGACATCTTCCGGGAGGAAAGGTGTACCCGTGGATCGCGAATACCCGTCACTCCACGCCGGGCGTGAGCCTGATCTCACCTCCGCCGCACCATGACATCTACTCCATCGAGGACCTGGCTCAGCTGATCTATGACTGCAAGAATGCGAACAAGAACGCAAGGATCTCAGTCAAGCTCGTATCCGAGGCTGGAGTGGGAACCGTTGCGGCAGGTGTTGCGAAAGCGGGAGCCGGCGTCATCCTGATCTCCGGTTACGACGGAGGAACCGGAGCCGCTCCGAGAAGTTCCATCCAGAATGCAGGGCTTCCCTGGGAGCTGGGACTGGCGGAGACACACCAGACTCTGATCCAGAACGGGCTGAGAGAGCGTGTCCGCATTGAGACAGACGGAAAGCTGATGAGCGGACGTGATGTTGCCATCGCAGCTCTTCTCGGAGCGGAGGAATTCGGATTTGCCACAGCTCCGCTGGTGACCATGGGATGCGTTATGATGCGTGTCTGCAACCTGGATACCTGTCCGGTAGGTGTGGCGACACAGAATCCGGAACTGAGAAAACGTTTCACCGGAAAACCGGAGTATGTCATCAACTTCATGCGTTTCATTGCCCAGGAACTGAGAGAATATATGGCGAAACTGGGTGTGCGTACTGTGGATGAACTGGTGGGGCGCACCGACCTTCTGAAGGTGAAGGAGGACCCGACGTCCAGCCGCGCGGCGACGCTGGATCTGAGCAGTGTGCTCTACAATCCATACGCGAAAGAGAAAAAGGGAATGATCTTCAATCCGAAGAAGGTCTTCGACTTCGAACTTGAGAAGACGCTGGATGAGAAAGTTCTGGTGAAACAGCTTCTTCCGGCTCTTGAGAAGGGGCAGAAGAGGAGCATCGAGGTGGATGTGACTAATACAGACCGTACCTTTGGAACGATCTTCGGATCCGAAATCACCAGGAGATATCCGGAAGGACTTCCGGAGGACAGCTTTGTGATCCAGTGTAAAGGCGCGGGCGGACAGAGCTTCGGAGCATTTATCCCGAAGGGACTTACCCTGGAACTGACCGGGGACAGCAACGATTACTTCGGAAAAGGACTTTCCGGCGGAAAGCTTGTTGTATGTCCGCCAAACGGAACAAAGTTTAAATCCGATGAGAATATTATAATAGGAAATGTTGCGTTTTATGGAGCGACAAGCGGCAAGGCGTTCATCAGCGGTGTTGCAGGCGAGAGGTTCTGCGTGCGCAACTCCGGTGTGAGGGCGGTTGTGGAAGGCGTCGGAGATCACGGATGTGAATACATGACCGGCGGATGCGTGGTCGTCCTGGGCCAGGTCGGAAAGAACTTCGCGGCAGGAATGAGCGGCGGTATCGCATATGTCCTTGACATGGACAGTCGTCTGTACATGAAAGTCAACAAAGATATGGTCAATATCGAGCGTGTAACAGATAAGTATGACGTTCAAGAATTAAAGAGCATGATCCAGGAGCATGTCTCCTACACGAATTCTGAAGTGGGAAAAAGGATCCTCGACAATTTCGATGAGTATCTTCCGAAATTCAAGAAGATCATTCCGGAGGACTACGAGAGAATGATGGCTGCGATCATGCAGATGGAAGAAAAGGGACTGAGCCGTGATAAGGCGAAAATTGAAGCGTTCAATAAGATCAAAAACGGAAGATAGGAGGCGAGATAAGTGGGAAAACCAACAGGATTTATGGATTATGCGAGACAGAATAAAACGGCGGAACAGCCACTTGAGAGGATCAAGCATTTCAACGAGTTCTACACGCCCCTGTCGAAAGAGGAACAGGAGATTCAGGGAGCACGCTGTATGGCATGCGGAGTTCCGTTCTGCCAGTCGGGACTGAATCTGATGGGGATGGCCAGCGGCTGTCCTCTCCACAACCTGGTGCCGGAGTGGAACGATCTGATCTACAACGGCAACTGGGAGGAGGCATATTACCGCCTGGCGAAGACCAACAATTTCCCGGAGTTTACTTCCAGGGTATGTCCGGCGCTCTGTGAGAATGCATGCACATGCGGGCTGAACCAGGATCCGGTGGCGTCAAAGAGCAACGAGTACGCCATCATAGAAAATGCCTATGAGAAAGGGTATGCGAAGGCAAGGCCGCCGAAAGTGCGCACGGGCAAGAAGGTCGCTGTGATCGGATCCGGACCGTCCGGACTTGCGGCTGCGGATCTTCTCAACAGGAGAGGACATTCTGTGACTGTTTTCGAGAGAGAGGACAAGGTAGGAGGACTGCTCCGTTACGGAATTCCGAATATGAAACTGGAGAAGCAGATCATTGATCGGAAAGCTGCGATTCTCGAGGAGGAAGGCGTTGAGTTTAAGACCGGATGTAACGTGGGGAAAGATGTGAAGGCGGCGCAGATTCTGAAGGAGTATGACCGGGTTGTGCTTGCCTGCGGAGCGTCCAATCCGAGAGACATCAAAGCTCCGGGAAGAGATGCGGAAGGAATCTATTTTGCGGTGGATTTCCTGAAATCCACGACGAAAGCACTGTGGGCGAATGACATGAAACTCAAGGACGGAACCTACATCTCTGCAAAGGGAAAACGAGTTATCGTCATCGGCGGAGGTGATACAGGAAACGACTGTGTGGGAACCTCCATCCGGCATGGCGCGAAGTCTGTCATGCAGCTTGAAATGATGCCGAAGGCACCGGATTCCAGGACAGAGATGAATCCATGGCCGGAGTGGCCGCGGATCTGCAAGACGGATTACGGCCAGCAGGAAGCGATCGCGGTGTTCGGAAGCGATCCCCGCGTCTATACCACTACGGTGAAAGAATTTATAAAGGACAAGAAAGGAAAGCTGTGCAAGGCAGTCCTTGTGAAGCTGGAGGGCAAAAAGGACGAGAAGACCGGAAGGACGATGATGGTCGAGATCCCGGGAAGCGAGTACACTGTTGATGTGGATCTTGTCCTTATCGCGGCAGGATTTCTGGGCAGTGAGAGCTATGTCACAAAAGCCTTCGGCGTAGAGGTGAATGAAAGGACGAATGTAAAGACCGAGCCTGGAATGCATAAAACGAATGTAAAGAATGTTTTTGTCATAGGCGATATGCACCGGGGACAGTCCCTGGTAGTCTGGGCGATCCGGGAAGGCAGAGAGGCTGCGAAAGAGGTCGATGAAAGTCTCATGGGTTATACGAATCTGTCGATACAGTAGAGAATTTAAGAACAGAATGTATCATAACAGGATGCGGGAGCATGAACATGGTTCCGCATCCTGTTTTTTTGGCATGTTATTAAAAGAAAGGCCTAATCTAAAGAGGCGAAAATTGTGGAATGTTACGAAAATGTTAAAAATATGTTGATATTTCCGCGAATATTTATTATACTCTATTACAAACATAAAAATGTATTGTTATGTCCTTATGAAAAGAGTTTTTTTGTGCTTTTTTTGTTGAAAAAGCCAGAGCTTTGCTGTATGATAAAGAATATATGTGGGGACATGAATAATAATATAAGGATTGGTGAAAAAATGAAGTTAAAAAAAGTCGGAAGTGCGTTTCTTGCAACCATGCTCACCTGTTCCCTTACCGTAACTCCTGTTTTTGCGGATGAGGTAGATGATCTGAAAGATCAGAAGGCACAGGCACAGAGCGAGATGAACAGTCTTCAGTCACAGCTGAATACTCTGATGAACAAGATGTCTGATCTGGAAAATGAACTGATTGAGACCGGTGAGGAGATCGCACAGACGGAGGAAGATCTGAAAGCCGCTGAGGAAGATCAGGAAAAGCAGTATGAGGCAATGAAGCTCCGTATCAAATATATGTATGAAGAGGGCACGGGGACGGCCACAATGGAAAAAGTGCTCACTTCCGGAGATATGAGCAGCATCCTTTCTCAGGCGGAATATTCTCAGCAGGTTCATGAATATGACAGAGAGAAACTTGATGAATATATCGCTACCACAGAGAAGGTAAAAGAACTGAAGACTTCTCTTGAGGAAAAACAGGACAACCTGGAGGCGACTCAGGTTGAGTTCGAGGCGCAGCAGAGTGAACTGAACACAACTATCAGCGAAAAGAGCGAAGAGATCAGCAGTCTTGATGACATGATCCAGGAGGCGGCAAGGAAGGCAGCTGAGGAAGCGGCAAGAAAGAAAGCTGAGGAAGAAGCGAAGAGGAAAGCGGCAGAAGAAAGAGCGGCAGCTGAAGCAAGCAATAATAGCGGTGGTAATAGTGGAGGTGGCGGAAGCAGTGAATCCGCGACAGTCGAAGAGGAAGCTGCATATACAGAACCCTCCAGTGAAAGTGATAATGGAGGCGGTGAAAGCAGCAGTTCTGAACCGGCCTACAGCGCGAGCACCGGAAATGCGATTGTTGATCGTGCATACAGCTGTCTGGGAGCTGAGTATGTATGGGGCGCATGCAGCCCGGGAGCGTTTGACTGCTCCGGCCTTGTGAGCTACTGCCTGACAGGATCCTATTCCCGTATCGGTACAAGTTCCACATTCCTTGGATGGTCAAGGGTGAGCGATCCCCAGCCGGGTGATGTCTGCGCGGGAGTCGGACACTGTGGTATTTACATAGGAAACGGCCAGATGATCCATGCGGCGACAGAAGGTGTGGGGGTTATCGTCGGACCGGTTCAGAGCGGAATGGTTTATGTCCGTGCTTGAGAAATAGAATAACATATAATATCATAAAAAATGAGCCTCTGCATCTGATGCAGAGGCTCTTAAAATGCCGTATTTTTCGGTTTCCGTGGGCTTGAAAGTAAGTTTTCCTGTATGAATACGTTTTATCTGGACGATGGTACGATCTCAAGCCAGTATCCGTCCGGATCTTCAATGAAATAGATCCCCATTGCAGGGTTTTCAAAACAAACGCATCCCATTTCTTTGTGTTTTTTGAACGCAGCGTCAAAATCGTCTACAGTGAAGGCAAGGTGGATCTCGTTATCTCCCAGGTTGTACGGGCGATCCCAGTCTCTCAGCCAGGTGAGCTCCAGCAGATGAGGAGTCACTCCGTCACCCAGATACACAAGTTTGAAGCTCCCGTCATCCGCGTCTTTTGTGCGAGAGACGGTAAGTCCCAGTGCTTCTTTATAGAAGGAGAGGGATTTTTCAAGGTCGTATACGTTCAGATTGTTGTGTGCAAATGTAAATTTCATGATTTACCTCCGTGTCTGTGTCGGCAGTTCCGTTACCGGGAATGATACGAACCGGACTGCCGCAGGTTATTTGGGTTTATACAGGGAGATTCCTGTAATGTCAGAATATCATATCAGGTATCCGGCTTACAAGAAAAACATGCGATTGGATCTCAAATATGGATTCTGCTCACGAGAAAAATTGTTGCAAAGCCCATATTTCTATGATATACTACAAACGTTGCAAAAAAACACGTGTGTGGATTCCTGAGAAGGTGCCTAAGCCGTGTGAAACGGACGGTCTCTCAAGAAAAGAAAGCACACGGAAGAAAAAAACCAAATGGAGGAAAGAAACATGAGTGTTATTTCAATGAAGCAGTTACTTGAAGCAGGTGTTCACTTCGGACATCAGACAAGAAGATGGAACCCGAAAATGGCTCCGTACATCTACACAGAGAGAAACGGCATTTATATCATCGACCTGCAGAAATCTGTAGGAATGGTTGACGATGCATACAAAGCCGTTTCCGATATAGCTGCAGAGGGCGGTACGATCCTGTTTGTAGGAACAAAGAAACAGGCTCAGGATGCGATCAAGGCTGAGGCTGAGCGCTGTGGAATGTTCTATGTAAATGAGAGATGGCTGGGCGGAATGCTCACAAACTTCAAGACGATCCAGAGCCGTGTGAAACGTCTCAAAGAGATCGAGGCTATGTCAGAGGATGGAACATTTGATGTTCTTCCGAAGAAAGAGGTTATCGCTCTGAAGAAAGAGTGGGCAAAACTTGAGAAGAACCTTGGCGGAATCAAAGAAATGAAGAGACTGCCGGATGCGATCTTCGTTGTTGATCCGAAGAAGGAGAGAATCTGTGTTCAGGAAGCTCATACACTTGGCATCACACTGATCGGTATCTGTGATACAAACTGTGATCCTGAAGAACTGGATTACGTGATCCCGGGTAACGATGACGCCATCAGAGCCGTGAAACTTATCGTTTCAAAGATGGCAGACGCTGTTATCGAAGCAAACCAGGGAGCAACCGGCGAGGAAGAGTATTACGATGAGGAAGCTGTGGAAGCAGCAGAGGAAGCTGAAGAGGCTGTAGAAGAGTAATCACTTTTATTTAATGGAGGAATTTATCATGGCAATCACAGCAGGAATGGTAAAAGAATTAAGAGAGATGACAGGCGCAGGAATGATGGACTGCAAGAAAGCTCTTACTGAGACAAACGGCGATATGGATGCCGCTGTTGAGTTCCTGAGAAAGAACGGACAGGCTAAGGCTGAAAAGAAAGCCGGAAGGATCGCAGCAGAGGGTATTGTTAAGACTGTCGTGAAAGATGATAAGATCGCAGCGATCGTTGAGGTCAACTCCGAGACAGACTTCGTTGCAAAGAACGATGAGTTCCAGGGATTTGTTGATACTGTTGCAAATCAGGTGGCTGACACAGATCCGGCTGATATGGACACATTCATGGCAGCCGCATGGGCAGCTGATCCGTCCAAAACAGTAAAGGATGCTCTTGTTGAGAAGATCGCTGTTATCGGAGAGAATCTGAACATCAGAAGATTTGAGAGAGTGAATGCTGAGAACGGATGTGTTGTATCCTACATCCACGGCGGCGGACGTATCGGTGTCCTTGTAGTTGCCGATACAGATGTTGTAAATGACGAGATCAAGGCATGCCTGAAGAACGTGGCTATGCAGGTTGCAGCTATGTCCCCGAAGTATGTATCCCGCGACGAAGTTTCCCAGGATTTCATGGATCACGAGAAAGAGATCCTTCTCGCTCAGGCGAAGAAAGAGAACCCGGAGAAGCCGGACAATATCATCGAGAAGATGATCATCGGACGTCTCAACAAAGAGATGAAAGAGATCTGTCTGCTCGATCAGGTATACGTTCAGGATGGCGACCTTACGGTTGCAAAATACGTTGACAAGGTCGCAAAAGAGAACAGTGCGAATATGAAAGTTACAAAGTTTGTCCGCTTTGAGACTGGCGAAGGAATCGAGAAGAAACAGGAGAACTTTGCTGAGGAAGTCGCAAAACAGATGGCTGGAAACTAGGATTTAATCCCACAGCTTAAAAAGGTGCTGAAGGCCCTTGAAAATCCCGTAAAACGGGCGTTTTCAAGGGCTTTTTGTGATTCTGGAGAAAATCCGCAAAGTATCGTAAATTACCGTATTTTACTGATAAATTTGGGGGATTTTTGGGGGAAGAGTTGGGGGAAGACTATCCCCCAAATGCCATGTGAAACTTCGCCTCTTTCTTCTGAAATGAACAGGAGAAGTTTGCGTATCGTTTCTTTTTGGGGGATAACGTTATCCCCCAAATTTGAACATGAGTGAGTGTATCTTCCCCCAAATTATCATAAGTTATCAGCAGAAGAAACAGGCAAACTCTGTTTATGAATAAGTGAATATGGATAGATTATGCAAAAGGCCGTTTGTTCTTTATAGTAGAGAGCAGGCGGCTTTTTTGCGTTCTATAAATATATGGCTTTTGTCAGATTTAAAGAAAGAGAGGAAATGTCAATGAAGAATGATGACAACAAGATCAAAGATGTAAAAAGCACTGTAAATCTGATCTCCGGGGCCTATACATTGCCCCTGATCGACAAACTGTTTTCCAACAGCCAGAGGATTGAGGATATAGAAGATATTTATTTCTCCATAACTGCATTGGTGGATACAAGCAGAATCAGCGAGGCGTTCCATATGATAAGAGGATTGTTTGGAATTGCCGGTATGGAATATCCGCAGGAGATCGCACAGTTGGAAAAATCGGAAGAACTGCAGGAATCTTTCATGTCGGAATTTATTTTTGATTTTTATGATGTGATTGAGGATAGAAGATTAGAAACAGAAGAGGAGGAAATTCCCGTTTAATAGGCGGGAATATTACATAGGCACATCACTTTTAAATGCTGAGATAACGTGTTTATCTAAAAGTTTTAATGAGAACTTGTTCCATAATTATTAAAGTATTGCTTGATGAAAAAAGATAACCTATAATTATTAGTGACAGAGATTAGAATATTTTGTCATTTAATATAGTGTTTACAGGAATCCTCATTGTTCCTTAAGGAGGATTCTTTACAAGGAGAAAAATGTATTACATTATTGATAATTTTGAAAAGAAAACACCTTCAAATATTGCTGTAGAAACAGTTAAGTTGGCATGTGGAAGTAACATAAATGTCTATTTAATTGAAACAGTACATGACTTAACACAATTTATCGGATTTGGAAAATATAAAAACAACAAAATAGGAAATGTATATTTTAGAGGTCAAACTTCTTTATATAATGGTTCAATGATTCCTTCTCTCTATCGTGGAAAGACTAGGCTTGATAGTATAACATGGAAATATAATGCACGAATTAATGCAGCAATTAAAGGGAAAAGGATTTTTAGACAATATAATAGAGCTGTTTTTGAACCTTTAATTCAACATTATGGTGTACGAACACCATACATTGACTTGGTAGATAATGTATGGGTGGCTTTGTGGTTTGCATTACATCAAGCTAAAGCTGTGTCAATTAATACGCACGAGTATGTATATTACTATGACTCAAAAGAGGAGTATGCTTATATTATTCTTATGGTTTCTGATGCAAGAGAGGAAACAACGCAATTTGGGGTTTATAAAGGGACGGATACAACTTTGGTTGATCTCCGAAAGGCAACACCGTCTTATTTTTTGAGACCACATGCGCAACATGCATATATGATAAGAAAAAATGAAGAATTTCCCGGTGACTATAGTGATTTAATTGTTGGAATAGCAAAAATACCAACGAGTGTTGGTTTTAAATGGTTGGGATCAAATGAATTTTTATCTTTAAGCAGTTTATTCCCTGCGGCGTATTTTGACTCTGGATATAAAATATTATTAAAAAACTATCCAGAAGAGGAGAATGCAGGTATAGTTAACCAATTTGGATCAATTCAAATTTTGACAGATTAGCAGGGATTAATTCGATAAATCATAATCAAATTAATCTTTCTCATAGTAATACTATAATAAGTGAATACAGAAAATACATAGCCGGAAGGTTTTCAATTTACGAAAATCATCCGGCTTTTTTCATGCCCATTTTTGTACATAGCCATTTCCTCACACAGGAAGATGGCTATTAAATTTTTGAGAAAGGAGGGAACCATTATGGCGAGTTGCAAAGTAATTGCGATTGCCAACCAGAAAGGCGGAACCGGGAAAACCACTACCACCGTCAACCTAGGGATCGGGCTTGCCAGAGAAGGGAAAAAGATTCTTCTGGTGGACGCTGATCCACAGGGCGATCTGACAACCTCACTGGGATGGCCGGAGCAGGATAACCTTTCTGTAACACTTGCCACACAGTTAGAGGGGATTGTGGCTGACCGGGAAATGGATAGCCACGCCGGGATTTTACACCATGAGGAAGGCGTCGATCTGATCCCGTCCAATATTGAATTGGCAGGACTGGAAGTTATGCTTGTCAATGCCATGAGCCGGGAACTGACGCTGAAAAATTACCTGAATGAAGTAAAAAGCGGATATGACTATGTGTTAATCGACTGTATGCCAAGTTTGGGTATGCTGACGATCAATGCACTGGCAGCGTCCGACAGTGTAATTGTTCCGGTGCAGGCCCAGTATCTTCCAGCAAAGGGAATGACACAGCTCATGAAAACAATCGGCAAGGTACAAAGACAGATTAATCCGGCGTTGAAGGTGGACGGTGTACTTTTAACGCTTGCGGATATGCGGACCAATCTGGCCCGTGTGACTGCAGAGAGTATCCGGCAGAATTACGGGAGAATGGTTAAGGTTTACCAGACTGTCATTCCGGTTGGCGTGAAAGCGGCGGAAACAAGCGCCGC
>CALWFV010000012.1 GCA_944377745.1 uncultured Mediterraneibacter sp. | reverse complement strand
ATGAGATATCCCATAACGTCAAGTTAGTAAGACCCCTTGAAGACGACGAGGTAGATAGGGCAGAGGTGGAAGTGCGGCAACGCATGGAGCTGACTGTTACTAATAGGTCGAGGGCATAACCAAAAGCGGAATAGGTAGAGACCTGAAAAGGTGAATGGATGAAAGGTTGATTGATTCTTTGTGTGCAGTTTTGAAGGTACGTGAAATGTATTCTTCTAATTGAATATTCCTCCTTAGCTCAGTCGGTAGAGCATTCGGCTGTTAACCGAAGTGTCGTTGGTTCAAGTCCAACAGGGGGAGGTTCCAAAGCCCGTAAATATAATGTTTACGGGTTTTATTTGTGTACTCTGAAAGTCATAGAACATTGCGGACTTTAACTTTTAAACAATATTTCAAAATTCGGTCGGTATTAAGGAGGATGATGTAAATGACGATTGAAGATGTAATTGCAGCTTATCGGGGAAATGCGCCGGCAGATCCTGAGAGGGATGCTTATGCAAGAGAAATCTGTCAGGAAGCGATCCGGATCGGTATGGAGCTTAATACAGAATATCATACACCGGAGGAACTGCGGGAAATCATGAGCAGGCTGACCGGAAAAAAGATAGATGATACATTTCGGCTGTTTCCGCCGTTTTACACGGACTTCGGTAAGAATATCAGCATTGGAAAAGATGTGTTTATTAATTCCGGCTGCCATTTCCAGGATCAGGGAGGGATTACCATCAGTGATGGAACCATGATCGGACACAATGTGGTACTGGCTACGATCAATCATGATCTGGATCCGGCAAAGATGAGAAAAAATCACTATAAGCCTGTTACGATAGGAAAATATGTCTGGATTGGCTCCAATGCAACGATCCTTCCCGGAGTGATCGTGGGAGATTGGGCAGTTGTTGCGGCAGGAGCTGTGGTGACAAAAGATGTATCTCCGCTTACAGTAGTCGGCGGGGTTCCGGCAAAAGTGATAAAGAAGATCCGGAAACAGGAGGGTGAAGTATGAAAAGAGAAGTATCGTTTGCCTAGAGTTTAGCTCTGTGCGTGATAGGAAGGCTGCTCTGCAGCTCTGTAAAGCAGAGAGTGCTTGAAAAAACGGTGCAGCCTGGGTGTAGTATCGCAGCAGTATGAAAAAGACAGAATATTCTTTCCGATAGATATACAGGCCGTTGTGTGGCATACTAAAATTAGATTTAGCATTGAAGTATATGAAGTACAAACGTTATCGAAGGAAATACCCTGTCATTGGAAGAAACAATCGCAGTGATCGATTACGATGAAGTAAGGTCGAATCATACTTATTCTGAATATACAGATGCGAAAAATGCATACTATGCCATTCAGAACATGCTGATCCCCTTTGTCAGGACATCATTGATGAAGCGTGGAGCAAGAAGGCAAACGGCTATATCCGGCATATGCAGGGCGAGTATAGAGAGAACTCGGTGTATATTGGAAATTTGTCGGAAAAGGTATACTACCCGCCGGATTCTCAGGATGTTCCGGCACTTATGAAAAACTGGCTCAGGAAAGCGGATATCGAGGCGGCGACCGTGAAAGAGATTTTTGAAAAGATTGCAGCCAGTTATGTGCGGATTGAACGGATCCATCCTTTTTCAGATGGAAATGGCAGGACCGGGGAAAACAGAAAAAAGAAATGAATTATTTGCAAAACAGATAGAATAAGAATCACAGATATATGAGGACATGTCCAAAAGCGGAGGCGCCCTTTTTCTATGTTAAAAAGTAGAAAGGGAGAAAATAATGAGAAGATTATATACAGTAGAATCTGTAACGGAAGGTCATCCGGATAAAGTATGCGGCCGGATTGGATATGATCCGAAAGACTGCCCGGTATGCAGATACGAGCAGGGTTATTTTCTGCCTTACAAGTTCGCATGCTACAGAGGGTAAAATAAAATTTATTTAATTTGTCAGGGAAACTTCTGTATTTTCTCTGATTTTCCCCCGGTCCTCTTTAGGATATAATCTATATATTTAGATGAAAAAGGAGGAAAATGATGAAGAAGATCATTCCAATAAAAGAGCGGTTTGCCCGGCAGTCCGCAATCCGCGGGAAAGCAGGCGTGGCGGTCATGTCGGACGCGCTGAAGGATGAGAAGATCAGAAGGCTTGTGACAACACATTTTAACAGCATCACATGTGAGAATGAGATGAAACCGGAGAGCATTCTTGGAAAAGAGCCCTCCTGCCAGGTTGATTCTGAGGGAAAAGTATGTTTAGATGAAATGGGAGATCCTGTTTTAAAACTTGATTTTTCCGGAGCGGACAGGATCATGGATTTTATAAAAAGCTACAACAGCGGACATCCGGATGATATCATACGGGTCAGGGGGCATGTGCTTGTGTGGCATTCCCAGACGCCGGGCTGGTTTTTCAGAGAAGGGTATGACGAAAGAAAACCTTATGTATCCAGAGAAAAAATGCTCCGGCGTCTTGAGGCTTATATACGGGATGTGATCGGACATTATGACGGAGCCGAAAGCCCGTACAGAGGCATTATATATGCCTGGGATGTAGTGAATGAGCAGATAGAGCCGGACGATTTTGATCCGGAAAGAAATCCGGGATGCCTGCGTGTGACATGCAATGGCAGCAATACGGACTGGTACAATATTTTCCGGGGAGATACTGATTATATTACCCGGGCTTTTGTATTTGCCAACCGGTATGCCCCCCGGGAAGTAAAACTCTTTTACAATGATTATAATGATGTGGAACCGGTAAAAAGAGACGCTGTCTGCGGGCTCCTGAGGCGGATCAAGGATACAGAGGGCGCCCGGATCGACGGAATGGGTATGCAGGCTCATTATCATATGGAAGAGCCTTCCGCGGATCTGATCAGGGAGGCGGTGGAAAAATACTCTTCTATTGTGGAAGAAATCCAGTTTACGGAATTTGACATCCAGTCAAGCCGGGATTACGACGGCTCAGACAGGGAGAAAGAGTTGATGCGTGAAGGAGAGCGTTATCGGGAAATTTTTAAAACGATCTACAGTCTGGCTCAGGAAGCAGGGATCCGGATCACGGGAGTGACATTCTGGGGAACCCACGACAGAGCGTCCTGGCTGCAGGACGCCTCCGCCGTGGGAGGAGGGGCGGACGGAAGCAGACCTCAGATGCCGCTGCCATTTGATGATGACTGCAGGGAGAAACCGGCATATTGGGGGATCGTGGACGCCTGACAGAATGCCGGAGCAGAAAGATCCGGGATCCGGAGGAAAAGAAGGGGGAAGGGAATGAGACGCATGCTGGAAAAAATTACCAGCCGGATCGATAATTTTTCAATCCGGAAAAAGATGATCTTTATTTACATATTCTGTATGCTCCTGCCGATCACTCTGACCGACGGGGTGATCATCTATACGGTGCTGCATACAGAGGAGCAGCTCCGGAGATCAGAGCTGGAGGATGCCGCGGATGCTGTCAACTATCAGATATTTTATGATGTGGATACAGTTTCAAAGGTGGCAAAAAGCATTTATACAAATCAGTATATCAACGATTTTCTGGAAGCGGAATATGAGGATCCCTTTGACTATGTCGTGCACTATCAGCAGTTCTTCCGGGATACGCTTTTCCGGAGCGGGGATATGACCGGGAGCTCTGTCATAACACTGTATACGGACAACAGTACCATTGTGAGCGGAGGTACGGTCAGGAAACTGGATCTGATCAAAGAGAGCGGCTGGTATCAGGAGCTGGAGAAGAGCAATGCGGAACAGCTCCTCTGTTTTACCTATGAGCCGGATGTGCCGGGGACAGTGACAGAGCCGGAGAGACATGTCTGCTTTGTCCGGAAGATGAATTACTACGGCGGCGGAAAATACGAAAAGATCCTGAAGATCGAGATGGACTACAGTACCATAAACAGAAACCTGAATAATCTGAATTACGATATGCCGGTGTACGTATGCAGTGACGGAGAGATCATATTTTCAAACCGGGGAGAAAATATCCTGGATCCGTATGAAACGTTCTCGTTTTCCGGGGAGGAGTATACGAGGGAAAGCAGTATCTATGGAGCAGATCTGGATATCTGCGTACTGCGGCAGAAATCAGAGATAACCGATAAACTGGCGGAGCGGCTGCCTGTACTGACGCTCCTGTTTTTGATCAACATCATCTTCCCTCTGATCATGGTGCTGCTCTTGAACCGTTCCATGACCGAGCGCATCACCAGACTGAGCGGCATTTTCAAAAATACAGAGGATGAGAATCTCATCGAGATCGACGACGTCAAGGCGGAAGATGAGATCGGCGACCTGATGAGAAATTATAACCGGATGGCTTCACGGATAAAGACCCTTGTGAAGATCGTCTACAAGAACCGGATCCAGGAACAGGAGATGACCGTGGCACGGCAGAAAGCGGAACTCCTGGCGCTCAGAAGCCAGATCAATCCTCATTTCCTTTTTAATGCTCTTGAGAGCATCCGGATGCACAGTGTGATCAGAAAGGAAAAAACAACTGCGGAGATGGTGGAAAAGCTTGCTGTCATGCAGAGACAGTATGTGGACTGGGGAGAGGACCTTATCGATGTTGGGCAGGAGATGGAAATTGTCAGAAATTACATGGATCTTCAGCAGTACAGGTTCGGAAACAGACTGTCCTGTGAACTGGATGTGGAGGAGGACTGCCGGAAGCAGAAGATCCCAAAGCTGACTATCGTAACATTTGCCGAAAATGCCTGTGTCCATGGCATTGAGAAAAAAACGGCGCCGGGATGGGTATTTGTCCGTGTTTACAGAGATGATGACCGGATGTGCATTGAGGTGGAGGACACCGGCGGAGGCATGTCTGAGGAAGAGCTTGCGGACATGCGGAAGAAAATGGATAATGCGAGCATTGAGATGCTTCAGACAGGAAAGGGCGTTGGCATTATCAATGCATGCCTCAGACTGAAGATGGCGTCGCAGGGCAGCGTGCAGTTTGAATTAAGCGGAGAAGAGGGGACAGGCGTGACTGTACTGATCCGTCTGCCGTTTATGGAAGGATAAAGGGAAAAGGTGAGAATATGCTGAGAGTAATGCTGGTGGATGACGAGCCGTTTATACTCCGGGGAATGGAAGAACTGATCGACTGGGAAGGAGAGGGCTTTGAGATCGCCGGAACCGCACAGAACGGCGCGGAAGCGCTGGAGTATCTTGAGGAGGAAAGTATCGATCTTGTTCTGGCTGACATTAAAATGCCGGTCATGGACGGACTGGAACTGCTGCGCAGGATACGCGGTTCAGAAAAAAACAGAGATATTTATTTTATCATCCTGAGCGGATACGCTGATTTTCAATATGCTCAGGAGGCGATCAAATATTCCTGCAATGATTACATACTGAAACCGGTGGAGAAAGAAAAACTGATCCAGGCGCTCCAGAAAGTCAGAAAGATGAAGAATGTTGAACTGGAAAAGAGCAGAAAGACAAGAAAACTGGAGGATGCATATCTTGCGGGACGTCTGATTGCCGCAATACGGGGGAGAGCGGACGGCCCTTCTCTGGAATATATCCGGAATCATATGGAGCTGTCAGAAGGAATCCGGTATATCGAACTTCTGGTGGACGGAGAAGACTATGACGAGGAGTGTGAGGACGCAGTAAAACGTGACAACCAGAGACTGCTGTATCAGGCCTGCGCTGATTATCTGCGGGATGACGCGGCCCACTGTGTGATAGATGTCTCTCTTCAGGAAAAGGTCTATGACGTAGGGCTGATCCTGTGCAGATCCATGTATGAACCTTCGGATATAAAAGAATATCTGGGAGAATTTATGCAGTATCTCAGGGAAATACTCGGTATTCCGGTGGTCATGATCGTGGGAAAAGAAGTGAAGACGCTGGAGGAGACGGCCAAGTCGTACAGTACGGCGCGTATGGTGAGATCTTTCCAGGGATTCCGGGAGAAAAAGGAGATCTATTATTATGAGGAAGAAATGCAGGTACACACTCACGGAATCATGCTCTGTAAGAAAAGCCTGGATATCCTCCTGAATGCGATCGAACAGGATAACCATGCGGAGATCATGAAAGCGGTAGACGGATTTTATGAAGAGATGAAAAAGGGAGGTATCTCCGGCGATGTCGTGAAACTCAATGTAAACTATCTCCTTTTTCAACTGATCCATCTTGCGGCTGAACTGGATGACACGGTGAATCAGGAAGAGATACTGCGGATGATCAGCGAAGGAACCTTTGAATCCGGCGTACTGCGGGGAAGCAAAGCGCATCTGTGCAGAGTGACATGCGAATATGGAGATTATCTGGCGCAGATGAGAGAAAATTCATCAAGAGGAATACTGGGGAAGATAGAGAAGGAAATCCGGGAGAGATACGCGGAGAATCTGACGCTGAAAGGACTCAGCGAAAAGTATTATCTTAACGGAGCTTATCTGGGGCAGCTCTTCAGGAAGAAGTTCGGTCAGTCGTTCAAGGATTATCTGAACAACTGCAGGATAGAGCAGGCCTGTCAGCTACTTTTGAGAACAGATAAAAAGATCTACCAGATCGCTGAAATGGTAGGGTATCGGGATCTGGATTATTTTGTCAACCGGTTTATCTCCGCAAAGGGGTGCACCCCTGCAAAATTCCGCAAACAGGCGAAGAAGCAGGGATAGACGGCAGAGAAAAAAGCAGGATAGATAGAGAAAAGTCTCATGATGGAGGCGGTTCTATATTTTATCCTGTTTTTTCATATACTTTCTCCGTTTTTTCAAAGACGGTGATCAGATAAAATAATGCTATCAAAGTTAAGGAGGAAGGTTATGAAAGTAAAAAGAGTAACGGGAATGCTGCTTGCATCCGCACTTGTCGTATCCTTGTTTACCGGATGCGGAGGGAAAAGCAGTGAAAACGAGGACGGGATCAAGGAATTTACGGCGTTTTTTGCCGTGCCCGGCGCGGAGATCAATGACGATAATGAGATCCAGCAGATCATTGCCGAAAAGACCGGAGCAAAAGTGGATGAGACATGGCTTACCGGACAGACGGCGTCCGAGGCTGTCGGAACCCTGATCGCCGGAGGCGAGTATCCGGATTTTATTGACGGGGGAGACGCCATGGGACAGCTCTATGAAGCGGGTGCCCTTGTACCGCTGGATGAGTATCTTGACGACTATCCGAATATCAAAGCATATTATTCTGAGGAAGAGTGGAACAAGCTGAGACAGGACGACGGGCATATCTACTGGATCCAGCAGTTCCAGAACATCAAAGGCGAAGAGAAGGCAACGACCCACAATGACGAGGCATTCTGGATCCAGACCAGAGTGCTGGAATGGGCGGGATATCCGGAGATCAACACACTGGATGAGTATTTTGATCTTCTGGAGGATTACATCGCCGCAAATCCGACGATGGAGGACGGAACGGAAAATATTGCGTACACGATCCTGTGCGAAGACTGGAGATATTACTGCCTGGAGAATCCGCCTCAGTTCCTGGCCGGATATCCGAACGACGGATCCGTGATCGTTGACCCGGACGAACTGAAGATCATCGATTACAATACAACAGACACGGCAAAGAGGTATTTCCAGAAGCTGAATGAAGAGTACCAGAAAGGGTTTGTGGATCCGGAATCATTTACCCAGACTTACGATGAATATATCGCGAAGCTGTCTACCGGACGTGTCCTGGGAATGGTCGATCAGTGGTGGAATTTTGCATACAGCGTAAATGACTCCCTGAAGCAGCAGGGGCTTGACGAAAAGGGATGCAGTTATGTTCCTCTTCCGATCACTATCGATGAGGGGATCAAAAATCAGTGGCATACCTCCGGCGGCGCGCTGAATGTGGGATCAGGCCTTGCGATCACCACAAGCTGTGAGGATGTGGAAGGCGCTCTTCAGTTTGTAGACGATCTGCTCAGCCAGGATATCCACAACCTCCGTTTCTGGGGAGAAGAGGGCGTTGATTATGAGGTGGATGAAAACGGCCTGTTCTATCGTACGGAGGAACAGAGAACACAGGCGGCCGATACAGCGTATAAAGCGTCACACCTCTGCACCTATTCCTACTTCCCGTCATATAAAGGGACCAGCGATGACGGCATCAATGCCAACTGGCCGGATGAACAGCCGGGCGAATTCTTTGACAGCCTGAATTCTTCCGTTCAGAAATGCTTTGAAGCCTATGGCGTTAAGACTTATGTGGAAATGCTGGGGACAAACGAGGCTCCGGGATCATGGTACCCCATGTATTCTTTCTCCAACGCGATGACCACAAGCACACCGGGCGGTGTGGCATGGACGAAGATGGGCGAGATCAAACATGAATATCTTCCGAGGGTCGTCATGGCGGATGATTTTGAAGGCGAATGGAATACATATATGAAGGCGTATGACGGATGCGATCCGCAGTCGTTCCTGGATGAGATGCAGGAGGAACTGGACCGCAGGATGGAAGAGGCGGCCAAATTCGAATAGAAACATGGAGAGTGGGGACAGGCAGATATGCTGCAGGCTTATCTGCCTGTTTGAGAAATGAGGTGAATGTATGTCTTTTGGAACCAAAAGAAAAAAAGCAGCGGTGGCGGAGCCGAAGATCCGCTTCAGCTGGAAAGAGGCAAAACGTCAGAAGGCGCTGCTTATCTGGTCTGCCGTCATTCTGATCTACGGGATCATCTTTTATTATCTGCCGCTGGGGGGCTGGCTGATGGCCTTCCAGAATTACAGGCCTATAGACGGACTTTTTCACTCGGAGTTTGTGGGACTTCAAAAGTTCCAGCAGCTTTTCTCCGACGCAACGTTCCTGCGGGTGATACGGAACACACTTGCGATGGGCGTGCTGAATCTGGTAGTGACCTTTGTGGCGGCCATCGTATTTGCGATCCTTCTCAATGAAGTACGGAATTCGTTCGGGAAGAAAACGGTCCAGACGATCTCCTATCTCCCGCATTTCCTGTCCTGGATCATCGTGACAGGGATCATTCATGACGCGCTGTCGGGAACCGGGATCATCAATGAGCTGCTGGTCAATCTGAATATCATTGACCAGCCCATTAATTTTTTTGCCCATAAACAGTATTTCTGGCCAATTGTCGCCTTTGCCAATGTGTGGAAAGAGACCGGCTGGAATGCGATCATCTATCTCGCGGCGATCACGTCCATTGACCCGTCTCTGTATGAGGCGGCATCCATAGACGGAGCGGGAAGATGGGCCAAGATTAAAAACGTAACGCTCCCGGGAATCCGGCCGACGATCATGATCCTTCTTCTTATGAATGTGGGAAATGTACTGAACGCAGGATTTGAGATCCAGTACCTGTTAGGAAACGGACTGGTGCAGAGCGTATCTCAGACCATTGATATCTATGTCCTGAACTGGGGTATCAGCCAGGGAGACTTCTCTCTCGGTACCGCGGCCGGCATCTTCAAGAGCGTGGTAAGTATCGTTCTGATCGTGATCGCAAACCAGATCGCCAAGAAAAACGGCGATGAGAGACTGTTCTAAGGAGGGGTGAAAATGAAAACGAAAAGAAAAATCAAAACATCGCCCGCAGACAAAGCGTTTACAGTATGCAATACGGTCTTTATGGTCCTGTTTCTTATTATCACGCTGTACCCGATCCTTAATACCCTTGCGCTCGCTTTCAATGACGGAACAGACGCGCTGCGGGGCGGGGTCTATCTCTGGCCGAGAAAATGGACTCTGCAGAACTTTATCACGGTCCTGCAGAAGGATAATCTGATCACAGGAGCATATATCACCGTGGCCCGTACTGTCCTGGGAACGGTAACGGCGCTGCTTGCCAATGCCATACTGGCGTTTATCGTCAGCAGAAAAAGATTTCTGTTCAAAAAGCAGCTTTCTCTTTTCTGGGTGATCACAATGTATGTAAACGGAGGCATGATCCCGACGTTCCTGCTGTATAAGGGACTGGGACTGACAAACAGCTTCTGGGTCTATGTGATACCGGGAATGATCAGCGCGTTTAACATGCTTGTGATCCGTACATACATGAACGGACTTCCGGACAGCCTGGAAGAATCGGCTCAGCTGGACGGAGCGGGATATTTTACGATATTTACAAAGATCATTTCGCCGCTTTGCAAACCCGTATACGCTACGGTGGCCCTTTTTGTAGCGGTAGGACAGTGGAATTCCTGGTTCGACGCCATGCTGTACAACAGGATGAACGACGGACTGACCACGCTGCAGTACGAGCTGATGAAGCTGCTGTCCTCGGTGACCAATCAGGGATCCTCGGCGGAGGCGATGAAGAACGCAGCCGGTTCCGTCACACCGGAGACAGTGAGGGCGGCGGCATCGATCCTTACCATGCTTCCCATCATCTGCATTTATCCGTTCCTGCAGAGATACTTTGTAACGGGACTTACCCTGGGAGGCGTAAAAGAATAACAGATAACCGGAGGTTACAGGATGGAAAGAAAAAAAGCGAGACAGAAAGCGCAGGAACTGGTCTCAAAAATGACGACAGAGGAGAAGGCTTCCCAGCTCAGATATGATTCCCCCGGGATCCCGCGGCTTGGGATTCCGGAATATAACTGGTGGAATGAAGGTCTTCACGGGGTGGCAAGAGCAGGTACCGCCACAGTGTTTCCCCAGGCAATCGGAATGGCGGCGTCTTTCGATGAAGATCTGATCCGGGAAGTGGGGAATGTCATCGCTGTGGAAGGAAGGGCAAAATATAATGCCGCTTCCGCAAAGGGAGACCGGGATATTTATAAAGGACTTACCTTCTGGTCCCCCAATGTGAATATTTTCCGTGATCCCCGCTGGGGAAGAGGACATGAGACATACGGTGAAGACCCATATCTGACCGCCGTACTCGGCAAAGCATATGTAGAGGGACTTCAGGGGGACGGAGAGACCATGAAAGCGGCCGCCTGCGCAAAACACTTTGCCGTACATTCCGGTCCGGAGGCTCTGCGCCATGAGTTTGACGCGGAAGTATCGCAGAAGGATCTGGAAGAAACCTATCTTCCGGCTTTCCGTGCACTTGTGGAGGAAGCCCATGTGGAAGCGGTCATGGGAGCCTATAACCGGGTGAACGGGGAACCGTGCTGCGGCAGTACCACACTGATCAAAAACAAACTGCGGGAGGAATGGGGATTCGAAGGCCATTTTGTTTCTGACTGCTGGGCGATCCGGGATTTTCATGAGAATCACATGGTCACGGGAACTCCCATGGAATCTGCGGCGATGGCGCTGAATGCAGGATGTGACCTGAACTGCGGAAATACGTATCTTCACATTCTGAATGCGTACTATCACGGCATGGTCACAGAAGAGGCTATTACGGAAGCGGCGGTCCGCCTGTTCACCACCCGTTTCCTGCTGGGACTTTTTGACGGAAGTGAATACGATAACATTCCCTATGAAAAGACAGAGTGTGAAGAACATCTCAGGACGGCTCACAGGGCGGCTCTGGAGAGCGTTGTCCTTCTGAAGAATGAAAACGGGATCCTTCCTCTGAACAGGGAGCAGATAAGAACAATAGGCGTCATCGGACCGAACGCGGACAGCAGGGCTGCCCTGATCGGGAATTATCATGGAACATCATCGGAATATGTGACGGTGCTGGAAGGCATCCGGAGATACGCAGGGGAAGGAATACATATTCTCTATTCCCAAGGCTGTGATCTGTTCCGGGATAAGACAGAACCCCTCGCCCGGGATATGGACCGTATCTCAGAAGCTGTGACCGTGGCGGAAAACAGCGACGTGGTGATCCTCTGCCTGGGGCTGGATGAGACCCTGGAGGGAGAGGAAGGAGACACGGGGAACAGTTATGCATCCGGCGATAAAGAGGATCTTCAGCTCCCGATGTGCCAGCGGAGGCTGATGGAGGCGATCGCAGGTGCGGGAAAACCGGTTGTACTTTGTATGCTGGCAGGCAGTGACATTGACATGAGTTTTGCAAATGAACATTTTGCGGGGATCCTTCAGCTCTGGTATCCGGGCGCCCGGGGAGGGAATGCTGCGGCGGAGATCCTGTTCGGAAAGGAATCTCCCTCCGGGAAACTTCCCGTGACTTTTTATGAGACACTGGAAGAGCTTCCTCCGTTTGAGGATTATTCGATGGAGGGACGCACATACAGATACATGAAAGGAAAAGCCCAGTATCCTTTCGGATACGGGCTGACCTATGGGGAAGCACGGACTGTTTCCGCGGAGATCTCCGAGAAGGGGGCGGGAGCGGAAATCTCTGTACAGATGGAAAATACGGGAAAAAGAGATATCTGCGAGGTGCTTCAGATTTATATCAAATGTATGGATTCGGTTTACGCGGTTCCCAATCCCCGGCTGTGCGCTTTCAAAAGAGTTGAACTGCCGGGGGGAGAAAGCAGGAACGCGACGGTCCGGATCCCGGAAGAGGCATTTACGGTTGTGAACGAAGATGGCCAGCGCATTCCGGGAGGAAGACACTATATGATATACGCCGGTTTCTCTCAGCCGGACGCAAGAAGCAGGGAACTCACGGGAATGAGTCCTGTTCAGAAAGAATTTATAAGGGAGAAGATCGGGATCAAGAACGGGAAAGAGGGATAAAAAGCTATGAAGATTAATCTGGACAGTCCGGTCCTTGCCTTTCTGGCTACAGTGGCGGATTTTATGATACTGAATATTCTGTTTATCCTGTGCTGCGCACCGGCCGTCACGGCAGGACCGGCAGTGACCGCGCTGTATACTGTGACCATGCGGGAGGCAAGGCACGAGGGAGGTTATATTTTCAAACCATTTCTGAAAGCGTTTAAAGATAATTTCAGGCAGTCCCTGCTCTTGTCGATCTTCTATGTGCTGGTCGGCACGGTCCTTGCCTTCGGACTGAGATTCTGGCGGATGAGACCGGGATTCTCCACAGCTGACCAGGTTATGCTCGTTATCACGGGAGCATTTGCGCTGATCTGCGCTTTTTCCCTGCTCTATGTGTTTGCCCTGTCCGCCCGTTTCGACAACACTGTCCTGAAAACGGTAAAAAACGCTTTGATCCTGGCCGTCTTTCATCTGAAGGAGACGATCCTGCTGGCCTTGATCTCGGCAGCAGTGATCCTGCTTATGATCTTTACGAAAAGCGTCTGGGTCTTTATGATGGTGTGCGGATTCTCAGTGTGCGCTTATATAAAATCGCTGCTGCTTGTGAGAGTTTTCAGGCAGTATGAATCAGAAGAAGGAGGACGTTGAAATGACGAGAATGGTGATCGATCCGAACAGGAAACTGGGCAGGATCAATAAAGAAATCTACGGGCATTTTTCGGAACATCTGGGAAGATGCATTTATGAGGGAATCTATGTGGGAAAAGATTCTCCCATTGATAATGTCAACGGAATGAGAACGGATGTGGTGGAAGCTCTCAGGCAGATCCGGGTACCGGTGCTCCGGTGGCCGGGAGGATGCTTTGCCGATGAGTATCACTGGATGGACGGGATCGGTCCGGCGGATACCAGAAAAAAGATGGTCAACACAAACTGGGGAGGCGTTGTCGAGGACAACAGCTTTGGAACCCATGAATATTTTGAACTGTGCCGGCAGCTTGGCTGTGAAACATATATCAACGGGAATCTGGGAAGCGGGACCGTCAGAGAGATGTCCGAATGGATCGAGTATATGACGTTTGACGGGGTATCACCCATGTCCGAACTGAGAAAGAAAAACGGACGGAAGGATCCCTGGAAGGTCGATTTCTTCGGGATCGGCAATGAGAACTGGGGATGCGGAGGGAACATGAACCCGGACTATTACGCCAATGAATATCGAAGATATCAGACCTTTGTCCGCGATTATGACAGTGCCAGACATATTCAGAGGATCTGCTGCGGAGCGCCTCACGAGGACTATGACTGGACAAGAGAAGTCCTCGCCACCTGTTTCCGGAGAGCGCCGGAAGAACAGCATGGTTTTATGGACGGACTTTCCCTCCACTATTATGTGTATCCGGAGGGGATCGAGACAAAGGGAAGTTCCACGGATTTTGACGAAAAGATGTGGTATAAGACTCTGAACAAGGCTGTGTATATAGATGAGCTGATCCGCAGGCACGGTGAGATCATGGATCAGTACGATCCGGAGAAAAAGATCGGCATGATCGTGGACGAATGGGGCACCTGGTACACCTGTGAGCCAGGGACAAATCCAGGATTCCTCTATCAGCAGAACACAATGAGAGATGCTCTTGTGGCAGGCATTACGCTGAATATCTTCAACAGGCACTGTGACCGGGTGAAGATGGCCAATCTGGCGCAGATCGTCAATGTGCTGCAGGCCGTCATCCTCACCGAGGGAGAGAAGATGATAAAAACCCCTACATATCATGTATTTGATCTGTATAAATATCATCAGGACGCGGAACTTGCATACAGCAGCATTGAGACGGAACAGATCGGCGCGGAGGAAAAATGGCGGGTGCCGAATCTGACAGAATCGGTGTCTGTGGATTCCGATGGGACGATCCATCTCACTATGACCAATCTTTCCATTGAAGAGAGCTATGAGATAGACAGCGCGGTCGTGGACAGAAAGATCATGTCGGTGACAGGGGAGATCATCACAGAAGAAATGCATGCGAAAAATACCTTTGAAGATCCGGAACGTGTCGGGGTGAAGCCTTACAGCGGGGCGCAGATCACAGGGAAAGGGATACGGTTCACGATTCCGCCCTGCAGTGTACTTCATCTTGAGATGAGATAGGATGTGCGAGGGCGTGGAGAAGGAAAAATACCGGGTCTGCAGGAAATGCCTGTTAAAAGACCTGTCTGAGAAAGACTATTTTCAAAACATGTATGTTTATATTGCCAACCTTCCGGAAGATGACAGAACCGGGAAAGAAGAATATGAGCGGAGACTGTCAAAGTGCAGAGAGTGTGATCATCTGCTGAACGGGATGTGCAGACTCTGCGGCTGCTTTGTGGAAATGCGTGCCGCCATTGCCCTGCGGCACTGTCCCGGCAGTCCTCCGGAGTGGTAGGGCGAAGGATCTGCTGCCGGGGCGGATTATACGCTGTTCCTTTTCTCAGAGATTGCAGAAGATTAAAAATATTGAAATTGAGCATGGGACGTGTCCAAAAGCAAAAGAGGATGCGTCCTTTTTCCATGTCTGCCATCAATAGTAAACAATAAAATATAGGCATTTGTCTCCCGCCGGGCAAACTGGTACAGTAAATACAGAAAGAGCAAAATGCTTGGAAACTGTTGACTTGAGTATGTGCGATCACAGGAGGCAATATGAGAAGAAAAATCTTAGCGGCAATCTGTATCAGTATGGTCCTCGGAGCAGTCGGATGCAGCAGTTCCGGCGGCGCAGAAGAGGAGGCGGCAGAAACCATGCCAGAGAATATTACGGAGAACACAGTGGCAGAAGAATCGGAGAGGAACAGTTCCCCCGGGAAGATCCTCGTCGCTTATTTCTCATGGGCGGACAATGCGGTACTGGAGGATGATGTGGATGCAGTAACTTCCCCCAGCGTGATCCCGCCGGGAAATGTGCAGCAGTTGGCAGGCTGGGTGCAGGAGGAGACCGGCGGCGATCTCTTTACGATCCGCGTGACGGACCCATATCCCAGCGACTGGGACGAGTGTCTGGACCGAGCCAATGAGGAGCGCGGAGAGAACGCCAGACCCGAGCTGGAAGAGCAGGTGGAAAATCTGGAGGAATATGACACCGTATTCCTGGGCTATCCTAACTGGTGGTACGGCGCCCCCATGCCTCTTCTGACATTCCTGGGGGAGAACGACTTGTCGGGCAAGCAGGTGTATCTGTTCTGTTCCCACGGGACCGGCGGGCTGGCACAGAGTGTGGAACAGATCACGGAGGCGGCGCCGGACGCTGTGATCTCGGATAATATTTTCGACTGCTATGAGGAGGACTCAGCTTCTTCCCAGGAGGAGATTCAGAGCTGGGCAGGAGAGATCGCGGGAGCCGGTCAGGAAGCAGCGGAAGAAAGTGCGGAGCAGTCGGCAGCGCAGCGGATCTCGGTTCAGTTCGGCGATAATACAGTGATCTATGAGCTTAATGACAGCCCCGCAGCCGCTTCGCTCGGCGAACAGCTTCCGATCACGGTGGAAGTGGAAGATTTCAGCACGAATGAAAAGATCTTCTACCCGCCGCAGGAACTGGATACTAGTGATACTCCTGCTGCGGAAGGCGGCGCCGGCACGCTGGCATACTACGCCCCGTGGGGAGATGTGGTCATGTATTATGACGATTATAATGAAAATCCCTCCCTGTTTGAGCTGGGGCAGGCAGTGTCGGGTGCAGAACAGATCGGGGAAATGACAGGAACGATCATAATTGATCTTGCAGATATAGGAGATGAGTGAAATGAAAGTACTGGCAATCAACGGAAGCCCTCGGGCGAAAGGAAATTCGGATCTTCTTTGCGACGAGTTTATCCGGGGCGCACAGGAAGCAGGACATCAGGTGGAGAAGATTTCTCTCAGGGAGAAAGAGATCGCGCCGTGCAGGGCGTGTTACGCCTGTTTCAGAACCGGGACCTGCGTTCAGAAAGACGATATGGCAGAAATCCTTGACAAGGCGGAAGCTGCCGATGTGCTCCTTCTCGCCTCGCCCACTTATTTCCTGACCATGAGCGGTCAGATGAAAGTGATGATCGACCGGCTTCTCCCGAAATGGCAGGGGCTGGGAGGCAAGGACGCCTACGTGATCGTGACAGGACATGACGGCAGGGGCGGTCTGAAGAGAAACGCGGAGGATCTGGCACAGATCCTGGAGAATCTGGGAGACCGGGTGCGGCAGATCATCTGGGGCGAGCGCGTCTGGCAGAAGGGCGAAGTGATCGGGACAAAGGCGATGGAAGAAGCTTATCTGGCAGGGAAAGGGATCGGGAAATAAGATGGCGATCAACATCAAAGAAATCGTGGCGGACGCTTTGCTGGATCTGTGCAGGACAAAAGAACTGAAAGCCATTACGATCAAAGATATCCGGGAGAAAACAGGAGTCAGCAGACAGGGATTTTATAATCATTTCAAAGATAAAGACGATCTGATCCACTGGATCTATTATGACCGTGTGATGACAAATTTTCATGAAGTAGATGAAAACAGGGGATACTATGAAAACCTGAGAGATTATTTCCTGCGGGCGGAGAAGTATCATTTCTTCCTGAAACCTGCTGTCATGCTGTGCGGACAGAACTGTCTGAAGAGCTATATGCTGGAACATCCCTTTGAGTGGGATCTGCAGTATCATGAAAAATGGTATGAGAAAAATGCCGGGGAAAAGCCGGTGATGGAAGAACTCCGCTTCTTTACAAAGTACCATTCCATCGCATCCGCCGGCATGACCATCGAATGGATCAAAGAAGACATGCCGGTCTCCCCGGAGATCATGGCGAAGCGGATCACAAATCTGAGGAGGATCGGGCTGGGAAAATTTCTGAAAGATACAGAAGATAAAGGTGAACACCCCTACGGAAATCCGCAGGTATCATAGTTGGGGGCTTTTGCCCAGGCATCATAAATACGAATAATCGGCAGAGACTGAGAAGGAATGGCAATGACGCCGTCTTACTCAGTCTCTTTTGCGGTAACAGCAGATCAAATCAAAAGAGACAAAACGCGGAAAAAGTCTATATACAGAATCGTAAAAAATATTGTAAATTGCCATTATCATGTTCAAATGATATAATTCAGACGATTGATAGTGTTCTCTGAACCGTATCAATCCCCGGAACCTGTTTCGCAGTTTGGAAGACAGATAATCATGATGATCGGAAGGAGGAAACAGCATGGAACTGCGTGTACTGAAATACTTTCTTACGGTAGCGGATGAAGGCAATATTACGAGAGCTGCGGATATCCTGCACGTCACCCAGCCTACCCTCAGCCGTCAACTGATGGAGCTGGAGGATGAGATGGGAACGCCCCTTCTGGTCAGGGGAAAGCGTTCCGTTACATTGACTGACGAAGGATATCTGTTCAAGCAGCAGGCAGAGACGATCGTAGAACTGTCGGATAAGCTGGAGCACACGTTCAGAGATCGGAAGGATGTGATCTGCGGGACGATCCGGATCGGAGCCGCGGAAGCGGTGGGCGGCCGGGTCCTGGCAGACCGGATGAAAGAATTCCGGGAGAGATATCCGGATGTTCAGTTTGACCTCTACAATGGGATGGCGGACAATATCAAAGAGATGATCGAGCGCGGTCTGCTGGATCTGGGACTTGTGATCGAGCCGATCGATACAGCAAAGTTTGAATATGTCAGACTTCCCCAGAAAGAAACGTGGGGCGTCCTTCTCCGCCGGGATCACGAACTGGCAAAAAAAGAATCCGTGACCTTAGATGACATAAAAAAATACCCTCTGATCATGCCGGGAAGGGAAAACGCGAAAGAGAAGATCCTGCACTGGATGCATTGTGAAGAACGCCACCTGGATATACCGGCTTATTACAATATCCTTTCCAATGCCGCCCTGCTGGTGGCAGCAGGGATGGGATGCGCAGTCTGTCTGGACGGGGCGCTGTCCATCCATGCGGATCCGGAGCTGTGCTTCCGGAAGATCCTTCCGGAGCATGTGACCCGGAGCGTTCTCCTGTGGAAAAAGAACCACCTGTTTTCTCAGGCCGTTTCTTTGTTTATACAGACGATACAGGAGCAGTAAAAAAGATGAAAAATGGTTATGACGTCAGTCCAGTCTGCTGATGGTGTCATAACCATTTTTTTGCACGATAAGCCCGCAGACGGCTGCCATGCCTGCAGGAACAGATATTTACCCGGCAGCGTACATCGGATAAAACGAAAACGGATTTTATCATACATAGAAGGAATGATTTGTAATAAAAGACAGGTATTAGACAGTACGCCGGAATCATAGGATAATGGACGCAAAGAAGAAGCAAAGGATGATTGATATATGAGGAAAAATAGTTTGATCGTCTGTTATTCCTATTCCGGGAATACACGCAGGATCGCGGAGACGATACGGAGACTGACAGATGGAACATACAGCCGGATCTACCCGAGACAGCCTTATCCGGCAGATTTTGAACTGCTTCTGGAGCAGGTGCGGGCGGAAAACAGAACCAAAATCTTCCCGTCTCTTCTGCCTCTTACAGAGCGGGCGGACGGGTATGATATCATCTTTGCCGGCACGCCCAACTGGTGCGGAACGATCGCGCCCCCGCTGGCGGCATGGCTGAGAGCGAACGACCTGACCGGGAAGATCCTCCTTCCCTTCTTCAGCCACTGCGGCGGAGAGGACAAGGGGATGGAGCAGGCGGTCCGGGAACTCTGCCCGGACGCAAAAGTGGGAAGCAGCCTGTACGTACTGGAGAATCGGAGAGAGAACCTGGAAGAGACGGTGAGGATATGGCTGGAGCAGAACGGCTGCGAATTCCGTGAAGGGAGAAAGGAAGCGTAAGTTATGGAGAAAGCAAAGAAAAAGATGAAACCAAAGGCAAGGATCAAACTGGCAGTGGATCTTCTGATGACGCTGGCGCTCCTCTTTTTGATGGGATATCAGCTTTGGGGAGAAACGGCTCATGAGTGGGCGGGCGCAATCATGCTTGTGCTCTTTCTCGCCCACCATGTGCTGAATGCCGCCTGGTATCGGAATCTGTTCCGGGGAAAATATACCGGGATCCGGATCCTTACAAGCGCGGCGGATCTGGTGCTTCTGGCGGTAATGATCTGCCTGATGGCAAGCGGCATTATGATGTCCAGGCATGTGTTTGCCTTTCTGCCCATCAGCGGCGGGATGGGGACAGCAAGGCTGGTCCACATGGCTGCATGCTACTGGGGATTCGTGCTGATGGCTTTCCATCTGGGGCTTCACTGGGGGATGATGCTGGCACGGTTCCGGCAGATCTTCGGGATGGACAGGAGCTCCGGGATCCGGCGTACCGTTCTCCGGATCGCCGTCGTTTTAGCTGCAGGCTACGGTCTGTATGCATTTGTGACAAGAGATCTGGCGACTTACATGTTCCTGAGGACACAGTTCGTGTTCCTGGATTACAGTGAGTCCCCGATATCTTTTTATATAGATTATCTGGCCATGATGGGGCTGTTTATCTGGATCGCACACTATCTGTCCGTGATACTCCTTAGAGCGGGCAGAAAAATCCCCTCGGTGAATGAGAGAACAGTTTCCGTAAGGCCGGAAAATGAGAAAACCGATAAGCTGAAAATGTAACATTTCATATTAACGTTTCAAAAAAGGAGGAGCCATGAGAAAAAAAGTTGTGATTACCCTGATCGCTGCTGTAACAGCGGCGTCTTTATTTTCCGGATGCGGCAGGACAGAGGAACCGGCAGAGGAAACCTCTGCTGCGGCTTCTGAGCAGACGGAAAACGAAACAGAAGAGGAAGAGGCACAGACGGAGTCGGCGGATGCGTCTGCGGGGAGTGCGGAGACAGACAGCGACAGCGCCGCAGGAGCGCCTGCTGTCTATATGACAACAGATATCAGTTCCGACGGACTGATCGCCGTCTATGACGCCCTTCAGGCGGTCCCCGAGGGCAGGATCGCTGTGAAGCTCTCCACAGGAGAACCGGGGAGCAACTATCTGCGGACTGATCTGATCGGAGATCTGGTACAGTCCTTCGAGGATCCTACCATTGTGGAGTGCAATACGGCATACGGCGGTTCCCGCTCCAGTACAGCCATGCATTACCAGGTGGCAGAGGACCACGGCTATACAGAGATCGCGGATGTGGATATCATGGACGAGGACGGTTCCATGACCCTGCCTGTGACAGGGGGAACGAACCTGGAAGAGAATTATGTGGGCAGCCATTTTGAAAACTATGATTATTATGTGGTGCTTTCCCACTTCAAAGGTCATGCTATGGCGGGCTACGGCGGCGCCATCAAGAATATTTCCATCGGCATTGCATCTTCCGAAGGAAAAGCAAATATCCACAGCGGCGGCACAGGCGGCAGTATGTGGAGCGGGGAGCAGGACGCGTTCCTGGAGTCCATGGCGGAAGCCGGAAAGTCTGTAGTGGATTATCTGGACGGGAATATCCTGTACATCAATGTGATGAACCGGCTTTCTGTGGACTGCGACTGTAACAGCAACCCGGCGGAGCCGGATATGCATGATATCGGGATCCTGGCTTCCTACGATCCGGTGGCACTGGATCAGACCTGCATCGATCTGGTCTACAGCGCGGAGGACGGCGGTTCCCTGGTGGAGCGGATCGAGTCCAGAAACGGTCTGCATACCCTGGAACATGCGGAGGAGATCGGACTGGGAAGCAGGACCTATGAGCTGGTCAGCATTGACGGATAAGGATACCTGACGGAAGGAAAGCTGAACTTCCGGCAGGCAGATAGAAAGGATACGGCAGTATGGAGATTCTGAGAAGAGAGTTCATTTACATCTGGTATTATTTCAGCATCCAGTTGGAACAGGTATTTTTCTACTGGGCGCTGGGCATGGTGATCGGTTCCGCCATCTCTGTGTTTGGAAAGGGGAAGATCCATGGAGCCTTTCAGACGCTGGGCAGGAAAAAGCTTGGGGTTCTGGGACTGATCCCGGCAAGTCTTCTGGGGATCGCATCGCCCCTGTGCATGTACGGGACCATTCCCATTGCGGCGTCCTTTTCCCAGAAAGGGATGAAAGACGATATGCTGGCGGCGTTCATGATGAGTTCGATCCTTCTGAATCCCCAGCTTCTGATCACAAGCGGGATCCTGGGTCCGGAGGCAGTAACGGTGCGGTTTCTCTCCGCCTTTCTGGTGGGAATCGGAGCCGGGCTCTGCGTGCGGTTTTTCTACAGGGACAGAAGTTATTTTAACTTCACCGGCTTCTCGGAAAGGAAAAGCCGGGATACCGACCCGAACCCGGCGATGCGGTTCTTAAAGAACCTGGGAAGAAATATCCGGGCTACCGCTCCCTGGTTCCTGGCGGGGGTGCTGCTCTCCGCCCTGTTCCAGAGATATGTGCCGGCTGAGGACTTCGCCCGGCTCTTCGGGGAACAGGAAGGGTTCGGCGTGCTGCTTGCCGCCACCATCGGAGTCCCCCTCTACGCCTGCGGCGGAGGCACTGTTCCTTTACTGCAGCAGTGGCTGGCTTCCGGGATGAGCATGGGATCGGCAGCGGCGTTCATGATCACCGGTCCAGCCACCAAGATCACCAACCTGGGAGCGCTGAAGATCGTGCTGGGGGCAAAGCGGTTCGGGCTTTATCTGCTCTATGTGATCGCGACCTCCCTGGTGATCGGACTTGCGATGGACCGGGTGTTATAAAAGAGAAAGAGAGTGTGAGAATATGGATATTTTTGAAAATGTCGACTATAACAGCATCCATATGGTAGACCACGGGAAAGCGTCCGACTGTATCAAATGCGGAAAATGCGAGAAGATCTGCCCCCAGCATCTTCCTATCAGAAATCTGCTGGAAGATGTGGCGGCAGAGTTTGAAAAGTAAGTCTGCCATTCCTAAAACGAATGAAAGATGATAAATGACAGGTATTAGACTTTGGACGCAGTTCCGCCTACAATATGTTTGAAGGCAGGAACAGCAGACCTGTAAAAAGCAAATTTGAAAGGAAGTAATGAACATGAAGAAGAATATCGGAAAGAGCCTTGCGCTTTATCCTACTCCGCTGGTAGTGGTAGGAACTATGGTAAACGGAAAACCGAATTACGTCCTGGTAGGACACGTTGGGATCATCGGACATGACCGGATCATGGTCAGCCTTGCGAAACCCCACTACACAAACCAGGGGATCAAAGAGACAAAAGCTCTGACTGTGAACATTGTAGATGAGGCTATGCTGAAGAAAGCAGACCGGGCCGGCTGCGTCAGCGGAAACAAAGTGGATAAATCAGATATGTTCCGGTTCCACACAGAAGGAACGGGAGCACCGGTGATCGATGAAGCTCCGGTGGTTATGGACTGCACAGTGGACGATATCTACGAGACAGAAGGGTTCGAGAGCTTTATCTGCAAGATCGACGGCGTATATGCGGAAGAGAGCGTATTAAATGAGGCTGGAAAGATCGACTATCACACGCTGAAACCGGTGCTCTTCGAGATGCCGACCTATGAGTATCTCCGCACAGGGGACGTCATCGGAAAATGCATGAACCTTGATAAATAACGGCAGGCGGAAAGAATTAAAATGCAGGAGGATGCTTATGAAATCAAAATGGATGAAAAAACTGCTTTCGGTCATGATTATCGGCACAGCAGTCCTCGGACTTGCCGCGTGCAGCGGCGGAACTGATACAGAGGAACCGGCGGAGACTCAGACAGAAGAAAGTACAGAGGTACAGGCGGAAGCAGAAGATACGGACGCCGCACAGGAGCCTGACGCAGAAGAAGCCACCGATGCGGCGGAAGGAGAAGGCGGCGCGCTGGTCGCTTATTTTTCCTGGTCAGGGAATACGGAAGCCGTAGCTCAGGAGATCCAGAGCCAGACAGGGGCGGATCTGTTTGAGATAGTTCCGGCGGAACCTTACACAGACGATTACGACGAGCTTCTTGATATCGCGCAGGAGGAACAGAGCAGCGACGCCCGCCCGGCGATCGCGGAGACGGTGGATCTCTCGGCATATGACACCGTGTATCTCGGATTCCCTAACTGGTGGGGAGATATGCCAATGATCATGTATACATTTCTGGATGAGTATGATCTCTCCGGCAAGACGATCGCTCCGTTTAATACAAGCGGCGGCAGCGGATTTTCCGGCTCCCTTGACACCATTGCGGAGATGGAGCCGGAGGCGGAGATCACAGAAGGTCTCTCACTGGGAAGCAGTGAGGCGGAAGACTGCGCTGATACGGTTTCAGGATGGCTGAACAGTATCGGTCTGGCAGGATAAAACTGAAAAATACAGGGGAGTAGTAAAGATGGGGCTGTCGCATGAGAGAATAAATTCCTCATGCGATATGCCCCTTCTGAATTTTAAGCCTGGCATGAATTGTATTTTTCAATGATACATTCATGCTTTTTCGTGTGTCTGTTATAATTGATTCCAACAAGCAGCAGATTATCTTTATATTCATCCAGCACACCTTTATAATTTTTCTCTTTAATCTGCTGGATTGCCCCCTGCGCTGAGCGAGCCCATTTCAGTTCCACCAGCATGGCAGGCTTTCTAGTGTGTTTTCTGGGAATAAATGCCATATCTGCGAAGCCTTTTCCCGCCGGACATTCTCTGATCAGGGTATAGTCTTTCTGCGCCGTGTAATAGGCAATTGTTATCACGCAGCTTAACGCGGTTTCATTATTATACGTTAAGATAGAAGTGTTCTCCATATGGGCACGGTCCAGTTCTTCCGCCACAATATCCGCTTCCAGCCGGATCGTCGCGTCCAGAAGTTTATCCGATGCGGCCAGCGCGGATGATATTCCCTTCCATCCGCTGAACTCCACAGTGTTTTTGAATTCATCCGCAACTTCCTGATTGGGAATATAGATTTCTTTCTTCTCTGAGTCATACGCAAGATATCCAAGGTGGATCAAAAGAGTCAGGACATCGTCTTTTCCGTTTATATTCAGCATATCGTTTTGGAAGGTACGCGTATTGATCTTACAGTGCAGACCGCCCAGCATAGATACGATAGCTTCTTTTAATCCGTCCAGATCCATATCTATATAGTATTTTAAGGACTCGTATGTCTCAGTTTCCGTCCAGTAATCACCGAACTCATTGTTTTTTATTGCCTGGATAATTGAGTTGGGACTGTAAACAGAATGCATTTTACTAAAAGAATATCCGTCATACCACTTCTTTGCCTCGTCAAAATCCATTTCAAATTTTTCACAGAGTTCTTTTACTTCCTTTTCGGTAAATCCGACATATTCGGCGAGTCTCTGCGGCTGTATCATGGTGTATTCCCGAAAGTCTGTTAAGGCGGACTGGGTCCCGTATTTTTTTATTGGCAGAATCCCTGTCATATATGCAGCTTCGATCATTTTATCCGTCAGACTGCTTTTAAAGAGTCCGCGGAGAAGCTGCAGATATTCTTTTTGAAGATCGACGTCAGCCCTGGCTTCCCGGAAAAGCGCATCCCATTCGTCGATGATAATAATAAATTTATCTCCTGAGGCATCGCTGATATCGCTTAAGGCAATGGGGAGAGAACGCTGTTCTTCTGTTGCGCCGGGATACTCATCGTTTAACTCTTTCATTACCTCTTTCTGCAGATATTTCACGGTTTCCGTAATGTGTTCCGCGGTTGAGATAAACCATGTGATATCAAGATAGATCACCGGATAATGATTTAAGTGCGTTTCAAAATCATCAGAGGAGGCAATGTCCAGATCCTGAAAAAGTTTTTCGGAACTGCAGCTTCTGTCATAATAGGCACACAGCATCTGAGTCGCGAATGATTTCCCAAACCGTCTCGGTCTGCTCACGCATGTCAGTTTATCTTTAGTGCCAAGCGTACTGTTTATATATTCGATCAAGCCTGTTTTATCCACATACAGTCCTTTTCGTATAGACTGAAATCCTGCATTTCCTAAATTCAGATATCTGCTCAATTCCGCACTCTCCCTTCTGTGATCCTCAGGTCTGATACAATTATAGGAGAATTATCCGGAAAAGTAAACACCACTGTTTCATTCATAAAATGTATGATTTGTCATTGCCTACAAGTATTGGAACAGAACGTTTGCGCAGAGTAAAATAGACATAGCGAAAGGATATATCAGATGTGGGATGACTCCCGCCTCTACAGGTGGTGAGTGATAAATCAGTATCAGTGGCGGGTGTCAATCCCCCATCTGATATACGCTCCGCGAGGATGCGCAGGGATTCGGAGATGTATTATGTCAGCTAAAGCTGACCCGAATCCCGCGCCAAGACTCGCAAGCGAGTCTTGAATTTTATCATTGCAAAATCAGAAATCAGGAGGACAAAGAATATGACAGAAATGAAGAAAATGCCGAAGATCGCTCTCGGAGCATGGGCGTGGGGAAATGACGGTACATTCGGAGGAAATCTTACCTCTGAAGCGTTAAAGCCGGTATTTGATACAGCGATGAAAGAGGGACTCAACCTCTGGGATACAGCGTATGCATACGGAATGGGAACCTCAGAGAAGGTATTGGGAGAGTTCCTGGCGACAGTTCCGAGAGACAGCTATCTGATCTCGGATAAGTTCACGCCCCAGTGTGCGGATCCATCAGCGGAGAACGCGGTGACAGCGCTGTATGAGAAGAGCGCGGAGCTTCTTGGTACAGACTACATGGATTTCTACTGGATCCACAATCCGATGGATGCTCCGAAGTGGGTGACAGAACTGATCCCCCTTGCAAAGAGCGGCAAGATCGGTAAGATCGGTCTTTCCAACCACAGTCTGGCAGAGATCAAAGAGGCGGCTGATATCCTTGCAAAAGAAGGGCTGAAGATCTCAGCGATCCAGAACCACTACAGTCTGCTGAACCGTTCATCCGAGACGTCAGGTATCCTGGACTACTGCAAAGAGAATGACATCACTTTCTTCTCTTATATGGTACTGGAACAGGGCGCGCTGACCGGAAAATATGACACAGAGCATCCCTTCCCGGAGGATTCCGACAGGGGCAGGACATACAATCCGATGCTTCCGAAGCTGGAGAAACTGAACAAAGGACTGGAGGAGATCGCTGACCGCCACCACGTAGCGACTGCTCAGATCCCGGTCGCATGGGTTATCGCGAAAGGAACCCTGCCGATCATCGGCGTGACAAAGGTTTACCAGGTAGAAGATGCGGTGAAGGCCGCGGCAGTGGAACTGTCCGCTGAAGAGATCGAGACCCTGGAGAAGCTGGGCGATGAGACACAGGTCAATGTCATCCGCTACTGGGAAAAAGAAATGAAATAAGGAGCAGCAAAAGAAAACCTGTCAGATTGGAGGCATGAAAATGAAGATCATAGTTCTGGAGGGAAGTCCGAATCAGCACGGCTCTTCTAATATGCTGGCGGATCAGTTTATCCGGGGTGCAGAAGAAGCCGGACATACAGTCAAGGTGATCGACGCGGCCCATGCAGATATCCATCCATGCATCGGGTGCATCCACTGCGGATATGAAGGACCGTGTGTGCAGAAAGACGATGTGGAACAGTTCCGGCAGGACATTCTGGAGGCGGATATGATGGTGTTTGTCACACCGCTGTACTATTATGGGATGTCGGCTCAGTTGAAGATACTGATCGACCGTTTCTGCGCTTTTAACAGCAGCATTCAGCGCAAACATATGAAGTCCGCTCTTCTGGCGGCAGCATGGAACAGCGACGGCTGGACATTTGACGCTTTGGAGGCACATTATAAGACACTGGTACATTATCTGAACCTGAAAGATATGGGGATGGTGCTGGGAAAAGGCTGCGGTACGCCGCCTATGACACAGCATTCAAAATATCCGGGAAAAGCATATGAACTTGGAAAGAAACTGAATTAAAAGTCTCATGGCTTTGGCTTTATGGAGGCGATTATGATAGAAAGAATAAAATTAAATAACGGGATCGAAATGCCGATGGAAGGCTTCGGCGTTTTCCAGATCCCGGAGGAAGACTGTGAAGAGGCAGTAAGAACTGCCATTGAAGAAGGATACCGGCTGATCGATACGGCAAGTTCGTATCAGAATGAAGAGGCGGTGGGAAGAGCGATCCGCAGATGCGGCGTTCCCAGAGAAGAACTGTTTATCACAACGAAAGCATATATCCAGCAGATGGGATATGAGAATACAAAGGAAGCATTTGAAGGATCGCTGGAGAAACTGGGGCTGGAATATCTTGATCTCTATCTGATCCATATGCCGTTTGGAGATTATTACGGGTCCTGGAGAGCACTGGAAGAACTGTATAAAGCTGGAAAGATCCGCGCCATAGGCGTCTGCAATTTTCTCCCGGACCGCCTTCTTGATCTGTGCTATAACGTGGAGATCAGACCGCAGATCAACCAGATCGAGCGTCATCCTCATTATCAAAGGAAAGAAGATCTTGAGATCATGAAGGAACTGGGAGTGCAGCCCCAGGCATGGGCGCCTTTCGCGGAAGGACTGAAAGGCATGTTTGGCGAGCCGGTATTGAAGGCAATCGCGGAAAAGCATGGGAAGACGTCGGCACAGGTGATCCTGCGATGGAATGTGCAGCAGGATGTGATCGTCATCCCCAAATCTGTCCACAGGGAGCGGATGAGAGAAAATCTCGGGATATGGGATTTTAAACTGGACGATGCGGATATGGAACAGATCGCGTCTCTGGATAAAAACTGTCCTTCCATGCTGGATACAAGAAAGATCAGTGAAGTGAAAAGGGTATATGACTATCTGGAGAATCCTGTCCTGACCAGTCTGTAAAATACCTGAAAATAATAATAAAAGTAATCTTCGGACGATGTTTTCATTTTAGTACAGGTGGACAAATGAATATGAAAAAAACAGTTATTGCCGGATTATGTCTGACAACAGTTATTTTATCTGCATGTGCTTCCGAACAGGCGATAAAGCAGGCAGAAAGCCAAACAGAAAATCAGAAATGTTCGGCAGGATTACAGTTAAAAGAACAGCAGATATCTGAACCTGTCCCGGATACGGAAGATGAGATCCGACTGGAACAGACGATAAAAATACAGGCGCCGGCTGAATACAGGATTGAAAATTTCCCGATCATAAATCAGATGCCGGAACTGCCCACAGGATGCGAGATCACGGCGTTGACAATGGCTGTAAATTACTATGGTTATGAGGCAGATAAAGTAACAATGGCAGCGCAGTACCTTCCGACTGCTTCTGCAAATTTACACTATGGAAGTGACGGTCTGCTCTATGGCAGTGACCTGAACGAATATTTTGTGGGAGATCCCACAACAGAACTCGGTTATATCTGCGGAACAGGGGCAATTGTAACCGCGGCAGACAGTTATTTGGCTGAGGCGGGAAGCGAGCTTCGCGCAGAAGATATAACGGGGACAGAACCTGAGCAGCTCTATCAACTGGTTTCTGAAAACGTTCCTGTTGTGGTGTGGATTACAATCGGGATGGCTGACAGACAGGCTGCACAGGGGTGGTACACAGAGCAGGGCGAATATGTAGACTAGAGTATGAATGACCACGGCGCGGTTTTAATTGGCTATTCGGAAGATACGGTGACAATTGCCGATCCGATTTCGGGATTCATGGAATATGATAAAGAGCAATTTGAAGACGTTTATGAATCCCGCGGAAGGCAGAGCGTGGTACTGAGATAGCCGGGAAAATTTTTCGGCTTCCTGTTTCAGCAGACGGATCATGAATGTTTCGTCTGTTTCCGGTACTGCAGCGGCGTCACCCCGTACTGTTTCTTAAATACATTCTGAAAATAGGACTGGCTGGAGAAGCAGAGAAAGCTGCTGATCTCGGCCAGGCTTTTTTCGCTGTAGGTGAGAAGGCTTTTTGCCTCTTCTAATTTGCATCTCATGATATACGCTCCCATATTGATACCCAGCTCGTTCTTAAAATGCTTCATCATATAGGAACTGCTCCGATTTACGTGAGCGGCAGCGTCCTCGATGGAAATGGATTCGTTGGTATGCTCCCGGATGTAGGTCATACACTTGTAGACGTCGGGAGAGATACCATCCGGAATGTGATTCTCGCCGGAGCGCTGGCAGAAATCCATGAGCATGACGTACTGAAGCTGATTGATCCTTTCAATGGTGGTCATCTGTTCACATTCCTGTATGTAATAATCTATGAGCTGATAAGTCTTTTCCACATCCACTCCGCCGGGTATGGCGCCCATCATCCCTGCTTTTGACACGGTAGTGATAAACAGATTCTTTGCATGGCGCAGGGGAGATGCCGCCATTTTTCCTTCTTTTAAGGGCGGTCTTGTGGCGCTCAGAAATTTCTTCAGTTTTTCGGTATTTCCTTCTTTGACAAGCTGATATAATTCCAGTTCAAAATAATAGGAATTGTGTGTGTTTTCCTCTTCCTGATCCTCCGCCATGCGGCCGGTCTGCTGCTCTTTCCGGCTTCGGATGAATATATCATCCTCTGAGAAGAATTTTTCCATATCGACTGTCTTGTGGTTGAGGCATTGATGCAGAAGCGCAAGGTACTGGGCAAACTGAGTCTGGCTGAGGCGCGGCACTGCATACATCATTTCAATAAACCGTTCCCGCTGATCCAGAGATACGGCAGCGCCTTTTACAGCCTGCCGGATGATCTCGTCCGTGACGGGAACGCTGAAGACAGGGCCGAGGATCACGTCATATCCGGTGCCCTCGACCATGATGCGGCCGTATTCGATATCCGGGTAATCCCCGCAGAAGCTGGGATTGTGCTGCTCATCCATGGGAAACAGCTCCCGGTAATATGCGGGCGTCGTGCCAAGGATATCGTCCAAAGAGGAATATACTGCACGATTGCCTTTTGTCAGAGTTACCGGAATGTTTGTAGCTGAATAAAAATTTCTGCACAAGGCGATGTAATCCATATCCATAATGCATCTCTTCCTTTTCTCTTTATTTATCCCTTATCTTACAATTCTAAGAAGAATTTTGCAATATTAAATAAAAATACGATGCTATGATATCTCCACAAAGGTTACCTCAGGCGGTAATCCGGAACGTGGCTCCGGGCAGATTTACCGTGCACAGGTCGGCCGGAAAAAGGAGGAAAATACGATGAAACAGCACATACGCATCCACAAAGCGGAGCCGAACCGGGGAATCCTCGACTATTCGCATCTGTTGGACGCCCCGGCGGGAAAGCACGGGTTTGTGGAGACGAGGAAAGGACACCTGTATTTTGAGGACGGCACAAGGGCGAGATTCTTAGGATTCAACGTGGCGGCACGTTCCAACACGCCGGACCACGAGACGGCGGACAAGATGGCGGAGCGTTTTGCAAGCATGGGCGTCAATATCATCCGCCTGCACGCGGCGGACGCGCCGGTGGGGGAAGAGCCGGGAAGCTGGAGCAGTTGCAGGGAGGCGCCCCTTCTTGACTATGCCTCGGGAACAAGCAGGAAATTCAACCCGGAGGGGCTTGACCGCTTCGACTACTTTGCCGCGAAGCTGAAAGAGAAGGGTATCTACTTGCATATCGACCTGATCGTGGCGCGTGAATTCCAGGAGGCGGACGGACTGGACTATCCGGGGAAAGGCCCTTCCTGTATGAAGCGCTACTATATGTACAACGAGCGTATGATCCAACTGCAGAAAGAGTACGCGAAAGAGCTTCTCTGCCATGTGAACCCCTATACCGGCATGGCGCTGATCGACGACCCGGCGGTGGTGACGATCCAGATCAACAACGAGGACACGGCGATCAAGGGAAATATGGGCGGCGACGCGGAAGAGGAGATGAAGCCGTACCGCGAGGAAGTGCAGAAGCGCTTCAATGAGTTCCTGCTGATGAAGTATTATACGAGGGAGCGTCTCAAAGAGGCATGGACTTATGACGGATGCTGCGCACTGGGAGAAGAAGAGGATCCGGCACAGGGAACCGTGCGGGGGATTGAGGGAAGCTTCTATCAGCCTGTGAACGACCCGCAGGGGCAGTGGGATGCGGCGGAAGGTCCGGCGAGATATGCGGACTTTATGGAATTCGGGATCTATATGAACCGGAAATTTTATCAGGATATGAAAGACTATATCCATTCTCTGGGAGCGAAAGTGCCGATCGTTACCAGCAACCTGATCGCCGGGGCAGCGGACGTGTACGGGCATACGGACGGGGATCTGATGGAGAACAACTGTTATTTTAACCATCCGCTCCTTCCGGTGCAGGGCAATACTTATCTGGTGGCGGGTCCGGCGGAGTATGTGTCCGCAAATCCGCTGACCATGCAGAGAGGGGTCGGATCTATGGGGACTACGCTTTTAAGTCTCGGTTCCGTGGCTGTCGTAAACGGGAAGCCGTTCATGCTCAGTGAATGGAACGAGTACGGCCTGCATCCCTTCCACTCCACAGCCTTTGTACAGACCATTGCCTACGCCTGCTTAAATGACTGGGACGGCCTGATCCTCTACAACCACCATACTTCCGAGAAATGGGACGATCAGCCGGCAGACGAGATCCTGAATGTATTTGACGCATACAATGATCCGGCGGTGGCGTGCCAGTGGGGATTCATGGCTTCCGTATTCCTGAAAGGTCTGGTGTCCGTGGCAGAGCACTGTGTGGATGTGGTATATACGCAGAATGACCTGAAGTCGCTGCCTTTGTTTCACTCCATGCCGACAACATTTTTCCCGTATATCACCTCTATGAGAAATGTGTTTCTGGACGGCGGGGACAGCTATCAGGGAAATGCAGACGTGGCAGTAAATGCCGGATTCTTCAACGGGGCGGACCTTTCTGACGCAAAGCATGGGGTATATTATGCATGGTCAGAATACAGGGACGCATTCCGCAGATACAAAGAAGAAAACCGTCTGAAAAAGGCGGCGAAAGATACGAGAGAGATCTGCCCGGGCGTCCATCTTGGAGAGAAAGCGCTTGTATTTGACAAGATCGCAGAGACGTCAGAGGGCGGAGATTACCGGAATCTGGCGAAGATCATGGACGGAGCCATGAAAGAATGGGGCGTTCTCCCGGACGGCACAGGATATGTGGATGGGAAACTGATCTCGGATACAAAAGAGATCGTCTTTGATCCGGATCATGCACGTTTCGCCGTACATACACCGTACTGCGGGTATTTCAGCGGCTCGCCGGAAAGAGAGATCCGGCTGTCAGAACGGGTAACCGTGGAATCGCAAAATGAAAGGATCACCCTTGCCCTGATCGCGAAAGATGAGGCGCGGCTTGACGGGACGAAAGAGTATGTCCTGACGGCAATGGGCACTACCGGTATGGACGAGACGGTATATGGACAGGGACCGGAGATGATGGGCATCCCCTTTGCCGCAGTGGAATTTAAAGGAAAGCTCTACGCTGAGACGCTCGAGGGCGGTATCTGCGTAAAAGCGGATGACGCGAAGCTTGAGATCTTAGATCCGGTGGGCGAAGTGATCGCGGAAATGGCCGGAGAGAAATGCGGAGACGAAGTCCGGTTCGCACTGGACGGCTCCGTACCGGGGATCCAGTACCGGATCGTTCTCGGATAAGCGCGGCGGTGAAAAACCGGAAATTACAAAACCGGAATTATGAAAAGCACCGATCATAAAAACAGTAGACAGGAGAGTTATAGAGACGATGAGTGTTGAGACGAAACAGGCAGAGGACAGAAAACTGTATGAGTTCACGGAAGACGGGAACGGCTGTCGGATCTATGATCCGAGGACGCCCCGGTACTGGTACAACTACCTGTGGAATGAGGACCGCTACTGCGCCCAGATTTCCCAGGTGGGTCACGGGCGCAGCTATTACTTAAGCGAGAAGGCAGAGATGTGCATGATCAACCGGGACGACGCCAGATACGTCTATCTGCGGGATGATGAGAGCAACGAGTGCTGGAACATCGGCCTCGGACCGCTGAATACAGAGGTGGAGGATTACTGCTGCACCCACAGCATCGGGCATTCCCTGATCCGATCAAAAAAGAACGGTGTCGAGGGAAGCTGGCGGATCTTTGTGCCGAAAAGCGGTCATCACGAGGTATGGACACTGAAGCTGAAAAATACGGCGGAAGAAGAGAAGAATCTCAGTGTATTTTCCGCAGTGAGCTTCAATCTGGAGGGATTTTCCTATCCAAGATATTATGAAATGTACCGCTGTATGAAGACAAGATTTGACCGGAAGTTAAACGGCGTCTACTGTGCTTCCTCTCATCCATTTGCACCCCACGGACTGTACAACGGCTTTCTGGCGTCTTCGGAACCGGTGTACGCATGGGACGGAGATCTGACGAAATTCTGCGGGACGACCAGTACGCTGACGCTGCCGGATGCATCCGCCTGCGCCCTGTTCCAGAGACCGGATGTGGTCATGCAGGGGAGAGACTGTACGGATTCGGAGGCGTCCCTGTTTATCCTGGGCGGCGTGCTGCAGCATAAGATCACACTGAAGCCCGGAGAGGAAAAAGAGATCCGGGTCGTATTCGGGATCAGCGCCTCCTGTGAGGAAGCGTGCCGTACGATGGAGCGGTATGCGGATGCAGAGAGCACAGAGCAGGAGTGGCGAGAGGCGGAAGCATACAATTATGAGAAGATCCGGTCTCTCTCCGTGAAGACGCCGGATGAGAAGATCAATCACATCATGAACAACTGGGTGAAAAAACAGGCGGATTTCTGCATTGTCGGGAAGAAAGGCGTGAGGGACAACCTGCAGATCGCAGTGGGGCTTTTAAACTACCGGCAGGAGAAAGCGCAGGAAGAGATCCTGGAGTGCCTGCGGCATCAGTTCCGGGACGGGCATGGCGTGCTCACATGGTATCCATATGATGACACGCGTTACTCCGACCAGCCCTTCTGGATCATCTGGGCGGTGTGCGAGCTGATCAAGGAGACAGGCGACTGTTCGCTCCTTACGAAAAGCGTGGAGTGGCAGGACGGCGGCGAGGCGTCCGTACTGGAGCATGTGAAAGCGGCGGTGGACCGTCTGATCATCGACAAAGGGAAACACGGTCTGGTGAAGATCTATTTTGCCGACTGGAACGACGCGCTCAATGTTACGGACGATCCGGAGGCGGAGTCTGTGATGCTGTCCCACCAGTTCTGCCTGGCGCTGCGGGAGCTGGCGCGGCTGATGGAGTATGCAGGGGATAAGGGATATGCCCGCTTTCTGAGAGATGAATATGATAAACTGAAAGCAGATATCAACCGGCATGCATGGGACGGAAACTGGTATGCAAGGGCTTTGAGCGAGAAGGGAAATATAGGAAGCAAAGAGAGCAGGGGCAGCAGGATCTACCTGAACGCCCAGACATGGGCGGTGCTTGCCGGCGTGACGGACGAAGAAAAGCTGCCGAAAGTTCTGGAAGCGGTGGATAGTATGGAACAGGATTTCGGATTCCCGCTGAATCTGCCTCCTTACCCGGAGTACGATCCCCATGTGGGGCGTATGTCCGGTATGCTGCCGGGACTCTTTGAGAACGGAGGCGTGTACTGCCATGCCACAGGCTTCAAGATCCTGATGGACTGCTGTGCAGGCAGAGGGACGAAAGCGGTGGAGACGTTAAAGAAGATCATGCCGGACAGTGAGAAGAATCCGTCCGTGCGGTCCGGAGCAGAGCCCTATGTGTTTACCAACTGCTATTCCACCAATCCGGGATATTACGGGAAGTCCTACCAGTCCTGGACCACCGGGACGTCCGCATGGTGCCTGATGGGACTGTATGAAGGCGTCCTGGGCGTGAAGAGGGATTATGAGGGACTGCGGATCTCGCCCTGTTTCCCGGCAGAGTGGGAAGAGGCGGAAGTGACCAGACATTTCCGTGGAGCGGACTACCATATCGTGATCCGCAATCCGGAATGGATCGAAAACGGGAAGCCGGTCATCATAGCGGACGGGAAACCCTGTGACAGGGAGACGCTTCCGGTCTACGAGGACGGCAGGACTCACGAGATTGAAGTCCTGCTGAGATAAGGACAAAAAGGATACAGGCGTACGCATTGAAAATATTTTAAAGAATGACGGAAATTACAATTCTGAGAATTATTTTGCAATAAAATTGAAACGTAAAGCGATATAGTAATGATCGAAGAGAGCGGAACAGATCAACAGTCCGCAGAGAAAAATAAATTTTCCGAAGGCACGCTCTGACTACAGGCAGCGAGGGGAAAGGCATTGTGCGGCGGATGCATCGGAGACAGGAGGAGAGGAAAGATGGCAAAAGACAAGAACGCACCCCGGTACGACAAGCAGGGGGCAAGGCGCGTCATGCGCAAAAGAGATTATTTCTCTGACTTCAGCGGCCAGTTGGCGCTGGGCCTGATGGCAAACATCGTGGGACAGTTAAACTACTTTTATACAGATAAAGTAGGGCTGGCGGTAGGAAGCGTCGGCATTATACTGGCGATTTCAAAAGTGATCGACGCCTTTACGGACGTCATCGCAGGAAATCTGATCGATCATTCAAAAGGCGGAGACCATAAGTATTTTAAATGGATCTTCCCACAGATCATACCGGCTGCCGCCATCGTTGTGCTGATGTTTACCGTGCCGATCCAGGCAGGGCAGATCCCGGGCGTGATCTACGCGCTGGTAACAAACCTGATCTTATCAGCAGGATTGTATACATTTATCGCAACTCCGTTCGCGGCAGTTATGACAGTGCGTACACGGAGTTTAAGCGAGAGGGGAAGCATCGGACTGTTCCGTGCGGTTGCCAACTACGGCGCGGGAATGCTGATCTCGATCCTGACGATCCCGGTTACAAATATGCTGGGCGGCACACAGTCAGCATGGGTCAAATACGGCGTAGTGCTGGCAGTACTCGTACTTGTCCTGTTCGCGATCTGCTGCCACAACGGTATGAAGTCAAAATTTGCCTGTGATTATGAAGAGGACGAGGCAGAAGGGCAGCCGGAGGAAGAGGAGGAGCCGGTACCGTTTAAAGAAGCAATGACCATGCTTCTGAAAAACAAATACTGGGTGATCATCCTGCTGTTCAATCTGATCACGAGCATCACAAGCGGGATCTCAGCGTCCGGCGGTACATATTATTGTAAATGGATCTTCGGAAATGATAACCTGGTAGGTATTATTGGTACAGTGGGAATGCTGGCGACAATTGTGGGGTTCGTGCTTTCCAAGCCGATCATCGCAGGACTGGGGATCAAGAGAACGATTTCCATCGGACTGCTGGGCGCAGCCGTACTTGCGGGCATCCGCTGCTTTGTGCCGACGAACTTTACGGTTTTTGTGGTCACAAGCCTTCTCGGAAGCTTCATACAGATCCCGATGATGAGTCTGTACGGTGTGCTGACTTCTATGACTATCGATTACAACGAGTGGAAATATGACAAGAAGCTGGTGGCAATGTCCGGCGGCGCCATCGGATTCGGAAGCAAAGTAGGAAACGGTCTCGGAGCGGCGATCCTGTCCGCATTCCTTGCCATCGGCGCATACGACGCCACACTGGAAGTGGCTACCACATCCATGAGATATTCCATCTACGGATTTTCAAACTATCTTCCGGTGGTGATCAACCTGATCATGTTCGTGATCTTCCTGAAGTTCGACCTGGAAGAGAAACTGCCGAAGATGAGAGAAGAAATCGCAGCGCGCAGGGCTGCAAAGAACGAGACAAAATAAGAGATACATAGGAAACGGGCTGACCGCCCTGTGGAGAAAGAGCAGACTAAAAAAGCCGGCGCTTCCGGAACGACCGGAGTGCCGGCTTTGCTGGTAAAAGGAGAATGACAGAATGAAGATTTATGATTTCAGGATTGAATACAGAGAACAGCCGAAAGGACTTGCGGTGAGGATCCCCCGCTTTTCGTGGAAGATCGCATCGGATGAGAAGGATGTGGTGCAGACTTCCCGGCGGATCGTTGTGGAATGCGATGGAAGCTGCGTCTGGGACAGCGGGAAAGTGGAAAGTGATCAGTCAGTCTTAGTTCCCTACGGCGGACCGGAGCTGGAAGAAGAGAAGGAGTACCGCGTATCCCTGCAGATCACGGATAACTACGGCAGCAGCGCACAGGCAGAGGCGGTCTTTACTACGGGGATATTTGACAGTACGCATTTCCGGGCAAAGATGATCACTCACGATTTCCCGAAGGAAGAGACGGCGTGTCCGGTCTTTTCCCGCAGATTTGAGCCGAAAAAGCCGGTGAAGTCGGCGTATCTCTATGCGACGGCCCATGGAGTATATGAGGCGTATGTAAACGGGAAGAAAGCGGGAGACGCATATATGGCTCCCGGATGGACGGATTACCACAAGATCCTCCAGTATCAGTTTTATGATGTGACAGAAGAGCTGAGAACCCATACAGGGGAGAACCTGCTGGAACTGACCGTCGGGAACGGCTGGTACAAGGGAATCTTAAGCTTCGACTGCAAACCGGACCGGTACGGCGACAGAACCGCCGCATGGGCGGAGCTTCATGTCACCTATGAGGACGGCACAGTGGAAGTGATCGCCACGGATGAGACGTGGCAGGTGCGCACTGGCCAGATCCGGTACAGCGAGATATACAATGGCGAGACCATCGATACGAATGCGCCGGAGATCCGGGAAGGCAGCGTATCGGCTGTACTGGAACCGGAGTTTGACCCGGCGGTGCTGACGCCTCAGGTCAACGAACCGGTGCGGGTGACCGAAAGGCTGGAAGCGAAGCGGGTGTTCACGGATCCGGCGGGGAATGTCCTTGTAGATTTCGGACAGAACCTGACCGGTCTGGTGGAGATCCGGATCAAAGGAGAAGCGGGACAGAAGATCACGGTCCGCCATGCGGAAGTTCTCGATAAAGACGGCGTATTCTATCCGGATACCCTGCGCACGGCGAAGTCCGAGGATACTTATATTTTAAACGGGGAAGAACAGGTGCTGATGCCCCATTTTACATTCCACGGGTTCCGCTATGCGGCCGTGACAGGGATCAAGGATCCGAAGCCGGAGATGTTTACCGCCTGCGTGATGCATTCGGATATGAGAAAGACCGGAGATTTCCACTGCTCCAATGAAAAGGTCAATCAGCTCCAGAGCAATATTACATGGGGGCTAAGAGATAACTTCTTCGACATCCCCTCCGACTGCCCCCAGAGAGACGAGCGGCTCGGATGGATGGGAGATGCCCAGGTCTTCTCGTGGACAGCGGCGTTCAACCGGGAGACGGCGCTGTTCTTTACCAAATGGATGCGGGACGTATCGGCTGCCTCTTCCCTGGAGCAGGGTGTCCCTCATATCGTGCCGGATATCCAGGGAACTTACAGCTCTGCTGCATGGAGCGATGCGGCGGTCATCATCCCCTGGGTGGTATATCAGACTTACGGTGATGTGCGGATATTAGAGGAAAACTGGAAGTGTATGCATGAGTGGGTAGATTACATCCACAACCACGTCAATGAGAACGGGCTGTGGATGAGCGGCTATCAGTACGGCGACTGGCTGGCACTTGACCGGGAGATGGGCGATAAGAGCGTGGGGGCTACGGATATCTATCTGGTGGCGAATGCCTACTATATCTATGTGACAGATCTTGTCGCAAAGACCGCCCGTGTGCTGAAAAAACCGGGAGAAGCGGCTTACTATGAAGTGCTGAGAGAAGAAACGCTCCAGTCATTCCGGGAGGAATATTATACATCCAGGGGGCGCATCGTCAGCGAGACACAGACCGGGTGCGTGCTGTCCCTGCACTTCGGACTTGCAAAGGAAAAAGACAGGGAGACGATCACGAAAGCTCTGGTCACAAACATAGAGAACCATAAGAACCATCTGACGACAGGATTCGTGGGGACGCCTTATCTGTGCCACGCCCTCTCGGACAACGGCGCCCACGATACCGCATCCGTCCTGTTTATGAGGGAAGACCTGCCCTCGTGGCTCTACGCGGTCAACAAAGGAGCGACCACGCTCTGGGAGAGATGGGACGCCATCCTTCCCGACGGTACCATGCAGGATCCGGGATTAAACTCCATGAACCATTATGCAAACGGAGCCATCGGGGACTGGATGTACCGGAAGATCGGCGGCATCAACCAGATCGAAGCGGGATATCACAGGTTCTATATCAGACCCATGTTCGTCCAGGGGATCGAGGAGGCGAGGACAGAGCTGGAATCCCCCTACGGGAAAATCGTCTCCCGCTGGAGCTGCCGGAAAGGGAAGATCCGTGTGGAGGTGCAGATACCGGCAAACACGACGGCGGTCCTGTACCTGCCGGAGAAGGAAGAGGCGCTGGAACTCGGCTCGGGAACTTACAGCTACGAATATGAGACGACGACTTGTCTGAGAGAACTTAAGTTTACGATGGACAGCAAGCTGGGAGAGATCCTGGCAGAACCCCTTGGCATGGAAATGATGGAGCAGATGGTGCCGGATCTTGTGCACAATCCGATGATCGAATATGCGAAACGGATGGCGCTCTCAGAAGGCATCAGTTCCGCACCGGAGATCCGTCCGGTCTACGAGGCGGTTTTAAAAGCGCTGAACGAGCAGCCGGAAGAATGATAAGCCGGAAAAATAAAAAAATAAGAATGAGCAGCAGGGAGAAGAATGATGAGCAGGAAGACAGAATACAGAGACACAGGATACAGGGACACGACAAAAAGTCCGGCGGAGCGGGCACGGGAACTTTTGGCAGAGCTTACGCTGGAGGAAAAGATGGCGCAGCTTACGTGCATCTTCCCCTTTGGAGACAGCTTTGACGATATGAAACAGCAGGCAAAAGAGATACCTTACGGGATCGGACAGGTGAGCACGCTGGAGATGCGCAGGATCCATTTACTGGACGAAGCTGCGGCGTGGCAGCGAAAGATGCAGGAGACGGTCATGGCGCAGAGCCCCCATCACATCCCTGCAATCTTCCATATGGAAGGACTGTGCGGCGGATTTATCCAGGAGAGCACCAGCTTCCCGTCAGGGATCGCCCGGGGCTCGGGCTGGGACCCGGAGCTGGAGGAGAAGATTGCGGGGATCGTGGCAGAGCAGGAGGCTGCCTGCGGGATCACTCATATACTTGCCCCGGTGCTTGATATTTCCCGGGATTCCAGAATGGGCAGGCAGGGGGAGACTTACGGAGAAGACCCGGCTCTTGCCTCTGCCCTTGGAGCGGCATATACAAGAGGTGTGCAGACCACACAGGCGGACGGCAGGAGGCCTGAGAGCGTGGCGAAGCATTTCCTCGGATTCCACAATTCCCAGGGCGGGATCCACGGAAGCCAGAGCGATACGCCGCCCCGGCTGCTGGAAGAAATCTACGGGAAGCCGTTTCAGGCTGCGATCACAGAATCCGGGTTAAAAGGCATCATGCCCTGCTACAACTCCATCGACGGAGAACCTGCCTCTGTCTCCCGTCGTCTCCTGACAGAACTTCTGCGGGAGAGGATGGGATTCGACGGACTGGCTGTCAGCGATTACGGCGGGATAAGCAACGCCCATGAAGTACAGCGTATCGGGGAGACTATGGCAGAGACCGGACTGCTGGCAATGGAGGCGGGGATGGACATGGAGATGCCGAAAGCCGCCGGTTATGGAGAAGAACTAAAGGAGATGTTCCGCAGCGGACAGGCGGATATTAAGCTTCTGGACCGAACGGTGCTGCGGGTGCTGGAAGCCAAATTCCGAATGGGGCTCTTTGAGCATCCCTTTGCGGCAGACGAAGAGGAACTGCACAGGATCTTCCATAAGCCAGAGGGTGCGGAACTGTCCCTCCAGTCTGCGAGAGAGTCCATGATCCTTCTGAAAAATAACGGAGCGCTCCCGCTGTCAGGGAAGATACGGAAGCTGGCTGTCATCGGTCCCCATGCAGACTGCGCCCGGAAGTTCTTCGGGGGATACACCCATCTGTGCATGATGGAGTCCGTCTATGCCGTGAAAAGCTCCATCGCAGGAGTGGAGGACAGCCCGGAGTCGGGACGGCTGGATACGGAACCGGTGAAAAGCGATGCACAGACAGATCAGTCCGGGACGTCCGGTGGCGAGGTGCGGTCCGGCGGCGAGGTGCTGCCCGCCAGTGCGGTGCTGCCCGACGGAGAACCGGTGGAGTATGTGCCGGGGACGCAGATCCAGTCCGATGAGGCGAAGCTCTTCGACGATATCCTGTGTCTGCAGAAACCGGAGTGCAGGAGTCTGCTGGAAGAACTGAAACTGCGGATGCCGGACACAGAGATCCTGTATGCTTACGGCTACCCGGTGGCAGGGGCGGACGAAAGCGGATTCGAGGAAGCCCTGAAAGCAGTGAAGGAAGCCGATGCGGTGATCCTGACACTGGGAGGAAAGCACGGCACCTGTTCCATGGCGACCATGGGAGAAGGAGTGGACGCGGCAAATATTAATCTGCCGGAGTGTCAGGATGCGTTTATCCGGGCAGCGGCGGCATGTGGAAAGACTCTGATCGGCGTCCACTTTGACGGCAGACCGATCTCCAGCGATACAGCGGACCGGTATCTGGACGCGATCGTGGAGGCGTGGAGCCCGGCAGAGTCCGGGGCACAGGCCGTGGCAGACGTCCTGCTGGGTGCATACAATCCGGGCGGAAAACTGCCCGTATCGGTGGCATATAACGCGGGACAGATCCCAGTCTTTTATAACCACCCCAACGGGTCGGCATGGCATCAGCAGGAGAGCATCGGATTCGTCAATTACGTGGATCTGCCCCATACGCCGAGATACTGCTTCGGGCACGGACTGTCCTACACCAGATTTTCTTATGGGGATCTGGAGATCAATAAAGCAGAAGTGGAGCCGGACGGGGAAGTCAGGATCCGCTGTACGGTAGAAAACGCCGGAGACCGGGCAGGCGACGAGGTGGTACAGCTTTATCTGAGGGACCGCTTCGCCAGTATGACAAGACCGGTGAAAGAACTTGCAGGTTTCTGCCGGATCCACATAGAACCGAAAGAGAAGATCCGGGTGACATTTACGGTAAAGGCGGATCAGACGGCGTTCCTTGACAGAGAAATGCGCTGGAAAGTGGAGCGCGGGGATATCGACGTGGAGATCGGAAGCTCTTCCGAGGATATCCGCTTAACAGGAGAATTCCGGATCACACGAGACGGGTGGATCAATGGAGCGGAGCGGACATTTTACGCCGGAGTTGAGACGGAAGCGAAAAGGTAGAAGAAAGACAGAAGAAGACAGGAGAAACACTGGAGAAGGTCCGCCGGCCCTATGCCGGCGGCCGGAAGGAGCAGATATGGACAGAAAGTTAATTGCGAGAAAGATTGCGGAGGAATCTATCGTGCTGCTGAAAAATGACGGTCGTCTTCTGCCCTTTGACGAGGGGAAGATGGTCGCCTTTTTCGGCAGGACGCAGATCGGCACGCTGTATTCCGGGAACGGGTCCGGCGGCGCAAATGTGGCGGGCTGCGGCACGATCCTGGAAGAGTGCGAGAAACGGGGGCTGACCGCGGAGCCTCTGCTGAAAGGCTTTTATCAATATAAAGCAGAGACAGAACCGGTGACGGAGCAGGACGAGTTTGACTGGACAAAGGTCAGCGAGATGGTCAACAGCGGGATCATGTACGAGATCTTCGGGAAATACCGCCCGCCCCTTGAAGAGTATGAGGTGCCGGGCACGCTGATCTATCAGGCGGCGGAGAAAACAGATACGGCGGTGCTTGTAATCGGCAGGAATTCCGGCGGAGAAGAGTGCGACCGGCATCTCACGGAAGACTATTACCTGACAAAAACCGAAGAAAAGCTGGTGAAAGAGGTGTGCACCCATTTTGCAGACGTGGCGGTCATCCTCAACGTAAACGGACTGATCGATCTGTCGTGGATTGGGAAATATCCGGAGATCAAAAGCCTGGTATTTCTGGGGATCCCCGGAGAAGAGGGAGCTGCAGCGCTGGCGGAGATACTGACCGGACAGGTCACCCCTTCGGGGAAAATGGCAGTGACCGTGGCGGAGCATTACGAAGATTATCCGTCGGCAAAATATTTTTCATGGGACAAAGAACATCTGGATCAGATTGCGGACTACGAGACATATGGGCTTTCTGCGGAAGAAAACGGGAGCAGGGGATTTGTGAAAAGCCCGGTGACCTTGTACCGGGAGGATATCTATACAGGCTACCGGTATTTTGACACCTTTGGGAAACCTGTCCTTTACCCCTTCGGCTTCGGTCTTTCTTATACCTCTTTTGAGATCAGCACTTCCGGGATGAAGAAGACCGCTGACGGCATAGAGGTGACTGCCAGAGTCAAGAATACCGGGGACAGAGCAGGAAAGGAAGTCGTCCAGATCTATCTGTCCGCATGTGATCAGGAGAATGAAGTTGGTCAGGAAAACGATGGCGGGCAGACGAATACGATAGAACGCCCATATCAGGAGCTGAAAGGATTTGAAAAGACGTCCCTGCTGGCTCCGGGCAGAACAGAGACTCTGAGGATCCTCATCCCGTGGCGGGAACTGGCTGCCTATGATGAGAAGCGGGCAGCGTGGGTGATCGATGAGGGCGCATATCTCCTGCGGATGGGAAACTCATCTGCAGATACCTCTCCGGCAGGTATGATCTGTGCGGATGAAACGATCCTTGTGGAGCAGTGCGCGAACCGTCTGGGCATCGCGGAATGCAACAGAGGGAAAGTGGAGTTCCTGACGCAGAAAGGAAAGAGGGCAGGGCATAGAGCAGAGCTGAAGGGAACGCAGGCAGCGGCGGATACTCGAGAAATGAGCGGAAGGCTCGTGCTTCATATCACGTCAGAGGATATCTGTGAGCAATGGGAAAGCATCCGTGCCAAAAAAGAGAACTTAGCTGACGGGAAGAAGCAGTTGTCGGAGACGGAATACAGAGAGAATCTTTCCAATCTGTCTATTGAAGAACTCTCCGCCCTCTGCGTGGGTTACGGTCCGGGAACGCCTTTCGCGGCGGTAGGCAACCGCAGCGACCCGTCCACGATCTTCGACGCAGACGGGAATCCGCTGACGACCAACAGTCATCCCACCGGCTATCCGGGGTACGTTTCTCCGGCGATCGAGAGAAAGGGGATCGAATCCGTCTTCTACAAAGACGGTCCTGCGGGAACCGGCGGCATCGCATGGCCTACGGAGATGCTCATCGCCTGCTCCTTCGACCGGAAAGTGTGGCGGATGTTCGGGGACGCAGCGGGAGCGGAGTGCGAGGAACAGCAAGTGAACGTCTGGCTTGCCCCGGCGGTGAACCTCCATCGGAATCCTCTGTGCGGCAGGAACTTTGAATACTTCTCCGAAGACCCGTACCTGACCGGCGTATGCGCCTGCGAGATCGCAAAAGGAGTGCAGGAAGGCCGTCCGGTCATCGTGTGTCCGAAGCATTTCGCGGTCAATGAGCAGGAGACGTTCCGCAGGGGAAATGCAGGGAAAAATGTGGACGCTGTTGACTCCATACTGACAGAGCGCTCCGCGAGGGAACTTTACCTGAAGCCTTTTGAGATGCTGGTGAGAGAAGCGCATATCGCCTGTATCATGACGTCGTTCAACAAGATCAACGGCGTCTTCGCCGGAGGGAGTAAGGATCTGTGTACCCATATCCTGCGGGAAGAGTGGGGATTTGAAGGCGCTGTGGTGACAGACTGGGGCGATATGGACGTCGTGGTGGACGGAGCGGACGCTGTGGCTGCGGGAAATGATATCGTCATGCCGGGCGGACCGCTGGTAATCCGCCAGATCCTGAAAGGATATGAGGAAGGAAGAGTGACGAGGGAACAGATGGAGACGGCAGCAGGACATCTGCTGAGTATGCTGCACAGGATTCACGGAATAGAGAAAGAAACAGAAATATGAAAGAAAAAATTTATAATATAGTTAAGAGTTCGGGAATTATGAATGTAGTGGCAGGGATCTTTGCGATTGCTGTGGGAGCGTCTGCCCTGGTGAGCGGGATCCGGCTTCTGATTGCCCGAAGAAAGATTTTGTTTTAAATGATGGAAGGCTTGTCTGAACTTCGGGCCAATGTGGCCCGAGGCTTTGACTGCCTCTCATATACCATTTCATTTTTTGACCTAAATCGGTACGCCTTACAGAACTTTTTTCAAAATTTTTTCCAGGCTTCGCAGACCCCGCTCGATGGCGACCCGCACGACTTTCTCATGGACGCCTTCTGCCTGGGCAATATCCTTTTTGGTCATGCCGAGAATGAAATGGGCATAAATACGTTTCACCTCTATCTATATATTTTAACTTTGCTGCAATCGTTCCGTAACAGATGCTTTAATATCCATGCGGAAGGTTAAAATAGGAACCGCAAGACAAATGGCAAGGATTATAAATGCTGCAATTACCAAAGGAATTATCGGATAGCTAAAAGCCGCATAGGAAGCAACTTGCCTAAAGGCTGCGTACAACGGTAGATATATTCCAGTTCCTAACGTGGCAAGCAGTAAAAAAGAGATAATCCAATGATACCCGCCCTCGAATAGTAAAACCTGGCGGATTTGCTTTTTTGTCATTCCAATACTTTCAAGAGTAGCAAATTCATGCTTTCGCGTGTTAACACTAACAAACATCGTATTGATAAAGTTCATTATCCCAATGAGCAAAAGTACGGACGATAGCCCCATTGCCAAAACCCGTGAAGTAAAAAGATAACTTTCTATTTCTTTTCCGCGCTCATATCTTGATTGAATATCAATCCCGGAAGAAGAAGCCGTTATTGTTTGAAGTTCTGATAAAATCCTTTCATCGTTCTTGCTGTTGATTGTATCAAATGCTATGCGGAATATCTTTACTTCGGGTGAGAGCATCTTTAATGCTTGCTGGCTGATATACAAATCGGGGGCTGTTCCTCTTTCGTTGCCGCGTCCGCTTTGAAAATCCGCATCCAAAAAACCGCTTGCCACTGTAAAAGTATGTTTTCCTGTTTCTCCAATCACAGTAATAGACTGTCCTGGCTGGATTAAAGGATTTCCATCATCATCTGTCATAGCAGACAATAATACAACATCACCATTTTCAAAAGCATTCAGATCAATAGGCATTTCAAGGCTGCTATTGACTTCTTTTACATATTTTGTATCAATCCCATAGACGCCGCTAAAAAAATTATCGGTATAGTTTTTCAATGTTTCTGCGTCTGAAAAATCAAGCCCGGACACACCATTGAGAGAGTCAATATATTTGCCGAATACATCTTGATCGTAGATAACAGGCATTGTTGTTTGCGGAGAAGCCGAGTATGTGACGCGCATATTTTCGATACCATCTATTGCCTCGATTTCTTTCAATATTTCATCAGTGATCAAATTTTCTTCTTCCTGAATACTGTAAGTTACTGCAAAATCACTTTCTCCCCATTGGCTGACAAAATTTTCCGCACTTAAACTCGACAAAAGACCCGACGCAATCAAAAATAGCATTAAACCCAAAAACAGAGATGTAAATGTCAAGACTGCACTTTTCGGATTTCTAAAAATGTTGCTCAAAGCCATTCTGGACAATCTTAATCTATGGGCTTTTCTCTTTTTCATATTCTTGACAGACACAGCATTGTATTGTGAAGCGGCGATAGGCGATATGCTCCCTGCAATTTTAGCGGGCTTCATACTGCCGATAACCGCAGTTAAGAGTGTAAAAATAGCTGCTCCGATGAAAATAATAGGCGAGAAAGACACTTTTACTCCAAGAGTGCTATTGCCCGAATACATCATATTCATTGCAAAAGGTACAATGATTAACGAAACAAGCGCTCCCACAAGAAGCCCTACGGGAATACCTATAACAGATGTTCTGAACACTTGCCAGCGAACAAGTTTTTTGATTTGCCTTTTCGTTGCACCTATTGTTTTAAGCTGCCCATAAAAACGAGTATCTTTTGAAATTGAGATATAAAGAATATTATAAATTAGCAGATAACCGCTGATAATAATTACTGCAATAACAAAGGCCATTGCAGCAATAATAGACGCAGAATTGCTTTGGGTCGATGGGACGATTTCAAAAGTTTGTCCCTCTGTGAAAGTTATCTCATCTTTTAACTTTTCGCAGGAACGCTCAACGTCATCATTGCCGGAAAAAGAAAGCATCCCGCTGGTTATATCACTAAATGTAAGACCTGAATGCTCGGCAAAAATTTCGGATACATAAACCGAACCTCGGTTTCCTACACGCGAGACGGTATAATCCGTATAATAACCTGATAGCTGAAATTCATCTGTTATATACTGATAATTGTTTCCGAGTTGATAAGACAAGGTTATATTCATCCCTATTTGAGGATTAGATATACCCATCTTGTTTAATGCCCAAACGGGCAGCATAACTTCGTTTTCAGCCTGCGGGTAATTGCCATACACATCTGATATTGTCGGGACACGATGTTGTTCCCATTCAATTTCATCTATCCATGAAATCCCCAGTAAAGCGTCCCCTATATCTGCTGTGTCAACACGTCCCAACCTTTGACTAATGCCAACGGCAGTTACTAAATCAGAGCGTTTCAATTCTTCTATCTGGGCTTCTGTAAGGTTTCTAATTGCTACGTCTGCTGTTGTTCCCATAGAACGGGTTTGCTGCATTTGGAAAGTTTCAAAGTAACTGCACCCCAGACTAAATACCGATGTTATCATAAAAGCAGTCAAGGCCAGTGCAACGATAACAATCATATTTCTGCGTTTATTAGAACGGTAACTCTTTTTTGCAAGATGTTTAATGACCGTCTGATTATTGTTTCCAAATAATATGTCATTCATTTTCCAGCCCCCTTACTCCGTAATTTTCCCATCCTCAATACGGATAATCCGATCTGCAAGCTGGGCAATCTCGTTATTGTGGGTAATCATTACGAGGGTTTGATGAAATTTTTGACTGGTGACTTTCAGCAGACCGAGGACATCGCCGCTCGTCCGGCTATCAAGATTGCCAGTCGGCTCGTCTGCCAGCACGATCGCCGGTTTAGATACCAGGGCGCGGGCAATGGCAACGCGCTGCTGCTGACCGCCGGAAAGATTGTTCGGCATATTATTCAGCTTATCTTCCAAACCCAGCATACAAACAACTTCCTGCATATATTTTTTGTCTACCTGATCGCCGTCCAGTTCCACAGGTAAGACGATATTCTCGTAAACATTGAGAACGGGGACAAGGTTGTAATTCTGAAAGATAAAACCGATTTTCCGTCTGCGGAAAATGGTAAGCTGCTCGTCTTTCAGCGTAGACAAGTCTTTGCCATCCACAATAACCTTGCCGGAAGTAGGAACATCCAGACCGCCGATCATATTCAGCAACGTGGACTTGCCGCTTCCAGATGTGCCGACGATAGCGACAAATTCCCCGCGTTCTACCGAGAGAGAAACGCCGTCCAGAGCCTTTGTAATATTCGGCTCGACCCCATAGTATTTTTTCAAATCTGTTGTCTGTAAAATAGGCATAAGTTCTACCACCTTTCTTTTTGATGGTTCCATTGTAAAGGGAAATCCTCGCAGAAATGTCACGACGGTTCTTGAAATTTCCCTTAAATGCCTTGAAATGTCACAATCCTGTGACATTTCAAGAATGGGGCAGGAACACCGAAAAGGTGGAGCCGGTGCCGACTTCCGAGGCAACGCGGATAAAGCCCCCTTGCCGGGTGATAATCTCACGGGTAAGATATAAACCAATTCCAATACCGGGGGCGTCATGCACCCTTTCCTCACGGTAGAACCGCTTGAAAATCGTTCCTTGATGTTGTTCTGGAATACCGATACCCGTATCGGAAATATCAATCTTCACAAACATTTCCCAGCACACCACAGCCACATGGATTTTCCCGCCCTCTGGCGTGTACTTCGCCGCATTATCCAGAATGTTGAACAGGGCTTCGGTTGTCCATTTCCGATCATGGGTCGCAGTTACCGTTTCCGGGCAATCCACCGTGACCGCAATCTTTTTCTGTTCTGCGTTCAGCAGAATACCGCCCAGCGCCGCAGCAAGGGTATCATAGATGGCCTGCGGCTTCGGCTCCAAAGCAATCACCCCGGCTTCCAGCCGTGATGTTTTAATCATTGCCTGCATGAGAAAATCCAATTTGTCTAACTGACTGTCCATTGCCAGAAGAAATTCTTTCTGCTTTTCCGGCGATACATTTTGCTCTAACAAAGTAGCGTCCAGCATTTTCAGGTTTGCAATCGGTGTTTTGACCTGATGGGAAATGTCCGAAATCAATTCCTGCAAGGCGGCCCGTTCCTTTGCAATACTGCTTTTGCTTTCCCGCAGCACTTCATAAAGCCGTGAAAGTCGGTGATAGATTTTATAAAACAGATTTTCTTCCTCTGTGTACTGCGGCGGGGCCTGATCTGATGACATCATATCATCCAGCAGCTTGCATAGAGCGTCCGAAAACAGCGTCAATTTCCGACGCACAAAGGCCAGAAAAGCTACCATGCACCCGGCGACGAAAACCGCATAAAACAATCCACAGCATAGCGCCAATACGTTCCTTGTTAAAAAGTATATGGTACATGGCATAGTGACCGAAAGTAGGAAAAGGGCTGCACACACGACCATACACACTTTATTGACCGAGAGTTTTTTCGTCCTCATTTGTTACCGCCCCCAATCCACATATAGCCCATGCCGTAGACGGTTTTGATATAGGCATGACCTGGATTTTCAATTTTGCTTCGTACCCGGCTGATTGTGGAAGTCAGCGCGTGTTCATCCACAAAATTACCGTCTATATCCCATAGCTTTTCCAACAACATTTGTCGAGTTAATACGGTTCGAGGATTTTTTATTAGGATTTTCAAAAGCCGGTATTCCATCGGGGTAAAAGAGATGCTTTCCCCGCCCAGCGTTGCGGTCATTTCCGTAAAGTTGATAAACAGGTTGCCGTCATTGTAGAAGTCGCCGCCAGAGTGTTTCCTGATCCGGGCCAGAAGCGCAGACACTTTTTTCTGAAACACGTTCATGGGAAAAGGCTTTGTCACATAATCATCTGCCCCCAGTTCATAGCCTTTGAGCATATCGCTTTCCATATCGTTTGCCGTCAAGAAGATTACAGCGGTGTCCGGGTGGCTGTCCTTAATATCCCGGCAAAAGTCAAACCCATTGCCGTCCGGCAGGTTGATGTCAAGGACAATCAGATCATACTCTTGTTTTCTGCAAAACCGTTCGGCACCGCTTTTCGTCAGGGCAGCATCTACTTCATAGCCTGCGGCAGACAGGTTATAGCAAAGGGTCTTATTCAAAAGGCGGTCATCCTCAACCACTAAAATTCTCATTCACTCACATCCTTTTCTTTATAAAATAGGGTATCAACAGAATGTCACAAAAACCTCACAGAAACAAATTCTTTTTCATTGTATCTTATATTCAGTTTTAGCTCAAATTTTTAAATGAAGCGGAACTGACGATGATCGTAAATCTTGTATATCTTTCTGCAAGAGACAGTTATTCGGTATAGAGGGAAGAAAAAGCGGGAACAGGGTTTGTGGACTTTATATTCTACCCTTATCGGAAAGACGACGACTGCATTATCCTTGAACTGAAAGCCGGGCATACGCCCGAGGAAGCTCTCCAACAGATAAAAGACAGGAAATATGCGCTGAAGTTCAGGGGAAAGCTTGGAGAAAAAGCGCGGTATACCGGAAGAATTCTGGCGGTAGGGATTGCTTATGATAAGAAACTAAAAAAGCATGACTGCCGGGTAGAAATCATAAAAGAAAACAGTAGTAATAGTGACTGAAGAAGCGCGGAGACATTACTCCGCGCTTCTTCTGCTATCGTTGTTTTCTTTATACTCGGAAATCATATCCTCCGTCAGATATTCATCGCTCATACAGTGCAGGTCAGAAACCCCTTCACTGATCTGGCGGTAAAGGGTCGAGTGATAGAAGAAACTCAGAGCGTCATCCAATGAGAGATGTTCCTTTTTGGAAAAAAGTTCAATGATCCGTGCGTATTTTTTTTGCAGTAAAATAGGATTGGCAGTCAAATCTGTTCACTCCCTTCATAAACGATCATACCCGGATCCCCCTTTCCTCCATCAGGCTTATAATGTTATCCACGATATAATCTTTGCTTTGAGTGTGCAGCACCTCATATTCCGGTATGATGTAGCTGTTCAGGATATCGCTTTTTTCCGCCAGTGCCCGGTAGATATCCTCAGCATTCTTTCCCAGCCTGATGGCGATATTTTCAATACAGAAAACGGCAAATTCCAGTTCGTCCGCATTTTTTATGACAGCATTATCCAACATGGATGTTATACCTCCGTTAATTTGACTTCCTGTTTATCATATATTGTAAGTTTGTCCGAATCAATAACTCCCAATTACAATTTTTTGTTTGTATTTACAATACAAAACAGATCCATAACAGTAGAGTAATGATATCACAGGAAATCTGAAAACAGAATTGCAGCCGCACATTGATGTATGATCGGATGTGGGGCGAATAAGGAGGAAAAATGAAGAAAATATCGCTAAACCATGAATGGCTTTTTGCTAAAGGTACGATCACAATGATGGAACTGTTTACCGGCAGGGGAGAAAAAATCGAAAAAGTGGACCTACCGCACGACGCCATGATCTGTCAGGAAAGGGATCCGGGTACGAAAAATGCCCATCAGACAGGATTCTATCCCGGCGGAGAATATACCTATCTGAAAAAATGGGACGTACCGGAAGCGTGGAGAGACCATAAGATCGTGCTTGAATTTGAAGGGATCGCAGATACCTGCCGCATCTACTGCAACGGCGATCTGGTTGCGGAGCACTATAATCCGTATACGAGCATTTTTGTGGATGTGACGGGGTATCTGAAATGGGGGCAGGAGAATGAACTGAAAGTTGAAGTGCGGAGTGTCGAGCAGTCCAGCCGCTGGTACAGCGGAGCCGGATTATACAGGCCTGTGTATGCGTGGGCAGGAGGTCCGGTCCATATCCCGGCGCAGGGCGTGCATATCCGCACAGAGGAAGCAGACCGGGAAGCGGCATCGGTGGAAGTGGAATTCCCGGTCTGCTGTTGCGGCATGGATTCCAGACGGATCCGTGCCGTGGTTGCTCTGTGCGGACCGGACGGGAAGGAAGCGTCAAGAGAGCAGATGACCGTGACCGTATATGGAGGGAGCACACAGGTGTGCCGCCAGCGGCTGACGGTAGAGCGTCCGGAATTATGGAGTGATGAGACCCCGAATCTGTACACCTGTACGATCGAGCTCTACGAAGGAGAGAATCTGGTCGACCGCAGCAGTCACCCTGTCGGGCTTCGCACGCTGAGTCTTAATGCAAAGCAGGGTCTGAGGCTCAACGGGAAAGAGATCAAACTGCGGGGAACCTGTATCCATCACGATAACGGGATCATTGGCGCGGCGGCTTTCCCTGACGCAGAGTACCGCAGGTGCCGGCAACTGAAAGAAGCCGGTTTTAACGCGGTGCGCAGTTCCCATCATCCCATGGGAAAAGCCATGCTGGACGCCTGTGACCGCCTGGGAATGCTCGTTCTGGACGAGCTTGGCGATATGTGGACCAGGACGAAGAATCCCCATGACTATGCCAATTATTTCCCCATGACGTGGAAGCAGGATATCTATGCGATGGTGGAAAAGGACTGGAATCATCCCAGTGTGATCATGTATTCTACGGGAAATGAGATCCCGGAGGCGGGAACGCCGAGAGGTGCAGAGTGGAACCGTAAACTGAATGACGAGATCAAACGGCTGGATTCCACAAGATACACGACAAGCGGCATTAACGGACTCATGGCAGCATCAGACCGGATGGGAGAGATCCTGTGCCAGGCAAGCGGCATGAGCCCGGAGGAACTGGAAGCGATGATGGCGCAGGAGGCTGCAGGAGAAGCCGGAAATGCGGGAGAAGCGGGGGAAACCGAAGAAGCCGGAGAAAACGGTTCCGGTCAGACCGGAGATCAGGGCGGCGCTGACGCGGTCAACGGGATGGCGTCGGTCATGGAAGGTGCGCTTGCCGATGCGATCGCCGTAAGTCCGATCCTGGAAGAGCTGATCGATGAGTTCGCGTCAGTCAATGACGTGACCGGATATAACTATCTGACCGCCCTGCACGAGGAAGACCATAACCGGCATCCTAACCGGGTCGTGCTGGGAACGGAAACATTTCCGGCGGATATCGTCCGTCTGTGGGATATCGTAAAAAGGAACCATCATGTGCTGGGCGATTTTACGTGGACGGGATACGATTATCTCGGAGAAGCCGGATGCGGGATCTTTCATTATGACGGCGGCGTGAATTTTTCCGCCCACTGGCCGGACAGACTGGCAGGCATCGGAGACATCGATATCCTTGGAGACAGGAAACCGATCAGCTATCTGCGGCAGGCTGTTTTCGGCATCGGGCATGATCCGGCGATCGGGGTACTCCGCATGGATAAAGCCGGAAAGAAAGTGGAGAAAACACCGTGGATGTGGAAAGATAATATTGCGAGCTGGACATGGAGCGGATATGAGGGACAGACCGCCAGTGTAGACGTCTATGCAAATGCGGATGAAACAGAGCTTTTCCTGAACGGCGAAAGTCTCGGGAGAAGAGCGCTGAACGGTGGATATATCGCTACCTACGAAGTTCCTTACTCGCCGGGAAAACTGGAGGCTGTCAGCTATGTGGACGGCAGGAAAGCGGGAAGTACGATTCTTCAGACCGCCGGCAAGATCGAAAGACTGCTGGTACAGCCTGACCGGACCAGCCTTCCGGCGGACGGGGAAAGCCTTGCATTTATAAAAATATATCTTGCGGATAAAGACGGCATCATCAACCGTCAGGAGAGCAGGAAAATTTCCATAGAGATAAAAGGAAATATCACCCTGCAGGGGTTCGGCAGCGCGGATCCGAGCTGCGAAGGCAGCTACCAGGATCAGACGTGGCAGAGCTACGACGGAGCAGTGATGGCGGTGGTCCGGGCAGCAGGGACGCCCGGGGATGCAGAGGTTGTCGTCACTGCCGAAGGATGCGCGCCGGAGCGTGTGAAACTGGATGTTCGGAAATTCTAAACGCTCTTAAACAAAACATCCCGCCCTGACAGGGCGGGATGCAGAGGTTTATTTGTTGCCGTAGTGACCGCGGCAGTGAGCAATATAGATGCGTCCGTTTTCCATATGATAGACCAGACGGTCTTTGTCATTGATCCTGCGGCTATACTCCCCCTGCAGATCGCCGGTTAAGGGTTCTGGCTTTCCGATCCCTTTCATACAGCCGTTGCGTTCAATATCTTTAATGAGTTGGTTAATGCGTTTGATTGTTTTTTTGTCCTGACTCTGCCAGTAAAGGTAATCTTCCCAGGCATCATCAGACCAGATTTTTTCACTCATCGTCCACCTCGATCAGCTCATGTACAGTGCCTTTTCCCTCACGCAGTTCCTGAACAGATTTTTTTACATAAGCCATGTTCTCCTCAGAGAAAAAAGGGTCGGGAGATTGGACGATTTCAAACGGGATACGTTTTTCGCGCAGAACTGCTTTCACAAAAAGGTTGATAGCAGTGGAGGTATTTAGTCCAACGTTGGCGCAGAATTTGTCAAAATCGAGTTTATCTTTCTGGTCTACTCTTGCAGTTAAGGTTGTCATAGCCATAGAAATCTCTCCTTTCTGTGTTCTATTTACTATAATTATAGCGCTATCGTATGCGGATAGCAAGAATATATACTATAAAATAATAAGATTTTACATATTAGAATTGCTGTGAACAGTAGCCTATTAGAAAACAATCCGGATTGTTCACACCTTCTGAGTCTGCTTCCGGTAGTTCAGAGGCGTGACACCGTATTTCTTTTTAAATATATTCTGAAAATAGGACTGGCTGGAGAAGCAGAGATAGGCGCTGATCTCGCTTAATGTTTTATCCGAATAGGTGAGAAGGCTCTTTGCTTCTTCCAGACGGCATCTCATGATAAAACTGCTCACGTCAAACCCGAGTTCTTTCTTAAATTTATTTGTCAGATAGGAGCGGCTCCTGCCGATGTGTTCCGCCACGTCCCCCACCTGGATCGGTTCATTGATATGGTGGGAGATAAACTGGATGCATTTGAAGACTTCCGGGGACATTCCCTGGGGGATCTTGGTCTGGGACACCCGCTCCGTAAAGTCTGCCAGCATGGTGTAGTTCAAAGTGGAGATATGGGCGATATCCTGGGAACGCTCGCATTCCTGGATATACAGGTCGGCCAGCATATAGGCCTGTTCCATGTCCATCCCTCCGGAGATGGCGCTTCTGGTCACCAGAGCGATGGTCGTGATGAAGATATTCTTTTCCTGCCGGAGAGAATTATCGGCAAGGACGCCCCCGGACAGTTCCGCGGAATCTTCCAACAGCCTGTTCAGGCCGGGAAGGTCCCCGTCCTGGATACACTTTGTCAGTTGGCGTTCAAAGAAATAGGTGTTATGGAAATGCCGGGTTTCCTTCGCACGGATCACTTCATTCGAATGGATGTTGGAAAAACTGCTGACTACCTTCGCACTCTCAAGCCCGAAATGAGATCCGATGTCGATCTGCTCATCATTCAGACAGAGATGAAGATACGCAAGGGTCTGAAGGAACTGATTGATGGACAGAAGAGGGATCGTCGATAAAATCTGTGAGAGCTCCTCCTTGCGATCGGAACTGATCGCCCACTCCAGCATGAAGCTGTGGAGCGCAGCGTCCGACACGGGCGTGCTGAAAACCGGGCCAACGGTGATCACGCTTTCCTTAGAGGGAACCTGGATGCTTCCGAAATATCCAAACGACTCCGAGATAAAATAATCCGGATTTTGTTGAAAATGGAAAAATCCGGAAGGGGGATTTTTAAAAAGGGACTGATCGCCCAGGACAGCAGGAAAAGAACCGCTGTCCCCGGAGGGAATATGATAATAGCTGACGGGGATCGCGAAGGATGCATAAAACAGGCGGCAGAACGCTTCTAAATCAGTGATCATGGCAATTTCTCCTTTTTCTTTTAAGATCTGTCTTCATTATAGAAGTCTGAAAATGAATATTCAAGGTCAAAATTACAATTTTAAATTCAATAATGTAATACAAAGCGCTCATATTTTGATATCCTGCAGAAAATGAAGGAACAGTTCAGCCCAGGCGCGGTCTGAACTGTTACAAAATGAAAGATAAATTCAGCCTGTCACTAGGGACAGGCAGGTATAGGAAGGAGGATATCAGAAATGGGAATGGAAGATGCGATCGGTGAGATCCTTACTGCGAAAGATCAGAAACCGATGCTTTTTGAGATCAGTCCGCTGGAATATGATTTCCACGATATTGACGGGCTGTACTATATGCTGGACCGGAAGCTGTCCGGCTGTCTGCTGCTGATGTGGACCAAGCCGATGGATCCAAATGCGGAGGGCACAGTGCTGCTGGACGGGGCGCCGGTGGAAGGCTGTGTCAGCCAGTATATGGCGGTCATGGGGAATATGTGGGTGCTGGGGCTCCCCCTTCGCGGCAGGGTTACCGAATATGGAAAGAGTTATCAGCTCCATATCGAAGGCTATGCGGACGCAGACGGCAATGTGATGGAACCGCAGGATTTCACCGTCCGGGGAGTGGAAAAGACAGAACCAAAACCGGAGTATGCCGCACACGAACAGACAGCGCTTCAGGCTGCAAGGGAAGGGATCGTGCTTCTGAAAAATGAAGGAAATATCCTGCCGCTTGCGAAAGGTTCCGTGCTGAACCTGTTTGGGAAAGGCGTCCATGAATTCCGCATCGGCGCCGTCGGAGCAGGCAAGATCAATCCGAGATACAGCGTGAACTTTCTGGAAGCTGTCCGGGCAGACCGGGATTATTCGCTGAATGAGGAGCTTGTCTCTTTCTACGGCTGCGACCGGGACGTTCTTCCTCCGGCGGAGATGATGGAGAGGGCGAAAGAAGTCTCGGATACGGCGATCATTTTCCTGACCCGGGCGGCGGGGGAGAATCAGGACGCATCGTCCGCAAAGGGAGAATATTACCTGAACGATGAGGAAGAGAATCTGATTCGGGGAGTCTCAGAAGTATTTCCCAACACCATCGCCGTGTTAAATACAGGGTACCCGATCGACGTCGCATTTGCTGAAAAGTATCAGGTGAAAGGGCTTGTATATCTGGGATTTGCAGGGATGCTCGCGGGACCGGCGCTGCTGGATATCCTGAGCGGGAATGTGAATCCGTCGGGAAAACTCCCGGATACATGGGCGCTGGACTATTTTGACATTCCGTCGTCAAAAAACTTCTACGACTGCGCGGACAAGCCCCGCCTGACGTCGGAGGATACGGTTTATATCGACACCTGTTATGAGGAAGATATCTACGTTGGCTACCGGTATTTTAAAACCTTTGGGAAGAAGGAAGCTTATCCCTTCGGATTCGGTCTGAGCTATACGGAGTTCGAGACCCGGTGCGGGGCATTCTCTTTTGACGGAGAAGCGCTGAAAGCGGAGGCGGTGATCCAAAATACAGGAGAGCGAGCCGGAAAAGAAGTGCTTCAGATCTATATCGGGAAGCCGGAAACCGATCTGGAACAGCCGGAAAAAGAGCTGGTATTTTTTGAGAAGACCAAGGAACTGGCACCGGGAGAGGAACAGAGGATCGGTATCTATGTGCCGGTAAAAATGCTGACCTCCTTTTCCGAGGAGGAGAAAGCTTACATTCTTTCAGCCGGAGAGTACCGGATCTATGCGGGAAACAGTGCGGACGCGGAACAGTGCGGCAGCGTTTCCGTAAGTGAAAAAAGAATCGTTAAGAAGACGGAGCATCTGATGAAGTGCGGGAAAACCTTTCCCCGCCTGTCCAGAAAAGATCCTGAAGGCACATGGCCCGCGGGAGAATTTTCGGGAGTCGTACCCGGGAAAACGACTTTCCTGCCCTATCAGGAGCGCTGCAGCTATGCTGCAGGAAAGAGCCTGACCGAACGCATTCAGGAACGCATTCAGGAGCAGGGCTCCAGGATCATGTTCGATGAGGTACGGAAAGACCCGAAGCTCGCCGGAGCATTCGCAGAGCAGCTTACGCCCGCTGAGCTGGCGCGCCTTACGGTCTGTGCCTCTGCGGGATGGGGAATGGAAGGGATCGGGGAAGCCGGGAGAGTCTTCCGGCTGGAAGGGTACGGCCTTCCGGATTTCCCGGTAAGCGACGGGAACAGCGGCGTCAATCTGAATGTAAAAAATATCGGGATGCCTTCCGGCGCGGTGCTTTGCGCATCCTTTAACAAAGCGCTCTGCGAAGAGACCGGAAAGGTGATCGGGGAGGAGGCAAAAGAGCTGGGGATCCCGTTGATCCTTGCGCCGGCGTTTAACATCCACCGCAATCCCCTGAACGGACGCCAGCCGGAATATTTTTCGGAAGACCCGTACCTGTCAGGCGTGATGGCAGGATACTACGCCAGGGGGATGGAGAGCGCGGGAACCGCAGGCTGTTATAAACATCTGATCGGAAACAACTGCGAATCATCCAGAAAGCGGAACCAGAGTCTGATCTCCGAGAGAGCGATTCGGGAAATATATTTCCGCACATTTGAATATGCCATGGAGATCCATATGCCGGCAAGCGTTATGACCGCGTACAATGCAGTGAACGGCTGTCCGACGGCAGCGGACGAAGAGCTGATCATGGGACTCTTAAGAGAAGAGAACGGGTTTGACGGTTTTGTCATGACAGACTGGACCACCTATGACACGGTGGATGTCGCCGCCATGGTCCAGGCGGGAAAATGCTGGATTACGCCGGGATCGAATGACAATACTTACACAGACCAGATTTTAAAAGGTCTGGAAGAGGGCAGGATCGATCCTGCCAGACTCAGGGAAAATGTGGCGGCGCTGATCCGCACAATGGCGAGATTTGCATGACAAGATCAAAAACTGCTTCAACAGGTTAAGCACGACTTTAACAGAATAAGAAAAGAATCGGAGGAAACAGAGATGTTATATGATTTCAGGATCGAGTACAGAGAGAACCCTATCGGGATTGACAATCCCCCGCGTTTTTCGTGGAAGATCAAAAGCAGCCGCCAGGATCTGGTGCAGACAGCTTATCAGATCCAGGTGACCGGAGGCGGAAAGCTGATGTGGGACAGCGGCTGCGTAAAAAGTGATCAGTCTGTTCTGATCCCCTACGGGGGAAAGCCGCTGGAGCCCATGAGCGTATACCAGGTCCAGGTCAGTGTCCTGGATAATACCGGCGGGCTGGAGCAGGCGACAGGCGCCTTTGAAACGGGGATCCTGCGGGAGGAGAACTGGAAAGGAAAATGGATCACCCATTCTCTGCCGGAGGAGGAAACGGCGTGTCCGGTGTATGTCAGACATTTTACGGCAGAGAAGCCGGTAAAACGGGCGAGGCTCTATGCGACTGCCTGCGGCGTGTATGAAGCCAGTGTCAACGGGAAGAAAGCGGGAGACTGCTTTCTGGCGCCGGGCTGGACTTCTTACCACAACCGGATCCAGTACCAGACCTATGATATCACGGAACTTCTGGAAAGAGAAAACGAGATCGCTGTCACTGTGGGAAACGGCTGGTATAAGGGAGAACTGGGCTTTGACGCCAAGCCGGATAATTACGGGAAGAAAACCGCTCTGTCCGCGATGATCCGGATCGAATATGAGGACGGGAATATGGAAGAGATCGTGACAGATACGGACTGGAAAGTAGAGACGGGAGCAATCCGTTTCTCAGAGATCTACCACGGAGAAACCCAGGACTATACGGTAGAAAAGCAGGAAGCGGGAGCCGCGGTCCTCTTTGGTGAGCCGGAGAAACCCGGACATATCACGGCACAGGAATCCGAACCGGTCCGCGTGACCCGGCGGTTTGCCCCAAAAGAGAAGATCGTGACGCCCAAAGGAGAAATCGTTTTTGATTTCGGGCAGAACATGGCGGGACTGGTAGAAGTAAAACTGCCGAAACTGACTGGGGACAGACTGGTCATCCGCCATGCGGAGACGCTGGATAAAGACGGAAATTTCTATACGGAAAATCTGCGCACCGCAAGATGCACAGACACTTACATCTACGGTGAGGATATGGTCGGCAGGACCGTAATGCCGCACTTTACGTTCCACGGATTCCGGTATATCTGTGTGGAAGGCGCGGGCAGCGACGTGGAGGCAGAGTGCTTTACGGCCTGCGCGCTCCATACGGATATGCAGGAGACTGGGACATTTCATTCGGACAATCCGCTTGTCAACCAGCTTCAGAGCAACATCCAGTGGGGCCAGAGAAGCAATTTCCTCGATATCCCCACCGACTGCCCGCAGCGGGACGAGCGTCTGGGATGGACAGGGGACGCGCAGGTATTCTGCGGCACGGCTTCCTATAATTTCAACACGGCGCGGTTCTTCCGGAAGTGGCTCCGGGATATGGCTGCGGAAACCACGGATCAGTGGGGCGTTCCCCATGTAGTGCCAAACATTCTGGGGAACCAGGACGGCGCGGCGGCATGGAGCGACGCCGCGACCATCATCCCCTGGACCCTCTATCAGGTATACGGGGATAAAGAGATGCTGAGAGAACAATATCCGATGATGCGGCAGTGGGTAGATTACATCCACGCCAGAGTATCAGAAAACGGCTTATGGCAGACCGGGTTCCAGTACGGGGACTGGCTGGCGCTGGATATCGAATCGGGAAGTACGGACCGTACCGGCGGAACGGACAGATATCTGGTCGCCAACGCCTACTATGCCTATTCCACCAGGATCGTCCGGGATGCCGCGGGAGAGCTGGGGTATCAGGAAGATTCTGAAAAATACGGGAAACTGTATGAGAAGATCCGGGAGGCGATCAACTTCGAATTCGTGACGGGAAGCGGCCGCCTGGTCAGCGAGACCCAGACCGACTGTGTGCTGATGCTGCATTTTGACCTGATAAAACCGGAATTTCGGAAACGGATTCTGGAGACGCTGGAAACAAATATCGGCGCCCACCACAATCACCTGACTACCGGCTTTGTCGGCACGCCTTACCTGTGCCACTGCCTGTCGGAAAACGGCCTCCATGACCTTGCGGATGAGATATTTATGAAAGAAGATTTCCCCGGATGGTTCTATGCCGTGAAGAAAGGCGCAACGACGATCTGGGAGAGGTGGAATTCCATCCTTCCGAACGGGGACTTTGACGAGTCCGGCATGAATTCCCTGAACCATTACGCATACGGCTCCATCGGAAGCTGGCTCTATGAAAAAGTGGCGGGGATCCGGAGCCTGGAGCCGGGGTACAGGAAGATCCTGATCTGCCCTACACTAACAAAAGGAATGACAGAGGTGTCTGCGTCCTTTGAATCCATATACGGCACGATCCGGAGCGCGTGGAGCTGCCGCGGCGGAAAGATCTGCGTGGATGTGGAGATCCCCGCGAATACGTCGGCTGTGATCCGCCTTCCGGAGAAAGAAGATGAGATCACGGTGGGTTCCGGAAACTATCACTATGAGTATGATACGCAGACCTGCCTGGAAACAGAGAAATATTCACTGGATTCCACCCTTGGCGAGCTGGTGGAAGATGAGCTGGGCAGGAAAATGTTCGACGAACTCAGTCCGGGAATGCTGGATGATCCCATGATCAAATTTGCCTTCGGCATGACAGTGGCGGATCTGATCCAGATGGCGGCGGAGGCCCGTCCGCTCTACCAGGCCGTGATCGACGCTCTGAATGAAAAGCATCGAAAAGAGACGAAAGGTTAAAATTACAATATTTCATCCGATATTACAATACGGAAAACGGATCGTCTGATAAATTGATATCATCAGATCTGAAGAAAAGAAAACGATGAGAGAAGGAGGAACATCATGAGTAAGAAACCATTGGGCAAAGATAAATTCGGCGTCCAGAAAGTGATGCGTATGAAAGACTATTTCGGCGATGCAATGGGACAGTTTTCTCTGAACGCTATTTCAACTATGGTAGGCCAGCTTACATATTTCTACACAGATAAGGTAGGTATGGCTGCCGGAGCAATCGCGACGATGCTGATCGTATGTAAGGTCCTGGATGCATTTACCGATCTGATCATGGGAAGGATCGTTGACAATACAAAGCCGGGAAAAGAAAGATACAGGCCGTGGTTGATCCGGGCAGGTATCCCCGCCGGTATTATGATGGTTCTGATGTTTACAGTACCGGATATAGGAGCTACCGGACAACTGATCTATGCGACCGTCACAAATATCCTGATTACGGCAGTCTTCTATACTGCAATGGCAATTCCGTATACGTCTCTTCTGACCGTCCGTACTAACAGCCAGGAAGAGAGGGCGACGATGGGAACCTTCCGTTCCGCTACGGGATATATCGCCGGAACGATCTTTGCGATCGGTCTGATCCCGATCACGAACGCAATGGGCGGAAACCAGAGCGCGTGGGTCAAGTTCGGATTTGTCATGGGTATCCTGGTCATCCTTGCGGCGCTGATCTGCTATGTTACAAGCCGTGAGACAGCGACAGAATCAGGCACTGTTGTAGATATTTCAGCACAGGAGACGGAAAAGGCAATCCCGTTTAAAGAAGCGATCGGAAAACTGTTCAAGAACAAATACTGGGTGATCGTGCTGGTCGTCAATCTGCTGTCCTGTATCATATACGGTCTGCAGGCTGCGTCAGGTACTTACTACTGCAAGTGGATCTTCGGCAATGACAACCTGGTCGGATTAATGGGAACCATCGGTATGATCCCGACTATCCTCGGATTTGTACTTGTAGGTCCGATGATCAAAAAGCTGGGAGTAGTGAAAACGCTTCTTGTCAGCTTCGGGATCGGAATCGCCGCATATGTAGTTATGTTTTTCGGAAGAGAGAACTTCATGCTTTACGCGGTATGCGGATGCTTTACAACATTTTCAACGATTCCGATGATGTGTCTCGTGGGAACAATGACGGCAATGAGTATTGATTATAATGAATATAAATATGGCGTGCGCATGGTCGCAACATCCCAGAGCGCATCCAGCTTCGGCGGAAAAGTAGGAAGCGGGATCGGAACATCCCTGATCGGCTGGATGCTCGGCGCAGTCGGATACAATGCTTCACTGGCTGTTGCCCCGGCAGCTACAAAGATGGCGATCTACGGATTCTCAATCATAATCCCGCTGGTATTTTTCATCATTATGTTTGTGCTTGTAAGCAGATTTAATCTGGAGAGAGACCTTCCGGCTATGAGAGAAGAAGTCGCCCGGAGAAAGGCACAGAACAAGTAAAAGTTACAGAAGAATGTTTAATATTTTAATTGCAGAAGATGATTACGAATTAAGGCATCTTTTTCAACGAGTCCTGATTCAAAATGGATACCGTGTAAGAGGTGTGGAGGACGGGAAAGCGGCTTTACAGGCATTGGAAAAAGAGTATGCTGATCTGATCATCTCGGATATTATGATGCCGGTCATGGACGGGTACGAACTGGTGCGTGCCCTCCGTGGATCCGGGATCCAGACGCCGGTTCTTATGATCACGGCAAAGGATGCCTTTGATGATATGCGGAAAGGATTCCTTTCGGGCACGGACGATTACATGGTAAAACCTGTAAATGTCAACGAAATGGTTTTGCGGGTTGGGGCTTTGCTCCGCCGTGCCCAGATGATCAATGAGCGGAGGCTGGTCTTAGGCGGCACGGAACTGCTCCTGGATTCGCTGACCGTGGTCACGGAAAAGGATTCCTGTGTCCTGCCGCAGAAGGAGTTTATGCTCCTGTATAAGATGGCTTCTTCTCCGGGGCGCACCTTTACCAGGCAGCAGATCATGGATGATATCTGGGGATACGAGGCGGAAAGCGATACCCATACGGTGGACGTTCATATCGGAAGACTCCGGGAGCGTTTCCGGGAAAATCAGGACTTTCGGATCGTGACCATCCGGGGCGTGGGGTACAAGGTGGTAAAACTGTGAAAAAAACAGGGAAAGGGAAATGGAATTACAGTCTGGATTTTTATTTTTTCTGGGTGAACCTTTGTGTTTTTGCGGTCATTGTCATTGTTTCCGCCCTGATCTCCGCTCTTTTGTATCAGTTTTTTCATCTGACGGTCCAGATACCGGAAGCCGTCTACAGTGTGGTGCTGTGCATTGCCCTGGGAGCTACCGTTTCCCATTTCCTCTCGAAAAAGATCCTTGCACCCATCAATAAGCTGGGAAAAGCAATGAGCAAAGTCGCTCAGGGCGATTTCACTGTAAGACTGGAAACAGGCAGCAAACTCAGCGAGATCCGAAAACTGTACGGGGATTTTAACCTGATGGTAAAAGAGCTGGCAGCCACAGAGACGCTGCAGATGGATTTTATATCCAATGTTTCCCATGAATTTAAGACGCCCATCGGCGCCATAGACGGATATGCCACCCTCCTGCAGGGGGATCCGCACCTTACCAAAGAGCAGGCGGAGTATACGGACAAGATCGTATACAATGTGAGACGGCTGTCCGGTCTGGTCAGCAATATCCTCCTGCTTTCCAGGATCGAAAACCAGGCGATCCCTGCCAGAAAGGAGAAATTCCGGCTGGACGAACAGATCCGGCAGGCGATTCTGGCTCTGGAGACAAAGTGGACGGAAAAAGAGATCGATCTGGAAGCGGAATTAGATACAGTTACTTACACCGGAAATGAGCCTCTCCTTCTGCATGTCTGGGTGAATCTCATTGATAATGCTGTGAAATTCAGCCCAAAGGGAGGAAGCATAAGGATCCGTTTGACCGCTTCGGAGCAAAATATCCTTGTTTCTGTGCGGGATCACGGGTGCGGGATCGCGGAGCCGGAACTGAAACGGATTTTCGATAAATTTTATCAGACAGACACCGCCCACAAGGAAGAAGGAAACGGGCTTGGTCTGGCGCTGGCACAAAGGATCCTGCTGATCCATCAGGGAAGGATCGAAGTGGAAAACTGCCGGACAGGCGGATGCTGTTTCTCTGTGATCCTTCCGGTGGTAAAAGAAAATGAAAAGGCAAGTGAAACATAGAAAATAATTGAAAAAAGAACATAATAATGGTATAATTAAGCTATTTAAAAGAGGGAGGTGCATAAAATGCCACAGATTATTCCAATAAAGGATCTGAAAAACACTTCTGATATATCGGAAATGTGCCACCGGACAGACGAACCGATATATGTTACTAAAAATGGCTACGGTGATATGGTTATTATGAGTATAGAAAGTTATGAGCATACGATGAAGCAGCTTAAGATGTATGAAGATATTGAAGTTTCTGAAAGACAGATCAAAGAAGGAAAGGTAAAGGATGCAAGGGAATCCCTTTCAGATTCCTGAGAGTACGGACGTGAATTTGCTGCGTATGGGATATCGGGAAGCTGTTTTGACAGAGATGGATTATGTGATCATATTTCGGGTATCGGAATCTTCCGTATATGTTGTGGGCATTTTTCATCAATTGGAAAACTACAGAAAGAAAGTCTGATAGTAACAGGCACCGGATCCCCGATAAGGTCCGGTGCCGTTATTCATCCAACGATAAAAGAATGTTTTTAAAATTGTGGATCACATTTGGCAAAAATGTGATATCCTATCATTATCCGATGCGGAAGAGCGTTCAGCTCATTCGTCCGCGTCGTTTATTATCATTATTTCAAACCCGCATATTCAGGGAATTTTCACAGAAGTGGAAAATGGAAAAAGAGACAGGGGTGATGCCATTGCAGAAAGAAGCGAAGTAAAAACGATCTGAAATTTTACATTGCGACATGGAAACAGGATGTATTATACTTAAGGGAGAGAAAATGGATAAAACAAAACTACAATGGCATCCGGCATTTGGCGCCGCGCTGCGTATCACGCTCCAGGATGAGATGCAGTATCTGGAGATGCATGAGGAATACCTGCTGAGCAAAAAGCCTCTGCAGGTGGATGTACTTATCATTAAAAAACTGCAGGATGTTCAGATAAAGAAGACGATCGGGCGGATCTTCAGGAAACATAATATCATAGAGTATAAATCGCCTGACGACAGCCTGAGCGTGAATGATTTTTACAAAGTATACGGTTACGCCTGTATTTATCAGTCCAACACAGACAGGATCAAAGAGATCGAAAGATTATGTTGCTGTGATGAATCTGATCACAAGGGCAAACTGGGAACAGATGGAGGTGGAAAAGATGATGTGTGATGCATTAAATGAACTGTTTGCGGAAGAGCTGAAAGAGGCGGATAATAAGGGAAGAACAGAAGGAATGAAACAGGGGATGGAGCAGGGAAAACGTGAAATGATCTTTGCATTTTTAAAGGCAGGTGTGGGTATTAAGACGATCAAAGAAGCAAGCGGATTAAATGAGGATGAGATTGAATCCATCCGCAGAGAGATGGAGCAGAGATAAAATCTACCGGAATAATAAAATATAAAGGCTCCGCCTTTCAGGTATCCAAAATCATACAGGATACCTGAAAGGCGGAGTTTTGTTATATCACCGGAATATCAACAAATGTTGAGGTTCTGTTGAGGTTTAGTTGAAAATACAAAGTTATTCTATATATCAGAAATGAAAAGAAATAAATCAAAAACGAGGAGTAAAGATGGACGGTCTGATAAAGTGTGTCTGTTATCTGCTAATTTTAGGAATAGCAGCTTTTCTATTGGGACGTATCCTTCCGCAGAAATGGTTCCACTATAACAGATTTCCCTGGCGTACGTGGAAACTGGAACAGGGCGGAGCCATTTACCGAAAGATCAGGATCCATAAATGGAAGGAGTCATTCCCGGATATGAGCAGGATATTCCCCGGGATCATGCCGTCAAAGAAGCTTCCCCGAAAATCTGACCCGGCACAGATCCGGGAGATGATCGTGGAGACCTGTATTGCGGAAGGTGTCCACGGCTTCCTGTGTCTGACCGGACTGGGATGCCTGTTCTTTTGGAAAGGTCCCGGAGGGATCTGTGCGGCGGTCCTTTATGCGCTGGGCAACATCCCCTATTGTCTGATCCAAAGGTACAACCGCCCGAAGTTGGTGAAAATTTTGAAGTCCTTAAAAGAAAAGGGCAGGAAAGAAAAACGGGAGGAAAGCGATGAAGAAAGCACTTATCTTAAGCTGCAGTACCGGGCAGGGACATAATTCCTGCGCCCGGGCAGTAAAGGAATATTTTGACAGGCAGCAGGTGGAATGTACGGTAGTGGATGCGTTCTGTTTCGTCTCAGAAAAATTTGCCCGGTTTATGGGAGAAGGACACAGTTTTATGTACCGCCATATCCCGGAGCTGTTTCGCTGGGGGTATGGATACAGCAAAAAGCATCCGGCGCTGTTTAAAGAAAAAACGTTGATCTATAAAATCCTGACGGCAGGATCCCTGCGGATGTATCAGTACATAGCGAAGGAAAAATTTGATACCGTGATCTGTACCCACATTCTCTCGGCGATCATGCTGACCCATATGCAGAAGATATTTCCTCTTGCATTGAAAACAGCAATGATCATGACAGACTATACCTGTTATCCCGGAATGAAGGCAACCGATCTGCAGAGGTATTTTATCCCGGACGGATCCCTGGCAGAGGAATTTGCAGCGTGCGGGATCCCCGGGGAGAAGATTTCGGCGGCACGGATCCCGGTATGCAGAGGATTCTATAAAATGATAGAGAAAGCGGACGCAAAACGGCTCTTAAATGTCCGGGCGGAACACCGGCATCTTCTCGTCATGTGCGGAAGTATGGGATGCGGTCCCATCGAGAGGGTGGTGGATCGGCTTTATGAAAATTTATCGGAGGACACAGAAGTTTCCGTGATCTGCGGGACCAATGAGAGACTGCGGAAAAAACTGGAAAGAAAATACCGGGATGCAGATCAGATCCATATCGAAGGGTATACGCAGCAGATGCCCCTTTATATGGATTCGGCGGATCTGTGCCTGATGAAACCGGGAGGCTTAAGCGTGACAGAAGCGGCAGTGAAGAATCTGCCAATGGCGTTTATCAATGCGGTGGCGGGATGTGAACAGTATAATATTGAATACTTTGTAAAAAAGGGCGGGGCTGTTGCCTCGGATTCCCCGGAAGAACTTACCGATCAATGTATCCGGATCCTGCAGTCAGAAAGAAAATTGCAGGGAATGGAGAATGCGCTCCGGGAATACAGACGGGAAGAGGGGGCGAAACAGATTTTTGAAACCATGGAGCTTTTGAATATGAAAAAAAATTACTGGAAGGACACGGCTTATGTGGAAAGAGAAAGGGACGGATTACCGCAGGTTCCGGCTGGACAGGTTAAATACACTGGAGTTTAAACATCTGAAATACCTGTTCTTCTGGCCGGTGTATGGATTCTTTTTTCTCCTGGTGGAACGCCTGTGGATCCGGGAATCCTATACGCCCGTCCACTGTCCGCTGGATGATCAGATCCCGTTTTGTGAATACTTCCTTATTCCCTATCTGTTATGGTTTGTTTTCCTGATCGGGATACAGATTTATACCCTGTTGTATGATACGGAATCTTTTATAAAATTCATGAAATTTATCATTGTGTCCTACTCAATAGCGATCCTCATCTATATGCTGTTTCCAAACTGTCAGGAATTGCGGCCAGTGGTTTTTGAAAGAGATAACATATTCACAAAATTTCTGGAAGGTTTTTATCAATTTGATACCAATACCAATGTCTGCCCCTCCATCCATGTGATCGGCTCGGTGGCGGTCATGATCTGCGGGTGGAACTGTAAATCCTTAAACACGCCGGGATGGAGGATATTTTTTGGGATTTCGGCATTTTTGATTTCCATATCCACCGTTTTTCTGAAACAGCACTCGGTACTGGATATTCTGGCGGCAGTTCCGGTCTGCATTATCGCATACCTTGCAGCATATTGGAGAGACAGAAAAAGAAAGGAAACGTAAACAATGAAACAGAGAATAGAAATACGCAGCCTGAAAAGAAGGGATAAAAAAGAGCTAAGCCGGCTTTTGAAAAGGCAGGAAGGATATGATGAGTTTTTCTCAGAGGAAAAAGATGCGGATACCCTGGCAAAAGCAGTCGCAGAGAGGAGTTTAAGCACCTGTGCATTTGCGGAAGGCGCTTTTGTGGATGACCGGATGGTAGCCGCTATTGTAGGAAGCAGGACAAAGAAAAGAGGCGTCTTGTCAAAAATAAGGGAAAAACTCTATTATATACGGCTGAACATGAAAAAGAGAAACCGGGATGCGCTGAAATGTTTGTCAGAGCTGGAGAAGATGGAAAAAGAGATGCTGGAAGAAAACAGGATCCTGTCTTCCAACCTGATGTCATTATTCCTGATGCTGCGCCGGTATCAGAACACAAAGATCTCCGAGACACTTTTGAACCATTGGGAGGACTGCGTGAAGGCGCATAAAAACAGTTATTCCTATGTGGTGGTCAACGGGAGGAGAGAACCGGGCTATTTAGAGGGCTATGAGAGGCAGGACGAGAAATACGTTATGATCCAGCCAAAGTTCAGGCGCTTTCGGTTTTATAAAACCCTTTACAGAAAGAATCAGTTTCATTTGAAGGAGGCATAAAAGATGGCAGATTTATTTGAACATTTGGATAATATATGCAGGTATGTGTCAGAAAAAACAGACGATCTGGCGCAGAAGATAAGCGAGGAAATGGCATTGCAGAAGATCCAAAGCCAGATTAGAGAAGAAGACCGGGAAATTTCCGGTATTTTTCAAAAAATCGGAGAGATTGTCTATGAGGAAATGAAAGAAGAATCCGCGAAAGATGAGAAACTAAAGCTTTTGATCGCAGCAGTGGGAATAAAGAAGTCCTCTATCCAGGAGTACAAAAAAAGAATGGCGAAGATAAAAAATATGGATACGTGCCGATATTGCGGGAAATTTGTGGAACGCAGTGCGGTTTATTGCCCTTACTGCGGTAAAAAAATAGAAAAATGCGAGGCAGAGGAGGAGTCGGAAGCAAATTTGGAGAAGAACGATCCGGATCTCACCATTTCGAGGGAAAAGGAGACAGTATAATATGAAAACATTCGCAAAAAAAATATTCCGTTGGACAGCGGTATTGGGAAGTGTCGTGTTAATCGCCGGCATTACTTCGCTCATCACAACTAAAAAAACAGTTTGGATCACAGTAAAACGGAACGGAAAAGTACCTTTTCAGTCAATAATGAAAATGAGGGAAGCGACTCGATAGATGAAAGAAAAAGTAAAGAAAATCATACAATTTATCGTAAATCCACGGCTGCTTTTATGCATTGTCATTGCATGGCTGATAACAAACGGCTGGTCATACCTGATGTTTGGGCTGGGGACTTATTTTAAGATCCGTTGGATGACAGCGCTTTCCGGCGCTTATCTGGCTTTTTTATGGCTGCCTGTATCTCCGGAAAAGATTGTGACTTTTGCCATTTCCATTGCTTTGCTCCGATGGCTGTTTCCAAAAGATGAAAAGACGCTTGCTGTCCTGAAGAATTTATATGGAAAAGCGAAACAGGCGATTCAGAAAAAGAAACAAAACGAGGAGGATTGTTATGAATAAGAATTTAAAAAGATTGCTGGCAGGAACAGGGATCGTAGCAGGAACAGTTGCTACTGCAGGGATTATTTCTTATAAGATCACCAAAAAACTGGTGTCGATCGCATTAGACCGCGGGGAAGAAGAACCCATAGTTCACGATAACGGCAAAGAGCCGGACTCCCCTGAAATGCAGCATTTCAGAATGGAAAGAGAACGTGCCGCAGAAGAATTAGAGAACAAGGGATGTAAGAAAGTAGAAATCACTGCTCACGATGGAATAAACCTGGTGGGACACTGGTGGGAATGCGACGGCGCAGAGCGGGTGATCATTGCAATGCACGGCTGGCGTTCCTCATGGACAAAAGACTTTGGGTTGATAGCTGATTTCTTCCATCAAAATAAATGCCACGTATTATTTGCGGAGCAGAGAGGACAGAACAACAGCGGCGGGGAATATATGGGATTCGGTCTGACGGAACGTTATGACTGCCTCGAATGGATCAAATGGGTAAATCGGCAGGATATTGAAGTGCTTCCCATTTATCTGTGCGGGATTTCCATGGGGGCGTCAACTGTCCTTATGACAGCCGGATTTGAACTGCCGTCCAATGTGTGCGGGATCATTGCAGACTGCGGATACACTTCCCCTCATGCGATCTGGAAACACGTTGTGGAAAAAGGGCTGAATCTTCGGTATGACTCTATGATCAGCGCAATCGCAGAAGATATCTGCCGCTCAAAAATACAGATCGGACCGAAAGATTATTCCTGTATCGATGCCATGAAGGTGTGTAAAGTGCCGGTATTGTTCATTCATGGAACAGATGATGGTTTTGTGCCGGTGGAGATGACTTATGAAAATTATAAGGCATGTGCGGCGGAAAAGAGGCTGTTGATCGTTCCGGGAGCCGGGCATGGAATGAGCTATATCCTGGATAAAGAGGGATACGAAAAAGCCGTATTAGAATTTTGGAGAGATTTTGACAGGAAAACAAGCGAAAACCAGGAGGCAGACGGATGCGAGTGATTGCCGGAACCGCAAAAGGACGTCGGCTGTATGCGCCAAAAGGAATGGAAACCCGGCCAATCACAGCAAAGATAAAGGAAGCTCTTTTTAATATCTGGCAGGACAGGATCCCTGGATCTGATTTCCTGGATCTCTTTGCCGGAAGCGGGAGTATTGGAATTGAAGCGCTCAGCCGTGGCGCGGATCATGTGGCATTTGTGGATAAAAGCCGCAAAGCAGTGGAAATGATCAAGAAAAATCTGGAAATCTGTGGCTTCCGTTCCGGTTATGATATTTATCAGGATGATGTGTTCCGGAGGATAGGATGGTTTGAAAAGAATGAGGCAGTGTTTGATATTATCTACCTTGATCCGCCTTTTACGGAAGGACAAATTTTTTATTCTGTCATACAGCGCCTTTCAAATGCAAAACTTTTAAAAAGAGACGGGATATTTGCAATCCGTACAAGAAAAGAGCTGGAAGTTCCGGACAGGATAGAACAACTGAAAAAAATGAGGCAGAAAGTTTATGGAATTTCCAGTGTCCATTTTTATGGCAGAGCGGAGGGATGACATGATTTCAGAATTTATATGTCTGGATGAATTCCAGAAAGCGGAGCATGAATCTACATATATCTGCAGCCTGCCTGATCCCGATCCGGATTCAGATTTTGGAATGGTCATCTGCGGACATATAAATATACGGGAAAGAATCGGCTCAAAAGAATTTCTGATCAAAATTGAAATGCTGGATAATTTTGAAAAATTGTGTGTTGGCGATACATATCAGCGGGAACGGTTCCTTACGGATATCCTTTATATGCTCAGGCAGAAGGTGGATTTTGATCCGTACCATGCAAAAATCCTGCTGAAGGATCATGTGGGAGATTATGTGGGCAATGCTTATATTTTGTTAAAAACAGCACAGGGCCGTAAAAAATATATTGAAATAAGCGGGAGAAAAAATGAACAGTAATTTATCTAAAATCATAGTGATCGCAGGAACAAATGCATCGGGGAAAAGTTCCCTGGCGATTGATCTGGCGAAAAAATATGGCGGGGAAATCGTTTCAGCAGATTCAAGGCAGGTTTACAGAGGCTTTGATCTTTGCAGCGGAAAGGTAACAAAAGAAGAACGGGATCAGGTCCCGCACCACCTTCTGGATGTCTGTGATATAGAGGAACCCTATTCTGTTGCAGATTACCAGAAAGCAGCATACGAAGTGATCGATCAGATTTTACAGAGAGGACATATTCCTTTTCTTGTCGGCGGGACCGGGCTTTATCTGTCTTCTGTCGTGTATGGATATGACTTTCAGGAGGAGACGGCAGATGCTGCATATCGGAATGAGCTGGAGAAAAAATCACTGGAAGAGCTTCAGGATATGCTTTCGGAGGAGGCAAAAGAAGTTGTAGGTGAAAATAACTCTGACAGAAACAATAAGAGACGGCTGATCAGACTGTTGGAAAAGACCAGGAACGGAGAAAAACTGACAGCGCAGAATTCTCCCCGATATAAAACATTGCAGCTTGGCGTTACATGGGAAAAAAGTATTTTGCATCGAAGGATTGATGAAAGGCTGAAGCAGAGGCTGGATCAGGGGATGATCGAAGAAGTACAGTCCTATCTGGCGGCAGGCAATTCGCCGAAGTACTTATATCGTCTTGGACTGGAATACCGCTGTATAGCGGGCTATCTGGAAGGAAAATATTCTTCATTTGAAGAGTTTTATGATCATTTGTCACAGGCCATTAAGCGGTTTGCAAAAAGACAGATGACCTGGTTTAGAAGAGATAAGACAATCCGGTGGCTCGATATGGAGCAGGAATACTTTGATCAGGCAAGTAAATTATCAGATAGTTTTCTGAAAAGCAATAATAGTTACTTTTGATTTTATTAGGATAGGGCGTAACATAATTAAAAAAATTCTTATGTAAGAGAACGCAGGGGTACGATACTCTCGACATCCCTGACACCGTAGAAATTCAGATTACAGTTACCGTGCGGTCGACACTATTTACGGTATAAAATCCAGCAGCCGGATCTCTTTCCGAATACGGTTGACCTGGTCATCTGCTGTTTCCGGTGCCAGCAGGCCATAAGTGGTGTAGGAATAAATCTCCCTCGGATCATCTTTGGCATCCCTCATGCCCTACAGTCTTCTCACAGCAGGACATCTGATCCGGCAGGAATGGAAGTCAGATTCTCTCCGAAGCAAAACAGCCCGGGCAGCTATGGGAAGATATGACCGGACAAGGGAGCAGGATATGAAGACTCTCGTTTGGTTTAATTGGTTAAATCTATCCTTTTTTTTGAAATCTCTTGTAAAATATTGTGCAATGTGATAAACTTTAACTAATTTAAGAGTAGTGGCTGAGATGGGAGAGCAACGGGACAACAGAAATGTTGTTTTGTTTTGCTCTCTTTTATTTTGCGGTGTGTCCAGCAAAGCTGGACCACACTAGCCGGTGTAAGTCCGGTCACAGTAATCGCCAGTGAGCTGTGTAGCTA
>CALWFV010000011.1 GCA_944377745.1 uncultured Mediterraneibacter sp. | reverse complement strand
CAAAAATCTCTGTATCCCAGTAAACACAAGGGATACAGAGATTTTTTCTTTCATCCACTGTCAAAGACGGGATTATAAAATACACAGGAGTGATTTGCAATCATATAAAAGGCAGGCCCGAAAATCCACTCTTCTGTCTCGAATAAGAAAAAGAGAAAGACGGATATTCTGAAGGCCTGCCAGAAACATCAGCAGATAAAACATGCATCAGGCAATTACTATCTTTTCTTTTGCTGCCGGGTTACTCAGACTGATATACACCCCACAGATAAAGGATAGGAAGAATAAGACTGATGACATATGTGATGGAAAAACCGCTTGTCACAGTTGCATAGATCAGATCAGCCACAATGGCGATGAGATAAATGACCGCGGTGATAAACACGGATTTTCTGGACTTGTATACCACACCAATGATACCTGCGGCAAGCTCAAAACATGCAAGGATGAGCATCCAGATGTAGTACCATGTCGCCGGCGGCGTCATTCCCAGCAGCTCGTAGGAAGACGTCATCAGGTCTTTCATCAGGAGAGAAAAGATTGAGCTGATGACGGCGAGTGCACCAAACACAATGATGATGATTGATACAACGTGTAACAGTTTACTTTTTTTCTTCATAGGATAATCCTCCTCATAAATGAATTATAGTGAAGCCATGCTCACTGAGCACAGTATATCACATTCGCCGTAAAGCTTCAATCGGACTTAACCGTGCGGCCTTCCGCGCCGGATAGATCCCGAAGACGATCCCCACCCCGCAGGAAAACAAGGTTGCGATGATCACTGCCGGAAGAGAAAGGGATGCGTGGATCCCGCCTATTTCCAGGGCACTGATCAGTGCGGTCAGCCCGCCGCCGAGCAGGATGCCGATGACACCGCCCATTCCGGAAATGATAGCGGATTCACACAGGAACTGTGCGATGATGGAACCTGTCTTGGCCCCCAACGCCTTGCGGATCCCGATCTCACGCGTCCGCTCCGTGACGGAGACGAGCATGATGTTCATGACGCCGATTCCGCCGACGACGAGGGAGATCGCGGCAACCAGAGCGACAAAGGCTGTGACTCCGTCCATGATCGCTCCCATCATATCAGACAGGTCGATGGGTCGCTGCTGCATGAAGGGCGCGTCTCCGAGATCCTGGTGCCGTGAGTTCAGGAGCTGCACCGCCGCAGAGGCGACCCGGGAGGTGCTGTCACTGTCCGCTGCGGTCAGCGATACGGAATAGAATCCCTCGATGGGCTGCCCGAAGGCTTCGGACAGCGTATAGGGCACTTCTATGGAGATGGATTCCGGCATACCCATCGCCTGATAAGTCGCTTCCACTTCCATCATGTCATCGGAAGTCTCCCGGATCCCGAGGATCGTGACCTCCTGGATCCCGGTGTCTATGGCAAGTTCAAAACTCATTCCCACCACATTGGTATTTCCGAAGAGGTACCGGGCGGTCAGTTCGTCGATGACACAGACGGGTCTGCCGCTCTCCATGTCATTTTCTGTGAAATAACTTCCCTTCACAAGAGGGGAGGCATACTGCGCGTTCTCGTAGTCCGGCGTTGTCATGGAGACATAGGCGTCAAAGGTACCCTTGCGGGTCGTGCATTTTCCGCTCATTGTCTGACTCGTGGTGATGTTCTCCACAGAGCTGCCCAGGGTGTCCCGGAGAAAAGAGATATCCTCTCCTGTGATGACATCCGTGCGGGTCACTTCCTCGCTGTTCACCTGTACAGTCACTGTGTTTGTCTGCATATTAGTGGCGTCTACCACATCGTTTCTCAGTCCGTTTCCGATGGAGACGATGGTCACCACGGAGGTGATACCGATGATGATGCCCAGCATGGTGAGAAAAGACCGTCCTTTGTTGGCGCGGATATTATCCAGCGCCATTTTTACATATTCGAGAAACTGTCCCATATTCTATAACCCCGCTCTAGTTTTCTGCCTGGTCTGAGGATACTTCCTGAGGGATGGCAAGCATACCAGCTTCAATATCCACACTCAGGTCGCTGACCACCTGATCGCCTTCCTCCAGACCGCTTACGATCTCCACTTCAGTTGCAGATGAGGTCCCCAGTTCCACTTTCTGTTCCGCCACTCTGCCGTTTCTGATAACGTAGACGAAATCTCCGTCAGTAGAAGCATTGACTGTTGCCGTCGGCACGACGAGCACATCTTTTGATTCGGCAACGGTCATGCGCACTTTGGCGGTGGCACCGATGCAGAGATTCTCATCCGGGTTGTTAATATGTATCTGGGCTCCGATGACAGGGGTGCCGCTCTCGTTTTTCACGGCAATGTTGTCCACCGACGTCAGGGTTCCTTCGTAAGTTTCGTCGCCGACTGTGATGGTAACCGCGGTGCCTGTTTTCATCTTCGCGTAGTCATCCGGAGAGATCTCGATCCTCACTCTGACCTTCTCCATGCTGGCGATGGAGAAGAGTGCGACTCCCTGGGTTGCGCTGTTGGTCTGAAGAGAGTCGACGGAAGCGATGACTCCGTCCATGTCGGCCTTCATTCCCTCCCGTCCTTTTTCAAGGAGTTCTTCGGGAGTGAGAGCTGTGAGTTCGGCAAGATTGTCGCTGATTTCCAGACTTTCTGACTCCGCAGCAGTCATACCGGCGTCGGCTGTGGGGGTGTTCGCCGTCTGGTAAGCTGCCTGCCACTCCGCGTATTTGGCGTCGTACTGCGCTTTCAGTTCAGTGTAGCCGGCGTCGTCCACATTGCCTGTGGAAGAACTCAGTGTCTGCAGCTCGCTGTTGGCCGCGTCGATGGCTGCCTGAGCTTCGTTGCGGGCAGTGACAGCTGCGTCATAAGCTTCGAAGACCGGCTGGAGATCGCTGATCGTTTTATTCTGTTCTTCTGTTCGCTCTTCTTCTGGTACGTTCAGCGCCGCATCCAGGTCAGCGCGTCTGCCGGCATACCCGGAGTCCGTGGAGTCGATGATGGACTGGTTCGCATTGACGATTTCCTGGTTCTGAGCGATCGTATTCTGCAGCTCTTCAGTCTGTGCCTGTACAGAAGCGGCCTGCGCTCCGGCAGCTTCCAGATTCGCCTGGTACTGTGCGTATGCGGCGTCTACCTGTTCCGCCAGCGCGTTTACCTCATCCGCCAGCGCGTTTGCCTGGTCGGCAGCCTGTGCAGAAGCGGCGTTGGCGGCTTCCACTGCCTTTGCGTTCTGCGCCCGGGTCGCCTCGGACGCCTTCAGGCTGGACTGGAGGGTGAGCTGTGCCTGTTCGTTATCCCGCTCCAGGTTTGTGGTGTCAAATGATACGAGAAGATCTCCTGCCTTAACGGTCTGCCCGACTACGGCATTGCACTCCTTGATGGGCGCTGTGACGGGAGAGTAATAAGTCTTTGTGTTCTCGCTCTCGATCGTTCCGCTGGAATTGTAGACTTCCTGGACCGTTCCGCGGGTGACTTCTGTCACCTCAAGGACAGTGCCGGTATCGGTGTTCGTTCCGCCACCGGTGAGTGCGGAGATCCCGAAGGCGCCGGCAACGACCACGCCGAGGATCGGGAAGATGACCCATGCAGGAAGTTTTTTCTTCGGTTTCTTCTCCCCGTCTTCCGATTCATCCAGAAGATCGATCTCTTCCATAAGTTCTGTATCTGTACTGTTTAAGATATCCAGTTCTTCATTCTGCTTTTTCTTTCCTTTTTTAGAAAACATGTTTAACGCCTCTCTTTCCCCCTGATATTTTATTCTTCATTCGGATTTTGTATTTCATCAGATTCAACCCGCCCGTCCATGATACGGATCACGCGGTTTACCTGTCGGGCAATGTCATCATCGTGGGTGATGATGATCACAGTACGGCCGCTTTTATGCAGCTCTTTTAATATATCCATGATCTCTACCGTGGATCTGCTGTCCAGATTTCCGGTGGGCTCATCCGCCAGGATAATGGGCGGCTGTGCGGCGATCGCCCTCGCCACGGCAACTCTCTGCTGCTGACCGCCTGACAGTTCGTTGGGGCGGTGCTTCAGCCGGGTGCCGAGCCCTACCTTTTTCAGCGCCTGGACGGCGATGCGGCGGCGTTTCTGTTTCCCGACCTTCCGATAGATCAGGGGCAGTTCCACGTTGCCCACTGCATCCAGATTGGCGATCAGATTAAAGCCCTGAAAGATAAATCCGATCTTCTTATTGCGTATATCCGAGAGCTGATTGTCGGAAAGCGTGGAAACATCCATCCCTTCCAGATAGTAATGCCCGGAAGTCGGCGTGTCCAGACAGCCGAGCATGTTCATCAGCGTGGATTTTCCGGAGCCGGAATGCCCTACGATAGCGACGAACTCACCGCGGTTGATGGTGAGGCTGACTCCATCGAGGGCCCGGACTTCATTTTCCCCGGGATTATAGATCTTGTGGAGGTCGTCAACCCTGATAAGTGGTTCCATGAGTAATCTCCTTGTAAATGTGATTGTATTAGTTAAATAATACAATAAAGCCAGGAGGGGAAAAAGTCAATACTTATTCATGTAAAATAAAAGAAAACCATGCACTTTACGGGTGCATGGCTTCGTGTTCACGCCGGATTTCCTCGAAACAGTCCGGCGCGGTCCATTTGCTGTTGGTTGGCGTCAGGATCGCTTTATATGGAAACGGTCCCGCGCCGCATTTCCTCAGGGCGGCGAGTGCCTGATTTAATTTGTTATCGCTGAAGAAACAGAAAACGAAGAGCGTGCCGGGAAGTTCGTCTCCTTCGTATTTCCCTTCGGCAGGCGGGATATCTTTTACGCCTGCCAGCGCGCCCAGCGGCTGATTATAGTCCTCCGGCTGTATGCGCCTGAGGCGGACATGCAGCGGGAAAAGCGCCATCTCAACTTTCATAAGTTCATCCTTTGCAGGGGGATTAAAAAGTAATATTGTTTCTTTCATGGGTCTATATTCTCCTTTTAAAGTTTTTCTATCTGTCTGGATCTGTGGAGGGAAGCGGGGTTATGATTTCCCAGTGTCCGTATCTTTTACCGCCTGTACGTTTAATGAGTCCGGCATTTTTAAGAATATTCGTATTTTTTTGGACGATCCGCCTTGTTATCCCGAGTTCTTTTGCTAGTGATTCCTGAGAAATTGTTGGATCTATTTGTATCAACTCAAAAATATGAGAAATCAGCGAGTTTTCCAAAGGTCCGTCTGTTGTGGTGCTTTGGTGCTTTGGTGCTTTGGAATTTGCTATCAATGCACTCTGCAGGGCCGGAAAATGCACGCGGATTCCGTTCCCGCGTAATTCATATCGGGGAATGTCGGCTCCGAGTTCTTTACAGGCATCACAGATTTTCTGAATACCGCGTCCCCATGTCTCGATATAACCGGCGCGGTAAAAGACATTCGCTATATCCGGATTATATGGAATAGAATCATGGGGTTCCATCAAAGTTTCCACAGTCCATCCCTCCGGAAGGATACAGCGGTTACTTATGATGATTGCCTCATCCTCAATACGGATCTGGATTGGCGTTCCGAACATGTAGCAATTATGAGCGATGGCATTATAGACGGCTTCGCGTATCGCATCTCTCGCAAAAGGATATGTTTCAACGCGTCTGTCATGTTCATAACTGATCTTTGCTTTTAAATATTTGAAAAAGATCAGATCAATGATCCGGTCAGCAGTCGTGATCAGAGACCCTTCAAGAGTATCCTGATACTGCAGGTCAGCTCCTTCACTGAATTTTCCGATTTTCACATAACTTCCGTTCTGTATTCTTCCTGGATCACTGTAAAAAAGCAGTACAGCGGAACGCTTCAGTTTTCCATCAGATATGAGATGAAGCTTGCTGAGGAGTTCTTCATTTGAGATATCAAGTTCTTCCGGCTTCATGCGCTGACTTTTCAGTGCTTCTCTTCGGAAAATCTTAAAACTTTCGTTGTCCAGATCATCGATGGAAATATCGTCTACCGTTACATCCTCCCAGCGGACACCGGTTTTTCGCATGATAAATTCTGACAAGGCAATCCCTGTAAGCTGTTGTTTTGTACTGCCGCTCCGGTAATGATATTCTCCATGATAGCTGACCGGGAAACTGCTTGGTCTGACATGGATCTGGATGTAATCAAGACCGTCTTTCGTAAGTTTATTAACATCTGCGACTATACCGAGACCGGACTGAATTTTGTTCGGGATATCTTCCAAAAGTTTTTTTGCATTTTTAATACCGACAACATTTCCTTCATCATTGATTCCTATATAAATTGTTCCGCCCTGAGCATTGGCAAATCCGCAGATCCATTTCAGATATTCGTCACGCCAGGATTCCTTATATTCAATATTCTGACTTTCTGCCATCTGTCGACCTCCCGGTTGAGTTCAGCATGAAAATGCTGAAAGAAAACATATCTTTATAACTGCTTTACACCAGTATAAATAGAGACTGCCCTAAAGTCAATGAACGTAAACCCGTCCCGAATGAAAAATTTACATGGACCGTTACAGTCAGGTGAGAGTTGTAACCACAAGCAGAAATCTGCATATACTGACACTAGCACGAAACGGTATACCAGGGAAGAAAACGGGAGGAGATCGGTTATGCGGATGTGTGAACTCCGGCAAAAAGAGGTGATCAATATCTGTACGGGGAAGCGGCTGGGATGTATTGTCGATGTGGAGATCGACATCCGCTGTGGCGAGGTGGAGGCGGTCATCATCCCGGGGCCCGGGAAGATCTGCGGCTTTTTTGGAGCGGACTGTGAATTTGTGATCCCGTTCTCGTGCATCCGCAGGATCGGACCGGATATCATACTTGTTGAGATACAGGAAGAAAAGTTTTTGCAAAAGTTATAGATGTTGTGTATAATGAAGGCAGTTTGAACATAGAAACAGTGAAGCGGATCCTGAAAATCGCTTCACGGAAAGGCGGAAGATATTATGAAATGCCCATATTGTGGAAATCCTGATACAAGAGTGATCGATTCCCGCCCGGCGGAGGATAAAAGTTCGATCCGCAGGCGGCGCTCCTGTGACGAATGCGGCAGACGTTTTACTACCTATGAAAAGGTAGAGACGATTCCGCTGATCGTGATAAAGAAGGACAATAACCGGGAGCAGTATGAACGTTCCAAGATCGAGCACGGGGTATTGAGCGCGTGTTATAAAAGACCTGTACCGGCGGAGAAGATCCAGAAGACCATTGATTCTATCGAGAGGGAGATCTTCAACCGGGAAGAGAAAGAGATCCCCAGCAGCGTGATCGGGGAGATCGTCATGGACAAGCTCAGAGATCTTGATCCGGTGGCATATGTCAGGTTCGCGTCCGTGTACAGAGAGTTCAAGGATGCGGAGACGTTTATGGATGAACTGAAAAAGTTCCTGCAGTGACAGGAACGACGGAAATGTGTTAAAAACGGTGGATCCGGTCATACTTCCAGTGATGAGTATGGCCGGATTGATTTTTCCGGGAAAATAAGGTGAAAAAAGATGAGGACATATAAATTGACGATCGCCTATGACGGAACGGCATACCAGGGCTGGCAGAGGCAGGCGAACACAGACCGGACGATCCAGGGGATCCTGGAGAAATGTATCTCGGGACAGACCGGTTATCCGGCGGAGGTAAACGGCTCGGGAAGGACCGACGCCGGCGTCCATGCGGCGGGGCAGACAGCGAGCGTAGTCCTGCGGGGGATCGCCGAGGAGGGATTCTTTACAGGCCGGGTAAACGGAGCGATTCCGGAGGATATCCGAATCGTGAAGGAGGAGCTTGTGAAAAACGGCTTCCATGCCAGGAAGAGTGCGGTGGGGAAAGTTTACGAATATCATGTGGATACAGGTCAGAAGCCTGATGTGTTCACAAGGCGGTACTGCTTTCATTTTCCACATGAACTGGACCTGAGCGCAATGCAAAAGGCCGCGGGATATCTGACGGGAAATCATGACTTTGCGACGTATACGGATAAAAAAGACGAAAAGTCCACAAAAAGAATGATTTATGCTATAATAGTCAGCGGACAAGGCGGCAGGGTGACGATCCGCTATGAAGGCAGCGGGTTTATGTATCATATGGTGAGGATACTTTCGGGTACCCTGCTTGAAGTGGGATCAGGGCAGCGCAGCCCGGAAAGCGTCGTGGACGCCCTGAGATCACGGGAAAGACAACAGGCAGGCTTTCTTGCTCCGGCACAGGGCCTGTTTTTAAAAGAGGTGAGGTACAGGTAATGAAACTGATATCATGGAATGTGAACGGGATCCGGGCGTGTGTGCAGAAAGGATTCCTTGATTTCTTTAAAGAGGCGGACGCCGACATCTTCTGCATCCAGGAGACGAAGATGCAGGAAGGGCAGCTCACGCTGGAACTGGAAGGGTATCATCAGTACTGGAATTATGCGGTGCGCAAAGGATACTCGGGAACAGCGGTCTTCACAAAGAAGGAACCCCTCTCCGTCACATATGGGATCGGGATCGAGGAACACGACCAGGAAGGGCGCGTTATCACATGTGAATTTGACGATTTCTATTTCGTCACGGTGTATACGCCGAATTCCCAGAACGAGCTGGCGAGACTTGACTACCGGATGAAATGGGAGGACGACTTCCGGGCTTATCTGAAAAAACTGGAGGAGACGAAACCGGTCATCGTTACGGGCGACATGAACGTGGCGCACGAAGAGATCGACCTGAAGAATCCGAAGACCAACCGGAAGAATGCCGGATTTACGAACGAGGAACGTCAGAAGTTCACGGAACTCCTGGATGCCGGATTTATCGACACGTTTCGCTATTTTTATCCGGACCAGACCGGGATCTATTCCTGGTGGTCCTACCGGTTCAGCGCCAGAGCAAAGAACGCAGGATGGCGCATTGACTATTTCTGTGTGTCCGAGTGCCTGAAAGACCGGCTGGAAGACGCGAAGATCCTGACGGATGTGATGGGATCGGACCACTGCCCGGTGGAACTGGATCTGAAGGATTAAAGATTAATAGATAGAAAGAAGGATTTAAAATGACTAAGATCGACATTATCTCCGGCTTCCTCGGAGCCGGAAAGACAACACTGATCAAAAAACTGCTCTCAGAGGCATTCACAGGGGAGCAGGTCGTACTGATCGAGAATGAATTCGGAGAGATCGGGATCGACGGTGGATTCTTAAAAGAGTCTGGCATCGAGATCCGTGAGATGAACTCAGGCTGTATCTGCTGCTCTCTTGTAGGAGATTTCGGGAAATCGCTGCGAGAGGTAGTCGACACCTATCATCCGGACCGGATCCTGATCGAGCCTTCGGGTGTGGGCAAGCTGTCTGATGTCATCAAGGCGGTGCAGGACGTGCAGGCGGAGATCGACGCGGAGCTTAACAGCTTCACGACAGTCGTGGATGTGACGAAATGCAGGATCTACCGCAAGAACTTCGGAGAATTTTTCAGCAATCAGATCGAGTATGCCGGCGCGGTGATCTTAAGCCGTACAGACAAGGCGAAACCGGAGAAGGTGGAGGAGGCTGTGGCTCTTCTCCGCGAACTTAATGAGAAGGCTCCGTTCGTCACGACTCCCATCGCACAGCTTCCGGGCAAGAAGATCCTGGAGACAATGGAATCGAGCAAATCCCTTGAGGAGGAGCTCCTGGCGGAGGTGATCTGCCCCGAGTGCGGAGGACACCATGAGCACGGTGAGTGCTGCGATCATGACCACGATCATGAAGGGCATGACCATCATCATGACCACGAGGAACATGATCACCATCACGATCATGACCATGAGGATCATGGTCACGAAGGACATGATCACCATCATGATCATGACCATGACGGATGCTGCGGTCATGACCATCATCACCATGACCATGCGGGACATCATCATGCGGATGAGGTGTTCACAAGCTGGGGACGTGAGACGATCCATACTTATACAAAGGAGCAGATCTCGGAGATATTAAAGCAGCTTGAGAGCGACAGCTCTTACGGAAATGTGCTCCGCGCCAAGGGAATGGTGGCGGGAGCCGACGGAGAGTGGATCTACTTTGACATGGTTCCGGAGGAGCATGAAGTGAGAAACGGCGCACCGGAGTACACGGGGAGGATCTGCGTGATCGGCGCGGAACTCAACGAGGAGAAGCTGGCTGAACTGTTCGGCGTAGCGTAAGCAGGAAACACGGATGGAAAACAGGGGATATGTCCTGTTTTCCGCTATGACAGGAGAGATAGAAAATGAATGAATCGGATGTAATGGTATATCTGATGACCGGATTCCTTGACAGCGGGAAAACCCAGTTCCTTGATTTTACCCTGAAGCAGGACTATTTCCAGATCGACGGGAAGACGCTGCTGATCCTCTGCGAGGAGGGCGAGGAAGAGTACAATCCTATGGAACTGCTGAAATACGGCGTTGTCATCGAGAAAGTGGAGGATCAGGAAGACCTGACGGAAGAGTGGCTGGAAGAAATGAACAAAAAACACGAGCCGGAACGTGTAGTCATCGAGTATAACGGCATGTGGAAGGTCAGCGATTTTGAGAAGATGAAGCTGCCTTACGGCTGGGCGATCGAGCAGAAGATCACCACCGTGGACGCCAGTACGTTCCAGATGTATCTGACGAACCTGAAACCGCTCTTTGTGGAGATGGTCAGGGGTGCGGAGCTGGTGCTCTTCAACCGTTGCGAGGACAAGAAGCCCCTTGCGGGATACCGCCGGAGCGTGAAGGTTGTGAGTCCTCAGGCGGAGGTGATCTTCGAGGATGAGAACGGTGAAGTTGACAATATTTTTGAAGACGAGGTTCCTTATGACCTGAAAGCGCCGGTCATCGAGATCCGCAGAGAGGACTACGGAATCTGGTATGTGGATATGATGGAGAATCCTGACCGATATAAAGGAAAAGTTGTGGAATTTACGGCGAAGGTGCTCAAGCCGAAATCCTTCCCGTCCAAGGTGTTCCTTCCCGGGCGTATGGCGATGACCTGCTGCGCGGACGACACCTCGTTCCTCGGATATGTCTGCCGGAGCGCGTATGCGCCGAAGCTGAAAGCCGGACAGTGGGTAAAGGTGCGGGCAAAGGTGAGGTTTGCGAACCTTTCTGTATACCAGGGCGAAGGTCCGGTGCTGGAAGCGGAGCATATAGAACTTGCAGAACCGATAGAGGAACTGGTATACTTCAATTAAAGTTTGAATGAACCCAACAGTAGGAGGTACTCAAAAATGGAAAAGAAATATGATGTGATCGCTCTTGGCGAGCTGCTGATCGACTTCCCGATGAACGGGAAGAGCGAGCAGGGAAACAATCTGTTTGAGGCGTGCCCGGGGGGAGCGCCCTGCAATGTCCTGGCACTTTTAAATAAAATGGGAAAGAAGACGGCTTTCCTCGGCAAGGTAGGAGAGGATCAGTTCGGCACACTGCTGCGTGATACGATCACCGAAGCAGGGATTGACGCGTCCCACCTGATGATGGACAAGGATGTGAATACGACGCTTGCGTTTGTTCACACTTTCCCGGATGGAGACAGAGAATTTTCATTTTACCGCAATCCGGGCGCGGATATGATGCTGAGAGAAGACGAGGTGGATCCGGAATTTATTGCGCAGACACGTCTTTTCCATTTCGGAACGCTCTCTATGACTCACGACGGAGTGAGGGCGGCGACGAAGAAGGCGCTGAAGGCTGCAAAGGAAAACGGCTGCCTGATCTCTTTTGACCCGAACTTAAGACCTCCGCTTTGGAGTTCTCTGGATCTTGCCAAAGAGCAGATGGAATACGGTTTCGGATACTGCGATATCCTGAAGATCTCTGACAATGAGATCCAGTTCGTATCCGGAAAAGAAGACTATGACGAGGGGATCGCTTATCTTCAGGAGAAATACAATATTCCTCTTATCCTCCTCACTATGGGGAAGGACGGAAGCCGTGCGTATTATAAGGGAATGCGCGTAGAGAGACCGGGATTTGCCGTGAAAGCGATCGAGACTACTGGAGCAGGGGATACCTTCTGCGGAAGCTCGTTAAATTACATATTGGAGCATGATTTCGACAACCTGACGGAAGATCAGTTAGGAGAGATGCTTACGTTCGCGAATGCGGCGGCAGCTCTCATCACAATGAAAAAAGGCGCGATCCGGGCGATGCCGGAGCGGGAAGAGGTCATGAAACTGATCGAGGGATAAAGATAGAGTAAGAAAATTTGGGCATAATAAAAGCAATGATATGTATCTTCGATGTGAGGATGTGAGACAAATGGCAGTTCCCACGAATATAAAGACACTGCTCTCTGGAAATGTGGTGGAATGGGCAAGGATTGAATTTAAAGAGACCTGGGATGCCGAGGCATCATTAAAAACAATCTGCGCTTTTGCAAATGACATAGATAACTGGGGCGGTGGATACATCGTGATCGGTGTCAGAGAAAAAGACGGCAAGCCAGAATTCCCTCTAAAGGGGGTACCTTCGGAGAGAATTGATGGATATCTGAAAGATATGTTGAATAAATGCCGTCTGATACAGCCGGAATATCTTCCCATTGTTGAAGTGGCAGATTACAAAGAAAAGAAATTTATTGTAATATGGGCTCCGGGCGGAAATGCCAGACCTTATTCCGCGCCAAAGAGCATGTCAAAGGAAAACAAAGGGCGCGCATACTACATTCGGAGGATGTCCAGTACGATCATCCCGTCCGAGATGGAAAAGAGGGATTTATACAATCTGGCAAATAATATTCCTTTTGATGATCGGGTCAATCATGAGGCGGAACTTGCAGACCTTAACATATCGTTGATCCAGAGCTATTTGAAAGAAATAGGGAGTTCTCTGTATCGGGAATCGGAGAGCATGGAGTTTATCGATCTGTGCAGAAGCATGAATATTGTCAGTGAACTGCCGGAATATGTCAAGCCGAAAAATGTCGGATTAATGTTTTTTAGCTTGGAACCAGATAAATTTTTCCCATATGCGCAGATTGATATCGTAGAATTTCCCGATGATACGGGAGACAGCATCAGAGAAAAAACATTTAAAGGTCCGCTCCATCAGCAGTTGAGAGAAGCGCTGCTGTATATTCAGAATAGCGTTCTGCAGGAACAGGTTATCAAAGTTGACGGCGTGGCAGAAGCAAAACGCTTTTTTAATTATCCGTATGCAGCTATAGAAGAAGCTTTATCGAATGCGGTCTATCACAAAGGATATGACGAAAGGGAGCCCGTGGAAGTACGGGTAGAGCCTGACAGGATCATTATAATCAGCCATCCGGGGGCAGACAGGTCGATTTCTCAGGAGGGGCTGAGGGAGTATCGGGTCTACAGCCGCAGATATCGAAACCGGCGGATAGGAGAATTTCTGAAAGAGATGCATCTTACAGAAGGAAGAAACACAGGTTTCCGTAAAATACGGAATGCGCTGCGGAATAACGGATCTCCGGAGCCTTTGTTTGAGACGGATGAGGAGCGGACTTATTTTGCGACGACAATCTTTATACAGCCGGATTTTAAGATGAAAATGGCGGATGACAGTGTAAATGACAGTGTAAATGACAGTGTAAATGACAGTGCAAATCAGGAACTTAGCAAAAATGAAGAAATAGTTTTGGAACTGATAAGAAGTGATCCGGAATTAACTGCAAAAAGGATGGCGGCATGGCTCGAGGTTTCGGAGTCAACTGTGCGGCGTACAATAAAAAAATTAAAGGAAAAAGATATGATACAACGCGCCGGATCTGATAAAAATGGTATCTGGATCATATCAGAAAAGAAATAAAGATAACCGGGCGAGAGTGCGATACAGACTCCCGCCCGGATTGTTTTCAGAAAAGCAAGTCTTGAAACAATAATTAATATCATTCCCTTATCCGGTTCTTATTCCTCCACTCCCGTGGGGACATCCCGTACACGTTCTTGAATGCCCGTGAGAAGTGGAGCTGGTTCGGATACCCTACCGCGTTGGCGATATCCCCGATGGAGAACCCGGTCAGTTTCAAAAGCTCGGCTGCTTTTACCATCCGGTAGTTCATAAGAAACTCCTGGGGAGATTTTCCGACGGTCTCCTTGAAGATCCGTCCGAAATAACTGCGGTTCAGACCGCAGAACTCCGCGATCCCTTCTACGGATATATCATTCTGAAAATTCTGCTCGATATAGGTGAGCGCTTCCTTGATATAAAAGTCTCTGACCCGTCCCTCCTGGGAAAGCCGCAGGGTGGCGGAGGAGCGGGACAGGTAGTCTATGAACAGGTACAGATGCCCGATCAGGTGGAAGGGGGACGCATTCCCATGTTCTGCGATGTAGAGCATCTCCCGTTTCATCTGGTCGCCGAGATCTTTGGCGTGGGCGCGGTATACGGGATTATCCGCCGTCAGACCGGCGATCTCGATGATCTCTTTCGCGCGCAGCCCGTCAAACTCCAACCATACATACTCCCACGGCAGCTTCTGGTCTGCGATATAAGTGCAGATCTGGCGGGGGAAGAGCATGAATCCCTGCCCGCTCTTTATCTGATACTCCCGCGTGACGCCTTTTGAATCATCTGCAAAGAGCCTGCCCGTCCCGGACAGCACATAGTGGAACAGAAAATGGGTCCTGGCAGCAGGACCGAAAGAATGGGCGGGGGAACACTGTTCTTTCCCGGACTGGTACAGTCCCAGGTCTACAAAATTCTCATTTGGAAATACAGAAAAAATAAGGTCGCTCATATATAAAAAATCTCCTTCAGATTCCAGAATTTTTTGCTCTTGACAGATATAATATACCAAAATGCGACTATACTTTGCAATATATAAATAAAAACAGCATAAAGGTATAAAACATAGATTATAGCGGTATTTATGAGCGCATTTTGGAATGTTATAATCCAAGAAGAAACCAAAAGAAGCGAAAAGGAAGGAGCTGAAATTATTATGAAAAGGAAAAATGCGATAAGTGCTGTCCTTGCAGTGGCAATGCTGGCAGCCGCCATTCTTCTGGGGTGCGGTTCGGATGAAAATTCTGGAAAGACAGAGATTGAGATCCTCCAGTACAAGCCTGAAGCCGCAGCGTACTTTGATCAGGTGGAGGAGGAGTTCAACGCTTCCCACGACGACATCCATCTGACCATCAGTTCCCCGAACGATGCGAGTACGATCATGAGGACCCGCTTCGTCAGGGAAGATTATCCGGACATCATCGGCATAGGGGGGGATATCAACTACTCATATTATGTTGACGCGGATATCCTGGCTGACGTATCGGATTATCCGGGGATGGCGGACATCAAGCAGTCCTATGTCGACATCCTTGAAGCGCTGGAGATCACGCCGAAGGACGGGACGTACGGCGTGCCCTATGTGGCAAACGCGGCGGGAATCCTCTATAACAAAGACATGTTTGAGGAACACGGATGGGAGATCCCAGAGTCCTGGGGAGAATTGATGGACCTCTGTGAAGAGATCAAATCAGAAGGGATCCTTCCGTTCTACTTTGGATTCCGTGATACGTGGACCTGCCTGGCGCCATGGAATTCCCTGGCGGTAGACCTTGCACCGGCGGATACCTGTAAGCAGGTAAATGCAGGGGAGACCACATTTACTGACGAATACAGGGAGACGGCGGAGAAGTGCCTGCAGCTGGTAAGCTACGGACCGGAAGACCCGGTGGCATACGGATACAATGACGCCTGTACGGCATTTGCCCGCGGGGAGTCGGCGATGTACCCGATCGGAAGCTATGCGGTTCCGCAGATCCTCCAGGTGAACCCGGAGATGAACATCGACTCCTTTGTGACGCCGGGAAATGACGATGCGTCAAAGAATACGCTGAATTCAGGCGTTGACCTGATGTTCGCGGTGACCGCGGCGTGCGAGAACAAAGAAGCTGCATACGAAGTGCTCGATTTCCTGCTTGAGGACGCGAACCTCCAGGCTTATATCGACGACCAGAACGCGGTTCCGTGCAAGGAAGGCGATTTCGAACTGGCGCCGATGCTGGACGGCATGAAGTCGTACATCGAGTCCGGCAACATGACAGACTATCAGGATCACTACTATCCGTCTGAGATGGCGGTGGACGCGCAGATCCAGACACTTCTGATCAACAAGGATGTGGATGCATTCCTTGCAAAGTTTGATAAAGACTGGACAAGGTACAACAGGGAAATCATCCGCGCGGTTCAGGAGTACAATGAAGAAAACGGGACTGCCGAGTAGGAAAGGAGCGGGAAAATATGAAAAAAGTAAATGACAGCAAGCGGACATATATGCTGATCACCATACCGATCCTGGCGCTGTTCGTCTGCTTTAACACCATACCGTTGATCCGCGGTGTGATCTACAGTTTTACAAACTTTAAAGGATTTGGTACCTATGATTTCGTAGGGCTCCGCAATTACATGGATCTGTTTACAGACCCCAGGATCGGAGGATCCTATCTGTTCACCATCAAACTCGCTATCGTGGCGACGATCGTGACGAATGTGATCAGCCTTCTCCTTGCGCTGGGATTGAACAGCAGGATCAAAGGGAAGACCTTCCTGCGCGCGGCTTACTTTGTGCCGAACGTACTCGGAGCGCTGGTCGTAGGATATATCTTCCAGTACTTCTTTACATATATCCTTCCGGGAATTGGAGAAGCGCTGGGGATCAAGGCTCTTGAAGGGAGCATGCTCTCCAACAGCAGCACCGCGTGGATCGCGATCGTGATCGTCTGCGCATGGCAGTCCATCGCCATGAACACGATCATCTACATCTCCGGACTCCAGACTGTGCCGGAGGATGTCTACGAAGCCGGCGACCTGGACGGGGCAACAGGATGGAAGAAGTTCAGATATCTGACCTTCCCGCTGATCATCCCGTTCTTTACCATCAACATGGTCCTCTGTGTGAAGAACTTCCTGATGGTATTCGACCAGATCATGGCAATGACAAAGGGCGGTCCGGAGCAGAGCACGGAGTCTATCTCCTACCTGATCTACAACAACGGTCTGTCAGGCGGAAGCTTCGGTTACCAGAGCGCCAACGCGGTCGTATTCTTTATCGTGATCGTGGCGATCTCTGTGGCTCAGATGTCCATATCAAGTAAGAAGGAGGAACAGTTATAATGTATGAGAAAATGAAAGCAAGAGTAAACTGGCCCATTACGATCCTTCTGTTTATCGGACTTATCACAGTGGCGTTCCCGCTGTATATGACGATCGTCATCGCGTTCAAGCAGCCGACGGAGATGACCAACAGTATTTCCGGCATCCTGTCCCTTCCGGCACACTGGTCTCTCAGCAACTTCGCGCAGGCGATGGAACTGACCGATTTTTGGCATTCCCTCGGAAACAGCCTTCTTGTGACGGTCACGACGGTAGTGCTGTGTATCCTCCTTCATTCGCTGATGGGGTATGCGGTTGGGAGAAACAAAGCTCACAGCAAATTTTACAATATCGTATATCTCTTTATCGTAAGCGGTATGTTCGTTCCGTTTGCGATCCTGATGATGCCGCTGGCAAAACAGACGGCAGAGATGCATCTTGATAATTGGGCTGGCGTTATCCTTCTTTATGTGGTATTCTATATGCCGATGAACTTACTTTTATATACAGGGTACCTTGTAAATATCCCGATCGCGCTTGAGGAAGCGGCGAGAGTGGACGGCGCGAGCACATGGCGGACCTTCTGGAAGATCATCTTCCCGATCATGAAGCCCATGCATGCAACGGTCGCGGTCATCACTGCCCTTGCGGTCTGGAACGACGTTATGACGCCTCTGATCATCATGTCAGGAAAAGGTCAGAACACACTGCCGCTGGCACAGTTGACTTTCCAGACTCAGTTCGGTACGAACTACAATCTGGCGTTTGCGTCTTACCTGCTCGCATTGATCCCGATCATCATCTTCTATGTGATCTGCCAGAAACAGATCATCAACGGTGTTGTGAACGGCGCAGTAAAATAAGATCAGGGATACCCTGTCGGGAATGTTTCAGCAGGAGGAAGAAATATGAGCATTATATATGACGACGCGCAGAGAACGATCACTCTTCATACGAAAAATACAACGTACCAGATGCAGATCGACAAGTTTGGGTTTCTGCTGCACCTGTACTACGGGAAACGTGCAGAAGGGTGTATGGATTATCTGCTGACCTATTACGACAGAGGGTTTTCAGGAAACCCGTATGATGCGGGAAATGATAAAACTTATTCTATGGATTCACTGCCACAGGAGTTTCCGTCCCTGGGAACCGGGGATTACAGGACTCCGGCGTGTATCATCAAAAATCCGGATTACACTTACTGCAGCGACTTCCGTTACGAAAGCCACTGTATAAAGGAAGGAAAATACGCGCTGAAAGGTCTGCCGGCAGTCTATGCCGGCGACGATGAGGCGCAGACACTGGAAGTCGTGCTCATTGACCGGGTATCCGGTGTGCGCGCGGTGCTGCTCTACGGCGTTCTGCCTGAATACGATGTGATCACGCGGAGCGTGGAGATCATCAACGGGAGCGAAGGGCGCATCTCGGTCAAAAAACTTGCTCCGGCCTGCCTTGATATGATGGGCGGAAATTATGACTTCCTTACTTTCTACGGGCGTCATGCTATGGAGAGAAATCTCCAGAGGATGCCGGTCGGGCACGGAGTGCAGAAGATCGGTAGCCTGAGAGGGACGTCCAGCCATCAGTATAACCCGGCTGTCATCCTCGCGGAACATGAGACCACCGAGGACGCCGGAGGATGCTGGGCAATGTCATTCGTATACAGCGGAGGATTCCAGAGCGAGGCGGGAATGGACCAGTATTACCAGACAAGGCTGCTCATGGGATTCAGTGAGGAGCAGTTCGCCTATCCACTGCACCCTGGCGAAGCGCTCCAGTCACCGGAAGTCATCATGAGTTATTCTTCGGAAGGGCTGGCAAAGCTCTCCCAGAACCTCCACCGCTGCATGCGCACACATCTGTGCCGGGGCAAATATAAAGAAGCGGTGCGTCCGATCCTGCTCAACAGTTGGGAGGCGTCCTACTTCGACTTTACGGGAGAATCTCTCCTGAAGCTGGCGCAGGAAGCAGCGAACCTTGGGATCGAGATGTTCGTCATGGACGACGGATGGTTCGGCAACCGGGACAGCGAGCTGCGCGGGCTCGGCGACTGGAAAGTCAATGAGAAGAAGCTGGGCTGTACGCTCGGGGAACTGATCTCAAAGATCAACGGCATGGGTCTGAAATTCGGCATCTGGATCGAGCCGGAGATGGTGAACGAGGACAGCGACCTTTACAGAGAGCATCCGGACTGGGCGTTCGTGATCCCGGGACGCCGCCCGAACCGTTCCAGACATCAGCTTGTACTTGATTTTTCAAGAAAGGAAGTCGTAGACTATATTTATGACCAGATCTGCGGCGTCCTGGACCAGGGAAATATAGAATATATCAAATGGGATATGAACCGGAGCCTTGCAGATATCTATTCTGCGACGGCGGACAGCCAGGGAAGGGTCCTTCACGATTATGTTTTGGGGCTGTATGATTTCCTTGAGCGGCTGGTCAACCGCTATCCGAACATCCTGATCGAGGGATGCAGCGGCGGCGGCGGACGTTTCGACGCCGGCATGCTCTACTATACTCCGCAGATCTGGTGCAGTGACAACACCGATCCGATCGACAGGCTGAGGATCCAGTACGGAACATCTTTTATCTACCCGACGTCTTCGATGGGGGCTCATGTCTCGGCATCGCCAAACCATCAGACGGGAAGGATCACCCCCATGAAGACGAGAGGGATGGTCGCAATGGCGGGGACGTTTGGTTACGAGCTGAACCTCAATGAGATCACAGAGGAAGAGAAGGATGAGATCCGCCGCCAGATCGCCGAGTACAAGAAGTATGCTGCTCTGGTCCAGAGAGGACTTTACTACCGGTTGACAGATCCGAGGACAGAGAACCAGGGAGCCTGGGAATTTGTTTCCGAAGACCAGAAGGAGGCTCTGGTACAGGTGGTCGGCATAAGGAAACATGCCAATATGACTGTAGATTATATCAAGGTCAAAGGGCTGAAAGAAAACGCCATGTACCGGGATAGAGAAACCGGAAGACTGTACAACAGCACGGCTCTTTCTGAAGCCGGCGTGCCGAAACCGGTGCTGCATGGAGAGTATCAGCCGTACCAGTGGCATTTTGTGCTGGAGGAGAACTGCCGGTAACAGACAAAGGGACGTTCCCGGTCTGTATATCACATCGCAAAACCGCTCCGCTTTACCTTACCTGTTCGAGTGTCTGCAACAGCATTCATCGGTTCGTTCAAAGGAACTCTCAGATGAATGCTTAACAGACAAAACGAACTGTGTGCGGAACGCTCACGCGGAATGTTTTGCTCACGTGATATACAGACCGGGAACTTGTGTTGTCTTACAGGTAAGTAAAAGTTTAAGACCGGAGAAGTTATCCAGAGACTGGGATATAATGCTCAGATTGATTCAGGAATTGGATTAAAAACTTGTGAGAGGGTCCTGAAAAGACAAGGATGCTTATAGATAGAAAATTTATAGAAGGAAGGGGAACGTGGAATGGCTAGGAGGAAAGCGTCAGTAAGTGAAAAAACGCCGGCAAAGAAGACGGCTGCTGAAAAAACAACAGCAAAGACGCCGGCGAAGAAGCCGGAAGCAGCAAAGGCAGGAGTCGAAGCAAAGGCGGAAGCCGAGGCGAAGAAAGAGGCGGAAGCAAAAGCGAAGGCGGAAACCGAGGAAAAGGCGAAGAAAGAGGCGGAAGCGAAAGCGAAGAAAGAGGCAGAAGCGAAGGCGAAGAAAGAGGCAGAAGCGAAAGCTAAGAAAAAAGCGGAAGCTGAGAAGGCAGAGTCGGACCGCATCTTTATGGAGCGTCTGCAGAGACACCATGACGAGCTGAGAAGGCTGTATATGGAGCTTTACGGCAATGACGATATGTTTGCCGAACTCTGCGGTCAGATGAAGCGGTATTATGACCAGAGAAACGCGAAGCTGAAAAAACTGGATGCGGAGCGGGAAGCGGCAGGAGAGTGGTACAGGAAACGCGATATGCTCGGCATGATGATGTATATCGATAATTTTGCCGGAAACATCAAAGGCGTGCAGGAGAAACTGCCGTATCTGGAAGAGTGCAATGTGAATTATATCCACCTGATGCCATTCCTGGATTCTCCAAAGGGGAGGTCTGACGGGGGTTACGCGGTGGCGGATTTCCGCAAGGTAAAACCGGAGCTTGGAACGATGGAAGACCTGGCGGAACTGGCGGAGAAATGCCATGACAAGGGGATCAGCCTGTGCATGGACTTTGTCATGAACCACACTTCCGAGGATCATGAGTGGGCGAAGAGGGCGCGTCAGGGAGACGGCGAGTATATGAGCCGCTACTTCTTCTACGCGGATCCGTCCATCCCGCAGGAGTATGAAAAGACGGTTCCGCAGGTCTTCCCGACCACAGCGCCGGGCAATTTCACTTATCTGCCGGAGCTGGGACATTATGTCATGACTACATTCTATCCTTACCAGTGGGATCTGAACTACCGCAACCCGAGAGTGTTCAATGAGATGATGTACAACTTCCTTTATCTGGCGAACCAGGGAATGGATATCATCCGGATCGACGCGGTACCTTACATCTGGAAAGAACTTGGGACAAACTGCAGAAATCTGCCCCCGGTGCATACGATCGTCCGCATGATGCGCATGATCGGCGAGATCGTATGCCCCGGGATCGTGCTTCTGGGCGAGGTGGTCATGGAGCCGGACAAGGTGGCTCCGTACTTCGGGACTGTGGAGAAACCGGAGTGCCATATGCTTTATAATGTGACAACGATGGCGACTACATGGCATACAGTGGCGACAAGAGACATCCGTCTCCTGAGAAAGCAGATGGATATCGTGTGCTCGCTGCCCAGAGAGTACACGTTCCTCAATTATCTGAGATGCCATGACGATATCGGATGGGGACTTGACTATGCCACGCTGAAAGAGTGGGGCATGGAGGAAGTGCCTCATAAGAAATATCTGAACGACTACTTCCAGGGCAAGGTCGAGGGAAGCGTCAGCCGCGGAGAACTTTACAATGAGGATCCGGTGACCGGTGACGCAAGGTTCTGCGCGACGACAGCGTCCATGTGCGGTGTGGAAAGCGCAGGCTTCGAGCAGGACGAAGAAAAGATGAACTGGGCGATCCGAAAGGATCTGATGCTCCATGCATATATGTTCACGCAGTCGGGCATCCCGATGCTCTACAGCGGGGATGAGATTGGTCAGGTCAATGACTATACCTACAAGGACGACCCGGACAAAGCTCCGGACTCCAGATATATCCACAGAGGAAAGTTCAACTGGGATCTTGTAGATAATATCAGGGATAAGGCAAGTGTTCAGGGACGTATCTTTAACGGGCTTGAGAAACTGGAGAAGATCAGACGGACTGAACCGGTCTTTAACACAGACGCGGAAGTGTACACGAAAGACTACAGCGATACATCCATCCTTTGGATCGTCCGCAGGGCAGAAGGAGAAGAACTCCATGCTGTCTTTAATTTCAGCGATGAGGGTAAGACGATCTGGATGCCAGAGAAAGAGGTATATACGGATCTTGTGACAGGAGTTACAGAGGAAGTTGATACCGTGGAATTGTCCGGCTGGGATTTTATCTGGATGAAACGCTAAAAACCGGAAAGATAAGAAATGAAAAGAACTGCCACACTGTGAGTGATAATAATACATCAGACCTGTGTGGCAGTTCTTTCGAAATGAGAATACAGATGTTTATTCCTGTAATTTTTTATTTAGATTCTTATCGAAACTGACAATTTCGACTCCGCCTGTTCGATGATAGGCAATTCTTTATAGACCCCTTTTAAAACATATACTACTTCTGCAAGAACTTCGGGCAGGGTATACGCTCCGGATTCTATAACTTTTTTTGCTTCTGGAGATAGTTGAGGGTGATCTTCTAATAAATAACGCAGGATTACATTTGCATCAATCAGTTTTTTCATGTTTTTTTATCATCGCCCTTTCCATTGCCCCTTCTTCCTGATCTGTCAGAGTTGAGTTGGCATATGCTGAAAGCCTTCCATAAGTATTTTTTCGGTTTGCTGTCATGACAAATGGCATTCCGTTCTGCTGTACGCTCTGTTTTGCAAAAATTCGCACGGCTTCTGCTAGCGAAGTCCCCATTTCCCGATATAATGCTTCTGCTTTTTCTTTCAGATCTGCATCCATCCGGACCTGTAAAGTAGCTTGTTTTGCCATAAGAATCCCTCCTTTGTAATACGATTGTAATACATTTTCGTAGAATAATCAATAGATACTGTTTATTACCGCGGTCTCAAAATATCGGATCAAAAACTGTTTAAAAGCCTTTGCAAGTCCGGTCTGATAGCGGCTGGGATTGGAAGAGAGATAAATGACTCTCTTCAGATCCCAGTCTTTTATTTTTTTCAGGACGAGAGAACGGTTCCCGTGGACATAATTCCAGCTTCTGGCGGGAATGAGGGAGATCCCCAGACCTTTCGCGACGAACTCACACTGGAGAAAAGAGTTGTTTACTGTTGTGGAATGCGGAGGTCTGCTCAGCCCATTCTCTCTGAAATGCTGAGCAAGCGTGTCTCCCAGGCTGGTTGAGTCTGATGGGAGGACATAGGTATATTCCAGCGTATCTTCGTAAGAAATATCGTTTCCGGTGTTAAGGGGATGATCCTGGGGCAGCGCCAGGAGGATCTCTTCCTGAAGCAGAAGCACTTCATTTGGCGCGAAGGTGTCTTTGGCGAAGGAAGAGGCAGCTCTCAAGAGACAGTCGAGACCGCTTTTTGCAAAGTCCAGCGGATATGCGGATATGACCTGGATCCCGGCGTCGGGGTGCTGGAAACGGAACAACTGCAGGATCGAAGGAAGAAGCTGAGAGCATGCTTCCGCGCCAACAGTCAGGCTCAGGTCCGGCTTCCCGTTGGATTCGTCCAGCTCTTTCTTCATATTATCCCAGGAGTCGAGCATGTTTCGGGCGTGGCGCACAAAAATGATCCCGTTCTGGTTCAGAATGATCTTTTTTCCCACCCGGTCGAAGAGAGGATACCCCAGTTCTTTTTCCGCCTCTGCGATCAGGCGGCTCAGAGCCGGCTGTGCGATGAAGAGTTCCCGGGCGGAGCGGGAGATGTTTTCGGTCTCTGCGACGTGGAGAAGATACTGGATATTTTTCAGGTTCATGGCTGCTCCTTTTCGTTGTTTTGTGCGTCCATAAGTCATGCCTGCCTGCGGGGGCACAGCCTGCAAAGGCTTTTGTGCGATAAGCTCTGCAAACGGCTGCCGTGCTTGCACGAGCAGGCATTTGCAGGGCAACGGACAGCGACCGGCTTTGCCGTGGAGCTGCCCGTGGTATCGCGGGGGATAGGGGAGGGGAATCTTTCCCTATCCGATGCATTTGTGATATATAATAAAGATGTTATATGATAACTGAATTATATATTAGTAAATGAATAAATACAAGCTTATAATAAAGGCAGTGTTAATGAAAAATGATCATTTTTGCGAGGTGGAATGAAATGGAACAGATCATCGTGCAGACAAAACAGGGAACAGTATCAGGGAAAAAGGAAGGGAGATTTGCCGCGTTTAAAGGGATCCCTTACGGAAAGGCAGAGCGTTTCCGGAGAGCGGAGATGTACCGGTGGGACGGTGTGCTGGACTGTACCCGCTTCGGGAAGAAAGCGCCTCAGATCCCGGCGCCCTTCCCGCCCAGAGAAGAACCGGAGCCGAAGGAGAATTTCGGGGAGGACTGCCTGAACCTGAATATCTATACGCCGGATATTGACGGCAGCCTTCCGGTGCTCGTGGATATCCACGGCGGGGCTTTCCAGAACGGGAGCAATCAGGACCATACGCCGGATCACGTAGTGGAGGACAAGGATTTTGTCTATGTCAATCTCAACTACCGTCTTGGCGTATTCGGGTATCTGTACCTCGGGCATATCCTTGGCGGAGAGTATCAGACAAGCGGAAACAACGGTCTTACGGACCAGATGCTGGCTCTGAGGTGGGTACATGAAAACATCCGGGCTTTTGGCGGGGATCCGGAAAGGGTGACGGTGATGGGGGCGTCCGCGGGCGCGAAATCCATCGCGGCTCTGATGCTCCTGCCCGAGAGCAGAACGTATTTCTCCCAGATCCTGCTCTCCAGCGGCGCCTACCAGTGCGTCCGCAGTGAGGAGACGGCAGAGAAAGTGGCAAAGCGGTACTTTGAGCGGCTGAAAACGGACGACCCGGCGGAAATACTGACTATGGATACGGACAGGCTGCTGGAGGCTCAGAAAGAACTGTGCGCGTCCGGGGAGAGCACCTGTATCTTCGGACCGGTGGCGGACGGGGCGGTGATCCCATATGACTGGGAGAAGGTCCTGCACTCGGACAGATACTGGTCCGGGCGGGCGCTCGTTGGAAGCTGCAGGGGCGAACTGGCATTTTATAAATTCATTGATCCGGATCTGACAGAGCATGCGCCGGCGATCGCGGAAGGTCTGTTCGGGCTCAATGCAGAGACGGCGAAGGAAGATTATGAGAGACTGTGCCGGGAAGCTGTGCAGAAAAATGGAACTTGTGATGAAGAAGCAAAGAAAGATATCTGGGGCAAAGTGCTTTCGGATTACATGTACCGGACATACAGCAGCCGCCTGGCGAAGATCCTGGAGAAAAACGGAAGCACAGTGTACAAATATTCTATGGAATACGCGCCTGCTATCCATTGTCTTGACCAGAATCTGGCTTTTGAGACAAAGGACGGAGGGGAGATGCTCTGCCAGGATGAAGAGATGCGTCAGGCAAATCTGCGCGTCGGACAGGTGATATTCGAGGCATATACAAACTTCATCTGCACGGGGGATCCCAACGGCGCAGGCGTGCCGGTATGGGACCGGTACCGGGATACGCAGGATGGGGAGAAACGATATCTGCAGATGTGCTGGGACACGGAGTCAAAAGAAGCGCCCGAGCCGGAGGACGACACCCTTTCCGGATTCCCGGAGCAGGTATACCGGCTCTAAACGGGAAAAGAAGATAATACCGGCTGAAACGGGAAAAGGAGAGAAAAATGGAACTTTCAATGATCATACTGAAACAGATCGTGCTCATGTTTATTTACATGATGATCGGGTTTCTCCTGTATAAAAAGAAATTTGTGACAAAACAGGGCAGCAGGGAACTTGGATCGCTCCTGCTTTACGTGATCCTTCCGGTGGTGATCGTGAAGGCGTATCTTGTTACCTTTTCCATGGAACTGCTGAGAGGGCTGGCGCTGTCATTCCTGGCGTCACTTCTGGCGCTTCTGCTGTCCATGTTGCTGTCCAGAGTCGTATTCCGGAGCAGATATCCCATTGAGCAGTTCAGCAGCGCCTTCTCCAACGCGGGATTTATCGGGATCCCGCTGGTGGAGATGACATTTAACGACTCCATGGCGGTCTTCTATGTGTCTTCCTTTGTGGCGCTTCTGAATATCCTGCAGTGGACTTACGGCATCGTGGTCATGACAGGGAAGAAGGATAGCATCGCCCCGAAGAAGATTACCACGAATCCCATCGTGATCAGCTTCCTGCTGGGGATCATCCTGTTCTTCCTCCCGGTGGAACTGCCGGAGGTATTAAACAGTGCGGTGACAGCAATCTCGTCCATGAACGCGCCGGTGGCGATGATCATCCTGGGAACCTATCTGGCGCAGATGAAGCTGAGGGAGCTGTTTACAGACAGGATGGTCTATCTGTGCGCGCTCATGCGGCTGGTCCTGATCCCGCTTGTGACGGCGGCGGTCCTGGCGCTGATCCCGGGGAATGAGATGCTGAAGATGTCCATTCTCATCGTGGCGGCAACGCCGGTTGGATCTAATGTGGCGATCTTCGCGCAGATGGCGGGAGTTGACTATACACAGGCAGTGAAGGATATCTGCCTGAGCACCCTGCTGTGCATCGTGACGATCCCGCTGGTGGTGTCGGCGGCGGGGGTGATACTCTGAATTGGATGAAGTAAAAAGATATGCGATGCTTTACATCAAAGAATAGGAGACTGGAGATGATCCGGGAAAAGGCAGACGTCCTCTGTGGATGTCTGCCTTTTACTTAATAAAATTCTGATAAATATCTGATAATTCTGATAAAAAAATCCCCTTAAACTTGTTATACTCGCCTCAACAAATAAAAAAGAGGAAGCGAAAGAAATGGAAAAATGGAATTATCTTTTCGACGTTCCCGACCAGAAAAAAATACGGGTGATCATCTCTACGGACTGTAAGAATGAAGCTGATGATCAGTTCGCTCTGGCTCATCAACTGATGACGCCAAAGCTTATCGTGAAGGGGATCGTGGCATCCCATTTTGATCTGAATCCGCAGACATATGGGAGAGGGAATACTGCAAGTGCAAGTCTGGAAGAAATTTATAAGATTCTGGAGCTTATGGGGCAGAAGGGAACCTGTCCGGTGGAAAAAGGTTCGGAATATCCACTGAAGGACGAACGGACGCCTGCTGCATCCGAAGGAGCACGGCTGATCGTACAGGAGGCGATGAGGGAAGATTCTCACCCGCTCTATATCATATGCCAGGGAGCGCTCACAGACCTTGCTTCAGCCATTTTGATACAACCACAGATTTGCCGGAAAATGACGGCAATCTGGGTAGGTGGAGGAGTTTACCCGGAAGGGGGATTCGAATTTAACTGTAAGGCAGATATCGCTGCAGCAAATGTTGTGATGAGATCAGATATGCAGGTGTGGCAGATCCCTATCAACGTATATAAACAGGTTTCAGTTTCGCTGGCGGAACTCCAGCTTCATGTGGCGCCGTGCGGTGAGATCGGAAAGTATCTTTTTGAACAGATGTGTGAGTTTAATAACAAATGTGCGGGCGTTGCGCATTGGCCTCACGGGGAAATATGGGGACTGGGAGACAGCGCTGCGATTGGAGTTCTGATGGAGGAGGTGGAAAAGACGGATATCTATGACATGCAGCTTGCACCGGAAATAGGATATGATGATATGAAGTATTCTTTTGAAAAGTCTCAAAAGGATATCAGAGTATATAATTCAGTAAATGCAAGGCTGATCCTGAACGATCTGTTTGCCAAGCTTCAGATCAATTTCGGGAATCAGCAGAAATAGTAAAAGGAAGGGCAGAGAGATGAAGATTGAAGTATTGAATTTGTATGAAGACAGGAAAGATGTAACTCTTACGGCGTATATTCAGGACGACTCAACAGAACTGGCAGCGGGGAAAAAACGGCCGGCGATCATTATCAATCCGGGAGGAGCCTACATTATGCTGTCAGACAGAGAGGCTGAGCCTGTTGCTATGAGATTTGCCGGAATGGGATTCCAGACTTTTGTTCTAAGATATTCTGTGCTCAACGGCGGGACAAATGCCTGGCCGGAAGATGCTAAGAAGCTCCCACCGAAGAACAGCCGGACAGAATACCCTGCACCGCTTCTCGAACTGGGAAAAGCAATTCTGACGGTCAGAGAACGGGCGGAAGAGTGGTTTGTGGATAAGGATCAGATCGGAATCTGCGGGTTCTCGGCAGGAGGACATAACTGTACGCTGTATGCCTCCGACTGGTGGCGCAGTGTACTCACGGACAAGCTGAACGTACAGGCAGAAGAATTACGTCCGGCATTCTGTATTGCCGGATATCCGTTTACAGACTGGGAACTGGAGTATGATCTGTTATCAGAGTTGGATGAGACGTCCGCAGATTATTACAGAATGATGTACTACGATTATTTTGGTGAGACGGATCCTTCCGTAGATAAGATGCGAGAGTGCAGTTCTGACCGGCAGGTTACCGAAAAAACTGTTCCGTCATTTATCTGGACGACAGCAGAAGATAAATCAGTTGATCCGCGACATTCTATCCGCCTGGTCAATGCTATGGCGGAGTACGGAGTGCCTTACGAATTTCATATTTTCGGAGAAGGTCACCATGGTCTGGCGCTTGCCGACCAGTCGACTCTTCAGAATCCGGATGATATCAGCGACGTAGTGGCACAGTGGATCCCACTGGTAGAAAAATGGCTGAAAAAGTATGTGAGATTCGGGGCACAGAGAAAAGATAAAAGTGAATGAAAGTATGAGAAAGGACGAAAAGGATGAAAGGTAAATTAGACCCGAGAGGGAAATTAAGTCTTGGCGAACGTGCAGGTTACTGTTTTGGCGGTTATGGGATCAATATCACGTATTCTCTGATCTCCTCATTTTTGATCGTATACTATGTCAGTGTGGCTGGCGCAGATCCGGCTGTCGCGGCAAGTGTTGTTGCAATATCAAGGATCTTTGACGGTATATCAGATCTTATCATGGGGTATATCGTTGACCGTACAAAGAGCAGATACGGAAAGGCGCGTCCGTGGATCCTGCGCCTGTGCATACCGCTGGCGGTCTGCACAGTCCTGATGTTCGGTGCTCCCTCCACGCTTGGCGGCGCAGGACTTATCGCTTACATGTTTATCACGTATAACCTGGTGACAACGATCTTCTATACGGGCATGAGTGTTCCGTTCAATGCCATGAATGGATTTATGACTCTGGTCCAGTACGAGAGAGGACTTCTTGGAAACCTGCAGTTCATCACATCTACTGCAGCGACGATGACTCTGAACACAATCCTTCTTCGGATGACCAGATTTTTTGGAAATGGTGAACAGTATACACATAATGGATGGAGAATTTCAATCGCGATCCTTATGGTAGTGGCTGTAGCATGCAATGTGCTCTGCTTTCTGCTCTGCCGGGAAAGGGTGACAGAGAATGAAGATACGCTGAACACAGAAGAAGTGAAACAGGATAAAGAAGAGAAGAAAGAAAAAGTGCCGGTGCTGACTATCGTAAAGGGACTTGTGACAAACCAGTACTGGATCATAGTAGTTATCCTTATGTTCATGCTCAATATCATGATGTCCACGTTCTTCGGATCAGGAGTATATTTCGCACAGTATAACCTGAACAATACAGACCTGTATTCTCCGCTGGCAAATGCACTTTCTATTGCACAGATCGTTACAATGTTTGTGACTCCGTTTGCGATGAAGATCATGTCAAAGAGAAACTTAAGCCTTGTCGGTCTGGTAATAGCTATTGTCGGATTTGCCGGAACAGCGTTTGCAGGTGATAACGTACCTCTTCTTATCCTGTTGTCGGTTGTAAAGGGAATCGGTTTCGGAGGGATTGCAGCACCTATGTATGGAATGCTCCAGGATTCAATCACATACGGAGAATGGAGAGACGGTTTCTCTGCAGTTGGAATGGGAAATGCGGCGGCATCCTTCGCACAGAAGATTGGATCCGGTCTGGGATCGGCAATCCTGGGCTGGGTACTTGCGGCAGGAAGCTTCAGTGTGGATCCGACTTCATCAGCGGCACGGACATCGATCAGTTTTGCGTTTATCTGGATCCCGGCAATCTGTACGGTGATAACACTGGTTGCAATGGTATTTTATAATCTGGATAAAAAGTACGATAAGATTTCCGCAGACCTGACACAGGGAAAACATAAAGCGGATCAGCAATAATTGAGAGGCAAACTGATGAAGCAGGAACTGATCTTTGGTGCGGCATATTATGACGAATATATGCCCTATGACAGACTGGATAAAGATGTAGAAATGATGAAAGCAGCCGGGATCAATACAGTACGGATCGCGGAATCCACCTGGAGTACGCTGGAACCCCGGGAAGGCCAATATGATTTCAGGCACATTGACCGTGTGTTGGAACGCATGGAGAAAAACGGAATTCAGGTGATCATCGGTACGATGACATATGCGATCCCTTCCTGGCTTGCGAAAAAGAATCCGGATATCCTTGCGGTCAGAAAATCCGGACAGGCGCGCTACGGCGCAAGGCAGAATATGAATATCATGAATCCGGTTTACCGTGAGTGTGCAGGGAGAACCGTCCGTGAACTGATACGTCATGTGGCGTTATGCCCCTGCGTGATCGGATATCAGATTGATAACGAGACAAAGCATTATGACGCATATAATGAATCCATACAGGCAGGGTTTAAACAATACCTGAAGGAAAGGTTCCAAACAGTGGAAGCGCTGAACCGGGCTTTCGGCTTTTCATACTGGAGCAACAGCATTGCGGACTGGGACGATCTTCCTGATGTGAGAGGGACGATCAATGCCAGCTATGGCTGTGAATATGAGAAATATCTCAGGATGAAAGTGAGTGAATTCCTTGAGGAGCAGGCGGACATTGTCCGGGAATATAAAAGGGAGGACCAGTTCCTTACTCACAATTTTGATTTCGAGTGGAAAAAATTTGGATATGCAATGTCGCCGGACGGGTATTCCTACGGAGTGCAGCCCGGATGTGATCATTTCCTGGCGTCTAAGGCGGTAGATATTGCAGGAACAGATATTTATCATCCTACGCAGGATCATCTCACCGGAGCGGAGATTGCCTTCTGCGGGGATGAGATAAGATCCTTGAAAAATGATAATTATCTTGTCCTTGAGACACAGGCGCAGGCATTTAAAGAGTGGCTGCCCTATGAGGGACAGCTGAGACTTCACGCATACAGCCATCTTGCCAGCGGAGCCGGTGGATTGATGTACTGGCACTGGCACTCGATCCATAATTCATTCGAGACATACTGGAAAGGACTGCTGAGCCATGATATGGAATCCAATCCGACCTATGAAGAAGCGGCAGTTATCGGTAAAGAATGGAAGGCTCACGGCAAAAAGATGTCTGGTATTAAAAAGAGAAACAGGATTGCCGTTCTTGTGAGCAATGAGAGCCTGAGCGCCATGAAATGGTTCCCTGCAGACTGTGAATTATCTTACAATGACATTGTCAGGTGGATCTATGACTCCCTGTATGAGATCAATCTGGAGTGTGACATCATTTCTGCATATTCAGAAGACATTGAAAAGTATGATATGACCGTTGTTCCGGCACTGTACTGTGTAAATAAAGAAATCATTGAACGGTTAAATAAATTTGTAAGGAAGGGCGGAGTCCTTGTAAGCAGCTTTCGATCTTTCGTGGCGGATACAGATGTAAAAGTGTTCTGCGGCAGACAGCCCTATGGGATGACGGAGTGCTTCGGGATGTCATACAATCAGTTTACAAAACCGGAGAATGCGAAAGTTTTCGGAAAGAAATGCAGTTTTTTTATGGAACTTCTGCGACCGGAAACAGCAGAAGTCCTGTACGGATACGAGGACAGGAACTGGGGAAAGTACGGGGCAGTCAGCCGGAATCAGTACGGAAAAGGATCGGCATATTATATTGCCACATATCTTGAAAAAAACGTTTTGAAGGAAATCCTGAAGAGGGCGGCAGCAGACGCAGAGATCACAATTCCTGAATATCAGTGGCCTGTAACGATAAGAAACGGAGAAAATGCAGAGGGAAAAAAGATTCATTTTATCCTGCACTATTCTCCGGAAGAGCAAAATATAAATAATCCGTTTGAAAAAGTAAAAGAAGTCTTTACAGGAACGGAATATGATAATGGTCAGACAATAAAACTTGCCCCCTGGGGAGTCTGCGTGCTGGAAGAAAAGTGAGAAATACTTGTCTGTATCCTGCAAAACAGTTAAAATGAAAGTATTGGCGGCAGAGTATCCTGCGTAAAGGGTATTAAGCAGCATTATAAGCGGTAAAAAGGCTGTGAAGACGGAGGAGGACTTACATGGACGTTCCCGGGCTGAGAGTGGAGAGACTGTGCGTTTATCTTGAAAAACTGCTCCATGTTCCGATCATGAGGATCGATCGGAATGGGCAGCTTCTGGAAAAATTTGCAGATGGACCGTCCGATAAACCACAGGAGATCTCCGAAGAGAGTATCAGTTGTGCGATCCGCGAAGGAATAAAGATCATCAGGAGAGATGATGAGAGTGTATATGGCGCGGTGGCAGACCGGGAGGAGACAGTCTATCTTATTGGCCCCGTCCGCATCACAGATGAAAATGTGAGTGATCAGAAGGGGCAGGCGTATGACTGCCCTTTTGCCACTTTGCTGGAAACACTGATGATGCTGAGGGAGTATCTGACAGGGGAGTCGACAGACCTGATACGTTTTCTTCAGAGTGAAGAAAACGAGGAATATAAAAGGCTGATCGAAGAACAGCGTGCACGGTATCATTTTTCTCAGCAGGAAAATGGTTGGATACATAACTCCTATGCACAGGAGCAGCGGGAACAAAGTGCGATCCGGGAGGGAGATCTTGAAAAACTCAACAGTGCTTTTTCTGAACCTATGATCGGGAAACTGGGGGTAAGTTCCAGAAACAGACTGAGATCGGCAAAAAATAATTCGCTGACAGTGATCGGGCTGTCTATCCGTTCAGCAATAGAAGGCGGGCTTGACCCGGAAGAAGCTTTTCGCCTGAGTGACGATTATATGAGCCGGGTAGAGGCACAAAGGGATTTGAAAAAACTGGTCGAGGTCACACGCTCGGCGGAAATTGAGCTGACCCGTCTTGTGCGTCGGAAAAAGCGGAGCCGTCAGGAAAGTGTAAGCCCCTACGTAGATCAGACGAAACGCTACATTTACCGGCATCTGCATGGAAAGATATCTGTTGCGGAGATTGCAGAGGAAATAGGTGTTACCGGAAGTTATCTTTCCGGTCTCTTTCGCCGTGAGGAAGGGATCACGATCACAGATTATATTATGAATCTGAAGGTTTACTATGCCCAGAATCTGCTGACATATTCAGAGTATAGTTATGATGAGATAGCATATTATTTCGGCTTTTCTTCCAGAAGTCATTTTGGCGCTATATTTAAAAAAGTAACCGGACTTACTCCGAAACAATATCGGGACAGGCATCGTTCTAGGGAATTTTTCCGGGAAGACGGGGAAAAGACGTAGAACAGTTGAATAAAATTCTGGAAGAATCTAAAAAGAAAATACAGTACAAAAAGTTTGACATTCGAAGACCCAATGGCTATAATAAGGACGAAACAAGGGCGTTTCCTCTAGGAGGAGAACGCCCTTTTGTCTTATATTCAGATCGTATTCGGAAAAGAAAACTGTCCGTGGCAGCGGAGCTTCTGCCAGGCAGGGGATGAAAAGGAGGTTTCAATCTATGCAGGAATATACACGAGGAGATATCCTCAGGATCGTAGAAGAGGAAGACGTGGAATTCATCCGTCTTCAGTTTACGGATATCTTCGGGACGATGAAAAACATGGCTGTAACCGTGAGCCAGCTAGAGAAAGCGATGGATAACAGGTGTATGTTCGATGTCTCTTCTCTGGACGGACTTTCCGGGGAGGAAGATTCGGATATGTATCTCTACCCGGATCTGAGCACTTTTGAGATATTTCCGTGGAGACCGCAGCAGGGCAAGGTGGCGCGGTTTATCTGTGATGTATACCGGGCGGACGGAACGCCTTATGAGATCGACCCGCGGCATGTCCTGAAAAGAGAGATCGCCAGCGCGGAGAAGATGGGGTATACCATGTATGTGGGACCGGAGTGTGAATTCTTCCTCTTCCATACAGACGAGGATGGAGTGCCTACGACTCTGACCCATGAACAGGGCGGATATTTTGACGTGGGGCCCCTTGATCTGGGAGAAAATGCGAGAAGAGACATGATCCTGACGCTGGAGGATATGGGATTTGAGATCATTTCCTCCCATCACGAGATCGCGCCTGCCCAGCACGAGATCGATTTCAGATATGACGAGGCGCTGGTGACGGCGGATAATCTGATGACCTTTAAGATGGTCGTGAAAACCATCGCCAAGCGGCACGGGCTGCATGCGACATTCATGCCGAAGCCGAAGATGGAGACCTACGGTTCAGGGATGCATATCAACATATCTCTCAGCAGGGAGGATGGAAGCAATGCATTCCGTGATAAGAATGACAAGAACGGACTGAGCAAGGAAGGATATTATTTCATTGGCGGACTGATGAAGCACATGAAAGCAATAACATGCATCACGAACCCGACGGTGAATTCCTATAAACGTTTTATCCCCGGATATGAGGCGCCGGTCTATATGGGATGGTCCGCAAAGACGAGAGGACCTCTGATCCGTGTGACAACAGGCAGCGGGGATAACACAAGGATCGAGCTGCGCAGCCCGGACGCGACGGCAAACCCGTACCTGGCTCTTGCGGTCCTTCTGAGAGCAGGGCTGGACGGCATCAAGAATGAGATCATGCCCCCGGAAAATATCGACGAAAACATCCAGAAGATGACCCAGGAGCAGCGGGACGCTCTTCATATCGAAGAACTTCCGAGATCCCTCAAGGCAGCGGTCAATGAGCTGGAAAAAGATGAACTGATCTGCGACGTTCTAGGGGAAAAACTGGCGCAGAAGATCATAAAAGCCCACAGAAAAGAATACCGTGATTACTATATGCAGGTAACAGACTGGGAAATCGCCAATTATCTTTACAAACTGTGACACCAGTCTGAGCATGCGCCTGGGGAAGAGAACACTCCCCGGGTCATGCTTGCATGCACAGGGGAGTGTTCTCTTCCCCAGGCATATGGCGGACGCCATACAGCGAGAGGAAGGGGCGAAGCCCCGGAATCGAGCTGGCAAGCTGAGACGGAAGAACACACGGAAGCTAAGAAGAAAGACATCAGGAGGTGAGAGCAGATATGAGCCATATCATTGTAGCATTCGGAAAGAGAGAGAATGCGGCGAATATACGGAATGTACTTGTGCGGTCCGGTATGGAAGTGTCTGCAGCCTGCCTGACAGGTACAAAGGTGCTCCAGTATACGGATACGTGGAACGAGGGGATCATAATCTGTGGATATGCTCTGCAGGATATGCAGTATACGGAACTCAGGGAATATCTTCCGGAAAGCTTCCAGATGCTCCTTGTCGCATCTCCCGCCAAGTGGACGGACGGTCTGCCTGACGGAGTGGTGGGACTCCCCATGCCGATCAAGGTCTATGACCTGATCAATACCGTGGATATGATGATCCAGACAATGGAGCGTCAGAGGAGGAAACGGCGCGGCAAAGCACGTGAGAGGAGCACGGGAGAAAAGCAGGTCATCGAGGAGGCAAAGGCGCTCCTGATGGAACGGAACAATATGACAGAAGAAGAAGCTCACAGATATCTCCAGAAGAGCAGTATGGAAAGCGGGACAAATATGTCAGAAACCGCGCAGATGATCCTGACAATCATGAACGAATAGTGTTATACTGACAGTGTATGTAATGTGATGAATGAGGAAAGGCTGGAAGAAATATGAAATTTACGAAAATGCAGGGAATCGGAAACGATTATGTGTATGTAAACTGTTTTGAGGAGAAGATTGAAAATCCTTCTGAGCTGGCTGTAAAGATAAGCGACCGTCATTTCGGCGTCGGAGCAGACGGACTGATCATGATCAATCCGTCTGAGAAGGCGGACTTTGAGATGGAGATGTACAACGCGGACGGTTCCCGGGGCGAGATGTGCGGAAACGGGATCCGCTGTGTCGGAAAATATGTCTATGACCACGGGATGACAGATAAGACAGAAATTTCGGTGGAAACGCTGGGCGGGATCAAATATCTGAACCTGAATGTAGAAAACGGAAAAGTAAGAAGCGTAAAGGTGGATATGGGAGAACCGGTACTTGTTCCGTCAGAGATTCCGGTTGTCTGCGACGGAGAGCGTGCGGTGGACGTTCCCATTTCCGTGGACGGAAAGGAATACCGCATGACCTGCGTTTCTATGGGGAATCCTCATGCCGTGGTGTATGTGGATGATGTGAAAAATTTCCCGCTGGAGATGATCGGTCCGAAATTCGAAAACCATGAAAGATTTCCAAACAGGATCAATACAGAGTTCGTCCGCGTGATCGACAGGAAGACAGCGGAGATGCGCGTTTGGGAGCGTGGCTCAGGGGAGACGCTTGCCTGCGGCACCGGAGCGTGCGCAGTGGCAGTGTCGAGTGTGTTGAACGGGCTGACAGATCCGGAAGTAACGGTGAAGCTTCTGGGAGGAGACCTCTTTATACAGTGGGACAGAGAAAAGAACAGAGTCTATATGACCGGTTCTGCGGAGACTGTGTTTGAAGGTGAATGGAAAAATTGAGAGTGGAATGTCTACCGTAGAAGACAGCACTCATTGAAAACTGAATTCAGAATATTTAGAAAAACAGCGAAGCCGGAATTTAATCATTCCGGCTTCACTAATTTTTCAACATGACTTTTTGTCCGTTTACCTTGACACTTTCCAAATTCTGGAACACCCAGTTCCCTATATACGGGGAATACTCGATGACTACCGGAATCCAGCAGTCGCGTACGGACAAATAGAGAAACTGTCCGGGCTTAATGCTGATATTCTGCGGCTTGTTGTCATCGGTGATGTAGATTCCAGTATCTGGAGCGACTTTTAATGTTCCGGTTACCATGACAATCAGCTCCTTTCATACAAATAACAGCAGAAATTTGATTTCCAAGTTTACCAGAATATTGTATCCAAGAATTATGAATAAATCATGTCAAATTCTATAAAAATTTTTAAAAGGCGTGTTAAATCCATATAAATTCAGAAAAAACAAAACGAATCAAAAAAAGTATAGAATTTAAAAAAAGTGCTTGATTTTTTTGGCGAGTTTGGTATAATAACCATGTTGCTTGTGAGCGACGAAAAAAATAACTGATGCGGAATGGTGTAATTGGCAGCACAGCAGACTCTGACTCTGTTAGTAGGGGTTCAAGTCCCTTTTCCGTAGCTGGGAATTTGCGAAGAGCAGGTTCCCTATTTTATCGGAGTGTGGCTCAGCTTGGTAGAGCGCTACGTTCGGGACGTAGAGGTCGCAGGTTCAAATCCTGTCACTCCGATTTTTTTATTGCGATACCGCAGAGCCTTGTGTTTACTGGCTTTGCGGTTTTTCTTTTGTGGAAGGAAATCAGATGATATGTGTACAAAGAATGAGCTCGAAAGATTATTGAAGAAAATCGTTATAATATACCGCAATATCTATGGTCAGAATTTATGCGATATATATTTATATGGATCATATGCGCGTGGGGACTATAACACGGAATCAGATATTGATATTGTGGCGATCGTAAAAGGCGAAAGACAGGAATTGCAAAATCAGTTAAAGAAAATATGGGACATTATTTCAGATCTGGAATTAGATTATGGGGTTATTATTTCTCCAACTGTAATTCCATATAGTGAATTTGAAATTTATAAAGATATACTTCCATATTACAGAAATATTGCACAGGAAGGGATGAGCATTATGGGGCCATTGTTTATCAAGAAAATCCAGATTGACTGGGACAGGATCTCAGGAGACAGTTATTTGAGAAATATCCAGGCTTTACAGCATATAAATGAGATCGTCCTGGAAAAGCCGGTGACTTTCTTTGTAGGTGAGAACGGAACGGGGAAATCCACACTGCTGGAGGCTGTTGCCGTGGCATATGGTTTTAATCCGGAAGGCGGAAGCATCAACTACAATTTCTCTACATACGATTCTCATTCAGAACTCTGCGATGCGCTGACCTTATTCCGGGGTGTCGCTAAAAAGAGAGGGGGATATTTTCTGCGGGCCGAAAGTTTCTATAATGTTGCGACAAAAGAAATGGAATATGCAGATATCAATCATCCGTCTATGAAACTCCATCAGCAGTCCCACGGTGAAAGCTTTCTGACTATCATTCAAAAAAGGCTTTCTGATGCCGGACTGTATATTCTGGATGAGCCGGAGGCGGCGCTGTCTCCGCAGAGACAGTTGTCTTTTCTGATCCAGATGAAAGAAGCTGTGACAGCAGGAGCGCAGTTTATCATTGTAAGTCATTCGCCAATTCTGCTGGGTTACCCGGAAGCTGATATATTTTCTTTTGATACTGGAAGATTAGAGAAGATCAGTTACGAGGAAACAGACAGTTACCAGGTGACCGAAATGTTTATAAATAACAGAGAGTATCTTTTGGAACGGCTGTTTGGTACATCAGATTGACTACTCTGAAAGTTTGTATCTGCCCCTCCCGGTCTTTTTGATTTTCCCGGCATCGCACAGTTTTTTCAATACACGCTGAAGCTGTCTGCGGCTGCAGCGGAGCTGAAGGACAGCAGCTTCAATTCCATCTAACTCATAAGAAGGATAATTTTCTTTCATATGCAGAAGGACCCGCTCTTCAATTGTCGACGCCACTGTGTCATATGTGGAATAAAGGTTTATTTTATCTATACATGAGTGCAGCAGCATATGCAGAAAACGAAGGTCACAGTCAAGCTGACGGCGATATCGTGTTGTTGACAGTGTTAAAAAAACAGATGCGGTTTTGGCTTCGGCAAAAAATGAAGAGGCTTCCGGTCGGACAAATTCCACATCTCCGATGATCGCAGAATCTGTGTAATGATTGACCGGTAAAAAGCTCCCATCGCTGCGGATCCCATAAATCCGGACAGAGCCTTCTATGAGAAACATGATTTTATCCAGCTTTCTGTCGGGTCCTGCAATGATATCGCCCTTCTCATAGCTGTATGCCTGAAAGACCAGATCCGGCGTATCAAAACAGTTCAGGAGTCCTTCTTTTTCGATCCAGTATTCTATTCGTTTTGTATCTGTTATTTCTTTCAATAAATCCACCTCACGTCACAATTGTGCCATATGTCACAAAAAAGTTCAACAGAATCTGCTAATATCATACTGCTTATCGGGAAATTCAATATGAAGAAGCGAGGTAAAAAATGGAGAATGAAATTTTCGAAAATGAAAAAGTATCAAAAGCATATATACGTCTTTCTCTTCCCCTTGTTTTCAGTCTGGTGGTAACGCTGATATATAATCTGGCAGATACTTTTTTTGTGGCGCAGACAAATGACACTAACATTGTTGCGGGGGTTTCCCTGGGGATGCCTGTTCTAACGCTGCTTATGGCGTTAGGGAACATCTTCGCTCAGGGCGGAGCATCCCTTGTTTCCCGGCTGCTGGGGCAGAACGACAGGCAGGCCATACGCCGCGCAAGTTCATTCTGCTTTTATATTACGATATTTACAGGTATTGTGATCGCCATTGTCATGCTGGTCTTTCGCGTTCCGGTTCTGTATGTCATTGGCACCAGCGAAGAAACCTTCAGCCATGCGTCCGACTACTATACTTATCTGGCGATCGGAGCTCCGGTCACGATGCTTTCCTTTATACACTCAAATCTGCTTCGCTCCGAAGGAATGTCAAAAGAATCTATGATAGGAACTGTTTTAGGCGCGCTGGTCAATATTGTCCTTGACCCGATCTTTATATCTGCTATAGGCTGGGGAGCGGCGGGAGCCGCGATCGCCACTGTGATCGGATATTTGTGTTCCGATGTTTACTTTATGGTCATTGTGGCAAAAAAGAGCAACATACTTTCAATAAATCCGAAAGAGATCAGGATCCCTGCAAAACATGTCAGGCAGATTCTGCTAGTCGGAATCCCTGCGGCGATCACGAATCTGATGCAAAGTGCGGGGGTTGTCATGATGAACCAGTTCCTGCTTCCTTTTGGAAACGACAAGATCGCGGCGATGGGAATCGTTCTGAAAGTGAGCATGATCGTTCTTCTGCTTCTGACAGGTTTTTCTTTTGGCGGGCAGCCTTTGTTCGGATACTACTATGGCTCCGGTGATAAAAAGAGGCTGTCAGAATTATTCAGCTTCTGTATCCGTTTTATCAGCGCAATAGCCGTGATCCTGAGTGCAGCCGTTTGTCTGGCGGCTCCGGCCCTGATGAGATGCTTTATGAGTGATGAAAGCATTATCAGAGAAGGTACATTGATGCTCCGCTGGCAGGTTATCACGATGGTGTTTGTGGGGATCATCATTTTGATGACGATCATTTTTCAGTCTATGGGAAAGGCTGTCGGTTCATTTATCTTATCGATCAGCAGACAGGGAGTTGTATTTTTGATCGTACTGCTCATTGCATACCATACGGTCGGATATATGGGAATCATCATTTCACAGGCAATAGCGGACTTTTTTACTGTGATCATTGCAGCGGTCCTGTTCAGGACAGTGCTATATAAAGAGTTTCATTGAAATGAGCGGGATCAGAATCTGAATACAGAAAATACTGGAGGACTTTCTAAAAATCTTCCAGTATTTCTGTCCGAGATTTTATACCAGTCTATTTTTTTCGAATCTTTTCCCTCAGATTAGCAAATGAAGTAATAGCAAAGGCGAGCGCGGCTGCCACCAGCGTATCGAAGACGTCTGACAGAGAAGAAAAGACAGAAATCTGACTGATGGCAAGGCAGAGAGCCATGGCGATAAAGGCCGGAAGGCTCGTCATCATGATCCCGCAGAAGTTGATCCTTTTCCAGATGTTTGTCTGCAAAGCTTCTGCCGCGTGAGCTCCCGTATTTCCGATGACCGGCTGATACCGGATGTTCCATTCTTTCGCAAAGGCAGTGGTGAATGCCACGGCTCTGGTCCGATTTGTTGTGCCGGTGGTGCCGGAAGCAGAAAGGACTTTTCCACCCATCCTCTGGACTTTCGCAACGGAACTTCCGCCTGTGCCAGCCAGTGGAAGACCCGCTTCAATAGCTGCCTGAAATGAATGATGGGTGATCTTGTCCGGCTCCGCGCTGACGAACATGATGCTTTTTCATCGGTGCTTGTCTCCTTTGATACTTTATTGTAGTAAAATGATAACATGTAAAGGAGTATCATATTGAACCAGTATAACTATCACTAATTAACTTGACTTTTCAAGAGGCAATGTTTCAACCTGCGCTTCTTCATTCGGATTGATTTCATCAAGTCGATATTTCCAGTGATAGACAACAGGGGCATCATTGATATCTTTTAGTGGTGACATGGAAAAGTGATTATGGGCAGAAAGTCCGGTTATTACTTGTAATCGCTGATTTTTTTATTGTCTGTATCGTATCACACGGTGAAATCCTTCGCTCTTTCGAGGAGGACGAAGCCGCAGACGAGTGAACAGGATCCCGATCACCGGTACATGACGGGACCGGTTCTGATTGTTCCGAAGTGCCCTCCAGACCGGTGTGTGCAGATAAACGGCAACAATAGAACATTCGGGCGGGAGGATATGAAAGTAAACACGCCTTGACCGGATACTGGCATTCATACAGTCAATGACTACATCGCGGCCTTCCCGGAGCTGGGCTGCCGCCCGTTTTAGCATGGTGGCATGAATGGCTCTATATCCCTTCAAAGTCAGTTCCTTCCCAAAAAATTCTTTTCTGAGATCATCTGAACCGATACGGATAGCGTGTTTTAACTTTTTCTTTGCATACGTGGTTTTTCCGGCTCCCGGAATTCCCACCATGATATATAATGTGGCCATGACGGTACGTGCTCCTGTTCTCTCCTTGTTTTTCTCATGAAGCGGTTATCAATCCCTGAAATTTTCGCTTCTTGGTTTTATAATAAACTTAGTTATCGGTATTCTCAAGTTAAATGTTATTTTGCGGCCTGCTGAAAATGCATTTCCAGCAATATTTTGGTATTAATTGACCCGGCATCCTTTGCCGGATCGAACCATAAGGGAGGATAAGTGAGATATTCTTGTTTGAAGTCGACTGTTTTGATAGTCTAAATTAGACACTTGTCGATAAGCGGTCAGTGGATTAACCGCTTATTAACAGTGTCTTTTTGTATCAAGAACGACTGATTAAAATTACATTTTGAAGCTTATGCTGTCTGAATGAAAACGGACATAGAATTTTTTCTGTCTAATTATTCAGTTTTATTTTCGTATACGGTACCACTCTTACTTCACCTGTGATTCCGTAATCCTGAACCGAAGCGTGTATATCGAACAGCGGCGCCATATCCGCGCCTGTCTCGCGCTGACTGTCGTCCATACCAGTATTGGCATTATTGGCATTTGCCGCCAGTGCCATAGAGAATCCCTTCGCTTTTTCATAATATCCTCTTGCAAGCAGCTGGTTGTTCAGGCTTGACGTCACCTCGATGCGGATCTCATTTTCACCGGTCTTCAGAAGCTCCGTAATGTCAACGCTCAGTGCGTCCATATCCAAAGCCCGTGCCTTCTGACCGTTTACATATACTGCGACGGTATGTTTATTCGCATCCTGGATCTTCAGCACAGCGCCGTTTTCGGAACCCCAGTTTTCCGGAAGGACAAACCGTGATGTATAATAACCGATACCGGATACATCCGATCCGACAGCTTCGATATCCTTCCAGGGCTTCAGGGGTGTTGCGCCCACAGAGATGAGGTCCTTTTTTTGTCTCGTAATAGACTTCTTTTGTCACAATGCCCAGACCCCGGTTTTCAGTGATCTCTTTCTTATCACCCTCATCCCAGCTCTCCACTTCCAGCGTCCAGTCAGAGAGGAGTAATTCATCCGGTACATTCACTGAGACGGATTTCTTTGTTCCGTCGGACAACTCGAAGTCGTATTCTCCGGTTTTTGTGACACAGGCGTAAATTTCCTGATCTTCTTCAAGAACATGATCCGCGTCTGATGCAGCCACATACACAGAGTCAGGTTCATTCTGATCGATCATGTACATGCGGGCCTCGCCCGGAGACAGAGAGATATCGAGCGTTGTGCAGCCGTTCTCTTTTTTGTACTGTCCGATCTTCGCGATCTCTGCGTTCCAGCAGTCAATCATATAAACGCTGCCCTCCCCGCGTACTTTCATGCTGGAAGAGAACGGTTCCGTCTCTGTATATTGCATATTGTAGACGAAGACATATGTTTTTCCGTTATCTTCCTGCACATGGGTGAGGATATTTTTATTGCTTTCCGTAAATTCTGTGCGCGGACGGATCCCCATTTCGAGAAGTGTTTTATATGTATCTTCCTGGTCACGCCGAAGGGGCGCAGCGTCTCGTTTACGCCGTTGACAAAGAGGATTGGCAGTCCTTTTTTCGCCATCGCCAGCAGTTTTTCAGCAGTTTTTAACGGAAGGACATTCTGGTAAAAGATCAGAGCCTGATATCCCGGGCCGTCGGGGAGCAGTTCGCCGTCAGCAAAGTCTACAAATTCTTCTTCCAGAAGCTGCGGTGCAAAATAATCCCATGTGTACCCCGCGTTCTGAAGCTGCATGTCTTTCCAGTAGAGCCCTTCATTTCCGCGCATAAGCTTCTTCTCATAGAGCTCTTTTTCGTCGCCTGAGAAAACCATGTTGTTAAAGTTATAGTCAAGACGTACGATTCCCAGATCCATACGCGGCTTGCCCTGGCGCAGGAGCATCTGATAGCGGGCGATCATTGCAGTCCATCCAGACCGGATACCTGCTTTGCAGCTATAGCGCAGATCACCACCGGAATGGCCGCCACCAGCGTATCGAAGACGTCCGACAGAGAAGAAAAGACAGAGATCTGACTGACGGCAAGGCAGAGAGCCATAGCGATAAAGGCCGGAAGGCTTGTCATCATGATCCCGCGGAAATTGATCCGCTTCCAGATGTTTGTCTGCAAAGCTTCCGTCGCGTGAGCTCCTGTATTTCCGATGACCGGCTGATACCGGATGTTCCATTCTTTCGCAAAGGCAGTGGTGAATGCCACGGCTCTGGTCCTGTTTGTTGTGCCTGTAGTGCCGGAAGCAGAGAGGACTTTTCCGCCCATACTCTGGACTTTCGCAACGGAACTTCCGCCTGTGCCGGCCAGTGGAAGTCCGGTCTCGATGGCTGCCTGAAATGACTGATGGTTGATCTTATCCGGCTCCGCGCTGACGAACATGATGCCGTCGATTTCTCCTGCGCGGATCATTTCTGCAATCTGCTTATCAATTGAAACAGCCGCCTTGTTTATCTGGGAAAGCGTACCTTCCTTTTCAAGATACAGCTCTCCATTTTTCCATGTATATAATTTCGCGGAACTGTCGGGACCGGCCGTGTCCAGAATGGAAGAAGCCAGTATGTACTGTACAGCTGATATTTCCATATCGGCAGCACCTGTCTGGAGGAGGATTTCTTTCATCATTCCGTAGATATCGTTTCCACCCTGTTTAAAGAGATTTCCTCCGCTGCTGCCTATAAATGCAATCTTTTTCATTAGCGCTTGTCCCCTTTAAAACTGTATTGTGGTAAATTGATAGCGCGTAAAAGTGTATCATATTGAACCAGAGGAGACAAGTAGTAATGATCGCTATTCCCATTCCCTGGTTCGAATTTGTTGAGAAAAAATATCAAAAAGCGGTCGGTTTTGAGAATTATTATTGACAACCGACATGGAGCTGTGATATATCTGTTCTGCCACTTGGTTAGTCTGGGCTAACCTTTCTTGCGTGATAAGCCCGTCAAGCGTACAGCGAACAGCTTTGTCGTAAGATGACCGTGATATCGTGAAAGAAACGGATTATTTCAGAACGAGAAAGGAATGGATTTATGAAAGACTGGAAAAAGAACCCTTTTAGGATCGTATGGCTTTTTGCTGGTTTCCTGTGCATGGGGATCGGCGCGGTGGGAGTTGTGCTGCCGGTACTGCCCACGACGCCTTTTCTCCTGTTGGCATCCTTCTGCCTTGCAAAGGGATCGGACCGGTTCCACAGGTGGTTCACGGGAACGAAGCTGTATCAGAAGCACCTGGAAAGCTTTGTGAAGGACCGTTCCATGACGCTGAAGACAAAGTTCAGCCTTCTGATCCCGGCGTCCTGCATGCTGCTTCTGGCGTTTCTTGCCATGTCCAATATCTACGGCAGAGTATTCATTGTCTTTCTGATCATTTTCAAGTACGTGTATTTCTTTACCAGGATAAGGACGGTTCCTGCGGGGCAGAAAAGCCTTCCGGAGGCAGAACTATGACAGACAGAAATGTGGAAAAGAAGCGGAAGAAAGAGCAGTATGTGGTGGAGGAAATGATCCGTCTGTACTGCAGGAAAAACCACGGAGAATATGACCGGGAGACAGGGCGGATGTGCTCGTCCTGCCGGGAACTCTCCGAATACGCCAGGCTCCGCAGTGAGAAATGTCCTTTTATGGAAGAAAAGACGTTCTGCAGCAACTGCAGAGTGCACTGCTATAAACCGGAGATGCGGGAGAAGATCCGGCAGGTGATGAGATTTTCCGGACCCCGGATGCTCGTGTACCATCCGGCTCTGGCTGTGTGGCATGTGGTCTGCAGCGTAAGGGAAAAAAGGAGGCAGAAGAAAAGCTTATGATAAAAAAAAGACTCGTGGGGCTTTTGTCCTATGCGAAGAAATATATCATCTATCAGGTGCTCTGGCAGTGGCTTGCCCTGCTCTGCCAGGTCCTGATGATCTACTGCGCGTCCATGCTGCTGGAGCAGGCGCTCTTCGGGAAAGTGACTGCCCGGACCGGAGTTTCCTACGGTGTCCCTGTGATTGTAGCGATGGCGCTCCGTTTTGTCTGTGACAGGCAGACGGTCCGGGCGTCCTGCCGCGCCAGCGTGGATGTGAAGCGGATCCTGCGGGATAAGATTTACGGAAAACTGCTCCGGCTGGGCGCGTCATACCGGGAGAAGGTAAGCACTTCAGAAGTGGTTCAGATGGCGGCGGAGGGCGTGGAACAGCTGGAGACGTATTTCGGGAAATATCTCTCCCAGCTTTTCTACAGTCTTCTTGCGCCGGTGACGCTGTTCATCATACTTTCATTCATAAACTGGAAGGCGAGCCTGGTGCTTCTTGTCTGCGTGCCGCTGATCCCGGTCTCTATCGTGGCGGTGCAGAAGATCGCAAAGCGGCTGCTGAACAAATACTGGGGTATATACACGGAACTGGGAGACAGCTTCCTTGAAAACCTCCAGGGACTGACCACTCTGAAGATCTACTGTTCTGATGAGATGAAGGCGGCGGAGATGGACGAGGAATCCCAGCGGTTCCGGCGGATCACCATGAAGGTGCTGACCATGCAGCTCAACTCCACCAGCGTGATGGATATCATCGCCTACGGAGGGGCGGCGGTGGGGATGATCGTGACTCTTTCCCAGTTCATGAAAGGTGCGGTGAGCGTGCACGGGGCGCTGATGCTCATTCTGCTCGCGTCGGAATTTTTTATCCCGCTGCGGCTTCTCGGCTCTTTCTTCCATATCGCCATGAACGGTATGGCGGCGAGCAACAAGATCTTTGCGCTTCTGGATCTTCCGGAGCCGGGGGAGAGGTCTGTGGAGCTGGATGGGACAGAGATGGATATCGAATTTTCCGGAGTGCATTTCTCCTATGAGGCAGACCGGGAGATCTTAAAAGGCGTTGGCATGGAATTCCCGTCCGGAAGCTTTACTTCTGTCGCAGGCGTCTCCGGGTGTGGAAAAAGCACGGCAGCGGCGATCCTTATGGGAAGAAACCTGGGATATTCCGGCAGCGTGACTGTGGGAGGAGCGGAGCTCTCGGATATCCGGGAGGAGAGCCTGCTGGAACGGATCACCCTGGTCAGCCACAACAGTTATCTTTTTAAGGGGACTGTGGAGGACAATCTGAGGATGGGAAAACCGGACGCTTCGGAGGAAGAGCTGAAAGAAGCCCTTCGAAAGGTCAACCTGTGGGGATTTCTCCGGAATCAGCAGGGACTTGAGACCCCTGTCCTTGAGAAGGGAAGCAATTTCTCCGGCGGACAGTGCCAGAGACTTGCCATCGCGCGGGCGCTGCTCCACGACACGCCGGTTTATATCTTCGATGAAGCCACATCCAACATTGACGCGGAGAGTGAGGAGATGATCATGCAGGTGATCCACGCTCTGGCAAAGACAAAGACCATCATCCTGATCTCGCATCGCCTCGCCAATGTGGTACGGTCGGACAGGATCTATATGATGAAGGACGGTCTTGTTGAGGAGTATGGAACACATGAGGAACTGATAGAGAAGAATGGAGCGTATGCAAAGCTGTACTGCGCTCAGATGGAACTGGAACGGTACGGAAGGAGGAAACGGCATGAGTGATGAGAAGATCATACAGAGCGGAAAATCCCGCCGCAGCGGGATCCGTATCATGGGGAAACTGATCGGACTGGTAAAGCCGCTGCTCCCGGTGATGGCCCTTGCCGTCATATTGGGGACGATCGGGTATCTGTGCGCCATTTTCCTCACGATCACAGCGGCGTATGGGCTGATGCATATCCTGATGGAACCGGTCGGGGAGCTGATTGGATTAAGCATTGGCTCTTCGGGCGCGGGAGCGTTCCCAGGGCCGGGATTACAGACTCTGTTCATTGCGCTGATCGTGATGGCTGTGATGCGAGGGATCCTGCATTATGGGGAACAGTACTGCAATCATTTTATTGCGTTTAAGCTGCTGGCGATCATCCGGCATAAGGTGTTTGCGTCCCTGAGAAAGCTGTGTCCGGCGAAACTGGAAGGACGGGACAAGGGAAATCTGATCTCCGTGATCACCTCGGATATCGAACTTCTCGAGGTTTTCTATGCGCATACCATCTCGCCGATCGCGATCGCGGTGCTGACATCACTCGTGATGATCCTGTTCCTGGGGCGGTTCTCGCCGGCAGCGGCTGTGCTGGCCCTGGCGGGATATGTTGTGGTAGGCGTGGCGGTCCCGCTGTATTACGGAAGCAGAGGAGCAGAGCCGGGCATGGAATTCCGAAACGAATTCGGGGAACTGAACGCATTTATCCTTGATTCTCTGCGTGGACTGGATGAGACGATTCAGTACGGACAAGGGGAAAAGAGGAGAGAGGAAATGGGAGAACGTTCGGTGCGGCTGGGGAGAATGCAGGATAAGCTGAACCTGCTGGAAGCGTCCCAGAGGTCGGTTACGAATCTGGTCATCCTTCTGTTTTCTTTTCTCATGCTCTTCCTGATGATCGGACTGCGTCAGTCGGGAAGTGTGGATCTGACCGGAATGGCAGTGGGAACTGTCGCCATGATGGGATCCTTCGGCCCGGTGACAGCCCTTGCCAGCCTGTCAAATAATCTGAACCAGACGCTGGCGAGCGGGGAGAGAGTCCTTTCTATTCTGGAAGAGAAACCTGTGACGGAAGAAGTGAAGGGGAAAGGAGAGGTAGAGTTTGCGGACGCAGAGGCGGACGGTGTGGACTTTGCCTATGAGGATGAACAGATCTTAAAAGATTATTCCATCGAGATCCCGAAAGGAAAAGTGACGGGGATCCACGGAGCCAGCGGTTCCGGAAAGTCCACTCTCCTGAAGCTGCTGATGCGCTTTTGGGACGTCCGGGGCGGCCAGATCCGGATCTCCGGAAGAGACGTGAGGGAGATCAATACCTCCAACCTGCGGGAAATGGAATCCTATGTGACTCAGGAGACCTGCCTGTTCCATGATTCCATCGCAAACAATATCGCAGTTGCAAAGCCGGGGGCGTCCAGGGAAGAGATCATGGAGGCGGCAAAGAAAGCATCCATTCATGATTTTATCATGAGTCTTCCGAAAGGCTATGACACAGAAGTTGGCGAGCTGGGCGACACGCTCTCCGGCGGTGAGAAGCAGCGGATCGGTATTGCGCGGGCATTCCTTCATGACGCGCCTTTTGTCCTGCTGGATGAGCCGACCAGTAACCTGGATTCCCTGAATGAGGGGATCATCCTGAAATCCCTGAAAGAAGGGAAGGGAGACAAGACAGTTCTCCTGGTGTCCCACAGAAAATCCACCATGAACCTGGCGGATGTGGTATATGAGATTGATAACGGAAGGATCTCGTAGTTGACGAATCTGAACGGCTATTTAAATATTTCCCCTAAATAATATGATATTGACTAAAAGTAACCAATGTGGATATAATATAAAAAAATATACCCACATTGGTTACTTTTGCTGGAGGGTGAAAATGGATTATGCAATAAAAGAACTCAGGGATTCTACAGGAATGACACAGAAGGATTTTGCTTTGATGTATGGAATACCGCTTAGTACATTACGCAAGTGGGAACAGGGAGAAGCCGCGCCTGCCCCGTATGTCGTAAATTTAATCGCAAGAACTTTGCCTGCCACGGATTCCGGACTAAAAAAAATAACAGGAAAAGATGGAGCAGTTTTTTATTATGATAAAAATCAAAAGGCAGTTTCGGACGTGCGCGGAAACAGAATTTACATCAGGGAAGATCTGGAAGGGGTAAAAGAACAGAATCTTGTATTGTATTTAAAAGATATGTATGACAGTTTTTATGAGATACAGGAAAAGTTTGAGCAGGACTGTAAATATGACAAAGAAGAAGATATTTTGTGGAGTTAGGGAAAGGGGAAAAATCTATGGCAAGATATGCTAAAGAGTATTACCTGATGCATAAAGATATTCCGGTGTGCCTGATGGAAATCTCAGATGACGGAGCTTTAGGTCGTGTGAGGAGAAATGAAGCGGCAGCAGATCATTTTCCACTAGGCGGGCAGATGAATAACATGAAATTTCACGAATGGTGGAGAGACCGGGCAATACCCAAGACAAGACATGGTGCGGAGAATGCTCTCCAAAGACTGGGCTACTCATCAACGAATAGTGCTCTGGTTAATAATCTTGCGTTAAGTCTGTCCGACTGCTACTGGATTCGCCCACGTGGGGAAGATCTGACGTGGAAAGATGTCAATTTATTTACGAATGATTTTGTCGACACATTTGGAGAACTTACGATTAATCAGGATCATATAATCGATCTCAGAAAAGAAACCAGATTTAATTGTGCAACCTCGCAGGGGGAACTGCAGAAGAAATGGTGCATAGATAAAGATGGACGACGTTATATGATCAAAGGAAACTACGGACAGTCGTATCAGCAGAGTCTGAATGAAGTATTTGCAACAAAACTCCATGAACAGCAGCGATTTGTTCATCATACCCGATATTCACTTGTTCATGTACAGGCTGATGGCAATATTGAGGGAATAGGGTGCATGTGCTATGATTTCTGCAGTGAAAATATCGAGTGTATCAGTGCGTGGGAATTATTGCAGACAGTGAAGATCAGGCAAAATGAATCTTACTACTATCCGCTAAAAAAAGTTTGTCTTGAACTAGGAATAGATGAGGAATATTTTACGCATTTTCTTGATTATCAGATTATGACAGATTATCTCATAAGTAATACAGACAGACACATGAACAACATCGCAGTCATGCGGAATCCGGATACACTGCATCTGCTGGGGTTTGCCCCGATTTATGATTCGGGTAATTCAATGTTTTATAACATACCTTATGAAAAACTGTCTTATATAAAAATGGATGAAATCAAGACACACTCCTTTGTAGAGAGGGAAAGCAGACTGCTTCAATATGTAAGGGATCGTTCACTTGTCGATCTCGATAAAGCAGAGATGGATTTTTCTATTTATGAGCTGGATGTTGTGGAGCGGCAAATCAGGATTCCTCTGTTAAAAAAGCTGTATAACAGAAAAAAAGAGAATTTGAGATCTTTCCAAAAAGGGAAGGATTTGTGGAAAAAATACGGCATTTAGGCGGGAATCAAAAATAAGAAGTAGTCTGTCGTCTTCGTTATATTAAGCTGTCCTTTTAATGAATCCCAGAAAGGCGCCTGTCTTTTGTCAAAAGTACCATTCAGGACGAAAAGCAGGATGGATCTGATGCGTCAATCGCTTCCTGGTCCTTGCGTTTCTGTCTGGAACTGGAGGATGTGATTACCATGCTTTCGGGAATGAGCACTCTGGATCAGATAAAGGAGAATATAAAGACGAGCAAACAGTCCCTTCCGCTGTCAGACACCGAGAGGACGGCGCTTGGCAGGGCGATGGAGATCTACCAGGAGAGTGCGCCGTTGAAGCAAGGCGAGATCGATCAGTATAAAGGGCATCTGTATCATGAACCCCGGTGACTGAGATCCTTCAGGCATACAGCATCTGCCAGATCCAGCTCAACTCCGGCTTTGCAGACGACAATAACTATTTGAAAAACACATTTGCCGAGGAAGCGCACCTGGATCTGCCGAACCAGCAGGTCATCACCGCGGACGGGAAGGATATTACAGAGAATGTGGAGACGGAGGGGAAATGGCTGAAAGAGAACTCATTCTAAAGTAGGAAACTTTGCGGATAAATAAAAGTGCAGGAATTACATTTTAGTAATGTGTCCTGCACTGTTTGCAGTAAATGGATCTGATATCATTTTTTATTTTGTCGGCGAAATACCCTCCCCTCCGAGAGAACCAGACCGGCCAGTGTCAGAACAGTTCCGATCCCGGTCATCCAGGTGAACGGCTCGTGCAGGATCAGGACAGAAGCCACGATGGTGATTACAGGGGTCAGGTAGATATAGACGCTGGTTCTGACCGCTCCCAATAGCCGGACAGCGGAATTCCATGTGACAAAGCAGAGGGCGGAAGCACCCAGTCCGAGAAACAGAAGATTCAGCAGATTGGTCCTGTCGGCAAAGCGCGGGAAATCCATGCCGGGATCCGACAGGAGCAGCACCGGTATCATGAAGAGAAGCCCATAGAGAAATACTCTCCTGGTAGTCAGGATGGTATTGTATTCGTAGGAACTGATCTTCCGGGTCAGGATGGAATAGCATGCCCATATAAATGCGGCGAGAAGCGCGGTAAAAAAACGGCGCGACGGAGATAATGACACCTACGTTTGACGCCATTGTAAAGGTCAGAGCGATATTTTCCAGCAGATAGTACAGGCAGACCCCGCACAGTCCTGCGCCCATGAAGACCAGCTCCTGCTTCCATGTCGTCCCCTTCAACAGGCGCGTACAGACGAGAAAGAGGGCGAGAGTTCCTGGCACAAATCGAAAAAACAGGATCTCCACCGGCTGAAAGTCTGTCAGGAGCACTTTGGTGGAGATAAAGGTAGTCCCCCAGATCAGAATTGTAAGCAATGCGGCAAGAAGTCCTTTGGTGGTATCTCTATTCATGTAATCTTCCTCCCGTTTTTTCTTTTGCGGTAAAAATATCCCGGTAAACGCCGGGAGCGATCCCGATGAACCGGCTGAAATAATTGGTGAAATGGCTCTGGTCGGAGAAGCTGGTCATCAGCGCGGCATCCACAGGAGCGGTGCCCTGCTCCAAAAGGTTTTTCGCCGCGCCGATGCGTATGTTTTTTGAGATGCCGGAACTTCCGGAGCCGGAGTATCCGGCTGCCCTCAGGGACAATTCCGTGGAACTGGAGGGAGTGCGCTTTTCCTATACAGGGACAGACGAGGAAGTGCTTCACGGTATTGATCTGAAGCTTCCGGCGAGCATAGACCTGGAGAACGAGCATCTGATCCAGGGGGCGCTCTCTGAACTGACAAAAGGGAAAACCGTTATCACTATCGCGCACCGGCTGGCAACGGTGGAGAATGCAGACCAGATCCTTGTCGTGGAGGATGGCCGCATTGTCCAGAGAGGGCCCAATGAAGAGCTGGCGGAGGAAGAGGGACTTTACCGTCGGTTTGTGGAGGTGAGGAAGAAAGCGGAAGGATGGATGTTGGATAAAAGCTGAACGCAAACGTTTTCGGATTCGAATAATTTATGTGACGAAATAAATAATAAATCGGAAGTTTATTGTGTATTTTAAATGATTGAAATTATTTTAGAAAAACCTGATGAGGATTTAGAGAGAGTCTCCATATTTTTTGAACGACAATGTAAATTTTCGACTGTTTCGAACAAGGATGTGAAAAACGCTGTTTTACGGCATTTAAATAACAAGTGAGTTTGAAGATATTTGGAAATTAAATGCAATATGTACAAAAAATAGTGAACAATATTAGTTAAAACATACAATAAAATACTGTTTTTTGTAAAATTCCATCATATCCTGATTGTACAAACTGCTGTTGACAAAAGATAGTTATTTTAATATACTGTGCATAATCAATAAAATAAAAATGAATGGAGGAAAGAAGGTATGACAAAAAACATTTTAGAAGACGATTTCCGGCAAGAGTGAAAACGTTTTACATTTTACTGAAAGAAGGAGGAACCTAAATATGGTAATGGATGTAATATCAATGTTGGGGCTGCTTGCCGGTCTGATCGTACTGATCATCATGGCGTACAATGGGTGGGGGATGATATCAACTTCTCTTGTGGCCGCACTGATCGTAATTGTTACGAACCGGATGGATCTGTGGGAAGCGCTGAGCGTGCATTTCGCCGGGTTTATGAAGGATTATGCGGGAAATTATTTTCTCCTGTTTTTCCTGGGAGCGCTGCTCGGTACACTTATGAGCGCTACGGGGGCGGCCAAGTCGATCGCATGTAAGATCGTAGATCTGATCGGACCGAGCCGGGGGCTTCTGGCGGTGATGATCATCACGGCGATCCTTTCCTATGCAGGAATCAATACGTTTGTGATCGTATTTACGATCTGGCCGATCTCAGTTGTCCTGTTCAAAGAGGGAAATATTCCGAAGAGACTCTTTATTGTGGCGATGTTCGCAGGCTGCGGTACCTTTTCAATGTGCGGGCTTCCCGGCACACCGGCGATACAGAATATCATGCCGACAGAGACTTTTGGAACGACTGCTTATGCGGCGGCCTTAAACGGATTGATCGTGTCCGCGATCATTTTTGTACTCTGTGTGATCTGGCTGGAGTGGAACAGAAAGATGCTTTAGAAGCAGGGAATCGGATTTGAACCGGGGCCGGATGACGACCTTGACGCCTTGGATGTCAGCAACCGGGCAGATCAGCCGCCCTTCCGGCTGGCGATCCTTCCGATCCTGCTTGAGATCGTGTACATATTCGTTCTTCAGCAGGTGATTAAGTCCGAGTGGGATACAAATTTTATCATCATTCAGGCGTTAACGTTTGCATGTATCCTTATTGTTATTCTTTTCCACAAAAAAGTATTCAAAAATATCCGTCAACTGTTTGACGATGCGGCGGATAAATGTCTTGTAGCACTTATGACCACAGCGTTTGTTACCGGATTCGGCGGAGTAGTACAGGCGTCTCATGGCTTTGAGATCATTCAGAACTGGGCATTCAGCCTGGACATCAACCCTCTGATCTCTGCATGTATTGCCACCGGAGTTGTAGCGTGTGCGACGGGATCCTGCTCCAGCGGACTTGCCATTTTCCTGTCGGTTCTCGGACCGCAGTATGCGGCTTTGTGTACACAGCAGGGAATTCCGCTTGAAATGCTCCACCGCTCGGTCATCTGGGCAGGAGCCGGACTGGATTCTTTCCCGCATTCCGGAAGCGTGGTGACAGCTTGGACGTACACGGGAATCAAGCCAAAGGATAGTTATAAATACATGTTTGTCACGAATATCGGGTTTACGACCCTGGGATGTATTTTGACCCTCGCGCTTTATTTCCTGTTCGGAATCGTATAAATCCTTATTTATGCCGTCCGGCTTACTGTGGCCAGGCTGTATTTGAAACTGGTCTGATCCGGGATTGAATCGAAACAAATGCAGGAGATGGGACAACAGGAGGAGACGGCATGGGGATCACGATAAAAGAGCTGTCAGAGCTCAGCGGATATTCAACCGCTACTATTTCGAGAGTTATCTCGGGAAGAGGAAATGTTAAGAAAGAGACAAAAGAAGCGATTGAAAAGCTTCTGGTAGAATACAACTACCGTACAAATGCAGTGGAACTGCGTCAGAAGAAGACAGACGGAAGGAGCGTCATGATCATTGTAGGCGATCTGGACAACTGGTATTATATGGAAATCATTCGGGTGATGAACCGGTATATTTTGGAACAGGATCTGATTCCGGTGATCACATACAGCGATAACCGGATCGACCTGGAAGAAAAGTATGTAAGGATGGCCCTCCTTAAAAGGTATGCAGGGATCCTGTTCATGAATGTCCGCGGGAGCGACAGGCTCAGAGAGATTCTTGAGACAAACCGGTGCCCGGCCGTATTTCTGAACAGAGGACTCAAACAGTCTTCTTTTGATACGGTCTGCAATGATAATTATCATGGAGGGTACCAGGCAACATCCTATCTGATCTCCAGGGGGCATAAGAGGATCGGACACCTGACGGGAAGTCAGTATTCCAATGCCGCAGTGGAGAGAAAGCGCGGATATGAGGATGCGATGCATGACTGCGGACTGGTCGTTACGGAAAACAGTATACTGCCCGGGGATCTGAATTATAAAAGCGGGTATCAATGTGGGGAAGAAATTGTAAAGTCGGGACGTGATTTTACAGCGCTGTTCTGCGGAAATTATCAGATGATGGAAGGGGTGCTGGACGCATTTGCAGATTACGGCGTGCAGGTCCCGGAGGATATCAGCGTTGTGTGTTTTGACGAGACGCCGACTACGAAAAGAAAAGGCATTACAACCGTCTGTGCCGATCCCGGGAAAGTGGGGATGACGGCGGTAAAGCTGCTCGTCGACAGGATGAAAGACGGAGAAAAAGCGCCGTCGGCGGTCTATATTGAAACAAAAATGAGATTAAGAGAAAGCGTAAAGGATTTAAAACGATAGGCAGCAGAATTTTTTTGACAGGAGGTTTTTTATGGAAGGGATTTTAAAAGGAGTCCGTATTCTGGACTTTGGACAGTTTATAGCAGCGCCGTTCTGCGGGATGCTTCTGGCAGACATGGGAGCGGAAGTGATTAAGATAGAGCGTGTCGGGACAGGGGAAGACGGAAGGCGTCTCGGTCCGTATAAGGACGGCGTGAGCGTGTATATTACGGCGTTCAACCGTAATAAAAAAGGGATCACGCTGAATCTGAGAAGCGAGGAAGGAAAGGAGATGCTTGCAGATCTGATCAAACAGTCCGATGTGATCATTGAGAATTTCCGCCCCGGAACAATGGCAAAGCTGGGATTTGATTATGAGACCTGCAAGGAGCTGAATCCGCGTATCATCATGTCTTCGATTTCAGGGTTTGGACAGGAAGGGCGTTACCGCAATAAAGCGGCGATGGACGGGATCGCTTCCGCCATGAGCGGACTGCATGCCATAAATTATACGAAGACTGGACCAAGGCCGACAGGACTTCCTCTGGGAGATCATACGGCCGGGGTTTACAATGCGCTGGCGATCGTCCTGGCGCTTTACGACAGAGAGAGAACCGGACAAGGGCAGCGGATCGATACGGCAATGCTTGACTGCCTCTTTTCTTTCTTTGAGACGCGGCTTCCAGGTTATGCGGTCAATGGGGTAGATATTGGGATAGAGCCTAAATATGATACCGGCGATCCTCTTGCCTGCCCGTCAAATGTTTACCAGTGTAAAGACGGCTGGATCTGCATCCATGCAGGAGCGGACTCGAACTATAAAAGATTTGCAGAGGCGACTCGGGATCCGGAACTCCTTCAGGAAAAATATCAGACTATCGAAAACAGGATGGCAGATTATTTTACAGTGGATCGTCTGACTTCCCAATGGTTTGGAAGACATACGGTTCAGGAGGCAGATGAGATCATGACAGGGGCCGGTGTCCCCTTTGGAGTAGTAAGAAATCTGGATATGATCCTGAATGATCCGAATTCGATCGAGCGTGAGATGGTCGTATATACAGAAGTCCCGGGAGCTGGCAAGATCCCGTTTGTGGGAAATCCGCTCAAACTTAAGAGCCGGCCGATCCAGAACCGGGAGCGCGCGCCTCTTCTCGGAGAGCATAACGAGGAGATTTTTAAAGGCCTTCTGAACAAATCGGATGAGGAACTCGAGAAACTGAGATCAGAGGGCGTTATTTAAATCAGGATGGAGGAGGGATCTGATATGTCATCTTATGTTTACAGTGAACTGCAGATTGGAGATTCTAATTCCTTTGAGAAGACGATCACTTCAGCGGACGTGCTGCTCTTTGCGGCAGTGTCGGGTGACTGCAATCCGATGCACACTAACGAGGAATACGCAAAGAAAAGTTCATTTGGAGGAAGGATCGCGCATGGTGCGCTGGTATCCGGCCTGATCTCGACCGCACTTACCAATGCATTTCCTACTTCAATTTATATATCCCAGAGCGTGAATTTTCTTGCGCCTGTCCACATAGGGGATACAGTCAGGGCAGTCGTACCTGCAAAGAGAAGCTTGGAAAGGGCAGGGTGCGCATGCAGACAGACTGCTTTAATCAGGATGGGGTCAAAGTAGTTGAGGGGGAAGCGGTCACAAGACTGGCGAGAGAGCCCATCCCGGAATCAGATCGGTGGCTCTACTGATCCGGAAGAGGGATGCAGGTAAAAATGAGAAAGGTGGAAAGAAAAATGGATTACAAATATTTTACTGTCGAAGTGAAAGACAAGACGGCATGGATTACATACAACAAACCGCCGATCAACGCCATGAATGCTGACGCATACAGGGAAATGGCCGCGTTGTTCGGAAACATGGGAGAGAACAAAAAGATCAGGTGTATTGTCCTGAAATCTGCCGGGAAAGGGTTTATTGGAGGAAATGATATCAATGAAATCGCGGGACATACGAAACAGAACCATGCGGAATACCAGAAGATCGTAGGATCGGCGATCACAGCGATCGAGAGCTGCGATATTCCGATCATTGCAATGGTACATGGCTACGCTATCGGTTCGGGAATGCTGGTCGCAATGGCGTGCGATATCGTATATGCCGATGACACTGCCTGGTTTACGCTGCCGGAAGTAAAGCTTGGAATCATCGCAGGCATGAGCTTTGCAATGAATGATATTCCAAAGAAAGTCCTGTACCATATGTGTCTGACAGGAGGGAAGGTGACGGCGGAGCAGATGCTTCAGTACGGAGCTGTCAATGTGGTAACGATACCCGAAGAACTGGAGGAAAGAACGGCACGCGCAGCAGAACAGATTACCAGTCAGCCGCCGCACACAGTTCGCGTGTTCAAGCAGTGTACAAGAATGTGGTACAATAACAGATCAGCTGAGAAATTTGACATGGAGACGATCTTTACCCACGAGATCCTCGAGACGAAAGAAAAGGAAGAATGTGTCAAAGCGTTCTTTGAAAAGAGACCGGCGGTTTTCAGCGATGAGTGGTAATTTTGCTGGTTCAGATCAGAGGGCTGGAAATAAGGATCCTGGATCTGGGCTGTCTTGCGACGGTTGGAGAAGAACTTGTGGCGGGGATGGGAAACGAGCCGTTCAGTTCTCCTGTCAGCGCAGTGCTGATCCGCCATCCTGAGAAGGGGTATATTCTCTGTGATACAGGCAATGATGAGGAATGGAGAAACACCTATCCGGAGGCGGCAAAAAAAAGTGTTCCCTGTCGCAAGATTCGTAAAGATAACAGACGCGCTGAGAAAAGAGGGGGTGGCATCGGACGATATCAATACCCTGGTACTATCGCATCTGCATTTCGATCATACACCTGCGATACTTTCAGGGAACGAAAGCGGCAAAAAATGTAATCGTCTCAGAGGCGGAGCTTAGGGATGCGCTCTACCGCGTACATCTCCCATCTGATGGGATGGATGGTGCGTATTCAAGAAAGCTTTTCTGCGGATTGAACGGCGTCGGTTTCATACCGATATCCGGACGAATGCAGATCGCGGAAGATGTGAAGCTGTTTGAGCAGCAGAGCCATACGGCAGGGGTGCTGAGGATGGAGATCGAACTGGAGGAGAAAGGTACGATGATCTTCACAGGAGACACGGTATATACGAAGAGTTCTTATGAGAATCTCCTTCCACCCGGCGGAGATCTGAATACGTCGACGAAAGCTTTCAGAACCAACATAGACAGGATCAGAAAAGAACAAAAAGAAAAAAATGCAACAGTGATCTTCGGCCACGATCCGGATCAGATGAAAGAGTGGTCAGGGAAAGGATGGATCCATTAACCTGGTAACTCGCACTATCATTTTCCTTTCGGCAGTTGTATAATAAAAACACTTTTAAACGGAAGGAATGAGTAAGATAGCAGGGAAAAGATATACGATCAAAGATATAGCGGATATGGCAGGGGTGTCACCTGCAACTGTATCAAGGGTGTTTTCGGGAACTCCGGGAGTAAATCCGGAAAAGCGTCAGGAGATCAAGGACCTGATTAAGAAGACCGGATATCACCCCAGCAGTGTGGCGAGAAGCCTTGTCAGAGGTAAGACAAATGTTGTGGGACTGATCGTGAGAGATCTGGAAAACCAGTACTATTCTTCTATGGCTGTGGCGTTTCAGAAGGAGCTGGCAAAGATTGATTATATTCCGATGGTCATGAGCATGAATGCGGTCGCTGACGAAATGGGCGGAGGAAATCGTCTGTCAGAACTAATTGGTCTGTTCGACTTTGCCGGATTATTTATCACAGTTTCCGCCAAGGAAAGCGTTCTTGAGGAGGCACTCAGGGAGTGTTCCTGCCCGGTGGTGCTTCTGAACCGTACCTTTAATATAGAATGTGATCAGGTGGTGCAGAATGATTACCGCGCCGGCGCAATAGTAGCGGAACATCTGCTGGATCTGGGGCACAGAAATTTTCTGGTGCTCGGAGACTTTAAAACCAGCATCTCCCAGAGGTTTCGTGTAGAGGGATTTCAACAAACCCTTGCTGCGGCGGGAGTCAGCCTTTCCAGGGAAAACAAACTGGAGTGTCCGATGGAAAGGACAGAGGCGTATAAGACGGCAAAGGTATTCTTTGAGAGAAGAAAAGGAGAACTGCCCACTGCTGGGTTTATCGTATCAAATAATATGGCACTGGGATTTCTTCAGGCATGCAGCGAAGCAGGCGTGAGAGTTCCGGATGATATTTCTGTCGTGTCAGGAGATAATCCGCCGATCATGAGTCAGCCGGGTATCGATCTGACCACGATCAGTATCTCCCTTGAGTCTATGGCTTCTGAAGCCGTAAAAATGCTGAAGAGACGGATCGATGGGAAAGGAACAGAGAATGATCTGGTGGTGTTGCAGCCGGAACTGATTGTACGTGGTTCTTCTATTGAGGCTGCGGATCAGAAAAGACAAAAATCCGGCAGGAAAAAGTGATATGAATAGTTGAAATAATAAGCGACGCGAGCCGCTTATTAAAATAAAGAGAGCTGAAAACGTTTTCTATCAAAAAAAGGAGGAAAAAACATGAGATTAAAAGGGAAAGTAGCAATCGTAACAGGAGCAAGCCGTGGTCTTGGAAAGGGGATCGCAAAGAAACTGGCAGAGGAAGGCGCGAGCGTGGTGATCGCAGATATGATTCCCGCAGATGAGGCGGTAAAAGAGATCACTGAGGAAGGTGGCACGGCAGTTGCTTATAAAGTGAATATCTCAGACCAGGATGAAGTAAAGGGAATGGTAAACTTTGCCATCGAGAAATTCGGTACCCTGGATATTATGGTGAATAATGCAGGCATTAACCGCGACGGAATGCTTCACAAAATGTCCAGGGAAAACTGGGATCTGGTCATCGCGGTCAATCTGACGGGAACATTTTACTGTACACAGGAAGCAATCAAGTATATGCGTTAGAAAGAGTATGGACGTATTATCAATATTTCCTCCGGAAGCTGGCTCGGAAATATCGGGCAGGCAAACTATGCCGCATCTAAGGCGGGCGTTGTAGGACTCACTAAAACGGCGGCAAGGGAGAATGCGAAGAAAGGGATCACCTGCAATGCGATCTGCCCGGGCTTTATTGAGACAGATATGACAAGCAAGCTGAAAGAAGTCAATGGCGGGGCTGCCTGGGACAGCATGATCTCAAGGGTGCCGATGGGATATGCAGGCAAACCTTCTGATGTGGGAAACATGGTGGCGTTTCTGGCTTCTGACGAGGCATCATATATTACATCTGAAGTTATCAATGTAGGCGGCGGAATGATCGTTTAATATTGACAGGAAATCTGTACTTTAAAAACAAAGAACGGGGGACGGGCCTGCGGGATCCGTCCCGGACAGAGCGAGAGAAAGGAAGGTTTTATATTCATGAATAAATTAAAAGAAGTTGTGATCGTATCAGGTGTACGTCTCCCGGTGGGATCTTATGGAGGAAGTCTGAAGACAGTAAGCGCTATTGACATGGGAGCAATGGTAGTTAAAGAGGCGGTGAAACGTGCGGGTATCGAGCCGGATCAGGTGGATGAGGTGATCGTAGGCCAGGTAGGACAGATCGCAGAGTGTGGATTCGTGGCGAGAGCGATCAGCCTTTCCGCAGGAATGCCAAAGGAGACAACGGCATACTCTGTAAACCGCCAGTGCGGTTCCGGACTCCAGGCTATCGCGGATGCAGTAATGGAGATTCAGACAGGTTTTGCGGATGTGGTCGTAGCGGCAGGGGCAGAGAACTTAAGTCAGCTTCCCTACTATGTGAAAGACGCAAGATGGGGCGCCAGAATGGGGCATAAGGTGTTTGAGGACGGAGTTATCGATATCTTGACATGGCCGTTGAACAATTCCCATAACGGAACAACAGCAGAGGAAGTTGCAAAACGTTTTAACGTGAGCAGAGAAGAGCAGGATGCCTATGCACTCCAGAGCCACCAGCGCGCGGTCGCAGCGATCAAAGCGGGCAAGTTCGTGGATGAGATCCTTCCGGTGGAACTGAAGGACCGGAAAGGAAACGTAACAGTGTTTGATACAGACGAGGGTCCGCGAGAGGGACAGACCATGGAGAAACTCGCAAAACTCCGTCCGGCATTCGTAAAGGATGGCACGGTCACGGCAGGAAATTCCTCCAGCCTGAACGACGGCGCGGCGGCGGTCGTGGTTATGTCACGGGAGAAAGCAGAAGAACTCGGCGTGGTTCCGAAACTGAAGATCGAAGGATATACTGTTGCCGGGATCGAGGCGGAGATCATGGGATATGCTCCCAAACTTTCCAGTGAAAAACTGGCGGCTCAGCTCGGCATCAATCTGAAAGACATTGATATGGTAGAGATCAACGAGGCGTTCGCCAGCCAGGCATATGCAGTCAGAAGAGATCTGGGACTCGACCCGGAAAAGGTGAACATCTATGGCGGCGGGATCTCCATCGGGCATCCGATCGGCGCTACTGGCTGTATCCTGACAGTGAAAGTTCTCTATGAACTGATGAGAACGGATAAGAAAGACGCGATGATCAGCATGTGTATCGGAGGAGGACAGGGAATTTCCATGTACTTTACAAAATGTTGAAGATAGAAAAGTTAAAGAATATAGCAGTGATCGGTCCGGGCGATATCGGCCACGGAATAGCGCAGGTCGCTCTGATGACAGGATATCAGGTGAATCTGTGCGGAAGGAGGCAGGAGAGCCTGGACCAGGGAGTTGGAAGAATTGGCGCCAGCCTGGAGAAGCTGGCGTCCAAAGGGAAGATCTCCGGGGAGGTACTGGAAGGATTCCGAAACGGAAAGCTGAAGGCGACTCTCTCGCTGGAAGAGACGGTGAAGGATACGCAGCTTTTCATCGAGGCTGTGCCGGAAGATCTTCAGATCAAAATAGACGTATTGGGCCGGATCTCGGATCACTGTGCCGAAGATGCCGTTATCGCGACAAACACCTCATCTATGAGCATTACCATGCTTGCGGAAAATGTAGCACATCAGGAAAACATGGCCGGGATGCATTATTTTAATCCGGCAGTTCTCATGAAACTGGTGGCAGTAATCCGAGGAGATAAGACTTCTGATGAGACCACGGAATTCATCCGCGCCTATGCGGAGCGGGCTGGTAAAACAGTTGTGCTCGCAAGAAAGGACACACCGGGGTTCATCGCAAACCGGATCGTGGCTCCGGTGGTAGTATAAAATGGTCTCTGCGTGAACCTTGGCGGGTTCACTCCGGAGGATATTGATCTTTCCATGATGAAGAACGGCCAGAAAATGGAACCTATGGAACTGGCGGATTATACCGGGATTGATGTGACCTCATCCTGTCAGGAATATTACCATCTTCATCTGGCAGAAGAGTATGGTCCCTCGGAGACGGCCAGGAGGCTGATGAAGGAGGGACATCTGGGGAAGAAGACGGGATCCGGCTATTATGTATGGCCGGTGACCGGAAGACCAAAGATCGACCCGGCGCTCTACACAGGGCGATATGATCCGGACATCCCGAATTTTATCCAGGCAAATGAAGCATGCAAGCTGTATGAGGAAGGGGTCTGTTCGCTGGAGGAATGTGATCTGGCGATCCGCCTTGGATACAATATGGAGGGCCCGATAGAATATATCCGGAGATTTGAACCTGAGAAGGTGACCGCTGTTCTTGAGGGGCTGGCAGGGCGATGTCACAAGGAAATTTTTCGGCCTGTGGATACTATAAGATCAGGAGCTTATAAGCAGAAACAGAGGGAAATTTTATCGAAGGGAGAGGACAATGAGAAAGCCAGAAATAATGACTGCCAGGGAGGCGGTCAAAACGATCAAGGACGGGACGACGCTTGCGATCATTGCAATGACACAGGTGTCAGCGAGCACGTCGATCCTGAAAGAAATAGAGAGAAGTTTTCTTGAGGAAGGACATCCCAGAGATCTTACCTACGTACATACATGTGGTCAGGCGTCAGCCGGAAAACCGGGAGGTATGCAGTATATCGCGTATGAAGGTCTTTTAAAACGTGTGATCGGCGGCCATTGGGGGCAGTCGGCAAAGATGATGGACCTGATCACTGAGAACCGGATTGAAGCCTTTAATCTCCCCCAGGGACAGATGGCGAATATGTTCCACAGCATGGCGCTTAGAGAACCCGGCAAGCTCAGCAAGGTAGGACTGGGAACCTATATCGATCCCCGGATCGAAGGGGGAAAGATGAACCAGAAAGCAATCGACAGCGGGTATGACACTGTGGGGATCGTTACAGTAGATGGGGAAGAGTACATTCAGTATAAACCGATCCCGATAGATACTCTGCTCATCCGGGGAACATATGCCGATGAGAACGGAAATATCTCTACGGAGCGTGAGGCTATGGTGCTGGAGATCCTCCCGGCGGTAATGGCGACAAAGAGATGGGGAGGAAAAGTGATCTGTCAGGTTGAGTCCGTTGTGGAGAACGGTTCTATTCCACCGAAAGATGTGGTAGTGCCGGGGGTGCTCGTTGATGCGGTGGTCGTCTGTGAAAATCCGCTGGAAGAGCACAGACAGACATATTCCTGATATTATGATCCTTCTTACAGCGGAGCGGTGCGTGTCCCGGAGAGCGCGCTCGAAGTGCTGCCGACTGAGATGAGGAAGATTATTTCCCGCCGTGCGGTAGCAGAGTTGGTGCCAGATCAGATCATCAATATCGGGACCGGGATTCCAAATGAAAACATCGGCCCCATCATAGCGGAAGAGGGATTGTCTGACATCGTTACGATCACCGTGGAGTCTGGTATTTACGGAGGTGTACCTGCCGGGACGATTGATTTCGGGATCTCCAGGAATGCACAGGCATTGATCTCACATGATCGTCAGTTTGAATTTTATAATGGCGCCGGGATTGATTATACTTTCATGGGCGCCGGAGAACTGGATCAGTATGGAAATGTCAATGCGACGAAGATGGGCAGAAAGGCGCCGGGAGCGGGAGGCTTTATCGATATTACCGCCACAGCGAAGAATGTTATCTTCTGTTCCTCCTTCACGGGCGGCGGACTTAAGACTTCTTTTTCCGAGGATGGAGTGAAGATCGAGCAGGAAGGAAAATTTAAAAAGCTGGTCAAAGAGGTGCAGCAGATTTCTTATAACGGAAAACTGGCGTTGGAGCGCGGACAGAACATGCTCTATGTGACTGAGAGAGCGGTATTTAAACTTACGGAAAAAGGTGTGATGCTCATCGAAGTGGCGAAGGGTGTTGATGTTCAACGGGATATTCTGGATCAGATGGAATTTACACCGCTTATCGCAGATGAATTAAAATACACAAGTACGGATTTTTACAGAGAAGGTGCGTGCGGCCTGAGAACTCTGATCGAGAGAAATAAAGACAGCAGATAGGGGGCGCATGATATGTACAGAGGAACCGAATTATGGAACAACAGGATCCCGCTTGAGATGGTGGAAAGGACACTTAGCAATGGGAGAGTGATCGAGACGTTTCCCGATCTTCCCGAAAATATGTATGAGGCGCTGAGTGCCTCTGCTGAGAAATACCCTGATAAAGCTGCAGTCATTGATGATTTGGGGAGAAGATAACGAGCATTGATGTGGAGAATCAGCTTTATCAGATCGACGGTGTCGCTGATGCTGTCGTTGTAGGTATCCCCCATAAAATTTACGGCGAGACTCCGGTGGCGCTGATCCGTCTGGAGAAGGGGGCGCGGTTGGATGAAGAGGGAATCCGGGAATACTTAAATAGCAGGATGGCAAAATATAAGATCCCCAGCAGGATTATGTTTACGGATGAGATTCCGCTGACACCCAACGGGAAAGTGGATAAAAAACGGATACGTACAATGTTTTGAGACGAAAGACAAAAAGATATGGAGAAGAGAGAATATAAGCATGTATCTGATTCTATGACAGAACAGGCCTATGTGATCCGGTATTATCAGATCAACAGTTACGGCAGACTGTTCGGTGGTCAGCTAATGCAGTGGATTGACGAGACTGCCGGGATCGTGAGCTGGCGTCACTGCGGAATGACTGTGACTACTGCGGCGATTGATAATCTGAATTTCAAGGCTCCCGCACACGCAAATGATGTAGTGGTGCTTGTGGCAAAACTGACTTATGTGGGTCATACCTCCATGGAAGTCCGAGTGGACACATATATAGAGGATGAATGTGGGATGCGGCGGAACATAAACAGAGCTTACGTGATCATGGTGGCGATCGACAAGGAGGGCTGTGCCCGGGAAGTTCCCGGACTGATCGTGGAGACAGAGTCAGAGAAAGCGGAATGGGAAAGCGGGAAGAAACGCTATGCGCTGAGAAAGAAAAGAAGGGTGGAAGGGTTCTAGTGTATAGTCCTGTATGGAGGAGCACAAAGTCTCCTGGGAAAGTTATGGATGCAGAGAACTCCAGAAACAACATGGACTTCAAACCTTTCGGTATAAACTGCATAACCAAAAGATCTTTTCCAGACAGGGCCTGTCCGGGGTACAATAAGATCAGATACACGATGACCGCGGTCTTTCTGGCCGCGGTCTTTTTGTACAAAGAAAACGATGCGATAGTCATGGAGTTCTTTGGGAGCTTTAGCGATGTATTCAGAGGGAAACCCACCCGCTATGCGGGTGAGTGATTATTGTGACTGCGGCAATCTAAAGTCCAGGCCCGCCCGAGACCCTGGCGATCGCAGTACTCTTATTTCCCCTGATGCCATGCGAGCCTTATGCTGGACGCATGGTGCTCGCCGGTCATCCAGTCAACATCGTTTGTGATCCAGTCCATGATCTCCAGCTGGCGGGTCTCCCAGGAAATGGTTTCCTCACGGGTTTCCGGAGTCTCCTCCACTTCCATAGTGGTGTCGATCTCGTCATAACCGAAGATATATCCTCCAGCGCTCCAGATACTGAAATTGCTGTCGGGACCGGGATCAGGCACTCCACCTCTCTGAGCCGCGAGAACATCATGGCGGGCCTTATATTCTTCTTCGCATCCGGGTTTCAGTTTTGTCATGAACATCCGATGCCGGATCAGCTCCTTGTTTTTCCGGACAATGCCGAAGTTTTCATACATCAGCCGCATGTTTTCTCCCGGGACGGAAATCCAGGTAAATGTACCGTCAAATTTTTCGGTTATCTCTTTTGCTGCATCCTGTTCTTTTTCGGAAAGTTTCAGTCCGTCGTCTGATTCGCAGTAGATAAAGATCAGATCCGCTGCGTTCCAGATGCTGAAATTCCGGATGCCGTTCCGGTCAAGAAAATCTGTAAGATCAGTCCAGACCTCTCCGAGTTTCCTGCGGTACTCGTTCATTTTCCCTCTGTTAATCTTCAGTGCCATAGTATGTCGTTCCACTTCTTTTAACCTCCTGTCTTTGCTGCTTTGTTTTTTGGTATTTTCTGGTGTCCGCAGACGCAGAGCATTTTCCTATATACCGTGGACATGAAGCTCGTGAAATACCTCGCTAAGTGTCCATGTATTACTCACACCAGGCTCGAAAATACCTCGCCAAGTGTTCATATTGTACCATGCTTTCAGCGCGGATAAAAGTATTGAAAGACCGTATCCGGAAAGAATCTGTTTATGGAGAAAAGAATATTTTCGTAATGTTACGAAATGTTAATAAAATTTAAGATAAGAGAATAGCTTTTTTAAAATTTGTATCCTATAATGAACGATGAATTAATGGGTTGCGAGTTCCGCCCGTACTCAGGAACCGTAACTCTGTCAGAAAAAGTTTATTAATTCTTTCTTAAGCCAATATCTTTCTTTTACAAGATATTGTATACTTGACACAGAATGGAATACAAATGAGGAGATGTAAAAATGGACAGGAGGAGGGGGACCCGCTATAACGTCAATGCTCTGATCCTGTGCGGGCTTGTTTTTTTTGTCATTGTGGCGACTATCTTCTGTATGATTGCTAACGGCAGGGAAGCAGCCAGAGAAGAACAGCGTATAGCGGCAGAACAGCAGGCAGCTGCGGAGCAGGCAGCCGCGGAAAAGAAGGCCCAGGAAGAGACGGAAGCCGCAGCGGAGGCGAGAAAAGAATCAGATTCTGTCCAGCCAGGAGTGGCAGTGGGGACGACGGAGGAGTCTGATGACGAGAAAGTGGTATATCTGACATTTGATGACGGTCCATCCAAGAACACGCAGAGGGTGCTGGATATACTTGAAGAATATGATGCGAAAGCAACGTTTTTCATAACAGGACAACAGCCGGAGTACTATTCCATGATTAAGACTGCATATGATGCCGGACATACGATCGGACTTCATTCGTATGCACATGATTATGCTAAGGTATATGCCTCAGTAGATGCCTATTTCGAAGATCTGGATAAGATTGGAGAACTGGCAAAAGAATATCTTGGGTTTGTGCCGTGTTATATCCGCTTCCCGGGAGGAGCGTCGAATACGGTCTCGAAAAAATATACACCGGGCATTATGTCGGAACTTACGGAGAAGGTCGTGGAAAAAGGTTACCAGTATTATGACTGGAATGTGAGCAGCGGAGACGGGGCGAAGGCGTCGAAGGAGGAGATCATCAAGCAGTCGGAAACAGATGCCTATGATCACATCATGATCCTGTTCCACGATGCGGCGACAAAGGATACAACGGTGGAAGCTCTGCCGGACATCCTGAAATATTATCAGGACAAAGGATATGAATTCCGGGGGATTGACCGGAATAGCCTGATCTTCCACCATCAGACGAATAACTGAAGACAAAATAATGATTTATCGACTTATACCCCTTTCTGTAATATTATAATTTTCGGATTATAGAACACAGAAAGGGGTATTATGTAATCTGATAAGTGCATGTGAAGTGAGGTGAAATCTGTGAATTTTGATATGTCCCAATTTGACTCCTACCGTGAAGATAACCGGCGCGAAGTCAAAAAGGCGAAGGGCGGACTTCCGCTGTCCCTCTGGGAATCTTACCCGGCTTTTGCAAACTGCTATGGCGGAGTCATTATCCTAGGTGTAAAGGAAGACAAAGACGGCAGCTGGTATATGACCGGACTGGAAAATGCAGCTAAGCTGCGAAAAGATTTCTGGGATACGATCAACAATAAAAATAAGGTTTCGGCAAATCTTCTGACAGACAGTGATATTGAAATATATGAGGAAAATGGCAATGTCATAATGGTCATTTATGTTCCTAAAGCAAAGCGCGAGCAGAAGCCGGTATTTATAAACGGTGATATGTTTAATGGAACCTTCCGAAGAAACTGGGAGGGGGATTATCACTGTGAGCGAAGCGAGGTGCTCGCAATGCTTCGGGATCAGCCGGAAGAGACGGCAGATATGAAGATCCTGGAAGATATGTCGCTGGATGTGCTCAATACAGAGACAGTACATGCTTATCGTAATCGTCACATGGCTTATCGAAGAGAACATGTCTGGGAAAGATTGGACGATGCAGCATATCTGGAAAGGATAGGCGCGGCAAAGCTGTCTGCGAAAGATAAATCTTTGCATCCTACTGCAGCATGGCTTCTTATGTTTGGAGAAGAATATAAGATTTTATATGAATTTCCTGAATACTTTCTGGACTACCGGGAAGTTCTTGATCCGACAATACGCTGGACGGACAGGCTGCAGTCCAGTTCGGGTGACTGGACAGGGAACTTATTTGATTTTTTCTTCCGTGTTTACGGCAAACTTGTGAAAGATCTGAAGATACCTTTTAAGCTGGAGGGAATAACCCGGGTAGATGATACGCCTGTACACAAGGCGTTGAGAGAAGCTTTGGCAAACTGTATCGTAAATACAGACTTTTATTTCACGAGAGGGATTGTGATCCGGAAAGATGCAGAATCTATCGTAATGGAGAATCCGGGGAGTATTCGAACTGGAAAAACTCAGATGCTGAAGGGCGGCATATCAGATCCTCGCAATAAGGCCTTGATGAAAATGTTCAATCTGATCGGCATTGGTGAGAGGGCCGGCAGCGGTGTGCCGGATATATACAGTGTGTGGGAACAGCAGGGGTGGAATCAGCCGGAAGTTATAGAAGAATACGGACCCGACAGAACTATTTTGAAATTATCGTTTGTGGAAAAAGCGGCGATAAAAAATGGCGATAAAAAGAAAATCTCAAAAAAAACGAAGCAGCAGCTACAAGATATGCTGGCATTTATGACTTCTGACAGAGAATATAGAACAGGTGAAATAGCAGAATTTATCGGGGTAAAAGAGTCGAGAGCAAGAGTTCTGGTAGGTGAACTTGTAAACTCTGGAAAGATCAAAGCAATCGGGAAAAATAAAGGACGCAGATATAAAAGAATATAATGGTTATGGTTCAGAGATAAAATAATGATTTATCGACTTATCCCCCTTTCTGTGATATTATAATTTTCGGATTATAGAACACAGAAAGGGGTATTTTCTATGGGAAATACGTCTGGAGATAAAAACAGGAAACAGGATAAAACCGGGAGGAGATACCTCTGTACAGGTATTCTCGCCCATGTTGACGCGGGGAAGACGACCCTCTCGGAGAGCATGCTCTACTTAAGCGGAAGCATCCGGAAACTGGGAAGGGTGGACCACAGGGACGCCTTTCTTGATACATATGAACTGGAGCGGGAGCGAGGGATCACGATCTTTTCGAAACAGGCGGTCTTCCCCTGGCGAGAGAAGAAGATCATCCTTCTCGATACGCCGGGGCATGTGGATTTCTCTGCGGAGATGGAACGGACCCTTCAGGTGCTGGACTGTGCGGTGCTGGTGGTGAGCGCGTCTGACGGGATCCAGGGACATACGGAGACATTGTGGAGACTTCTGAAGCGGTATGAGATCCCGACGTTTATCTTTGTCAACAAGATGGACCAGGAAGGGACGGACCGGGAAGCACTTCTGAAGGAACTGCGGGAGAAGTTCGGTGAAGGGTGCGTGGATTTCCGTGACAATTTCGGTACTTCAGATCCGGGAGCCGGCAGAGGGGTGCCGGAGGATCTTGCTGTCTGTGACGAGGGGATGCTGGAGGAGTATCTTGAGACAGGGGATGTATCCGACGATTCCATACGGAAGGCGGTTGCGGCGCGGAAGGTGTTCCCCTGCTATTTCGGATCTGCGCTCCATGTGCAGGGCGTGGGGGAACTGCTGGACGGGCTGGACAGATTTACGGCGCAGAAGGAATATCCGGGGGAGTTCGGGGCAAAGGTCTATAAGATCGCCAGGGATGATCAGGGAAACCGGCTCACCTATATCAAGGTGACCGGCGGAACGCTGAAGGTAAAGGAAGTGATCCCTGGGATCGAAGAGAAGGTGAACCAGATCCGGATCTACTCCGGGGCGAAATATGAGATGGTGCAGGAAGTGCAGGCAGGGCAGGTGTGCGCCCTGACCGGGCCGGAGCAGACCTATCCGGGCCAGGGACTGGGAACGGAACCGGAGTCGGAACTTCCGGTCCTGGAGCCGGTGCTGACCTGCAGCGTTATCCTTCCGGAGGACTGTGACGTCCACACCATGCTTCGGAACCTGAAACAGCTAGAAGAGGAGATCCCGGAGATGCACGTGGTATGGAATGAGAGGCTGGGGGAGATCCATGTCCAGATCATGGGAGACGTCCAGACAGAGATCCTTCAGAGCCTGATCAAAGAACGGTTCCATGTGCTGGTGATGTTCGGCGAGGGAAATATCGTTTATAAAGAGACCATCGAAGAACCGGTGGAGGGTGTGGGGCATTTTGAGCCTCTGCGCCACTATGCGGAAGTGCATCTGAGGCTGGAACCCGGGGAGAGAGGATCCGGGATGCACTTTGCCTCGGAATGCAGTGAGGATGTGCTGGAGCGGAACTGGCAGAGACTGGTGCTCACCCACCTGGAGGAAAAGGAGCATGCGGGAGTTCTGACCGGCTCTCCGGTCACGGATATGAAGATCGTACTGACGTCGGGGAGAGCTCACCAGAAACATACGGAGGGAGGTGATTTCCGGCAGGCGACTTACCGCGCTGTCCGTCAGGGGCTGAAGAAGGCGAAGAGCATCCTGCTGGAGCCGTATTATGAATTCCGTCTGGAGATGCCCGCTGAGAACATCGGACGGGCCATGACGGATATCCAGAGGATGTACGGCAGGTTTGATCCGCCGGAGACGGACGGGATTGTGTCGGTGCTCACCGGGACGGCGCCGGTGTCCACGATGCGTGGATATCAGAAAGAATTTGCAGGATACACAGGCGGAAGAGGAAGGATGATGTGCAGCCTGAAGGGCTATGACGTCTGTCACAATGCGGAGGAAGTCATAGCTGCATACGGATATGATTCGGAAGCGGATACGGAGAATCCCACAGGATCTGTGTTCTGTGCACACGGGGCCGGATTTGTTGTCCCCTGGTATCAGGTGGAGGACTATATGCATGTGGAGAGCAGTCTGGATAACGGCGGGGAGGAAGAGGACGAGCTGCCGGATATCCCTGTGGTGCGTGGCTCGGGCAGCAGGATCGAGCTGACACAGGAGGAACTGGATGCGATCTATGTGCGCACACCGGATCCGGTGAAAAAAGAGAAGAACCGGAGAGCGGTGACTGTGTATGGACGGGATGAGAACCGGGGACAGAGGAGCGGCCCCGGGGATTCCGTCTCCGCTTCGTCTGCCGGATTTTCTGCCCCGGCGGACGGGAACGTGCGGGAGCAGAGCGGTCCGCGCGGGAAAAAGAAGGGGAACCGGGAGGAGTATCTTCTGGTGGACGGCTACAATATCATCTTCGCGTGGGACGAGCTTCGGAAACTCTCGGAGACGAATGTGGAGGGAGCCAGAGGAAAGCTGGCGGATATCCTCTGCAATTATCAGGGGTGGAGACAGTGTACTCTGATCCTCGTGTTTGACGCATACAAGGTGGAGGGGAATCCCGGAGAAGTGATGAAGTATCACAACATTTATGTTGTATACACGAAAGAGGCGGAGACGGCGGATCAGTACATCGAAAAGACGGTGAGAAAGATCGCCCGCACCGCAGATGTGACGGTAGCCACGTCGGACGGCCTGGAGCAGGTCATTATCCTCGGACAGGGAGCCCGCAGGATGTCCGCGGCGGGACTCAGGGAGGAAGTGGAGATGGCGCTGAAGGAAATGAGGGAAGAGTATTCTTCGCAGGAAGGCGGCTCCAGGAACTATCTCTTTGACTATCTGAAGGAAGAGGATGCCAGAGAACTGGAGAAGATGAGATTGGGAGAGAAAAAGTGGACTGTATGAAAAGATGATAACTGGACGTTTTAAAACAGCCACTGCGATGATAGTATACCTGTGACGGATGTAAGATCCGTACAGGTAAAGAGAGGAAGCGGTTGTTATGGAAAGAAGAAATCAGACGGTTATCAAACTGGCGCAGACCGCGTTGATGGCGGCGCTGTGCTATGTATCATTTACATTTTTGCAGATCAAGATCCCTCTGCCGGGCGGAGATGCCACCTCGATCCATATCGGCAACGCATTCTGCGTGCTGGGGGCGCTCATACTGGGAGGCTGGTACGGCGGACTTGCCGGGGCGGTTGGAATGTCCATTGCCGATCTGATGGATCCGGTCTATATCACAGGGGCGCCAAAGACATTCGTGCTGAAACTGTGCATCGGACTGATCGTCGGCCTGGTGGCGCACAGGATCGCAAAGATCGATGAGAGCACCGACCGGAAATATGTACTCAGGTGGAGCGTGACCGCATCGGCAGCAGGTCTGGGATTCAATGTGATCGCGGACCCGCTCGTGGGATATTTCTATAAACAGTATATCCTGGGGCAGCCTCAGCAGATGGCGGAGGTGCTGGCAAAATGGGGAGCAGCGGCAACGTTTGTGAACGCGGTAGTGTCCGTTGTGCTTGTGGGAATTCTCTATAATGCTCTTCGTCCGGTACTGCTCAGATCCGGTCTGATCCATGTGGCGAAAGCAAAAGCTTGAATTGACAGAAAAAATAATATGAGAAAAAATGATATGACCGCACCGTATTCGGGAAACTGCCTCCTGCAGGTATTTCGGCAAAGTTTTTCGAATGCGGTGCGGTCTGCGTTGTATCCGTAATGGGGCTGGGATAAAAATAAAAAGATTCTGTATAAGAGACGAAAAGATTCCCGATTTTTCTTGTACACTCCGGGGGTTCAATGGTATGATTAACAGAGCGTGAATGCCGGAGGCATTCCTCAACCTATACGAGAAAGAGGGTTAGACTATGAGATGTTCAAACTGTTATCGGGAAATACCGGAAGATGCGCTGTATTGTCCGTACTGCGGTGAAGCACATCCGGGAGCGGGAATGAGACCACGTTCGGAAGTCCCGCCAAAGCCGCAGCAAGATGAGCCCCGGGCAGAACAGCCGGAGGCCCGGGAGGTGCATGGGATACCTTACACATATGGAAACGGGGGAACGGGTACAGCCGAAGGTCCGGAGCAGAACGGTTACCATGTTCCGGAGAAAAAGATCAACTGGGTTCCCTATCTGGTGCTTGCGATCATATCAACGATCTGCTGCTGTCCGCCTTTCGGTATCGTCGCCATCGTGTATGCGGCGAAGATCAACAGCGAGGTCTCGGACGGATACAGCGATAAAGCGGCAGATTCCGCAAGAAAGGCGAAGATCTGGATCATCGTTGCTGTTGCAGCAGGAGTAGTATGGGATCTGCTGATGCTCTTCTTCGGTCTGTTCTCAGCGATGAACGGATACTATTTTTACTGATCGGCCGTGAAGTGCATAAGTATGTGGAAGGAACCTGCTGAGACAGGAGAAGGAGGCGCGAGGCTGCAATGAGAGAAGTGTTTAAAAAGAGCAGGGCAGCCCGCATGACGGTTCTGCTTGGAGCCGGTCTCCTGGCAGGAGCGGGAGCGGCATATCTGTATTTTCATGACCCTGTAGTATACCCGATCCCCTGCGCGATCCACCTTTTCACCGGACTGTACTGTCCGGGATGCGGGGCCGGGAGAGCGTGTTATGCTCTGCTGCATGGAGAGTTCCTGGAAGCGTTCAGCTACAATCCGCTGATGGTCATACTGATCCCGTTTATCTGCCTTTATGTGGCGGCCCGCGGGCTCGACTGGGCGGTCACCGGCGGAAACCATGTGGACGGGAAGATCAGCGTGAAACTTCTGGTGGCGATATTGATCCTGATCCTGATCTACGGGATCGTGAGAAATATTCCGGTGCGGCCTTTTTCCCTGCTGGCGCCGGGCGGAATGAGTGAAATATTTTAGTCAAAGGGGTCAGACCCTTTTGCAGAGGGGCCCGACCCCTTTGGAGAAAGTTGTCTGACTTTTCAGGAAAATGGAGGAAATGTTATGATTAACAAATTAGTTGAAAAAATCAAGAAAACAGGCGCACCGATCGTGGTGGGACTTGATCCGATGCTGAACTATATCCCGCAGCATGTGCAGGATAAGGCGTTTTCGGAGTATGGGGAGACGCTGGAAGGAGCGGCGGAAGCCATCTGGCAGTTCAATAAGGAGATCGTGGATAAGACTTATGACCTGATCCCGGCAGTCAAACCGCAGATCGCCATGTATGAGCAGTTTGGCGTTCCGGGAGTCCAGGCTTTCAAGAAGACGGTGGACTACTGTAAATCGAAAGACCTGGTGGTCATCGGAGATATCAAGAGGGGGGATATCGGTTCCACATCCGCTGCGTATGCGGTCGGGCATCTTGGAAAAGTAAAGATCGGCAGCAAGGAGTATGTCCCGTTTGACGAGGACTTTGCAACGGTCAATCCTTACCTCGGATCCGACGGCGTAAAACCGTTCATTGAAGTGTGCAAAGAGGAAAAGAAGGGAATCTTCGTTCTCGTGAAGACGTCGAACCCGTCCAGCGGGGAGTTCCAGGACCGCCTGATCGACGGACGCCCTCTGTATGAGCTGGTAGGAGAAAAAGTGGCGGAGTGGGGTGCTGACTGTATGGGAGACGAGTACAGTTATGTAGGCGCTGTCGTCGGCGCGACATATCCGGAGATGGGGAAGATCCTCAGAAAGATCATGCCGAAGGCATACATCCTTGTGCCGGGATACGGCGCACAGGGTGGGCAGGGGAAAGACCTTGTCCATTTCTTCAACGAGGATGGGCTGGGAGCGATCGTGAATTCCTCACGCGGTATCATCGCCGCATATAAGCAGGAGGCGTATGCGAAGTTCGGACCGGAGAATTTCGGGGATGCGTCCAGAGCGGCTGTGGAGGCGATGATTGCGGATATCAGCGGAGCGCTGGAAGGAAATTTGTAAACTATTCTGGAAACTTTATATAAAAGGTGCCGTGTACCTTTGTAAAAGTACACGGCACTTTTTGAAAGAAACGTCTGAAAATTCTGACAAAGGAGTTCGTATGAAGGGAAAAGAAAATGCGGTGATCCTCTCTCAGGAGCGGATTGCCCAGGGAATTTACAGCATGTGGCTGAAAACGAAAGCGGCGGCGGATGCGCGCCCGGGGCAGTTTATCTCAATGTACACAAATGACGGGAGCAAGCTGCTCCCGCGCCCGATCAGTATCTGTGAGATTGACAGGGAAGCGGGTGCTCTGCGGGTTGTCTATCGTGTTACGGGCGAGGATACGGGAACGGAACTTTTTTCAAAGATGAAGGAAGGAGATACGCTGCCGGTGATCGGTCCGCTGGGAAATGGATTCCCATATGAGAAAGCAGAGGGGAATAAGTCATTCCTGATGGGAGGAGGTATCGGCGTGCCCCCGATCCTCGAACTGGCGAAACAGATGAACTGTGAGAAGAAGCAGATCGTGGTGGGGTACCGGGACGCGGAGACGTTCCTCAGGGAGGAATTTGAGCAGAACGGCGAGGTCTATATTTCCACAGAGGACGGAAGTATAGGAACAAAGGGCAACGTTATGGATGCGATCCGGGAGAACGGATTGGAAGCGGATATAATCTATGCGTGCGGTCCGACGCCCATGCTCCGCGCGATCAAAAACTATGCGGAGGAAAACGGGATCGAATGCTATATTTCCCTGGAAGAGCGCATGGCGTGCGGCATCGGCGCCTGTCTTGCCTGTGTGTGCAAGTCAAAAGAGAAGGATCATCACAGCAATGTGAATAACAAGAGGATCTGTAAGGACGGTCCGGTATTCCTTTCTACGGAGGTGGAGATCTGATGGATATGAGAGTAAATATTGCAGGCGTGGAGTGGAAGAATCCGGTGACGGTTGCGTCCGGGACGTTCGGATCCGGTGCGGAGTTCTCGGATTATGTTGACCTGAACAAACTTGGAGCGGTGACGACGAAAGGAGTCGCGAATGTGCCCTGGGAGGGGAATCCCACGCCCAGAGTGGCGGAGACATACGGCGGCATGATGAACGCGGTGGGGCTCCAGAATCCGGGCATCGACGTGTTCTGTGAGAGGGACATCCCCTTCCTGAGACAGTACGATACAAAGATCATTGTAAACGTGTGCGGAAAGTCTGAAGAAGATTACTGTGAGGTAGTGGAGCGCCTTGCGGGGGAAGATGTGGATATGCTTGAGATCAATATCTCCTGCCCGAACGTAAAAGAGGGCGGCATCGCCTTCGGACAGGATCCAAAGGCGGCGGAGAATATTACGCGGGCTGTAAAGAAGTATGCAAAGCAGCCGGTGATCATGAAACTCAGCCCCAACGTCACCAGTATTGCGGAGATGGCGAAAGCGGTGGAAGCAGGCGGCGCGGACGCGGTTTCCCTGATCAACACCATCACGGGGATGAAGATTGACATCAACCGGAAGACATTTGTACTGGCGAATAAGACCGGCGGCGTGTCCGGACCGGCGATCCATCCCATCGCGGTGCGCATGGTATATGAGGCGGCGAATGCGGTGAAGATCCCGGTGATCGGAATGGGCGGGATCGCCACAGCAGAGGACGCCGTTGAGATGATCCTGGCGGGGGCAAGCGCGGTTTCCGTGGGGACTGCCAATTTCCATGATCCGGGCGTGTCCGCGAAGATTGTCGACGGGATCGGGAAATATATGGAGCGCCAGGGATTTGAGAGCGTGGCGGAGATGGTCGGCATCGTGAGAGGACCGGATCCTGCGCCGGAACTCTCGGCAAGTTTTGAGAACAGGGGATAACAGACCCGGGTCAAGAGGAAAATGCTGTAACACAGCAGCTCTTGCCCGGGTTTCTTGTTCGCCCGCCATGGGCGGGCTCTAACGGGTGAAAGTCCCGAGTGCGCGTAGGCAACGACGAAGCACATAGCGG
>CALWFV010000010.1 GCA_944377745.1 uncultured Mediterraneibacter sp. | reverse complement strand
AAGCCCGAATACTCTGGGATTGCCTCTTCCTTGTATGTCAGGGACTAAAAATCGGTATTAACCGACAGCCCCTTTTTTTCTGTTCTGTTTTATTCAGTGTTATCTCCGGATGATGCCTCGTCTCCGCTCTCAGACGAATCGGAAGTGTCCGTCGTATCCGCGCTCTCATCTGTCTGTGAAGTATCCTCGGATGTAGTGTCTTCCTCATCGGAAGTGATGATGGTAACGCCCTGGTCCTCAAAATCAACCTTGTCCCATACCTTCTCATTCACAGTGATATCCGCAGCGTCCCGCCACTCTTCCAGAAGGGAATCGTACTGATCCTGGCGTCTCTGCTCGACAATATTCTCTTTCTCCTGATCTGTGGCATCACGGTCCAGCAGACTTGTGAGTTCTGCCACATAGAGACCGCTGTCCGTCTCGATCACATCAGTCACATCGCCCTCTGCCTCAAGGGCGTCCACCGCAGCGATCAGATCCGCGTCCGGGCTGGTACTCTCGGAATCAAAGGTTGTTGTCCGAACCTCGACTCCGGCCGACTCTGCCGCCGACTCAAAGTCATCCCCATCTTTCACCTGATCATCAAAATCCTGGGCTGCGGCCCGCAGTTCCTCCTTCTCGTCGTCTGTCATCTCAGCGCTGTTTCCCGCGTCATCCGTGGTCGTAAAAGAAAAGAAAACATACTGCATGCCCTTCTGGGCCGCCTCCTCGTCAGAGACTTCCTCATCCACACCTTCTTTCATGGCGTCTTCCATTTTTGTCTGGATAGTCAGAAGCTCAAGAAGTTTTTCCACATCCTTTCTGTACCCGGACACCGCCTCTTTTGCCTCATCTGTATTGTCAGCGTCAAACTGTGCCGCCGCGTCGGAGATTGCTTTCTCTTCATCCTCTGTGAGGGCTGCATCATATTCCTCCGCGTGCTGGGAGATCACATACAGATCCTCAAGCATCTCAAGGACGCTGTTCTTTGTCTCATCCTCCATGGTGGTACCCTCCGTATATTCCTGGGTCCACATCTCCTCGGGCGTTGATCCCAGCATGCCGGCATAATATGTCTCATACTGGCCCTGCTGCATCCTGGCATAAAAGTTGGCAACCCCGAGAGTGATATCCTCTCCTCCCACTGTTGCGACAACCGCATCTGTATCAAGCGAACCGCTGCAGCCTGTCATGCAGGACGCGCCAAACACGCCAGCAATAGCAAGAACCGCCGCTCTTTTTCCGAACCGCATCATCCATGTCCTCCTAAGTATCTATTTCCCGGAATCCCCACATCTTCCTGCGCCGGAAATCCCGAAACATTCCCGAATATTATACTCCGTTTTCCTGATTCTAACAAGTGGAAATCACAAAGAATTCCTCAGGCCCCTGATATCCTCCAGGATGTTCCGAAGAAGCCGGAGCACATCCTCGCCGGTCTCTTTTTTGTTCCTTCCCTTCTTCTCATATCGGAAACATGGCGGATCCTCCGCCCGGAAGGTAAGACTGTTTCCGTAGTACCGGAGCAGAGCCGGGATCTTCTGAGGATCGATCTTCGCCTTCTCATACATGATAAACTGATATGCCTGCCCCTTCTGTTCCACGGCGGTGACATACGCCGAGTGAGCCAGCGCTTTGATCGCCGCGATATGAAGCAGCAGCTGAACTTTCTTCGGGATATCTCCGAACCGGTCGATCAGTTCCTCGGTCAAGTCATCCATCTCTTCCTCCGTCTCGATGGCCGCGATCCGCTTGTACACATCCAGCTTCTGATACTCATTCCTGATGTAGGATTCCGGAATGTAGGCGTCAATATTTATATCCACAGTAGTGGTGTAGATTTCTTCCTCCCCGCCGCCTTTTAACTGAAGCACCGCCTCGTTGAGCATCTTACAGTAAAGGTCATATCCCACCGCCTCCATATGTCCGCTCTGGGCCTCTCCCAGAAGATTCCCCGCGCCGCGGATCTCAAGATCCCGCATAGCGATCTTGATTCCGGATCCCAGATCTGTAAATTCCCGGATAGCGGCAAGTCTCTTCTCTGCCACTTCTTTCAGGAGCTTATCCCTGCGGTACAGAAGAAAGGCATAAGCCATCCGGTTGGAACGTCCCACTCTCCCTCTGAGCTGATAGAGCTGAGACAGCCCGAACCGGTCCGCGTCCTGGATGATCATGGTATTGGCATTGGGAATGTCAAGCCCGGTCTCTATAATCGTCGTGGAGACAAGAACGTCAATATCCCCGTTGATGAAATCATACATGATGTCCTCCAGCTGGTGCTCCTTCATCTGTCCGTGTGCGTAAGAGACATTCGCATCCGGTACAAGGCTCTGGATCCGCCCCGCCACGTCCGCAATGTCATTTACCCTGTTATACACGTAATATACCTGTCCCCCCCGGGACAGTTCCCTATCGATCGCCTCACGGACCATCTCATCGTTGTATTCCATCACATAGGTCTGGATAGGCATCCGGTCCTGGGGAGCCTCCTCCAGAACACTCATATCCCGGATTCCGATCAGACTCATGTGGAGGGTCCGGGGAATCGGCGTTGCTGTGAGAGTCAGCACATCGATATTCTCCCTGAGTTTTTTGATCTTCTCCTTGTGAGTCACGCCGAACCGCTGCTCTTCGTCAATGATCAGAAGCCCCAGATCCTTATACCCCACATCTTTCGACAGGACACGGTGGGTCCCGATGACGATATCCACAAGACCTTTTTTCAGATCCTCCACCGTCTTTTTCTGCTGGTAAGAGCTGCGAAACCGGCAGAGCAGATCGATCCGGACCGGAAAATCCTTCAGTCTCTGGACAAAGGTATTGTAATGCTGCTGAGCCAGGATGGTGGTGGGCACGAGATATACCACCTGCTTTCCTTCCTGCACCGCCTTGAACGCAGCGCGGATCGCGATCTCCGTCTTGCCGTATCCCACATCGCCGCAGATCAGACGGTCCATGATCTTTGTACTCTCCATGTCATGCTTTGTATCCTCGATAGCCTGAAGCTGATCCTCCGTCTCCTCAAAAGGAAACATCTCCTCAAACTCTTTCTGCCAGACTGTATCCGGACCGTACACATACCCTTCGGATTTCTGCCTTGAGGCATAAAGTTCCACCAGATCTTCCGCGACAGCCTGGACCGCTTTTTTTACCTGACTCTTTGTCTTCACCCACTGGGTCGTCCCCAGTTTGTTGAGTTTCAGTTTTTTTGCGTCCGAACCGGCATATTTCTGAATCAGATCCATCTGGCCCACAGGGATATATAAGATGCCTCCCTCTGCATAGGAGATCTTCATATAGTCTTTTGTAACCCTGTCCACCTCGATCTTCTCAATCCCCCGGTAGATCCCCAGTCCATGATTCTCGTGGACCACATAATCCCCGGGCTTGAGTTCCGCAAAATCCTGTATCTTCTGTCCCTCATACCTGCGCCGTTTCTTCTTTTTCTTCTTTTTCCCGAAAATATCCGTCTCAGAGATAACAGTGAATTTCAGCATGGGGTACTCATACCCCTCCTCCACATATCCGCAGGAGACCATGATCTCGCCGGGGTTCACCGTGCGTTCCATATCCTCGCTGTAAAAACTGCTCAGATCATAGTCTCTCAGATCCTCGGCAAGCCGCTTCGCCCTGGTCCTGGAACCGGACAGCAGCACCACCCTGTAGCCGGATCTCTTCAGCCGTTTCAAGTCCCTGGTAAGGAGTTCGAAGCTGTTGTTATAGGGATTCACTCCCTTTGTCTGTATGCTGCAGGTCTTCCTCACATGAAAGTTCCCGCACTTTGATTCCAGAGTGGTAAATCCGATCCCGCAATAGCTGTTCATTTTCTCAACGATCTCTTTTGTCTGGAATACTTTAAGTTCTCCTTCCTGCGGGTTCACTCCCGCTTCGTCCCGGTTCTCTCTGCTGTGAAAATACTCTGTCTCCACGGTCTCCGCCTCTTCCTGAAGCCGGAAAGGTTCATCCAGAAAGAGGAGGCTCTTATCTTCCGGAAAATAGTGCAGAAAAGAGACTGCCTCTGAACTTTCCCCGCAGTTTTCTGTGGCCGGATAGATGGTCACCTGATCCAGATTTTCCACGGACCTCTGGCTTTCCACATCAAAACGCCGGATGGAATCGATCTCATCTCCCCAAAGCTCGATCCTCACCGGCAGTTCCTCTGTCAGCGGAAAAACATCCAGGATCCCTCCCCGGACCGCGAACTGTCCCGGACCCTCAATCTGCTCCTCCCTCTCATACCCAATGGCGGAGAGTCTGGACTGGAACTCCGAAAAATCCATCTCTTCCCCGCTCTTCAGGCTGATCCTTCTCTTCCCGATCTCCTCCGGGCCAGACAGCCCGTCCAGGAACGCATCCATGGTAGTGATTACGGTCAGAGACTTCCCCGGTTCCTTCTCAATCAGGGCGCGCAGAACTTCCATGCGCCGTCCGGTCAGGACCTTCCCTTTGATATCCGCATAGTAGAACAGCAGATCCCTTGCCGGATACAAGTATACATCTTCTGTCAGAAACCGGTATTCCTCATATGCCCTTTTCGCTTTTTCTTCACTGGAAAAAGCGATGACTCTGTACTCACAGCCATCGCCAAGGGCATACATCAAATGGGTCTTCTGGGAATTCACACAGCCTGCGATCTGGATGATCCCTTTCCCCTTTCTCCTGTCTCTCAGAATATCCTGATAGTCCGCCAGCTCTGCCAGCGGAGCCAAAAAAGCCTGCATTTCTGTTTCTTTTCCCTCTTTTCTACGCTTCTTTCTTCTTCCTGTTAAACTCGTTCATCGCTTCCGCAGTCTCTCCGGATACGATCATTTCCACAGCCTGCACCGCCCGTCCGTATCCTTCCTCCATCAGCTCTCTCTCTGCTTTTGAGAAATGTCCCAGCACATAATTCGCCAGATCATATCCCCGGGGTTTTTCTCCCACGCCGATCTTGATCCTCGGAAACACCTGGGTCCCAAGGTTAGCGATGATGTTCTTGATCCCGTTATGTCCTCCGGCGCTCCCCTTTTCTCTGATCCGCAGCTGTCCCACATCCAGGCTGATATCGTCATAGATGACCAGCAGTTCTTCCTGCGGATCGATCTTATAATAATCCGCCATGCTCCGTAGACTTTCCCCGCTTAAGTTCATGTAGGTCTGGGGCTTTGCCAGTATCACCTTCCGGCCGGCGATCATCCCTTTTCCGATCAAAGCCCGGTGCTTTTTCGCATCTACAGCTATATTGTATTTCTCCGAGAGCCTGTCTATAACATCAAATCCCACATTATGTCTTGTCCTCTCATATTCTTTTGTGGGATTTCCCAGACCGGCTATAATAAACATTTCAATCATCCTTTCTCAACACAATCGCATCCTATTTTACAGCATGGCCTGCGGTTTGTCACGCAAAAGACGTGAATATTTTTCCTTTTTGCGTCATACACTTATAAAAAACAGCTGGAGTCGCAAGGACGAACAGCGAAATGGATTGGGAGGTAACTCTATGGGTTCCAAGACAAAGATCATTGTCCTTCATATGAAAGAGATCATCTACACCGCCGTGTTCGCCGCGCTGGGAATACTGCTCATCGTTCTCCTCGTCATTATGTTCCGGCAGAATGACAGTTCTTCCGCAGCCGTGGAAAAGCAGTATACACCGGGCGTCTATACTTCTTCTCTTACGCTGAACAATACAAATCTGGAAGTGGAGGTATCCGTAGACGAATCCCGAATCAACTCCATCCGGTTTTCCAACCTGGATGAAACAGTTGCCGCGATGTATCCCCTCGTGCAGCCAGCCATCGAGGATATCGCAGAACAGATCTGCGAGACTCAATCCCTGGAAGACATCTCTCTCCCGGAGGACACCCCCTATACGTCCCAAATGATACTGGACGCCGTCAGGGAAGCAGTTGACAAAGCCGCAGTCAGATAAACTGCGGCTTTTCCATGATATCCCGTCTTTATCCTTCTACGATCAGATATTTCCCGTCCGGAAGCGGGAATACTTCCGACGCTTCTTCCAGTTCTTCCTCCGTCATGTGGTCCACATCTGCTCCGCTCTCCTCGAAGTATTCCCTGACTTCCCTCAGAGAATCCACGACAACTGCCATGCAGTCCTCCAGGAACGCTTCCGCCTCCTCCGGCGTCTCTGCAACCGGCTCATCAAACAGTCGTCCCTGTTCCTTCAGAAAAACATTCAGACATTCTTCACTGTAACCGCTCATATACACCCTCCTTCTGCTATATTCAGAATCTCTTCCGCCGAATCTACGATGCACTCCGCTCCGTCCCTGGTCAGGGCCTCCCTGCCCCGAAATCCCCACGACACCAGCACAGTCTTCATCCCGGCCGCTGTTCCCGTCGCAAGATCCACTTCTGAATCCCCGACGTAGATGGTCTCCTCCGGAGCGGCGCCCAGCTCGGACGCGATCTGCAGCACAGCCGCGGGATCCGGTTTGCGCGGGACACCCTCCCGCTGTCCGTGTACCTGGTCAAACAGACCTTCTCCAAAAATCGCACTGACAACATGGACAGCCTGCCGGTCCGGTTTATTAGACAGCACAGCCAGCCTGATCCCGCGTTTCTTAAGATTTTCAAGCAGGGACTGCACTCCCCTGTAAGGTACTACATGATATGTGCAGTTCTCGTCAAATATTCTCAGGTACGCGCTCATCGCCTCTTCAAAGTGTTCCAGGCTTTCGTCCCCGCAGGCACGCAGAGTCTTTTCGATCAGCACCTTTGCGCCGTTTCCCACGAACATCCGGCACTGTTCTTCCGTGATCCCCGGAAGTCCGATCTCCTTCATCGTCTCATTGACCGAATAAGCCAGAGAATCCAGTGTATCTGTCAACGTTCCGTCCAGATCAAATATACATGCCTTATACATGGTTCTCCTCCATATTCTTCTTTTGTACCGGCATTCTGTTCCGGCTAACCATATCATAGTATGAAGGCATGAAAATTTCAATACCTTCTTAGCTGCCGAGGAGGTACTGTCTCATGATCTTAAGAGCATTCTTCTCCAGACGGCTCACCTGTGCCTGGGAGATATTGATCTGTTCCGCGACCTCCATCTGGGTCTTTCCCTCGAAAAAGCGCAGCGTTATGATATATCTCTCCCGCTCGTTCAGCCTCTCCATCGCCGCCTCAAGAGAGAGTTCTTCAATCCAGTTTTCCTCTTTATTTTTCTTGTCGCTGACCTGATCCATGACATAGAGTGCGTCTCCTCCGTCACTGTAAACCGGTTCATGCAGACTCACCGGCGCCTGGATCGCGTCCAGCGCAAAGACCACATCCTCCTTCGCGATCCCGATCTCATCCGCGATCTCCTGTACAGTCGGCTCCTTCATATGCTGACGGATGTACCCTTCTTTTGCGTAGATCGCCTTATATGCCGTATCACGCAGCGACCGGCTGACCCGGATCGAGCTGTTGTCCCGGAGATATCTGCGGATCTCTCCGATGATCATGGGGACGGCATAAGTGGAAAATTTCACCATCCTCGTCGGATCAAAATGATCCACCGCCTTCATTAGCCCCACACAGCCGATCTGAAAAAGATCGTCCGCGTTCTCACTGCTTGAGTCAAACCGTTTTATAACACTGAGGACCAGTCTTAAATTTCCTTTAATATACTGTTCGCGCGCCTCCTGGTCTCCCGCCTGGACGCGCGCGAACAGTTCCTCCTTCTCCTCCTCTTTCAGGAGCGGGAGCTTTGATGTATTGACTCCGCACAGTTCAACCTTGTTCACCATCATTATAAGAATCCTCCTAAGCTGTTTTCTACTTAAAATGATTCTCACTCTTGTCATAAGATATTCGACGGCGGAGAAAATTTTATAAACTTTTAGACCTTGACAGACCGGAAATCAATCTTCCCATTTATCCGCAAGATTATTGATCTGGCTTTCAAATTTCGCCTTATCTTTATTGGACAGCCCCTCATTCTGATAGATGATGTCCAGAAGACGTTTTCCTGCCTCCACAAGCCGGTCGAATGCTGTATCCGCCCTGCGCTGCGCCGCCTTCTTCGGCTTCACCGGAATCTTTACCCCTTCGCTTATGATCTCATTGGCGAGCAGATCCACTTCCCCACATGGGAACGGAGCCCAGGCTCTGTATCCGAACTTTTCTTCTATGGTCTGTGCAAATTCCTCTGTCACGGCATCCTCCCCGTGTACCACAAAGACCCTCTCAACGGGACTGCGGAACCCTTCGATCCATTTCAGAAGTCCGTTCATATCCGCATGACCGCTGACTCCATGGAGACTCTCGATCCGTGCATGAACCTCGATCTCCTCCCCGAAAAGCTTTACATTCTTCTCTCCCTCTAGGAGACGTCTTCCCAGAGTCCCGTTTGCCTGATATCCAACGAAAAGGATGGTACATTCCGGACGCCACAGGTTATGTTTCAGATGGTGCCTGATACGCCCCGCGTCACACATTCCGGAAGCTGAGATGATCACTTTCGGCTTCTCGATAAAATTGATCATCTTGGAATCCTCGCTGGTAGTAGAGGTATGAAGTCCCGGGAACACAAGCGGATTCACCCCCGCATTGACCAGAGAGAGCGCTTCCTCGTCAAAGCAGTCCCGCATATTCTTCGTAAACACCTTTGTCGCCTCAATCGCCAGGGGACTGTCCAGATACACATCGAAATCCTGGTATTCCTTCAGAAGCCCCTGCTCCTTGATCTCCCGGATAAAGTACAGCATCTCCTGTGTCCTGCCAACAGCGAAAGAAGGAATGACCACATTGCCTCCTCTGTCAAATGTCTCTTTGATGATCCTTGTAAACTCTCCCAGATAATCCGGCTTCTCCGCGGAATGTATCCTGTTTCCGTATGTGGACTCCACAACCACATAGTCCGCCGAATGAGTATATGTGGGATCTTTGATGATCGGCTGATCCAGGTTCCCCACGTCACCTGAGAACACGATCTTCTTCGTCACATCACCTTCTGTCGCCCATACCTCAATGCTTGCTGATCCAAGCAGGTGCCCCACGTCCGTGAACCGGATCTGGATCCCGTCACAGATGGTGATACGCTCCCCATACTGACAGGGAACGAGAAGCTCAATGGCATCCAGAGCATCCTGCATCACATAGACCGGCTCGTACACCGGTTTCCCGGCTCTCTTTCCTTTGCGGTTTCTCCACTCCGCCTCAAACTCCTGAATGTGCGCGCTGTCCCGAAGCATGATATTGCACAGATCCGCTGTGGCAAAGGTGGCAAAGATCTGTCCCCGGAACCCTTTCTTTACCAGCGCCGGAAGCATTCCGGAATGATCAATGTGGGCATGTGTCAGAAACACGTAATCAATCTCGCTCTCCGGGATCGGGAGACCCGGATTCTCGTACAAATCCGGTCCCTGCTCCATCCCGCAGTCGATCAGGATATTTTTCCCCGCTGTCTGAAGAAAATGACAGCTTCCCGTAACTTCATGGGCTGCTCCGATAAATGTCAGTTTCATAGCATCACCAACCCTTTTCATTTTTCTTCTATTGTATCATTTTTTGCAGGATTATACATCTTTTTTCAGATAATTCGTCGTTCACTCGTACCGGACCATTTCCCGTTTCAGCCTCTGCATGATCTTCTTTTCCAGTCTTGAGATATAAGACTGGGAAATACCCAGAAGATCTGCAACTTCCTTCTGCGTTTTCTCTCTGCCGTCCGGATTATCCAGCCCGAACCGCATTCTTACGATCAGCTTCTCGCGGCTGCTCAGTTTATTCAGGGCACGTACAAGAAGTCTCCTCTCCGCTTCATTCTCCATATCCCTGTATATGGTGTCCTCCTCTGTTCCAAGGATATCGGAAAGCAGAAGCTCATTTCCGTCCCAGTCCACATTGAGAGGTTCATCGATGGAGACTTCCATCCGGGTCTTGCTGTTTCTTCTGAGATACATCAGAATCTCATTTTCAATGCACCGGGACGCATATGTGGCAAGCTTGATTTTTTTTGTGGGATTAAACGTATTGATCGCTTTGATCAGCCCGATCGTCCCGATGGAGATCAGATCCTCCACTCCCACTCCCGTATTGTCAAATTTTTTCGCTATGTACACGACAAGCCTGAGATTATGCTCGATCAGCGTCTTCTTCGCCTCCTCGTCATATTCCGTCCCCAGTTTCCGGATCACCTCCGTCTCCTTCTCCCCTTCAAGAGGAGGCGGGAGAATCTCCGTTCCTCCTATATAATGGATCTCCTTCTGCCCTCCGAAAAGGATCGACCGGAAATCCGGTATCACTTTTAATTTAAACTGCTGCGGCACTGCCACTTTTACGACCATTTCATGTCCCTCCTAAGATCAAGTATTGATATTTCTGTCATTTTATCCGCACTCCTTCCATCATCTCATCAATGAAACACATCCGGATTCAGGAGCATCTGATATTCCCCGGTCTCCGAAAGCACAGCTTCTCCCACACCGAGAAGAGGCGATCTTATCCAGGTCTCTTCCCCGGCCAAAATACACATCTGTTCTGCCCGGAAAATTTTCATCACGCTTTCTCCGCCGACACAGCGGTAAGGAATGTACCGAAACCTCTCAGGGATACCTGAAAGGCCAAAAATATGCTCTGCGGTGCGGGGATCGAGAATACAGACGGGATCCCCTGTCAGAGGATCCGTCAGCACGTTTCCCGTATCGCAGAGAGCCTTTAATTCATATCTGTTCCCTGCTGTGAAAACTGAAACCTCATAGATCTGTCCTTTTTTGCGGAACAGAGATGGGATTATTTTCCAAAGCCTGGTAAACAGAAAATAAAATGCTGCGGCCGCTGCGTACAGCAGGCTGGTCCAGCGTATATATGGGCGGATCATCTGAAGGATCCCGCCCGCGGCAAACGCCGCAAGATAGAGAAGGAAAAATGCTTTTATAAACTGTGTCCCGGCCCTTACCTGCAGTCCTGTCATGATCATTACACTGCTGATCACAGTATGGAAGAGGATCAGTTTGATTATCCCCGGAATCTGCGCTGCCACTACAAGGCAGGTCAGGACGCTTCCCAGCGCCGCTCCGGCAAAGACCCTCCCACAAGTACGATTACATTTGAGTACACGGTTTACAGCCAGAAGGATCAGGCTGTCCATCATAAAATTTTCCAGAAAAAAAACGTCTATGTAGAGTTCATAATACATGCCCCGCCTTCTTCCTCCTTCGTACGGCACTCATTATAAAACAGAGAGGAGCTGAAATTTGTCAGATGGTGACGTATGCAGGATAATATCTTTCGACAAAAGGGGCGCGCACGCCAAAAAAGGAACCGCCGCTCGGCAGTTCCTTTTTTATCTTATTCATCTGTCTGTTTATTTTTTAAAGAAATCCGGGATCTTAATTGTCTGCTCTTTCACATTGCTGGACGGAGTCCTAGGCTGCAGTGTCGGCATGGTGCCTCCCTGAGGTCTTGACACAGCGCTCCTTCTCTCCACATCCTGAGCAGTTCTTGCCCTTCCCTCTCCGGACGGAAGAATAGAACCAACTTTCTGCTGTCCTTCAAGCCTTGCTTTCAGCTTTGATGCGCTCCCGCCTACATTATGTAAGCCGGTCGCAATCACTGTGATTGTACATTCGTCAGACTTCGTATCATCATACATAGCACCGAAGATGATACTTGCACTCTCCCCTGCGAGCTCCTGTACATAATCCGCCGCATCGGAAGCATCCATCAGAGTAATATCACCGGATACATTGACGATGACGTTAGATGCACCCTGGATCGTCGTCTCAAGCAGCGGGCTGGCAACAGCTTCCTTCACAGCCTCAAGCGCTTTGTCGTCCCCACGTCCGGAACCGATTCCGATATGAGCGATACCCTTGTCCTTCATAACAGTCTGAATATCCGCAAAGTCGAGGTTGATCAGAGACGGAACATTGATCAGATCCGTGATCCCCTGGATACCCTGCTGCAAAACCTCATCCGCTTTCTTCAGCGCTTCCGGCATAGTCGTACGCCTGTCCACAACCTCGAGAAGCTTGTCGTTGGGGATCACGATGATCGTATCTACGTTCTCTTTCAGTTTATCGATTCCCGAAAGAGCATTTGACATCCTGGTCTTGGATTCAAATCGAAAAGGCTTTGTGACAACACCGACAGTCAGAGCTCCCTGCTCTTTCGCAATACGCGCGATAACCGGAGCCGCGCCGGTTCCTGTTCCGCCTCCCATACCGCAGGTGACAAATACCATATCCGCTCCCTTGAGTGCTGCAGAGATCTCCTCCGCGCTTTCCTCTGCCGCTTTTTCCCCCACCTCAGGCTGTGCTCCGGCTCCAAGACCTTTTGTGAGTTTCTCTCCAATCTGCATCAGAGTCGGTGCCTTACAGAGCTGAAGTGCCTGTTTATCTGTATTAACTGCGATAAATTCTACGCCTGCAATCTGTTCGTCGATCATGCGGTTTACAGCATTGTTTCCGCCTCCGCCAACTCCGACAACAATTATTCTTGCAGCCGCTTCCGATTCGTTGGTTTTAATTTCTAACAAGAGTATTTCCTCCTTTGTTGTCTTATTAATTTCTTATACATCCCTTTAATTGAACGCTATAATCCAATAAATATATAATAAAGTCTTTTCAGTAAATAATCAATACATTTTTTCTTATTTTTCTGATTTTTTACCCCTCTTTCTGCTCCTCCGGCACGAAGCGGACTGCTTCTGACGACTCATCAAAATTTTCCAGATGCAGTGTTCCCCCCGTATCAGGATATTTCTCCTGGAGTTTATCCAGAATCGGTTTTATCTGGGCAATTCGGTCCTCATATTCGCCGTTTCCCAGAAGCACTTCCACCTTTCCAAAGTAAAGAGTGATCCCGCTGTCACCACAGACAAGCCTGTCCGGAGACAGTTCATTTTCCTTCAGGTACTGTGAAGTCTCCATAATCTTCCCGAATATGCTGTCATCCTCCACAGGAAGCCCCTCGCCGATAACGACTGCGGATGAATCAAACGCAAGCCCCTCCACATAGGGGACACCTTCCATCACTTCCTTCGTCCTCAGCGATGCTGTCCCATCTCTGTCAAAATATAGGTAAGCTCCGTCATAGTCCACGTATCCCAGCATAGTCTTCTCCTGCACTTTCACCGCAAGAGTCCACGGATTTTTCAGGGACACTTCCATGGCCTCCACTGCGGAGGGCATATCCGGTTCAGTAAATTTATACTTCAGAAGAACATAGAGAGAGTTTACCGCAAATCTGTCATTCTGTATCCAGGTTGCAATGGAATTATCTCCATAGTATTCGTTTCCCTCCACCTCGATCGTACGGACCCTGAATCCGAAAACAAGGATCATTCCAAGCAGGATGACCACGGCGATAACCGAGAGCACAGTCTTCCACACTTTTCTTCTGCGCCTCTTTTTCTTCATCGTATTCCTCCCATCTTATCGGTCGTTGCGATTCACACCTGACCGCCGTCCGCATGCGTCTTCGTCGTGCTGATACGCTCCTGTCACGTACGGTGTGAACTATAACGCTTATTCTATCACACTGGAGACACTGAGGACAAGTCCCATTTCCAGCAGGAGGAACAGTACTGATGTGCCCCCGTAACTGATAAAAGGAAGCGTGATCCCTGTGTTTGGGATCGTATTCGTGACCACGGCGATATTCAGGATCACCTGAATCATCATATGCGCCATGGCTCCGGAGGCGATCAGGGCCCCGAACAGGTCTTTTGCCCTTGTTGCGATCACGAAAAAACGCCAGATGAGCATGAGAAAGAGCAGGACGATGACAGATGCTCCCACAAGCCCTAGTTCTTCACATATGATCGAAAAAATCATATCATTCTGGGCTTCCGGCAGAAACCCCAGTTTCTGCACGCTGTTTCCCAGACCTCTCCCAAACAGGCCGCCGCTTCCGATCGCATAGAGTCCCTGAAGAGTCTGATAACCTTTCTCATACTTCTCCGGATTTCTCCAGATTGCGATCCGTTCCAGCCTGTAGCTTTCCAGTGCGAGAAAAACAGCCATGAACGAGATTCCCGCAGCCCCCATCCAGATAAACGGTGAATACTTCGGGCTTGCAGTGAAGATCACAATGACGCCGATCCCAAGGATAATGATCGCCGTGCTCAGGTTACTGGCCCCCACCAGCGCAACAATCGGAAGGATTGATATCATCACCAGGATGAGGGTCCGGAATTTTGTCATCTTTTTTACATTTCTGCTCACCAGCCATGCAAGGAAGAGGATCACTGCAACTTTTGCAAACTCTGACGGCTGAAAAGAAACCGGGCCCAAAGACAGCCATCTTTTGGACCCGTTATATTCATCTCCAAACAGCATAACAGCCACCGACAGCACCACAGCCGCCAGATATCCCGGCACGGCAAAGGGAATCCAACGGTGATAATCGATCCTGGCCGTAACGGCCATTCCCGCAAGACCCAGCAGCGTAGCAAACCCCTGTTTTTTCAGATAGTACAGAGAATCTTGAAACTTTATCCTGCCGTTATACGCGCTGGTGCTGTAGAGAAGGATCAGGCCGATTCCGACCAGGATCAGTACAACAGCAATCAGCGTATCATCAAATCTGCTTTTTTTTGCGGGACGCTCCAATCGAGATTCACTCCTCTTACAGCCGATTCACCAGTTCTTTGAATTTATCTCCGCGTTCCTCATAATTTTTAAACATTCCCCAGCTTGCACATGCCGGGGATAAAAGTACCGCATCTCCCGGCTGCGCTGATTCAACGCACCGGTCAAACGCTTCCTCGAATGTATCCGCCATGACAATATCCTGAAATCCGTGTTGCCTCGCTGTCTCAGCAATCTTCCCGCGGGTGGCTCCGATGAGCACCAGTTTCTTGACCTTTCCGCCGAAAGCTTCGATCCATTCATCATATTCGGAATCTTTATCATAACCGCCTCCGATCAGCACCGTCGGACGGTTCATCGCCCGGATTCCTCTGATCGCAGCATCCGGATTGGTTCCTTTGGAGTCATTGAAATATGCCACGCCGTTCTTTTCCGCTACGAACTCAATCCGGTGCTCCACGCCCTGAAATTCTTTCAGCGACCTTTGGATGATCTCCACCGGAACGCCGTATGCATACGCCATTGCTGTTGCTGCCATGGCATTCTCATAATTGTGAGTTCCGAGGATGTTCAGCTCGCTGACGTCGCAGATCTCGGTCCTCCTGTCGATATCGCAGATAATCTTTGTGCCGTCAAGATATACGCCTCTCTTAAGTTTATGCGCGCTGCTGAAATATAGAACATCCGCCTTTACCTTTTCGCCGAATGCCCTGGTCACCTCATCCTCATAGTTCAGCACGCAGAAATCCTTATCCGTCTGGTTTACCGCGATACTTTCCTTTGCCGCAATGTACGCCTCCATCGTGTGGTGCCGGTTCAGGTGATCCGGCGTGATGTTCAGGATAGCACTGACCTTCGGACAGAATGTATGTACCGTCTCCAGCTGGAAACTGCTGATCTCAGCCACGACCACAGACGTCTCTTTCGTCTTGAGGGCCACGTCCGTATACGGATTCCCGATATTTCCCACAACGAAGACGCTCTCCTTCCAGTTCCTCATGATTTCTCCTAGAAGGGCCGTCGTTGTTGTCTTGCCGTTAGTTCCCGTGATCGCGAGAACGTCCCCCTTCCCGAAAACATAGGCCAGCTCGATTTCTCCCCACACCGGAATCCCCCGCTCACGCATTTTTGCGACGATCGGAAGATCAGTGGGGACCCCTGGGCTTATCACCACAAGAGACAGCCCGTCCAGCATCTCATCCTCTTGCAGTTCCGACAGCCTTCCAAGAATCACGGTCACCTTCTGTCCCTTTTTCCAGGTAATCTCGCTCAAAAGTTTTTTTTCATCCAAACTGTCGTTTCCGTCATAGACGACCACCTCGGCACCTTTCTCAAGAAGCAGCCTGCCGGCAGCTTCTCCACTGATCCCCGAGCCGAAGACCAGAACTTTTTTCCCTTTAAGATCCATTTTTATACCCCCATTAACGCGATAAGGCAGAGGAGCGCCGTCACAATGGAAAACACAGCGACAACCCTTGTCTCAGACCATCCGCACAGTTCAAAATGATGATGGATCGGCGCCATTTTAAAGAGCCGTTTTCCACCAGTCTTTTTAAAATATGTCACCTGAAGCATGACTGACGCCACCTCCACCAGGTATATGAAGCCTACAATGATAATAAACAGCGGCATCTGAAGCATATAGGCGGTTCCCGCAACGAAACCTCCCAGCGCCAGAGATCCGGTGTCACCCATAAATACGCTTGCCGGATATACATTGAACAGAAGGAATCCGAGCAGCGCGCCCACAACCGCGCAGGTGATCGGCTCTACTCCGCTTCTCGTTCCCACTGCGACTACAGTGAAGAAAGTAGCCACAAGCACCGTCACACTGGAAGCAAGACCATCCAGCCCGTCTGTAAAGTTGGTTCCGTTCACTGTTCCGATGACCGCAATAAAAAGCACCGGAACGGCAAGCCATCCAATATCCCAGTAATATCCGCCGGAAAACGGGATAAGAAGTGTCAGAGGAATATCCGCGACTTCCACAATATAATACGCAAAGATCGCTGTCACAACGATCTGAAGAGCCATCTTCTGCATCGGAAAAAGGCCGTCTGAACGTTTCATCACCACCTTCAGATAATCGTCGAGAAATCCGATGAGCCCGAACGCTACAGTCAGGAACAGGACCGGTATGATCTTCGGATAATCTTTTACATAGAACAGTGATGTGACGATAATGCTAGCAAGGATCATCACGCCGCCCATGGTAGGCGTACCCGCTTTCTTCAGATGAGACTGCACTCCGTCGGTGCGTTCTGTCTGCTTCATTTTCAGTTTCCGCAAAAAAGGAATGACAACCGGTCCCAGAATAACACTCACCGCAAATGAGATGAGAACCGGTATCACAATATGACTGCTCATAAATCCACCTCGTATTTCTTTTGTCTCTGCAGGAGTTCAGCCATACAGCCTGGATCCGCCGCTTTCGCTGTCCACGCCGCATGGCTGAACTTCCAATACAGTATAACCTATCACTCAGCTTTTTTCAATCCCGAGATAGGGCAGAACATTGTCGTAAATACTCCTGAGCACAGGCGCCGCGATCGTCCCTCCGTAATACACTCCCTGGGGATTATGGATCACTACCATGCCCAGGATCTGCGGATCTTCCGCCGGCGCGAATCCGATAAACGAAGCGATATATTTGTTGGCGCTTCGCGGAAGAGTCTGTGACGTAGCGGTTTTCCCTCCGATGGAGTATCCTTCGATATAACCGTTTTTCCCTGAACCCTCTTCCACCACACTCTTCAGTAGCATCCGCATAGTCTCTGACGTCTCCTCTGAGACGATCCCATCCTGACTCTCATATTGAAATTCTTCTATCGTCTCCCCGTTTCCATCCAGCACTGCCATTGCCAGATGGGGCGTCACCCGCTTGCCGCCATTAATCAGAGAACTCACTGTAGTCGCCATCTGGATCGGAGTGATCTGAAAAGACTGTCCGAACGTCATGGTAGCCAGCTCCACTGTTCCGATGTCTTCCTTCTTGTGCATGATCGTCCCCGCCTCTCCTGGCAGATCGATATTGGTCAGACGGAGCAGGCCAAACTGCTCAAAGTAATCATAAAACCGGTCAGCTCCAAGCCTCATTCCAATATCGATAAAGACCGGATTGCAGGAATTCTGAAGCCCCTGGATAAACGTTTCCGTACCGTGTCCGCCTGTCTTGTGACACCGAATCTTCCGGTCTTCCACGATCCGGTATCCCGGGCAGGTAAATGTATCGTCCAGGGAGACCACCCCCTCCTCCAGACAGGCGGAAGATGTGATGATCTTAAACGTGGAGCCCGGTTCATAGGTGTCATTGATGCATCCGTTCCTCCACATCCGGTTCAGCTCATCCTGCAGTTCCTCATCAGACAGAGAGTCCGGATCCACTCCGTTATTCAATTCGAAGGGGGCGTTCAGGTTAAACTCGGGAACGTTCACCATGGCGTAGATCTCACCGTTCTGCGGATTCATAAGAAGCACTGATACACTGTCGGCCTGTTTCTCTTCCAGGACTTTCAAAGCCGCCTGCTCACAATACGCCTGGATATTATAATCCAGGCTGACCCGGAGGGTCTCCCCCGGCACAGGCTCGATCCGGTCTTCCGCGACGCCTTCCAGCTCGATCCCCCGTGCATCCGTGACGGTCAGTATCGTCCCGTTGGTGCCTTTGAGATACTCGTCGTATTTCACTTCCAGCCCGATAATCCCCTGATTGTCTCCCCCCGTAAATCCCAGGACCTTGGACGCCAGTTCATCATAGGGATAATATCTTTTATAATCCTCGTCCACTTTCACGCCAGCCAGGTCATAATTACGGATCCTGTCTCCTGTCTCTTTGTCAACATTTGTCTTGATCTTTTCCATAGAAGAAACTTTGTCTACTTTTTTTCTGACCTCTTGCATATCCAGATCAAGCTCTTCTGCCAGCACCTCCGCGACAAGTTCCGGATCCTCAATCTGACTGTGTATGACCGAGATCGTACACACTGTCTCATTGGTTGCCAGAACAACTCCGTTTCTGTCCACGATCTCCCCTCTCGCCGCCTTGATCTCCCTTTCCCGTTCATGAAGATCCTGGGCAAGTTCCTGATAATATTCGGCGTCAAATATCATAAGATATATGAGACGTCCGATCAGCCCTGTGATAATGACCACGGCACACAGAAAAACAACAAGCATTTTCTTCTTATTATAAGTCTTATTTTTCATAAAAAACCCTGCAGGAGATATTTTTATAATTTATTATATCTTCTGCAGGGTTATTCATCTTTTTCTTTCTACTCTTCTCCCGGACTGTCACCGGACGCCCAATCGTCCAGGTCCGGATCATAGTCCTCATCTACATACGCTCCATCCGGGTTGTCATATGTATCCACATAATTTTCATCATAGTCAGTATATTCAGTATCGCCAAAGTTCTGCCCTTCTTCCGATGCCGCCTGTTCCCCCTCCTCGGCCTCACTCTCCTCTATCGTTGTGATCCCGAGATAAGGGAAGGCTTCTTCCATGATCTGCTTTGACAGGTCGAGCACAAGCGCGCTGTTGTCCTGCGCGTCCACATTGGGCTCATCGACCACAACATAGATCAGCACTTCCGGATTTTCCTGGGGCGCATACCCGATAAAAGAAAGAAGGTATTTTCCATTCCCACGCGGTAGCTTTTCAGCGGTTCCCGTCTTTGCACCGATATCATATCCCTCTACCTGCGCGCTCTGTCCCGTTCCATAATCCATCACTGCCCGGAGATACTCCTTGATCTGGTCTGACGTCTCGGAGGAAATCGTCTTATGCAGAAGCACCGGATTCTTTGTCTCTATCACGTTGCCATCCTCATCCTGGATCTGTCTCACAACATGAGGTTCATAATAGTAACCGCCGTTGATCAGGGAACAGAACGCAGAAGCCATCTGAGTCATGGTCACATTAAAGCTCTGTCCAAAGGAATTTGTTGCAAGATCCACCGATGTCATGGTCTCCGACGTATACAGAAGGGCCGATGTGGCCGCCTCCGCCGGAAGATCAATGCCTGTATACTCGCCAAAGCCGAATACGCGTTGATATCTTGTAAAATCCTCTACTCCTATGGACTCCGCGATCTGCATGAGAGCAACGTTGCAGGAATTTGCTATCGAGCCCTGAACAGTCTGCGTGCCGTGTCCGCTCCTTAAATGACATCCGATATCATCGTCTCCCACATGGAGAGAGCCGCCACAGTAGTAGGTCTCATCGCCGGTGATCGCCCCGGTCTCAAGTCCTGCTGCCACAGTGAACGGTTTCATAGTCGAGCCGGGTTCAAAAGCATCACTGACACAGAAATTTCTCCACAGATCGTTCATTGCATTAATCTGCTCTTCTTCTGTGAGTTTATCCCACTGCTCTTCTGTATATAGAATAGAAAGATCTCTCGGATCATTCAGATCAAAATTCGGATAAGAGGCCTCCGCAAGGATCTCACCCGTATTTGGATTCATCACGATCACCGCCGTATTTTTGCTTCCCGGATTCCCATCGCCTGCGTGCTGCTGATTAAATTCAACGATACACTTTTCCACGATACTCTGAAGTGTGATATCAATGGTCGATACAACTGTATTCCCATTCTTTGCCGCCTTCACCGTGCGTTCCACTGAGGAATCACTGTCGAGATATCCATACTCCCTTCCGTCCGTCCCGTTGAGTACGTCATTGTAAGCGCTCTCGATTCCGATCGCTCCCACATTTCCCGAATAGGTAAACCCGATCACGTCACTGGCGAGAGTGCTGTAGGGATAACTCCTGTTATAGTCCTCCTCCAGCCAGACGCCGGCAATATTCGGATAATTCTCATTATCAGCATTGATCTCATTGAATTTCCGGGCCGTTTCATAATCCACCCCGGTTGCCATGATTGAGTACCTTGACTCGGGATTTTCCTCAATCGTATCCTTCACCGTCTGTTCTGAGATCCCGAAACATTCCTCCAGAACGCGGATTGTAGGATCGATGTTCGCCTCGTCGTCTGTCATAACAGCAACATCCAGTATGACATTATAGACTCGTTCGCTGGTTGCGATCCTTGTCCCGTTCCTGTCCACGATATCCCCTCTTTTATAGGGAATCACTCTGCTGCTGTAGTTCTGCTGATCCAGAACGATCCTGGTATAGCTGCTCCCTCTTGTCACATTGATATAAGTAATTCTGCCGATAAGAGCAACAAAAGCCAGTATAATTGCCATAAACAGCATTACCAGCTTTCGTTGCATCCTGATCGGAAATTTTTTTGCCAAAAATCCAAATCTGTTCTTTTTTCTTTTTTTTTCAGCCATTCTTCAATAATCCTTACTCTGACACATTCCTGGATTTTGCCAGAACGCCGTCCTCAGGAATGTTGTCATACTGTTTTACATAACTGCCCGAAGGGCTGTCATATTCGATCACTGTACCCTGTGATTCATAGACCATGCCCATCTCGTTCATCGCCTTGTCCTTCACCTCTTCAAGGTTCAGTGAATCTGCCGCCGCATTGTATGCAGTGTCATTTGCCTCTGTAAGATCCGCAAGCTGCTCCTGCAGCGCAGTAATGTTCTCTGAACGGTTCACCACATCTGCCTGAAGTCTGAGATACATCACACAGAGAAATACCGCACAGATTGCTGCCGCCACGAGAAAAACCGCATAAGCAGGGCTAATGCTCATCGCCCTGTTCCGGTTTTTCATCACCTGGCGGCTGGCATGTCTCGGTACTGCCGGCTGCTCCTGCGGCCTTCTCTCCGGCCGGACTTCCGCCTGGCGAACTGTGCTGCCATATACATAGAGCTGTCTCCGATCCCCGCTGGACATTCCCGCTCTTCTGTAACTCCTTGTCCTTCTGACTGCTGCCATAGCGCAAAGCCCCTTTCCTGTCCTTTTGTCCCTCCGGGTTCTCCCCTTCCCTTCCGGACGCTTCTATCTTCTACTACTCCCTTTTTGTTTCAACGGCGCTCAAAAATGCGAAGCTTTGCACTCTTTGAGCGGCTGTTGCTTTCCATCTCTTCCTCAGACGGAAGGATAGGTTTCCGTGTGATCACTTTTCCCTTTGAGACTCTCCCACAGACACATACCGGGAAAGAACCTGGACAGATACACGGATTCTCATTTTTGCGGAATGCACTCTTCACGATCCGGTCTTCCAGTGAATGGAATGTTATGATGCAGATCCTTCCTCCCGGATTCAGCACATCGATCATATCATCCAGTGAATCCTTAAGCACATCCAGTTCCCCGTTCAGTTCGATCCGTATTGCCTGGAACGTCCTCTTGGAAGGATGTCCCGATGTTTTCTGGATCTTCATCGGTATGGAATGTCTTATGATCTCATTCAACTGGCCCGTCGTTTCAATGGGTGCCTTCGCGCGCTCCGCGACGATATGCTTTGCAATATTCTTTGCAAATCTGTCTTCCCCATAATCACGGATCACGCGGTAAAGTTCCGCTTCACTGTAGCCGTTGACAATGTCCTTCGCCGTCCGCTTCTGCCTCTGGTCCATCCTCATGTCAAGCGGAGCGTCCACACGATAGGAAAAACCTCTCTCCGCAGTATCCAGCTGATAGGATGACACACCCAGGTCCAGCGTGATGCCGTCGACCCTGTCAATACCCAGTTCATGGAGCCTTGGCTTCATATCACAATAATTGCTCCTGATTATCGTGACCTTCTCCCCGAAGCCTTCCAGGCGTTTCCCCGCTGCTTTAACCGCATCGGCGTCCTGGTCTATACCTATTAATCTCCCCTTGCTGCTTAAACGTCTGCACACTTCAAAAGCATGTCCGCCTCCACCCAGAGTTGCATCAACATAAATGCCGTCAGGCACGACGTTAAGCCCGTCCACTGTCTCTTGCAGCAGAACTGATGTGTGCTCGAATGCCATAGTCTCCTCCTCTTCTTTCTCAGATCCTGATCCCAATAGACTCCATTCTCTCTGCGATAGCATCCAGATCTTCTTCGCTGACCTGGCTTCTCTCTTCCCACAGAGCCTTGTCCCAGATCTCAACACGGTCCTGGACTCCCACCAGCACCACGTCTTTTTCAAGATGAGCTGCTTTCCTCAGAGACGGCGGCACAAGCACTCTCCCCTGCTTGTCAAAGCTGCCCTCCGAGGCGCTTCCGAAGAAATATCTTTTGAAGATCCTGGCATCCTTGTTCATTCGTGGTAAGGTTTCGAGTTCGGCGACGAATTTGTTCCATTCTTCCTGAGAGTAGACAAAAAGGCATCCTTCCAGTCCGTTGCAGATAACGAAACTGTCGCCCAGATCATCCCTTAACTTTGCCGGGATGATCAGTCTGCCTTTTTCATCGATCGTATGATTAAACTCTCCTAAAAGCATCCGGAACCCCTTCTATAAATGTGAGCCTCCACATCGCTCCCCACTTTGTACCACTCTCTACCACTTCTCACCACTTGTCCCCATTGTAAACCACGCGCCCCCCTTTTTCAACCCCTTTTTGCGATTTTTTATGTCTGCTCAGCATCCTCAGAAACCTTCTGTCCGAAAGAAAAAACAGACAAAATCAAAAATGTGGGGTACAAAGATTTCCTTGTACCCCACATTTTGTGTTTTGTCTGTTTTCTAAGTTTTTCCGTCCCTTCTATTCAGAAAGACTGTTCAAATAATCCGTGACAGCATCATAATTCACTTCTGCAACCGCTCTCTCTTTATTCGCCTCATGGATATCATAAGCCGAATACCCCAGCCAGCAGATCAGCGCCAGCGCCGCCACTGTGAGAACTGCCTTGCGCACAATACTCATAATCCTCTCTCTGCGCATGATCTTCTTTCTGTTGGCTTTTTCCTTTTTATAGCGATCCACCTTTTCCTGACTCATCTTTTATGCTCCTTTCGCCGCAGCGTTTCTATTCTTCTGATTAACAGCCACAGTATACCATGGCACTATGCTCGTGTAATACCTCGCTAAGTGGTCATAGTATACCACATTCTCCCACGGCTTGACAAGGCTTCAGCGAAACTGAAAATGACCAGACTTTATATAACGACGATCACTCCCCCGTCATTTGCGTACATTGTGCTGATTCCCGCTGTATCCACTATAAAACTTGATCTTACGTGGAATTTCTCAAGCAGCAGGCTCTGCACCTCTTTTGCCCTCTCAAAGCAGTTACAGTGCGATATCCCCAGGATCTTTTTCTCAGGATCTTCCACTTCTCTGGCAATGCAGTCTGTCATTCTTACAAGAGCTCTTTTTATCCCTCTCGCCTGTCCGAGCTGGCAGATCGTCCCCTGGGGAGTAGAACCCAGAACCGGTTTGATATTCAGGGCACTCGCTACAATAGATTTAATCCCGGTCAGCCGCCCATTCTTCCGAAGTGTATCCAGATTTTCCAGAACAAAATAGGTATGCTGTCCGTCTATATAAGATTCTGTCGAAGACACCACCTGGTCAAACGGCATACCGGACTCCTCACACTCCTGTATCTTCAACGCGATCAGAGTCTCCCCGACGGAGGCAGAGCGGGAATTAAACACATAAATCTCCTTATCCCCGTATTCTTCTTCATAAAGTTTTTTACCAAGACAGGCACTGTTATAGGAACCGCTCAGTTCCGAGGAAAGTGTCACCACATAGATTCTCTTTTCCCCACCCGTATAAAGATCCATATATTTTTCCGGCGAAGGACAGGATGATCTGGGGCAGTCCGCGCTGGCCGCTATCCTCCTCAGCACATCTTCCTGGTCGAAAGTCTCATCATCCACAATAGTCACGCCACCGATCTGCATGCTGAGAGATGCAGTCTGGCAGACTCCGCTTTTTTTCATCTCATCCGTCAGCTCACCACAGCTGTCGACAATAATCTTATAATCCATGACACATCCTCCTGTATCGCAGTGTATATTTTCCCTTTCCACAACACGTAGTTTTTAATACCACATAAAAATATATCATACTTTCCACCTTTTGGAAAGTCCCTTTTTACAAATTCTGCCGGCCCTTCAGCATCTCATTCTGAAAGGCCGGCATTCTGTCATCCGTTAAATTTGATTTTTCTTGCAATTCCAAGCGCGATTCCCATCTCCGCCATGAGAAACAGTATCGCAGTCCCCCCATAACTTATAAAAGGAAGGATAATACCGGTCGACGGGAGGATTCCAGTGACAACCGCGATATTCAGGATCACCTGGAGAGCGATATGGATAAATATGCCCGAGGCGATAAGAGATCCATAAAGATCCGGCGCATTCTGGGCAATAAACATCAGGCGGTAAAGAAGATATCCGAACAGACAGAGGATCACGATCACCCCAAACACCCCCAGTTCCTCACATATGATAGAAAGGATCCAGTCGTTCTGTGCTTCCGGGATATTCTCAAACTTCTGCATACTGTTTCCCAGTCCCTTTCCAAAAAATCCGCCCGAACCGATGGCATACAGCCCCTGCATGACCTGGAAACTCCCGCTGTCTGCCGTTGCCTCCGGATTCAGCCAGGAAATAATTCTCTGAAGTCTGAAATTATCACTGTTTGCTGCCGTCACAGAAAGGATCAGGACAAGCAGCACTACTGCGGCCGCCGCAATACCCCCAATACCCAGAAACAGTTTTGTCTTCGGATGGACCACAAAATAGAGAAGACAGGTGATCGCCATCACAATGATCGCAGTACTCAGGTTGTCCGTCAGAAACAGGACTCCTCCCGCCGCGATTGCCCCAAGCGCAAGCACCCGTACAGCTCCCTCAATGGTATATGACTTTTTCCCCAGCCGGCACAGTTCATACGATATAAAAAGGATCACCGCGATCTTCGTAATCTCCGCCGGCTGCAGGGTCAGATTGCCCGGAAGCTGGATCCATCTCCTTGCACCGTTCAGGGTCAGGCCGAGGGGTGTTTTCACCAGCGCCATCATAACAAGGGAGAACGCAAAGATCTCAGTCGCAAACGCGCCGTACAGATGATAATCAATCCTTGACACAACGAACATGACCCCAAAGCCCAGACCCCCTATCAGCGCCTGTTTGGAAAAATAGTACATATCATCCCCGAAATCCCCCTGTGCCCCATAATAACTTGTACTGTACAGCATAACAAGTCCGAAGCACATCAGAAAAACGACCGCGAGCAGAAAATCATAATCGAAATACTGTTCTTTTTCCGCATTCTTTTTCCGCAACCGGTATACGACAGCGGCAAGCCCTGTCCTCTGAGGCCTTCTTCTCGCCGAAGCACGGGCCTGCGCCGGCCCCGGGGTCCTCACCACCTCTCTTCTCGCATCGATCCTTCTCTGATAAGCGGAAGGATTTACCGGACGCATGGGCTGCGTATCTCCCAAATCTCTCCGCCCGGAATTTCTGTTCACATTGCCCCCCTGCCCGCGCCGTCTGATCGGCTGTACAGTCCTGCTTCTCATATAATCATCACCTATCTTGCATTCATTACCGGATGAATCGGTTTTCCATGTTCAAAGAACCGGTCATACCATACAAGGAAAATATATACTGTCCATATCTTGCGGCTATTGTCCGTCTTCTCATTATGGTTCTTTCCGTTTTTATGGTCATCCAGCATTTTTAACAGCATCTCTGTCCGGAAAAATTTCTTTGCCGCATCAGACTGAAACATCTCCCTGACCTTTTGATAATACTTGTCCTCCTTCAACCAGACACGGATCGGGATCGGGAATCCAAGTTTCTTCTTTTCCGCAGTCTTACTCCTTATGTTTCTGTCCGCAGCCGCGCGAAGAGCCACCTTCGTCCGGGGCGCCTGAACTTTATATTCCAGAGGCAGTGTCTCCGCCAGCTCCAGAACTTTCTTATCCAGGAACGGAACTCTGACTTCCAGAGAATTTGCCATTCCCATCTTGTCTCCTTTCATAAGGATATCATGAACCAGCCAGAGATGCAGATCCACATACTGCATCTTTGTCACCGGATCCTTCCCCTGCACTCTGTCGTAGAGCGGACGTGTCACCTTCTGAATTCCCGGCTCACAGCCCTTTTTCAGTATCCTGTCTGCCTCGCGCTCTGTGAAGATATTCGTCGCATTTGCAAAATAACGCTCCTCCAGCGTCTTCCCGTGGCGCATCAGAAATCCTCTTCCTTTCATCCCCCGGGGCATACAGTACTCCGCGAATTTCCCCAGGATCCGGCGGATCCCTATCGGAATCTTGTTAAAGGATGTATGTTCAAGCGGTTCACAATAAATATTGTATCCGCCAAACAGCTCATCCGAACCTTCTCCCGAGAGAACGACCTTTACCTTCTTCGATGCTTCCTCGCTCAGGAAATACAGAGCGATCGCCGCCGGATCTGCCACCGGCTCATCCATATAATACTGGATATCAGAAAGCCTGTCCCAGTACTCATCCGGTGTGATCACCCTGGCGTCGTTCTTCATATTGATACTTGCGGCAAATTCTTTCGCATCCTGGATCTCGCTGTATTTTCCCTCGTCAAATCCAACGGTAAAGGTACGGTCCACCTGTCCCAGATACGTCAGATAGCTGGAATCCACACCGCTCGACAGATAGGACGCCACTTCCACATCGCTGATCTTGTGCATCTGCACAGACTCCTTCATCACTGTCTCGATATCATCCACAACTTCGTCAAAAGGCTTTCTGCAGTCTCCGGAAAAATTCGGTTCAAAGTATCTCGTGCTCTCCAGTTTTCCGTTCTCATAGACAAAGTAATGTCCAGGCTGCACGCAGAACACACCTTTGAAAAAGGTCTCGTTTGTGGGGACAAACTGAAAGGACAGATAATTTCCCAACGCATCCTCGTTAAACACCTTGTCAAACTTCGGGTGCTCCATAAACGCCTTGATCTCCGACGCAAACATGAGCGTCCCATTCATCTGCGCATAATACAACGGTTTAATGCCGAAAATATCTCTTGCCGCAAAAAGCTTTTTCTTCTTCGTATCCCAGATCGCGAATGCATACATGCCGCGGAGCCTTTCCACAAGTTTCTCTCCCCATTGCTCATATCCGTGGATCAGTGTCTCGGAATCCGTATTTGAGACAAACACATGCCCCGCTTCCGCCAGGTCCTCTCTCAGCTCCTGATAATTGTATATCTCTCCATTAAACACGAGCACCATACTCCGGTCCTCATTGTAAAGCGGCTGATCACCAACAGATGAGAGATCGATAATACTCAGTCTGCGAAATCCCAGCGCCGCGTCTTCATCCACATATTTTCCCTCACTGTCCGGGCCTCTGTGAACGATCGTATCCATCATATTTTTAAGAACCTGCTCTCTGTCTTCCACACTTCCGACAAATCCTGCAAATCCACACATATAGTTCTTTCTCCTTTGATGTCATGATTTTATTATTATATCCCCTTTTACATGGAAAAACAACTCTTCCATACAAAGCAAAAGCAATGATACAAATACACTCCCTCGTATATCTATATCATTGCTTTCCAGGATAATCGGGGTGACAGGATTCGAACCTGCGACCTCACGGCCCCCAGCCGTGCGCTCTAACCAAACTGAGCCACACCCCGTCGACTTGTATATTATATATAATTTCTCCGAAAAAGTAAAGCATAACATTTTTAAATTTTTTCCATATTATAATTTTGTAAAATAGTTTGAAAGGAAAATGGAAAATGCCGAATTGCCAGAATAATATGTACGGCAGGACAACAGGCAGTATGCTGCCCCGTCAGACTGCCTCTTCACGCAATACAGGCTGCTGCGGCAGGAACACAGGGAGACTTCAGGCAGATGTCACTCCCACCGTGTCCCGTAACTGCAGCAGGGAAGATTGCGGCAGGAACGACGACTTCCTGAAAGGTACCACTATCGCCATGGCCTATGTTCCGTGGCAGCAATGGCAGAATGTCTATGAGATCTGCCGCGGTTTTGAGCGTGGAACGATCTTTGAGGGCCTGGATAAACCATTCACAGGGAAAGGAGGCCGTAGATAATGAACAGACCAAAAAACAGAAAAGAATTATTAGATCATATCAATCAGGTCAGTTTCGCTGTCGATGAAGCAAAACTTTATCTGGACACCCATCCCTGTGATCCTGAAGCGCTTGCGTATTTTAAAGAATTCAGCCGGGAAAGAAACCTGGCAATGAAAGAATACGCCAGAATCTACGGACCGCTGACTGTTGATACGGCGGACGATACCTGTGCCGACAGATGGAACTGGATTAATGAGCCATGGCCATGGCAGGAAGGAGGATGCTGATTTATGTGGAATTATGAAAAAAGACTTCAGTATCCTGTGAAGATCACACAGACAAACCCAAAACTTGCTCAGATCATCATCTCTCAGTTCGGCGGACCGGACGGGGAGCTCGCCGCTTCTATGCGCTATCTCTCCCAGAGATATACCATGCCTTATAAAGAAGTAACCGGCATCCTGACGGATATCGGCACTGAGGAGCTGGCTCATATGGAAATGATCTGCGCCATTGTTTACCAGCTGACAAAAGATCTGACCCCGGAAGAGATTGAACGTTCCGGCTTCGGGCCCTACTACGTGGACCACACACTGGCTCTCTGGCCCCAGGCCGCCAGCGGAACTCCCTGGACCGCTACAGTATTTCAGTCCAAAGGAGATCCCATCACAGACCTGCACGAGAATATGGCCGCAGAACAGAAAGCCCGCACCACTTACGACAACATTCTCCGTCTTATAAAAGATCCGGAAATCTGTGATCCGATCCGTTTCCTCAGAGAACGGGAGATCGTTCACTATCAGCGTTTTGGTGAAAGTCTCCGGATCGTCCAGGAAAAACTCGACAGCAAAAACTTCTATGCGTTTAATCCTGAGTTCGACCGATAACTTTTCTCTGGACAGAATCTGCAGATAAGACCATCCGCCCTGCGAAAAGACCTGCGGATACACATTTTTGTATCCGCAGGTCCAGATTTAATCTCTGTTCTCTTCTCTGCACTCGACTGTTTAATACGCCCCTACTTTCTCGCTGTCAGAGTGACGTCTACCGTGGTCTCCTCATATTCTCCATTGGTCTGAGGGATCTGCACTGTCAGTGTAACCGTATCCCCCACCGAATAATACCGGAGCTGCTCCTGAAGGGCTTCCATTCCGTCCACGGTCGTTCCGCCGATCGCCGTAATCACGCACCCTCTGCTCATGCCTGCCCGGTCAGCTCCACCTCCCGGAGTCACTTCTGACACATAGACCCCGCTTGGCATATTGAGCTGCCGGGAATACTCTGCCGGAACACTCATTCCCGTGATTCCGATCACACCCTGATCTTCTTCCGCTACTCTTGTCTTTGTCTCCTGATTCATCAGGTTCTGGATCAGATCACTGACGTCACTGATCGGGATAGCATATCCCACTCCTTCGACTGTCTCTCCAACAAGCTTGGATGAATTGATCCCGATCACCTCTCCATTCACATTGACAAGCGCACCGCCGCTGTTTCCGGGATTGATGGCAGCATCTGTCTGGATCAGCTGGGCGTCGCTGTCGCTCTCAACCGGCTCTCCCGTCTCCCCGTCTGTTTCCGAAGCGGAACGGTTCAGCGCACTGATTACGCCCGTCGTGACTGACTGCCCGTAACCCAGTGCATTGCCGATGGCGATGGCCGGTTCCCCGACCTTCAATGTCGTGGAATCACCCAGCGTCGCGACAGAGATGGCATCCATAGTCTCATTGGATATCGTATCCAGAGGCACTGCGATCACAGCAACATCATATTCAGAATCAGATCCTTTTATGTTTGCCTCCAGACTGGTCCCGTCATTGAATGTGACAGTCAGCGTGTCGCTTCCTGAAATCACATGATTGTTCGTCACGATCAGAAGCTCTGAATCGTTCTGAGATACGATAATACCTGTACCTGCGCTCTCGCTTTTCTGCTCGCTCACACCGCCGAAGAAGTTCTGTACCTCTTCCACACTCATATTTGTGATCGACACGATCGACGGCATCACACTCTCCACAACCGCCGACACATCCGAAGTAACGACACTGGACGTCTGAGAAAGAGAGGCATTGCTGCTGACTGTTCTGGCCCCCTCTGTTGAGGACTGTGAAGGACCATTCAATCCGAGAATCCGGCTCCCTATGATATTTGAAGTAAGAAAGGCTACGCTGGAGACTGCGCCGAACAGAAGCGCCAGTCCTGTAACAGCCACAGCTTTCGGCATCTTCTTTTTCGGTTTCTTCCCGCTCCCGTCTGAATACGGCTCCCCGCCTCCATACTGGTAGTTCCCGTTTGTATTGTTCTGGTTATAATAATTGTATTGATTATCCATACGAATTACCTGCCTTCTCCTGTATTTCATCTTATGGCTATATCGTAACTCTGTATTGTGTTTAAAATGTGTTCATTCAATTAACAAATATTGAAGCTTCTGCCATCTCACTCCACTGTAACTGATTTTGCCAGATTTCTCGGTTTATCCACATCGCATCCTCTGCCGACAGCGATATAGTATCCAAATAGCTGCAGGGGAATGATTGCCAGTGAGTTCGTAAAAAACCTGTTCGTCTCCGGAATATAAACAACATAATCCGCCGCACGGTTGATCTCGTCATTGCCTTCATTCGTCACCGCCAGTACAAACGCGCCTCTTGTGCGGACCTCCACAATATTGCTGATCATCTTCTTATAAAGTTCTTCCTGGGTCAGCACCGCTGTCACCAGTGTTCCCTCCTCGATCAGGGAGATGGTGCCGTGTTTCAGTTCCCCTGCCGCGTATGCCTCGGAATGGATATAGGAAATCTCCTTAAGCTTCAGTGAGCCTTCGAGAGAGATCGCATAATCTATCCCTCTTCCGATAAAGAAGACATCTTTTGCGGCCACATATCTGTTTGCAAATTTCTGTATCTTATTCTTGTTATTCAAAAGCAGCTCCACCTGATCCGGAATCCGTTTCAGATCCTCAATATACCGCTCCAGTTCTGTCTCCGTTATCTTTCCCCTGATCTTTGAGAACTTGAGGGCAAGCAGATAAAGGGCGATCAGCTGACAGGAGTATGCCTTGGTAGTAGCCACAGCGATCTCCGGTCCTGCCCAGGTATACATGACATTATCCGCCTCCCTTGCAATGGAACTGCCCACGACATTCACAATGCCGAGCACTTTTGCCCCCCTTGCACGTGATTCGCGGAGTGCCGCAAGAGAATCCGCCGTCTCTCCCGACTGACTGATCACAATCACCAGGGTACCCTCATCAAGAATCGGGTCTCTGTAGCGGAACTCACTTGCAAGATCTACTTCCACCGGGATTCTCGCCATTCCCTCCAGAACATATTTTCCAGTCACACCAGCATGGTATGCTGAACCGCACGCCACAATCATGATCTTCCTTACAGCCCGGATCTCCTCGTCAGACATCCCCAGCTCTTCGATCACGATATCATTTCCCTTAATCCGCGGAGAGAACGTATCCTCGATCGCCTTGGGCTGCTCATACATCTCCTTGAGCATGAAATGCTCGTATCCGCCCTTCTCTGCAGCATCTACGTCCCACTCGATATGGGTGGCTTCCTTTTCGATGGGCTCTTCATCCACATTGAAGAACTCCATGGAATCACTCTTCATTCTCACGATCTCTTCGTTCTCTATAAAATACACATCACGCGTATATTTCAGCACTGCCGGAACGTCTGAAGCGATAATGCATCCGCCATCCGTGCTTCCGACAATCAGAGGACTGTCTTTCCTCACAGCATAGAGTTCATCCGGATGATCTCTGAAAATGATTCCGAGAGCGTAAGACCCCTCCATCCGATGCATAACCTTGGTGATCGCTCTCAGCGGATTTCCGTCATAATAGTAATCCAGCAGATGGGCAATCACTTCCGTATCAGTATCCGAGATAAATTCATATCCTTTTCCGGTCAGCTTCTTCTTCAGTTTCAGATAGTTCTCGATGATGCCATTGTGGACTACCGCAATAGTCTCTGCCCTGTTCAGATGCGGGTGGGCATTTACATCAGAGGGTTCACCGTGGGTCGCCCACCTGGTGTGCCCGATTCCCAGAGCACCCGGCATGGTCGCCCCATTGTGCGTCAGTTCCTCAAGAACTTTCAGCCTTCCCTTCGCCTTGGTCATATTAATCTTTTCACCGTCAAAGACAGCGATTCCGGCAGAATCATACCCTCTGTACTCCAGCTTCGAAAGACCGTCCAGAAGGATCGGCGCCGCCTGTTTTTCCCCTACATATCCAACAATTCCACACATATAATTTCTCCTTTATCTCGACTCTTTTTTACAAAAAATGAGGCAATCGGCCGTCCATCTCAGTACGCACCATTGCCTCATTTAAATTATGATATGCGTTTTTTACAGATCTATGAAATCCATTTCATAGTCATCATTCTTTTCTGAGGATTTTCTGCGACGGATATCTTTTGTATTTCCTGTATGAGAATCTACTTCATCATCTTCATATTCGTCTTCATACTCGTCATCATATTCATCGTCGTATTCGTCCTCGTACTCGTCATCATCGTCGTACTCATCATAATAATCATCTTCATACTCGTTGTCTTCTTCATCCTCATCGTTATAACCGACAAACTGTTTTCTCGATTTCTTCTGAACTGACGGTCTGTCATCCTCTTCTTCATCATCGTCCATCGGAATATCATATTCATCATACAGGTCATCAAGTTCCTGATTGCGATGTACGAGTTTCACCGCAAACACGATCATAAGAATCAAAAGCAGCAGTATGATCACCGCCACGACAGCAAAAACAATCGCAAAATGATCCGACACAAACGCTCCGATACGCCCCACGACAGATCCGTCTGACGCACTGCTGTCATCTGAGGCAGCCGCAGTAAAGCTCTGATATGTGCCATCCTCTGTATCATACTGGTAAAGCCCTTCTTGCCCGGTTCTTGTATTCAGTGCATAGATAATATAAAATCTGCTGTTTGAAGGATCGGACCATGCCGGAAAAGTCTGATCAGATACCGTCAGTTCAACCTGCTGATAACTCTCTGGAAGTGAAACCTGTTCAGGCTGATTCAGAAGAATGATGGATGTCGTATCAGAGACAGCAACTTCAAGGTATGGAGAGAACGTGGCGTCCTCATCGTTATAGAGGAAAAAGCTTCCTGCTCCCGAAGAATCTACAAGATAGCCAAGATATACTCCGGCGTCATTTGCCACAAATCTCCTCTCTTCTCCGTTAAATGTCATGGTCGTCTCTGCGTACCCCGCAGGAATATCAGCTGCAGTAAACGCCTCAGAGAAATTATAATCCGTACCGTCTACATTCACCACGATATCCGTTGTCTCTCCTGACGCAGAAGCTGTCCCCGACGATTCCGCAGTCGTGCTTCCATCTGCCGCAGCCTCAATCGTAATAGCGGAAGATCCTTCGTCCAGATTAAGTGTTTCATCCGAGTACAGGTATGCTGTAGAACTCTCCACGCTGATCTGTGCGGTACCTGACTGAAGTGCACGGAACTCCATTGTGGTCCGGAGTTCTGATACGGTCCCATCGCCGCTTCCCGAATATTTCAGAGTTCCGGAACCATCGGACTCCACTCCGTCACCGCTCACAAACTCCAGAGATTCTGTATCGTACGCCATAGTGACATCTGCGTCACCGATCGCATCTCCTCCTGAACGGATGACCATATCAACTTCAACCGTCTCGCCCACCTGTGTCTCAGGATCAGTAAACTGCAGCGACCCCTCCGCCGCATAGACGATGCTGCCGGCCATCGGCACTGCAAGGAATGCAGCCAGAACAAGTGCAGCCATTTTCTTCATCATTTTCATGCAAATACCCCTTCTTTTGTTTTTCAAATTTACATCAAATGTATTTTCCATACTATAATACACGCTTTATACCGAAATGTCCAGTTTCATTCACAGAATGAGCCGCTTATTCCACTGTGTTCTCCCCGCCATAAGACTCTGTCCCGGAGCTTGTCTCCGTATCAGTATTTCCATCTCCGTAAGAAGAATCATAATCCTCGTCATATGAAGAATCATCAGAACTTCCGCTGCTGTAATCCGAACTGCCGCCATAATCATCCGGCTCATCATATCCGCCCGAATTATTACTGTAATCACTGCTTCCACCATAAGAAGACTCAGAATCATCATAGTTTCCGCTGTTGTCATAACTGTAGCCATCATCATAATCATCATAGCTGTCGTCATACGAACTGCTGTACTCCACAGTCGATAGGATGGTGGAACTGATCAAACTGACAGTCTCAGAAGGTGTATAGTCCTTATCATCAAACAGAAACTCATGCAGCTGAGACACGTTATCCGTCAGATCCTGCGGGATAACGATGCTTCCCAGTCCGGAGACATTATCTGTCGTCTGGTCAAACGGAAAACCGGTATTTTCCACAAGCTTATACTGAGAATATGCCTGGGCATAATAAAGAACTTCCTGCAGTGTAAAACTGGTTGAGATCTGTGGAAATACTTCGTTGATAATACTGTTGATCGTAAGCAGATCTGCCTTCTGGATCTTTTCGACGGCCTTTTCAATGACAACCCTCTGTCTTTCTGTGCGGGTAAAGTCCCCTCCTGCAGTGGATCGGATACGCGCATATGTGGTTGCCTGCGGGCCGTCCATCAGATATGTTCCCGCTTCCTCTATCCTGTGGGCTTCTTTTCCGGCCACCCGAGCCGTTTCGGTCACATATTTGTTGAACGCTTCCAGCTCCTCTTCCTCGATCGTGATCTCCACGCCTCCGAGGAGATCGATCACATCCGATATGGCTCCGAAATCAACGGTCACATAATCTTCAATATCCAGGTCCAGGTTCATATTCAGCATATTGATGGCCAACGCAGGCCCTCCATAGCTGTACGCTGCATTACATTTCTGATAAGTCCCCTCCGAAAGATTGAGCAGAGTATCCCTGTAGACAGAAACAAGTTTGATCTCTTTCGTCTCGTTATTGAGACTGGCAACAATGATCATATCTGTCCGGTTGCCTTCTCCCAGATTTCCATCTCTTGAATCCACCCCGAAAATAGCGATATTAGTATACCCTTCTCCCAGATCGATATTCGTATTCTGTTCCCGCACCTCCTGGTTGATGATCAGATCATCCGCCGCTATCTCCTGTCTGTCAATCCTGCTCCACTGAGCAGCAACATAGACAACTGCAGAACCAACCAGACAGGCGAGCACGCCTGCCGTGCAGATAAGCACCTTCTGCCATGCAGCCAGCCTGGCAAACCAATTTCCTCTTTTTGTTCGGCGCCGGCGTCTGCCGCGTCTTCTTACGTTTTTAGACATAATCTGTTCACACTCCGCTTGCGTATATCAGTATTCCTATGAGGATCAACAGGTTGCCCCATATTTTTTTCCGGGTGATCTTTTCTTTTAAAAATATTCTGCTAAGGATTACAATATAGATGTAACTTGTCGACTCCAGAACAGTTCCCAGTGAAAGAGGCACTCTTTTATATGCCAGAGTGGTGAGAAGAGACGCCCCGAAAAAACAGGCGTACGCCCCCATGACCACCGGATTCAAAATCTCCTGGATAAAACTGCGATGTTCGCCATTTGCACTTTTTTTCAGTGCGATCTGGGAACACGAAGAAATAAAAACTGAAATTAAAAACATGATCAGAAAAACTATACTACTTTTCATTATCACTTACCACAATCACTATTCCCACTATGATCACTGCCGCTCCCGCCAATTTCTGCAATGTGATCTGTTCGCCAAAAAAAAGCCATCCCCAGAGGATTCCCCAGACTACAACAACCGCTTTATTAGCAAATGCAGTAGTCAAAGGAAACCTTTTCAGGACGAGCTGCCACAATATTGCATATATTCCAAGGCACGCAAGTACTGCTCCATAGCAGAGAAAAAACTTAATCCCTGTCTGTGAAGCCGCCGTCTTTGATAATAAAGCTGCCCCCGAATAAATCAAGAGGACAAAATGCAGGATCAAAAAGTCTTTCAGTTTTACCTCTGTCACTTCATTCTTCCTTTCCCGTTATCACTTTTTTTATAACAAACTGTGGAGAATTATTCAAACTGATATAGATCCTTCCAATATATTCTCCTATCAGTCCCAGCATAAATAAAATACATCCGCCCACAACGAGCAGGACTGACATCATCGAACTCCAGCCTATCGGAACATTTGGATTAACGATTTTGTTCATTATTGTGTATATTAAATACAAAAATCCTGCTGCTGCAAAAAACATACCGATAAGTGTCGCGATCCGCAAAGGTTTGACAGAAAATGCTGTAAAACCATTAAACCATAACTCCAGCAGTTTTTTTAATGTATACCCGGATGTCCCTTCTTCCCTCTCCCGATGGTCAACCGTCACATTTACAATATTTTTTGTTGTCCGCAGGATCAGGCCAATCACATACGGATACGGATTCTTATAACCGATAACCTCATCAATGACAAACCGTTTTGCCGCAAAATAGCTGGAAACATATAAGTCTTTGGGTTTTCCTATCAGATACTCCGCCATCTTTGCATTGATCCAGCTCCCCAGATTTCTGAAAGCAGAGTGCTTTTTATTTACATATTCCGCATAAACAACATCAGTTTCCTGATTTTCTAACTTTTCAAGCAATTTATGGACTTCTGAGGGCGGTGTCTGTCCATCATCATCCAGACAGACGATGATATCACCCGACACATAATGAAATCCAGCCATTAAAGCGGAATGCTGTCCAAAATTTTTCGCAAGATTTATCCCGATAATATTATCATTGTTCTTACACAGTCTTTCTATTGTACAAAATGTTCTATCAGGAGAACAGTCGTTGACTAAAATAATCTCATACTCATATGCTCCATTCATTGTGTCCTGTATCTGAGAAACAACCTCTTCTACTGTATGTTCAGAACGATAACACGGAATTACAAATGATATTTTCATTTACATGTACTCCCCATCTCAAATTGAGCCATAAGAACAATATCCCGAAACATCCCCGAAATATAAACTTCATCTTTCAAATATGCTTCCTGCCTGAATCCGGCTTTCTCATAACTCTTTATCGCCCGCATATTATCTGCAAATACCCGGAGAAATATCTTGTGCAGCTTAAGCTCCTCAAAACCATATCTGGTAATCAGTTCTGCCGCAGCAGTTCCTATCCCCTGTCCTCGCGCGTCATCTTCTCCGATAAAAATCCCGTATTCCGCTTTTCTGTTATCATGATCAATATCGCGGAGGAAAACCGAACCAACATCCTTTTTTAACGTTCGGCTGTAGATAATAAACTGAGCAGTCTTTCCTGTTTTGACCATATTCTGCAGCCACGCTGTATGCCCTTCTGCTGTAAACGGTTTTTGATAAATAAAATGCCGTTTTACACTTTCTTTGTTTCTCCAGGCAACAATATTACCTGTATCACTTTCATCGATCAATCTCAAAACAACTCTGCTATTCTCAAGCTCCATATACATCGCCTATCTTTCTCTGTAAAAATCGTAGACAGCTGATACCACTTTTTCCTTGTCCTCAGCTGTAAGTTTATAATACATCGGCAGTCTGATTATGCGCTCACTTTCCTTTGTTGTGTACTTGTCCTCTCCTGAGAATCTCCCGAATTTCTGTCCGGCAGGCGCCGAATGCAGAGGAATATAATGAAATACGCTCAATATATCTCTTTCTTTCAGAAAAGTGATCAGAGCGGTCCTCTCCTCCAGATCTTTCGCCTTGATATAAAACATATGTGCGTTATGCTTACACTCAGAAGGAACAACCGGAAGATCGATTCTGCCTTTCCTTTTCAGTTCTTCAAAAGACTCATAATAAAACTTCCAGCTTGCCAGCCTGTCTTCATTAATTTCTTCCGCCCTTTTTAACTGCGCATACAAATAAGCCGCGTTAATATCACTTGGAAGATAAGAAGACCCCACATTGACCCATGTATACTTATCAATCTGTCCCCGAAAGAACTTGCTCCTGTTTGTACCTTTTTCTCTGACAATTTCCGCATCTTCTATTTTGTCTTTCCGCTGGATCAGCAGGGCGCCGCCTTCCCCCATGCTGTAGTTCTTTGTTTCATGAAAACTGAAGCAGCCAAAATCTCCTATTGAGCCGAGCGCCATGCCTTTATAAAAAGACATCACTCCCTGGGCAGCGTCTTCTACCACTGCAAGATTATACTTATGGGCGATTTCCATGATCTTTTCCATCTCGCAGGAGACTCCCGCATAGTGAACCGGCACAATAGCTTTTGTCCTGTCTGTTACAGCATTTTCTATCAGCTGTTCGTCAATATTCATCGTATCCGGGCGGATATCAACAAAAACGATCTTCGCGCCTCTCAATACAAATGCATCTGCAGTAGAAACAAAGGTATAGGAAGGCATGATCACCTCATCTCCCGGTTGAATATCGAGCAGTATGGCGGCGAGTTCCAGCGCGTGCGTGCATGATGTCGTCAAAAGTGCTTTGGGAGTGCCTGTCTTTTCCTCGATCCATTCATTGCACTTTTTTGTAAATTCCCCATCGCCACAGATTTTATGATTTTCAATCGCTTTTTTCATATATTGATCTTCATCACCTGTATATGGCGGGATATTAAAAGGTATCATTTTTCTACTCCTTTGATTATTTGATAAGATTATTCAGATACTGTCCATAGGGTGTTTTTATCAAGTCCCCGGCAAGTTTTTTCAGCTGCTCTGAATCAATAAATCCCTTTTTATAGGCAATCTCCTCAATACAGGAGATATAGAGTCCCTGACGTTTTTGAATCGTCGCAATAAAATTTGCCGCTTCTATCAGCGCGTCAGGATTTCCGGTATCCAGCCACGCAAACCCTCTTCCGAGAGGCTGCACCTTCAGCTTTCCCTGTCTGAGATATTCGTTATTTATGCTGGTAATCTCTAACTCGCCTCTCGAAGACGGTTTTACATTTTTAGCCAGATCCACCACACTATTATCATAAAAATACAGCCCTGGTACAGCATAATTAGATTTTGGATTTTCAGGTTTTTCCTCTATAGACACTGCATTCCAGTCGCTGTCAAACTCCACGACCCCGTATTCCCTCGGGTCATTGACATAATATCCGAAAATTGTAGCGCCTTCCTCCCTGGATGCCACATTCTCAAGAATTGTAGAGAAACTCTGTCCATAGAAAATATTATCACCAAGAACAAGGGCGACTCTGTCCGCGCCAATAAAATCTTCCCCAATAAGAAATGCCTCTGCCAAACCTCGCGGTTTACTTTGAACCTTATAAGAGATCCGCAGTCCAATCTGCCCCCCGTCACCCAGCAGCTGCCCAAAGACAGGAACATCCCTTTCCGTGGAGATCACAAGGATATCCTGTATCCCTGCAAGCATAAGAGTGGACAATGGGTAATAGATCATTGGTTTGTCATATACCGGCATAATCTGTTTTGAAACAGCTTTTGTCAACGGATATAAACGCGTTCCGGATCCACCTGCTAAAATAATTCCTTTCATAAAACGGTTCCTCCACACATGTAAGACATTATATTGTTCTATTCTGTTTTTGCATCATACATCTTTTTATAGTAGTTCTGATACTCACCGCTTGTCACATTTTTCATCCAGTCCTGATGATCCAGATACCATTTAACGGTAAGACGGATCCCCTCCGAAAACATTGTATCCGGAACCCAGCCTGTTTCTTTCTTCATTTTATCAGGCGAAATAGCATATCGTCTGTCATGTCCTTTTCTGTCAGTCACATATGTGATCAATGATTCATTTATCCGTGATTTTCTCGCATCATCCTCGGGAAGCATATTGTGCAAAGTCTCTAAAATAATATGAATGATCTCAATATTCTGCTTTTCGTTATGTCCCCCAATATTATACTTCTCAAAAAGTTTTCCCTTTTCCTGAACCATATCGATCGCTTTTGCATGGTCTTCTACATACAGCCAGTCCCTGACGTTTTTCCCGTCACCATATACCGGGATTTTCTTTCCCTGCAGCGAATTGTTGATGATCAAAGGGATCAGTTTTTCCGGGAACTGATACGGCCCGTAATTATTGCTGCAATTTGTAATATTTGCCGGGAATCTGTATGTATCTATATACGACTTCACCAGCATATCTGACGACGCCTTACTCGCGGAGTAGGGGCTATGCGGATCATAAGGAGTTGTCTCATAAAAAAACTCATCTGAATTTTCAAGAGAACCATACACTTCATCTGTCGACACATGGAGAAATTTTTTATCCTTTTTAAATGTACCATCCGGCTGTTCCCATGCTTTTTTTGCGGCATTAAGCATGACAGATGTCCCCAAAACATTAGTTTTTACAAATATCTCAGGATCCGTTATACTCCTGTCAACATGGCTCTCTGCCGCAAAATGAACCACTCTGTCTATTTCATTTTCCTCAAAGATATGATTTATCTTTTCCGAATCACAAATATCCGCCTGTATGAACACATAATTCTCTCTTTTCTCTATATCTTTCAGGTTTTCCAGATTCCCCGCATAAGTTAGTTTATCAACATTGATCACCCTGATCTCATCACCATATTTTTTTAACATATAGTGAATATAATTTGAGCCGATAAAACCTGCTCCTCCTGTTACCAGATAAGTTCTCATATACCCCTCCTGTTATCTTAACTATTGCTTTTTTCTTTCTGATCTATATCCGGGAAAATGTATCTCGACTGCCTTTTTCTCTTATCAAATTCTTCTGCACTGTCTGATTTCAGAAGCACCCCCGCCGTCTGAAGGATCAGCTGAATATCTCTCCACACACTGAACTGCTCAATATACATCATATCCATGACAAGTTTGTCCTTTGGCGTTGTATTATACTTCCCTGCGATCTGAGCGTACCCCGTCAGTCCCGCCTTCACTCTTAACCGATATTCAAACTCCGGAAGTTCCTTTGTATATTTCTCAATATTTGAGATCATCTCAGGTCTTGGCCCTACAAAAGTCATATCTCCTTTTAAGATATTAAGAAGCTGGGGAAGTTCATCAATTCTCGTTCTCCGAAGAAGCTTACCCGGAGGTGTTATGCGATTGTCATTTTTGACTGCCGAATAGTTTCGGACATTCTGCTTCATTGTCCGCAGCTTGTACACCTCAAATCTCCGGCCATTAATTGTCGCTCTCTCCTGCTTGAAGATCACAGGACCTCCATCATACAGCTTAACTGCGATCATTCCTGCCAGCCACAGGGGAGAGGTTAAAATCCCCAGGACAAGGGAAAGAAAAATGTCAAGCAATCGCTTCATAATTCGTTGTTCCATTGTAAATGTTTTTACATTTTTATTCAGTAAATAAACATCATCCAGAACATACTGTGTGGCATTCAATTCCATAATGTCTTCTATTTCCGGATTAAAATACACATTTACTTTAAATTTATAACACCAGCGCATTATATTCGTTCTGGCATCAACCGGAATATCATATATAAACACCGTGTCCACCATTTTTATCTGTTCCCCTATTTGAGGATCACGATAATTGAGTACAAACGAAATCTTATATTGTTTTTTGAATCTCTGAATTGCAAAAACGATTTCATCCAAACTCTTTTGAGAAGAAGTTATTACGCAGCATTTCTCAGGTTCATGGATCGTAAAAAAGAGTGCGTTTCCTGCATAGGTAAAGAACACGATCGCCAAAATCTGTAAAAACATCGCAAGAAAAAGGAGTCCGATACTCTGGAATTCAAATTCATGAATATCCGGTACGTTGGTCCTCATTATCATAACCTGAAGATAAGTAACAATATCTGTACAGATCACAGCCAAAGACAGGGAGTTAATGATCGGTTTGCTTTTCCTTCTGCCCACATCATATTTCCCATATATAGAGAGGAACAGGATTCCGACAATAAAAAATGTCATGATCGTGATTCCCATTGTCCTTGATAAACGCACCAGCCCTATATTTTCTCTCCCGAGAACCTTCATAAAAACAAATAACAGTAATATATATAACAAGGCTTTAATGCAAAGCCACATCATAGTCTCAAACTTGTGTAAATGTTTATGCATCTGCTCACCACCACCCAATATACTTGTAACATTATAAACGAATCAATTTGCAAATGCAATATTTGTACATATTTAAGACACATATTTAACGTTCTGTTTCATGGCACAGATCAGCACAGAATTATGTCCTGTTCCCCTTTTTTTGCTTTTTACATTCTGTAATCCTCCATCCTGAAAACAAGCCAATCCCAACCACAGTGCATGCCATGCCAGCCAATAGACCTGGCGGGAAATATTTCATTACTATTTCACTGCTTCCCTCAGGCACTTCAATCTGCATTAAACCGTTAAATGCACGCTCGTACTCTACTTCTTCACCATTGATGGCAATAGTCCAGCCTTCATCATAGGGAACCTGAAGCAGCATGCTGGTGTTTTCATTAGTTTCGTACTCGCCTTTCACATAGCCGCCTCTGACAATGTCGGGATCAAATCCCTTCTCTTTTGCCTGACTGAGTTTTTCCTTTGTCAATTTTTCATCCATACTTACTGCAATAAGTCGGAAATCATAATCTCTGTCATAGGTATCTTTCAGTTTCAGTTTGATCGTATCCCCTTCTTCATATGTTCCAAGATACATAACATTTTTATAGAATCTTCCAAAATAAGTCTGTTTGAATTTCCCGTCCACATATACGTCTGCATCCGCATGTCCATTATTAAAATATGCATAAACCGGGCCAGTCCTCTGGACCTCAATGTTCCAGGACACCTCTTCATCATCTGTCATCTGAGGGGAAAGCTCCGTATAATATTCATTTTCTTCACCGAGCAGCGCATTTAAGATTTTCTGTGCATTCTCAAACGGGTTTATCTCCCACTGAAAATCTGTCGCTTCACCTCTGCACACCGTTCCAAAGTCCAGAGCATATCCATTTTGATATATATATGCTTTCTCCTGCCCCGGATATGCTGATACTGTCTCCAGCGTATCCTGTTCTTCTTCGCTCATGATATATTTTACACCAAGAAGAGAATCTGCCAGGAAATTTGTATCTACATAATTTGATGCCATTGCATCCTGTTTACAGTATCCCATCTGAACAAGAAAATCGTTTACTTCTGTATCATAGGTCGAGCTATAATGTGCTATCCCTCTATATCCATAAACAAATCCTTCTGACGCCGCTGGTTCTCTGTCTTCTCTTCGTTCTGACATTTCTGAAAATGTTTTTTCTGTCCGATAGAATACAGATTTCTCCCCTGTTTCTATCTCATCGACAGCCTCTTTCATCCCCTCAGCATACTCCCGGTATTCCGCCAAAGTGATATGATATTTTCCAAAATCATTCCTCACATTATATATTTGTTCCGAAACGAACCAGAGAAGAATCGCAGATCCTGCCAAAAATCTGATCTTTCTATTCATATAAAACAGCATCGCCGCCCCGACAAGAGCCACATAAACACCAATGATTCCCATTGTCAGCAACATCTGCTTTTTTGTCCCAAGATCCGATACTAGATCCTGGACACAGAAATACAATCCCAGTGCCGCTCCTGAAAACAGAAGATCTTTTATCGAAAAGATGCTTCTGTCTTTCTCTATCTCTTTTATAAAAAAAGCTGTTGCCATTACCATCAGAAATCCAAAAACAAATGCATATCTGTGATGGAATGAAAACGTTTCTTTAAAATCTGTCCAGATAATCTCGAGGGGAACAAAAGAAAAACTAATAAAAACAAAAAACAAAAATACCAAAACTGCTCTTTTTATTCTTTTACTAATTTTTCTGTTAATGATCAGCATCACACAGAAAATTATGATCAGGTAGGTAATATATATTGCAGGAAGTCCATGTTCCGAATTTGTCGGAGAGGTTATAAACAATGCTCTGAGCGGATATAACGGATCCACGTGAAAATCCGGGAGCAGTTTATCAAAACTCAGTGTGCCTTTCCCGTTCATTGCCGCCAGGACTGCCGGAATAAAAAACGCAGAACTGGTAAGCACTCCCAGGATCATTGTCCCCACGTAGCGCATTCCACTGCAAAGAAACATTTTTAAAGTTTTTCCCTGACTGCTCAGATAATATTCAAAAAAGAAATCAAATACGGTAAACAGACATACCATGTAGCCAATATACCAGTTGCAGATGATCACATATGCCGTCGAGATATAAAGCAGCGTATTCTTTCTGCCGTTTACCAGTTTCCAGACGCCCAGTGCCGCCAGTGGAAGCATATAGACAGAATCCAGGAAATGAATATTGCTGCAAAAAGCAATATTATATTCAAACAGTGCATATGCTCCCGAACAGATCAAAACAATAAATTTGTTTTTAATCCCAAACCGCTTTATGACAAAAACACTCATCGTAAGTCCTGCCAGACCTGTTTTTAAAATTGTCATCAGCGAAAAAAAAGCAGGAATATCTTCCACATCAAAAAAGTAGATCAGAAGATTTAAAGGACTGGTAAGATACAGCGAAAAAAGTCCGAACATGTTACCACCCAGGGATTTTGAGAAAGAATAAAAAAGACCTTCCCCACTATGAAGAGCATTTCTGAACCAGGCAAACAAATCGATATACTGTATTTCAAGATCCCATACTAAGACAGAATTTTTCCCCATTGGAAATATATCTCTCATCCACATTGCTGCCAAAAACACGAGAACAGGAATTAAAAATGCTATGCAATAAATAAATACATCTTTTTGCAAAATTTTTTTTAGCTTAGTCTCAATCATATTTGCTCCTTTTAAGCTTATACATTTTGGAAAGTATTATCAAATTGTCTCCCATTTGCGTACAACACTTGTTTTTTCTTGAATCTCCGAACACAAACAAATGTAACAAAAATCAGAACAGGCATACCGGCAGCTAACGGCCAGCTGTATCTCAGAAGTCCATTCACAGGTGACATACAACACACAGCTATATTTAGAAAAGGCGCTGTCATCACATGGATATATCTCCACTGTCGATATTTAATAAGTATTCCGATTAAGACAAACAAAATCCATGAATAAGTTCCGGGATTAAGTATTTGAGAGAGTCCCGGAGCCGTTCTCCACAATTCTGACCATCCTTCTACACTTTTTCTCACTGAATAATCAAAAACATAATAGATATTCAATCCCTTTTCCGGATCTTTCTGCGGCTCATATCTTATATAAAACTGATATGCATCAACAATATCATGATTACTAAAGGGATAAATATATCCATATGAATTTGCGAGAAAAGACTGTATATAAACTGCCGGATGCTTAAAAAACATTTGCAGCCACACCCGGAAGTAATTTTTCAACTCTTCATTGGTAGCATGCTCATTGAACGTATTTTTTACCTGATCTGATACTTCCGGATTATAGTTTGCTGCAATATGCTCATAATCAAGAACTTTAGCAATGGCATTTTTCTCCTCTTGTGTAACCTCATCGGGATAACTGCTTATGTACCGGGCTGTCTGTTGAAAAGGAACACTTAACATTTCACGTTTTGAACCAGGCTGAACATCTGATAATGGCAAAAAGACGCTATTATAGCAAATCCATACAAATATAAGGCAAAAAAGTGAGCCGGCAAGATATATCTTTTTCTTTTTCCTCAACAAAAAAACAAGAATGATATTGGCGGGAAGCACCATATAAAACCCGTTATTTCTGCACAGGCAAACCAAGATACTGATAAGCGTAAAAATTATAATTTTCTTAAGGCATACATTCTCTTTTAGCTTCAACTTGAACAAACAGATTTCTGCATAAAAAGAGATATACAGAGCAAATAAGGCAAAAAAAAGACTGTCTTTAATTACTGCCTGGGCATATGCACCGAATGGTGGGACAATACAATAAAACAACAGTGCGGCCACTATTCCCAATTCTGGACAATTCCATTTATAAAGCTTATTACATATTTCTGCATAGCATAAAGCTTCAATTATGCTCATCACAACTATGAGCAGCCCCACCCCGACATTATCACTAATCACTCTTCCGAGAGACATTATACTTCCAAAAAACAATGTTACAATCCATGGATGATGATTTGATGGCGTACCAAACCCAAAATACAGCGCTAATTGTGTATATCCATCACTCGGAACCGAGCCCGGAAAATGTGTTATGACATATGGCGACCAAAAAAAGAGCATACATAAAGTACATGAAAGTAAAAAATGCTTTTTAAAGAAATTAGGTATTATGCGTATTCTATTCGCTTCTCCCGAATTTTTTCTTAATTTCCCCAAATGAGAAAACAATAGCAGAAGGCAAAGATAATACAAAAAGAAATAACCTGCTCCAGTGAATAATGCAATGAGAAACTGTTTTTCTTCTTTAAAAATAAACTCCCAATTTCCTGTTGCCGTATAACTCAATCCTATCAATGTAAAACCCGAAAACAAAGCTGCAATTACAAAAGGAATTATTTCAACTTTTTTAAATAAAATATCTTGTCTTTTATAATACAGACTGCAGAGACAGGCCAAAACAATAACAGCTTCTACCCTTATTCCGCTTACTTCTCCGGCCATTTTTTGTACAACTGCTCCTGAGACAACTGTTGTGCCCTGCATACAAACAGCAAACGTACTTATATATCCAAGTAAAATGCTACAAAATGCTTTTTTTAACATATTTTCCCATCTCACAATAAAATTTTTTTGTATTGTTTATACTCTTTTTCGTTATAAAAATAATTCCCCGGCTTATCTTTTATCCCTAAATCCTCAAGCCACTCTGTCTTCATCTTATGAATCAGTTTTGACTTTGTAGGCTCTGCTAACGTATTAATATTCCATAAAACAGCATGAAGCGCATAATTTATGTAATCTTTTTCTGTCTCTTTATAAATTCCTTCCTCTTTCAGCCTGTCTCGCAGTGCAGTCAGAGCATCATAAAAGCAGTACCAGGAATTTTCCCTTGTCTTTGACAAGGAATCTTTTGCATCCCTTCTCTGATGTGCCAATACTTTATTGACAACTGAAATTCTTTTTGCGATTGCAACTGCGCTGAATACAAACAGCATATCATTGCTCGTTCTCTGTTCCTGAAACAAAAGATGATTTTTTTCCACAAATTCTTTATTATACAGCTTATCCCATGCCCATCCCACAAAGACTTTAAAAATATTGTCTGTCATCTGCCGGTGGCTGAATGGTGTATACGGCGGAATTTCCTTTTCTCTCAGGGTCCAGGAGACATTAATAAATTTCTTCTTCTCCGTGTAATACTGATCAGAATTGAAAACTACAAAGTCTGCTCTGTCTTCCTCTGCTTTCCGGCAAGCCAGTTCCAGCATATCAGGCTCAAAGAAATCGTCCGAATCGAGAAAAGAAAGATATTTCCCTGAGGCTATCGATAATCCTCTGTTCCGTGCAGCCCCTGCCCCGCTGTTGGGCTGAGTTACTACTTTGATACGCTCATCTTTCCTTTTATAATCTTCAAGAATTTTTAAAGAACCGTCTGTCGAGCTGTCATCTACACAAATAATTTCAATATCTGACAGTGTCTGAGTTATCACACTGTCCAGACATTGCCTTAAATACTGCTCTACATTATATACCGGAATAATAACTGATACTAACGGCATTTTATTTATGCTCCTTTTCAATTTACTATTTACGCCTTACAACCTTTTTCTTGATCGAGCGGGGTAAGAACATCATTGCTTTCCCGATTTTAAACGTTGTCGATCTCCTTACGTCATTCAGCTCCCGTTCCAGTTTTCTGATCTGATCCGCTGTTGAACTCCCTTCAAACAAAGCATATTTCTGATAATATCCGTCCGGATCTTTAATAAGAAGACTGAGTCTTTCTCTTGTCCTGGGTGTAAAAACACTCATATCTAATTCTTCCAGCTCCTGAGCCCGCTTAAACTCCCTGCTTATCCGATCAACATATTCCCGCTTAAACTCATCACTGATTCTGCCAATCGTAAACGTGTAACTGAAATATCGCTTATAGTTGTAATAAGCTTTAAACCGTTCCCAAAGTTCCTCATTGCCCTTCTGCATGAAAATATCTCTGACAAAATCATATTCTACATTCATACAGTAAACTTTTTCTTTACTGTTTACAGAAGAATTCGGATTATCTCTGCGGTTCATATAATAAGGTTTATCAAGGAACATACATCTCTTCGCATAAATAAACGTCTGCCAGAAAAACCCATTATCCTGAAAAGAAGCTCCTGGAGTAGTATTGTGTCTGATATGGTATTTTTCTATATATTCTCGGCGATAAATTCCACTCCATGTATTCATGGTGAATTTCGTTATATATGGTTTTTCAAATGGATTTATTACCTTATTGTACTCCTCCCCCTCACTGTCAAGATGATTATAAACAAGGTGCATATCTCCCGTTTCCTCATTTCTCGTAAAACGGTAAAAATCAGCTTTTACAAAGTCAAGGTCATTTTCTTTTGCCACGGTGTAAAGATCTTCATACATACAGAGAGGGACAAAATCGTCGGGTTCAACAATGCCTATATATTCACCTGTCGCTTTTTCAAGGCCGATGTTCATTCCCACACCATACCCCTCATTTTTTTTGTCGATCAGAACAATCCTCTTATCCTTCTCCGCATATTCCTTTAAAATACGTAGGGAACCATCAGTTGAGCCGTCATTAATGCAGATGATCTCTATATCCTGAAGAGTCTGCCTGACGATACTTTCCATACATTCTCTCAGATAGTTTTCCACATTATAAGTCGGTATAATAATTGATACTTTAGGCATGCTTCTTCTCCTTACTAATAAATACTACGTTTCAGTTCTTCCAAAGTTCACTGAGCAACGGTTCAATTCTTCATCCTTGCAAATTTTTAACTCTTTTTTTTACTTTTCTTGGCAAATACGTCACAGCGCACCCCACTTTAAAAGACTTAGAATTCCGAACCCTTTCCAATGTTTCTTCCGATTTCTCAAGCTGTTCCTCCAAGGAGTCTGTCTTGGCTTTTAAAGACTCTATCTTGGATTTTAATAAAGATATCTCCCTGTTTCTATCATCTAATTTTTTATAAATATCATTGATTTCTTTTTCCGTCTTGCGGCGAACCTGATCCAGTTTCTCATATTGGCGCATATCAAGCATAAATCTTAATGCTTCATCTATTTCCATAGCAGATATGATTATTTTCTTTTCATCAGATGACTCTTCCAGGTACAAATTAGCAGCCTGATCCAAAATGACATACATTCTTTGGTAATAGGCTTTCATAAAACGTTCGCCGCACTCTTGTAGATTTTCTTTTGCAAACTCTGTCAATTCCCGTATTCCCTGGTAGTATCCCCTGATACTTTTCATTTTCCGGGTTGTCGTCATTATAGAATCCTCATGAACTCTGCGTGCAAGGAACTGTCCTCTAAGATAAGCTGTCCTGCTCGAAAATGAATAGGACTCCGGCGTAAATATTTCATCTTCGTGTAATATTCCTTCACAAAAGAACAAATTATTTTCTGTTATTAAGTTTCTTTTCAGCATCTGCATACATGCACTCGGTTTGAAATCCCAGTTTTCCTGAAGATCTGCAAAAAATTGTTCTCCCGTCTTTATCTCCGGATAGTCTTTTTTTCTGGCATAATACTGTATATAATGAGAATTTTTTTCTTTTACGCTCTCACTTTCAAACACTACAGCGGCGTCAAAGATAATCTGATCCAGATTTTCGTGCATGGCTTTATCCCACAATTTCTTTAAAACGTCACTGTCCGCAAAATAATCGTCACTGTCAAGAAATATAACATACTCCCCTGACGCACGAAGAATCCCCGCATTTCTCGCAGATGAAAGCCCTCCGTTTTCTTTATTCAGGACAAGTATTCTTTTGTCACGGGCAGCATAGATCTCCAGAATCCTACTTGAGCCGTCTGTTGAGCCGTCATTTACACAAATTATCTCAATATCTGTCAAAGATTGTGAAATTACAGAATCTAAACATTCTTCCAAATATTTTTCAGCATTATATACCGGTATGATCACAGACACACTTTTTCCCATCAGACTTCCCCTTTCACAGCCCTTTTCCCTAATCTCTGCTATAGATATCTCTTGTATAAACCTTATCCTTTACTTCCTTCAATTTATCATCCATGCGGTTGGCAACGATCACATCCGCATTATTCTTGAATTCATCAAAATCGCGGATCACTTTTGAATGATAAAATTCATCCGCTTTCAGCGTCGGCTCATAGACTATGACCTCAATTCCTTTTGCTTTGATCCTCTTCATAATCCCCTGAATCGATGACTGTCTGAAATTGTCTGAATTTGTTTTCATTGTCAGCCGATAGATGCCCACAACAGACGGATTTCTTTTAAGAATCATTTTCGCAATATGATCCTTCCTTGTCGTATTTGCATCTACAATAGCTTTGATGATATTATTGGGAACCTTATCATAATTAGCCAGAAGCTGCTTGGTATCCTTTGGCAGGCAATAACCTCCGTATCCAAAAGACGGGTTGTTATAATGATTGCCGATACGCGGATCAAGCCCAACACCCTCGATAATCTGTTTCGAATTTAATCCTCTGACCTCTGCATAAGTATCAAGTTCATTGAAATATGCCACCCGAAGAGCAAGATAGGTGTTAGCAAAAAGCTTTATAGCTTCTGCCTCTGTTGCCCCTGTATAGAGCACAGGGATATCTTCTTTTTTTGCTCCTTCCTTAAGCAGTCCAACAAATTTCCTGGCACGGGGGCTGTCCTCGCCGACAATAATCCTGGACGGATACAGGTTATCATACAAAGCCTTCCCCTCTCTTAAAAACTCTGGAGAAAAAATAATATTATCTGTTTTGTATTTTTCCCGTATTTCCTTTGTATATCCGACCGGAACTGTTGATTTAATAACCATAACTGCATCCGGATTTATCTGAAGCACCCTTTCAATCACAGATTCAACACTGGAAGTATCAAAATAATTCATCTCTTCATCGTAATTAGTCGGCGTTGCAATAACAACATATTCAGCATCTCTATATGCCTCTTCATCATTTGCTGTCGCAGTCAGGTCCAACGATGTATTCGACAAATATTCTTCTATCTCCTTATCAACAATAGGAGACTTTCTGTTATTGATCATCTCTACCTTCTCAGGAAGGATATCAAAAGCATATACTTTATTATGCAGTGCCAGAATGATCGCATTTGACAATCCTACATATCCTGTTCCCGCAATTGCTATTTTCATAAAAATTCACCTCTTTGATCCCTCTACATTTTTGAAAATCAACATCACAATCTTACCATATCCGCATGATATTTACAACCTGGCCCTCTCCATGATAAACATGATTACCTTTTCAAAAGAAGTCTTATCTCTCCCTGGCTGCCCGCTTCAGCATCTGCTTCATTTTCCGGGCAAACATACTGACCGCCATCCATTTGCGCGCCGATTTCGGATTATCCATGATCCGCATCATTTTTTTCCATTCCAGCGGAGTAAAATATGTTTTGTCCAGTTCCCCTTTTTTCTTCGCCTCCTTCAATTCATCTGACATCGTCCTCAAATACTCACTTCTGAATTTTCTGTCGATTCTGTTATATGTGGTAAAATAATTGCGAAAGCGCTGCATAGAGTATACTTTTATAAAGCATGGCTTCAGCTCCGGATGGCTGTTCAAAAACTGATAGATAAATTTATACTCTTCATTCATGCAAAAAACTTTCTCTCTGCTCTTCACAGAAGAATTTGGATTATCTCTTCGATTCATATAATAAGGCCTGTTTACAAAACAGACCCTCTCTGCCAGGCAGAAGGTCTGAAACCAGAAACCATTGTCCTGAAAAGAAGCCCCGGGTGTTGTATTATGCCTGATATGATATTTTTCAATGAATTCTTTTCTATAAATCCCGCTCCAGGTATTCAATACGTAACGAAATATTCTGTCGTTTTCTTTTGGATTGATTACTTCATTATAACCTGTTCCATCTTTTGAAAGAGCGTCATAACTTTTTAACACTTCTCCTTTTTTATTACATACAAAACGATAAAAATCCGCTTTTATAATGTCGAGATCTTTTTCTTTCGCAATGGTATAAAGATCTTCATACATGTGAAGATCTATAAAATCATCCGGTTCCACGATACCGATGTATTCTCCTGAAGCCCTGTCAAGTCCATCATTCATCGCACAGCCATATCCTTCATTTTTTTTGTCAATAAGAATGATCCTCTCGTCTTTCTCCGCATATTTTTTTAAGATTTCAGGAGAAGAATCTGTAGAGCCATCATTAACGCAGATAATCTCCAGTTCTTTTAACGTCTGCCCGATAATACTTTCCATGCATTCAGCCAGATATAATTCCACATTATAAACAGGTACAATGACTGAGACCTTTACCATTTTATCCACTGCCTCTCTCTTATTTATGATTATCCACTAAAATTTTTTCAAAGAAATCTATGACATCGTCTGTATAGCTTGTCCCTCTCGGCTTGCTGATCATAAGAGTCCTGAATGCCTCCAGTTTTTCAGTATGCGTCGTTCCGCTGTCAATCGCTGACATCAGCTCTCCAGGAGTTTCCGCTATCATACCCGGCACATACTTCCTGAAATCAATATAAACGTCTCTGTTCTCCATATATGCGTCATAATCAAAAGTATAAAAATATAGCGGTTTACCAAGCATCACTGCTTCAAAAACAACCGCAGAATAATCCAGGATCACGAAGTCAGCCACACGGCAGAAATCTATCGTCGAGAACTTTGCATCCTGGATCACCGATTTATTACTTATCTCAATCTTACTGAGGGGATGAAACTTCATCACAAGATTATAGCGGTCGTAATCCACAGAATCCGCAAGCATCTCCGCCGCTATTCTCAATTCTTCTTCCTCAAAGTCACCGCCATCTTTTCTGAAGGTAGGTGCATAGACAATAGTCTTTTTCCTTTTTTCCAAAAGCTGAGGATACTGTTTCGTTATCTCCATCTCGATTTTCCCGGAATAATCATCATCCAATAGAAGATCTAATCTTGGAAGAGGCATAACAACCATATGATCCATAGATACATGAAATGCTTCAGCAAAAAAACGACTGCAGAAAACACTGCTTGAAAATACGTAAGTATAATTCTTATGCATCTTCATGGTCTCAGCCAAAGAACGTTGTGTCCCTTCCCCTTTATCCAGGATACTGTATCCAAATTTTTTCATCGCACCCAACGCATGCCACATCTGTATAACTTTCAAGCTTTTCCTCTGCTTTAACAGTGAAATAATAATACAGTACGTATCAAGGACAACCATTTCAGATGTCGCGGCATGATACATCTGTCGCAGCATATGAAAGCCATATCCTATTTTATCCGGAACACTTTTTCCGATCATTTTAATCAGGGCCACATTCTCATATTCCGGATGTCTTCTTTTCATCTCATTGATTATCAGTCTGAAATCAACAGAAAGTTCATTACTCTGTCTCGATATATACGTTATTTTTTTCTGTACAGGGAGTAACTTCATCAGACCGTACAGACAGTTTAGCACAGCCGCGAATACTCCAATCAAATATTTTTTCATAATTATGACCACATATTTTTAATACGCCAATATAGATTTCGACTTTTTATACCACTTCGAACCTTAACGATAACAGAATATGGGAATAGAGATGCGGCAATAAGCAAAATTGATACTTTTGTAGGCTTTATTTTCCATGCCTCAACAGCATGCCGCCGCGCTTTCCCCTTCTCTCCATTTCTAAGACATCTTTCAGCAATGCGATTTTGAACAATAATGTCAACTTTATCTTCAAAATCTTTTCCAAATTTTGCTATCTCATTACGATACTTTTCCCTGATATAAAGCCGGGATCGAATATAGTTTTCCGTATTTGCCGAAACCTGATTTGTTTTTGCAGAATTGTAATAATTGATACATGGCTCTGGCACAAAATCAACTCTCGTAACCAGGCAGCATCTGATCCACAGGTCATAGTCCTGCAGTGCCGTAAGTTCAAGGTCAAATGGACCAGCCTGTTCTAATACACTCCTGCGCACCATCACCTGAGACGGGGTTCCCATCTCACCGCGAATAAAAATTCTTTTTGACAGATCTCCCCTCCACATGGGCTGTGTCTGGTAAGTAATACCACTGTCAAGATAGATGCAGTTCTGACTTGAGTAGACAAGCCCCACCTCCGGATCTTTTTCAAAAAGATCCATCTGCAGCTCTGTCTTTCTTGGAAGCCACTCATCATCATCATCCAGAAACGCAATAAATTCCCCGGTTGCGGCTTCAATCCCTCGATTTCTGGCATAATTCCCATTATGTCCAGGATAATAGGCAATCAAACGTATTCTCTCATCATTTTTTGCAAGTTCTTCTACAACTTCTTCTGTATTATCTGTAGACCCATCTGAAACAACAATTATCTCATCCACGGGACGCGTCTGCTTTTGAACGCTTTTTATCGCACGGGGCAATATATCAGCCCGGTCATGCGTAGGTATGATAACACTGATTTTTCCCATTGCCACAACTCCAAACTAACTTTTGTCTTTCTGCATTTCACATATGTTTCTGAAAAAACGTTAAAGCTTTATCCCAAAATCCTTCCTTTGCATCTGTAACAAGCCGTTTCTGAAATTTTTCTTCATTCTCTCTTTTCTTTTCTTCTGCGCTCATTTTATTGAGTCGGTCTACATAATCAGAATAGTGATCACATACAGCGTTTACTTCACCGTACTCTTTTAGCATGCCTGCTTCAATCCAAAGTGCAGTATCGCAAAATTCACGAACCTGAGGGAGCGAATGCGATACAAACACTATCGTCTTCCCATGTTTTTTTAACTCCTTCATTCGTTTAAGGCACTTGTTGGCAAAGCCCTTATCCCCAACCGACAATGCCTCATCAATGATAAGGATATCCGGATCCAGGCAAAGATTAATGGAAAACCCAAGCCTTGACTTCATTCCACTGGAATATTTTTTTACAGGCTGATACAAGAACTCTCCAAGTTCAGCAAAATCTGCAACGCCTTCTATAATCTCATTAACTCTTTGAGGCTTCAATCCTAAAAGAGCACCTTTTAATTCTATATTTTCTAATCCAGTCAGCTGGTTATTCAGTCCTGTATTGATTGCTATCAGCGCCTGCTCACCGTTAACAATCATCTCTCCCTCATCAATTTCCGAGATTCCTGCCAATATAGTTGCCATTGTAGACTTTCCAGAGCCATTTGTTCCCAGAATACCGACAACCTCCCCTACAGGAATACAAAAGCAGACATCTTTTAGGGCATAGAACATCTTGTGCTCAGTTTTTTTCTTTTCCTTGCCATTTAACTTATATATTTTTGAAACGTTTCTAAATTCAATCGCATAATCTTCCATCATCTACAACACCTATATTAAATCCATGAATTTTGTTCTGAATTTGTACATAATTGTACTTCCAATCCAGAAAAGCAGGATTGTCCATGTCCAGAAAACAAGCATCTGCTTCCAATAAAACAGAATCCCCTCGTGATAGAAAAAGCAGTCTCTATATCCACATACAAGATAATAAATTGGATTGAGCTTCATAATGACCTGAAATACATGTGGAAGACTTTTAATGTCCCACAGGATTGGAGTCAGGTACATTAACAGACGCATACATGCAAGAATCAGTTTTCTTGTATCACGTGCCAGCATATTTAAAACTGATGTCATCAATGATAAGGAAATACTGAAAAGTATGCTGCAAACGAAATAATATATCAGGCCAAGCCAATGCAATGATGGAAAATGCCCATTGACCGCAAAAAGAACAACCACAATAATCATCAGACATAAGTGATTAAAAGCTTCTTTCAGAACAACGGTTGCCGGAAGAATACTTACCGGAAATTTCATTTTAGTAATTATGTTGATTTTCTGATATATTGCGTTACATCCATTTGTAATACATGGACTGATAAAAAACCAGATAACCATTCCTCCCAGCATCCATGAAAGGAAATCTATTCCATCAACCTGACTTCTGTTAAATACAAAGCCGAATACAAACCAATACGTTATTACCTGTATAGCAGGATTCGCAAAATTCCAGAACATTCCCAGTTTACTATCTCTCATGTCTGCCAGAAGTTCATATTTGGCGATAGAATAAATTCTATATAGATTATTTGCATTTTCACGCACTACGTATCTTACGCCTTTAAACATTGTCTTACCTCTTCTATTTATCCCATATGATTATTGTTTTACCTGATGGTTTATAAATATCTTTCTCAAATGCTCTTACAATGTCATCGATTGTACGAACCTTCACCTGTTCTCCAACAATATTTTCAAGATAATCAATAATTTCAGGATATCTCTTATACATTGAAAGCAAATCTTCATAATCCTTTCTGCCGCTTCGGCTGCTCCCCTGTATAACAAGACCTTTTTCCAGAATCATACGGGTATTGATCGGAGCCGGATCTTCCGTGACACCGAGAATGCTGATCGTACCCTCGGGGCGAATATGATCAATAATCTGGCTGATCGCTCTGGGCGCTCCATTTCCTCCCACACATTCAAATGCGTGATCCACTTCAGTTTTCTCCGGAATCTCCGTGATCTCAAATGTTTTGTCTGCGAAAGTAAACTCTGCAATCTTCTGCCGGTGTTTTCCAAAGACATAAATCTGACTGTCAGAAAATCTCTTTTTTAACAGAAGTGCCGTAACAAACGAAAGGTTACCGTCTCCCCATACTCCAATAATATCTCTTCGTGCATGTGCAAGCTTATTGAATCTTTCAACAGCATGATAGGATACACTGACAAGCTCTGTAAATGCGGCAACTGATGGATTAATCCCCTCCGGCAATCGAAGCAGCCTGTCGGGTCGTGTCTGAATAAATTCTTGTAAAAATCCGTCTTCATTACTTGAACAGAACCTGCTTGAATATAGATAGTTCTCCGCAATAATTTCATCCGTTTCTACTGGTATATTGGGGATAATGATAACATCAGTTCCAGCCTTGAAGGTTTCTGTTGGATCGCAGATAACACGTCCTATTCCCTCATGGACCAGTGCCATCGGCAGCTTTTCCTTCAGTATCTCCTTATTTCTTGTACCCTGATAATACCGCTGATCAGCATTGCATATCGATAAATAAGTCGGCCGTATAAGAACATGCTTGTCATCTAATTCAACATTTTTAAATACCGCTTCAAATTGGCGCGGACGCTTCAACTGATAGACAGTATTAAGCATTATTTTGTTCCTCCCAAAATCGCTTCGGCAACCCTGATATCATGAGGATATGTGATCTTTATATTGGAAACCTCTCCGTCCACCAAATGTACAGGTTCATTCTTTAACACATATATCTTACATGCGTCTGTCAACACTTCTTTTTCTTCATCTGTTAGACTAGCATAAACATCCCTCAATTTTTTTGCCCGGAATGACTGAGGGGTCTGCCCCTGATACATTATTTTCCTGTCTGGTATATGACTTATATACTTTCCGTCACAACTCTCAACAATCGTATCTGATGCAGGAACAACTGTATCACATGCCCCACACTCCATAGCATACCTGATATTTTCTTCAATAATGCGATATGTCACAAAAGGTCTCACCGAATCATGTGTAACAACAACTGTTTCATCAGTCAATTTTCCCTTGTCTTCGATATATTTGATTGAATTCATAATCGTTTCATTTCTTGTGTCTCCGCCTGGAATCACAACTATACTGACAGAACATGAAATATTCCGACGAATAATATCCTTTGTATATGCAAGCCATTGCTTTGGGACAAGGACAATAATTTCTGCAAATTTAGGATTTACAGCAAATTTCTCGATTGTATGGATAATGACAGGTCTGCCCCCTATTTCAATAAACTGCTTTGGCTTATCCAAATTTCCCATTCTGGTTCCATGTCCGCCTGCCAGTATTACAGCATAAACTAACTTTTCCATATCTGAAATGCTCCTCCAATATATTATTGTCCAAATAAAACCAAAATGCACTCATAACATTGTATCAACTACATATTCTTTTGTCAATCAATCGTTGTGAAGCATTTAACACCTATGTTCATCATAATCTGTCGCCACATAAATATAAAACGCTCTCAATCAACTGTCAAATTAATAAAGGATTATTTCATATAAAGAAAGAGCAGGAAACATAGTCTCCTGCCCTCTCTCATCAACATCTCTTAATTTTATCAATCATACCTTTAATGTTCAATCCATAATTAGCTCCGGTTGCCCAGCCGTATCCATTCGGGTTTTCCTGCTGACCGAGAATTTCCACATATTGTGCACTGCCACGGGTAACAAGATGAAAACGTGGATCAACACAGGAATTCTTCAAAGCAGACGTAGTCGCATATGCTTTCATATGCTGAACCTGAGCTCTTACGCCAGTTCTGACATCATCGAAGCTTGCGCCAGCCGCGCCGCCGTCAGTCGCACCTAATCCCGCAAAATTGAACTGTGAAATCTTCACTTGTCCTCCATATTTCAGATATCCTGTTTCCAGCATTGTCTGTGCCCATACCACTTCTGCCTTAATTCCTTCTGCCGAGGCCTCTTCATAGAAAATCTGAGCCAGATCACGTATCGTCGCCGCTCCGCCTTTCTTCAGTTCTTCAGACGGGTAATCAATCGGCGAATACTCTTCATAAAAGCGTACCATCTGATCTACAGTAGTTGTTGAACTTCCTTCTATTTTATAGAAAATACTTCCGTAACTGCTTTCAGCCACCCTTGCTCCATTTGAGCCGTAATACCGGTGATTCATAAAAGCATTTACCAGCATTGCTCCATTTGACTGGAAATAATATTCGTTGCCATCTATTGATGTAGTTCCGATAGCCAGATGTCCGTCCGACTGATAATAATAAGTCTGACTGCCGGATACTCTCCAGCCAGTATACATAGAACCATTCCCATTAAAATGGTACCAGTAATTTCCAATCTTCGTGTTGCCTTGCGCCAGTCTTCCCTGAGAGTCATAATAGTAGGTCTTATCCCCATCCTGTCTCCAGCCGGTATACATAGTTCCATTTCCGTTAAAATAGTACCAGTAGTTTTCTATCTTTTTGACTCCCTGTGCAAGTCTGCCCTCTGAATCGTAATAATATGTACCTTTATAGTCTGTCCGCCATCCCACATATCTACTTCCATCACCGTTAATATAATACCAGTAACTTCCTATTTTCTCAGGCCCCTGAACAACCATGGTTCCATTACCATTGAAATAATATGTTGTCCCATCAATAACGGTAGGCTGCTGTGCTAATCTCCCCTCCGAATCATAATAATATGTATTACCATCAGTATGTCTCCATCCAACAAACAGGCTTCCATCATTCTGTATAAAATACCAGTACAAACCAACTTTCACAGTACCCGGAGCCATCAAAGTACCATTTCCATTAAAATAATACTTTTTCCCGTCAATATCAGTTTTTCCTTGTGCAAGATGACCTTCCGCATTGTAATAATATGTTTTATCACCATCCTGTCGCCAACCGGTATACATAGTACCATTGCTGTTAAAATAATACCAATATCCGTCTATTTTATTAACACCTTGGGCAAGTCTTCCCTCTGCATCATAATAGTACGTTTTGTTTCCATCCTGTCGCCAACCGATATATTTACTTCCATCTGCGTTAAAATAATACCAATAATTATCTATCTTAGTTGATCCCATTTGCTGCTTTCCGGTCATTACGCCGTTACTTGCAAAATAGTATGTGATACCGTCAATCACAGTATCTCTCTGAACCAGATGGCCTTCTGCATCATAATAATATGTTTTATCACCATCCTGTCGCCAGCCGGTATGCATCGCACCGTTTCCGTTGAAATAATACCAGTAACTTCCTATTTTTTTCGCTCCCAGTGCGAGCACTCCATTCTCATCATAATAATAGGTTCTGCTCCCATCCTGTCGCCAGCCGGTATACATCGCGCCGCCATTATTAGGATCGAAATAATACCAAGATGTTCCTATTCTGTAAGCACCCGTAACCTTATTTCCATTTACATAATAATACTTCTTTCCGCCTTCTGTTCTCCACTCACCTTTGCTCAGCCCCAGATACTTCGCAATACCTGTCGCGTCCGCAACGCCAAGTTCTTTCAAATCAGCTTCAGAATCCAGATGCGCCCGGTCGCCACTGTTAGTAAGGAAAGCATGCTCCACAATGATACCAGGAATCCCGGCTTCTTTTGCATATATCTGAACCGCAAAGTAATCTGACGTTGATCCATCTTCATATGTCTCACCAATCGTCGTATCCTTGCTGTAGATTTCATTCGGCCTCAGGTTAAGCCCTACTGCCTGAAGCTCCTTCAGAATCGCCTGTGCCAGTTCTCTTCCTTCCTGGGCGACCTGCGGTTTCCAGTTGCTGTTTGGTATGATAACCTCTGCTCCGTTCGCACTTGATGAAGGGGAACTGTTCAGATGAATACTCACAAAAATATCTGCTCCGGCGTTTGCTGCCGCAATGACACGATCCCCGATATCTCCACCGGAGGAACTGTTATTCGGATATGGACACGCGGCAGTTGTCCTTGTCATATAAACTGTCACACCGGAATAAGTCTCCAGCTCGGCTTTACAGTACTGCGCGATCTTCAGCGTCAGCACTTCTTCCTTTAACCCGTTGCTGGAAGCGCCGGTATGTTTGGAGTCGTGTCCCGGGTCAAGAGCAACAACTACATTTCCATTACCGGATCTCGCATTTGCAGCTACCGCAGTCTGGAGCTTTGCACCCAGTACAGACATCAGAGAAGCCGCGTTTCCTGACACTGACTTTGAAGCGGTTCGTCCGCTAACGGAGGAGTTCTCCCCAATCGACGCGGAAAGATCTGAAGTATCCGTCTGTGCCTCCGCTTCCTGCAGTGCATCTGTGATCTGCTCTACCGACTCTTCAACATTGTTCGGATCGATCTCTGCCACGGTTGCCTCTACTTCAGCACTTTCCTCAACTGCCGCCTCTTCTGCAGCATCAGCGTCAAGGGGAGTAAGCTCCTCGATACCACTGTACTCTTCATTCACACCAAAATTAGCTTCCATCCCTGAATCAGAAAGCAGGATGTTCTTCTCACCTTCCTCATCAGTAACGTTCAGGCTCACAACCTCATATGTACCGGTGGATGACTCATCTGAAAAATCATATGTAAAGAGATAGACTTGTCCGGCACTCACGCTGAGTTCCCATACAGTCTCCTGACCTTCATCATCCCTTACCGTCAGAGTCGCGTCTGACACTGTCTCTGATCCATCGCCATATGATACCGCGATCCGCTCCGTTCCCGGAGTCTCAAGATATGGGCTCTCCACAAATACATAGTTGATCTCATTTGCGTTCTTTTCGATTACACTGTCTTCCTGAGACTGATCCTCTGCTTCAGCTTTGCTCTCCCCGTCAGCATCATCCTGAGGCTGTACTTCTTTTGCTTCTCTTGATTCGGCCGTCTCTTCTGCCGGAGCACTGTTCTCCTCTGCTGTCCCACTGGCAGAACTTTCGCTTTCAGCCGATGTACTTCCGGACGATGATTCCACTCCGCCCTCCGGCTGAGAGTCAATTTGAGGTTCATCCTGTGAACCGCTGTCTGCCGTTTGATTTGTTGTTTCATCAGAACTATCCGCACTGTCCTGTTCACTGCCCTGTGCCGCGTCAACGCTGCTCTCTGTTCCTGTCTCTCCCTGCTCCTGCACCGCTTCAGCACTGCTGTCAGCCTGTACATTTTCTTCAGCCAGCGCCATTCCTGTCGGAATACTGCTGGCCACCATACAGCTGAACATGAGCACCGCTGTCAGTCTCAGTAATTTCTGTTTCATTTCCTGTGTGTACCTCCTCTTTCCTCTAACTAAAACTCTATTCTTCCAGTATAACCATCAAAGTTCGCTCCGCTGGAAGTCTCAAAGGTTTTTCCTTCCTCCAGAAGCTTTACGCCATCGCAGTCATATGCATCAAGATATGTGTTTACGAGACATCCAATGATCTCCGTTTCACCGGTTGTCCCAAAGCTCCTGATTCTGTCGCCAAGAGCGGAATTGAAGTTAATAGAAATTGTCTTCTCCTCCTCGTTTAGTTCAAAGCCAAGCAGTTCGCAATCATCTGTGAGAATGCCCTTTTCCTGAAGCGCAGCCCAGATATCATTCTCATCTGTGATCATTACAGTTTCGCTGGTCGGTTCAGCGGTCGCGTCGTCAATGTAATATATTGAAACTTCCCGCTGTTCTTCACTCTGAGTTTCTGCATTCTCACCGCCGGCTTCACCGGTATCATTCTCATCTGTCTGCTCAGGGTCATCCTGGGTGTTCTCCTCTTCCTGAGTCTGGGTTTCTTCCTGGTCATTATCCAGAGACTCTGCATCTTCCGTAACAGTTGCGGTATTGTCTTCTTCATTTTGTCCCTGCGTTGAACCGCCGTCCCGATTTCCGCATCCGGCCGTCAGAAAAACTGCCAGCAGCAAAATCCCTGCAATTCTGAGTTTCTTCATACTTGGTCCCTCCTATTCATCACAACCTCCCCTATTTTGACAAATACTATCTTAACAATTTTTTTTCTTTAATTCAACCTTTATCCGCTATTTTTTTGTTACCAGTTATTACATTTCCCAACAAAAACAGGCCGCAGGTAATTCTGCCGCCTGTTTTTCAGGTCAGTTTATCCTCTCCGAATCAGGAAGTATTTCACCTTCTTCCACAACGTTAACCAGATCGATGATCTCATTCACATTGTCATAGTCAGGTATTGTAACATACAACGGGTCTGTGGCTGAATAACAATATTCCCGTGATGCAGTTCCTGTCGCCGCTACCGACTGGATACTCCACTCAGCATTTTTACTGAGCTGATATTTTATAAGAGAATTAATCTGAGACTGGGAAATATTCGTCTCTACTCCTTCACTCACTTCATTCATAATTCCAGTCGCCTGCAGAAGCATGGTTGGGGAAAGCACTTTCTTGAGCATCGCCGTAATCACAGCCTGCTGATTCTTTCCTCTCTGGTTGTCCCCATCTTCAAGATTCTTCCGTTCCCGGCTGAAGGCAAGTGCTTCTTCCCCGTCAAAATGGTTATATCCCTGAGATACATCCATTACCACACCAGAGTTCTTGCTCGTAGTAAACTCATATTCAGAATAGACATCCACACCGCCAAGCGCGTCTACTATATCGATCATCGATGTAAAATTAATTCTCACATAATAGTTAATATCTGTTTCGTAGAGCTGGCCGAGGGTTTCCATCGATGCATCGATCCCATAGATTCCTGCGTGGGTCAGTTTATCAGGCATCCCTTCTGACACTCCGGGGATCTCAACATAGTAATCTCTCGGTGTGGTTACAAGAAGGATCTGATACGTAACCGGATTTACTACGGCAATTATATTGACATCACTCCGGCTCGACTGCTCAATCTCCCCGTAAACGTCAATTCCACTGATATATACGGTAAAAGGTTCCTTTGTGATATTTGTCGTCGTACCAAAATCAAGTTCAGCCCGTATATCGTGACTGTATATGATCTTCACACTGTCACTGTAATCTTCAAAAGATTCTTCCAGATTTTGTGTGTATGCCGCATTATAAATGATCGCATCCACTTCCCCATCATGGAGTTTTTCGGCCTGGTCCTGTATCGAGCTGCATTCTGTCATCTCGATCGTATCCGTGTCGAGCTCCTCCTCAATATCCAGAACAACCGCCTGCATATTATCGGCCCCCATAGCAAACTGGACGCCAAAATTATAGTCTGCCGCATCTTCCAGCACTTCCGCAGGGTCATTGGCAAGCACTGCGACAACCATCCTGTCTACTTTGAACGCTCCGCTTGCAATCTGGCTTATCATATCGTTCGTTTTCGCGAGATAATATGTCCCTGTAAGAAGAAAAACCATTATGAACACGCTGAATCCCTTACCAAATGTTCTCCTCATTTTTCTGGACACCTGGGTATTCAGAGTGACTGTCCACAGAAAGAACAGTACAAGTCCGATCAACAGCAGATATCTGCCCGGAAGCATATTCAGCAGTACGACTACTCCCATGAACGCCAGACTGAGTAATGTCTGGAGAAGGAGACAGAACATTCCAAAACGATTGTTCCTGGAATATTTTTCAGTCTTCTTTCTCCTTCCAGTCCCGGCAGCTTGTCTTCGTTTCCCTGACATTGACAACTTTCCTTTATCATTAGAGTTATTATTACTTTGTGTACAGTTTCGCCGGATAAAGTCCTTCCTCAACGAGTCTGCTGACAGATTTGACAACAGCTTCCCTGTCCTCCTTATAAGTAACGCCAAACCACTGATCCCTGGACTGGAGAACTCTTACACTCAGCATGCCGTCCTGCAGCAGCTGACCGATCAGAGTAGGCAGAAGATATTCAGCCTTCAGATCCCCATCCTCAGCATTTTCCAGGAAAGCATCGAACCCTGAGTCCAGGATGGAGAAAAACTCCGGACGCATCCCCCACATATTCATAGAAACCGGGGAATCCGCGTCAATAACTTTATCTCCGGATTCATTTCTGATAACTGCATGGGAATCGCCGTCTTTTTCAATGTTCTGTGTCTCAACAATCCGGGTAAGCATACCGTTCTCATCAACCTGACACAACCCGCGGGTTACTCCGCCGTTCTCACTGAGTGTATTTTTCAGCACAAATCCAACCATACAAATCTCTATATTATCAGCATTTCTCTCTTCTGTCAAATATCTGTACGCTTCACGGTAAGCTTCCTTTCCATAATAATCATCTGCATTGATAACCAAAAAAGGAGAATCTACCACATCCCTGCAGCATAGAATCGCCTGTCCTGTTCCCCAGGGTTTGGTTCTCCCCGAGAACTTTTCCCTGTATTTTTCAGGAATATCCGTCACTTCCTGATACGCATAGGCCACATCCACATATTTCTCTATCCGGTTGCCTATTACTTCACGAAAATCTTTCTCAATATCTTTCCGGATGACAAATACAACTTTGTCAAATCCTGCCTCCATTGCATCATAGATCGAATAATCCATAATGATCTCTCCGTTCGGTCCTACCGGCGCAAGCTGTTTGATTCCGCCTCCGAAACGGCTTCCGATCCCTGCTGCCATGATCACCAGAGTTGCTCTGCTCATATTTTTTTCCTCCTTAGACATTTATTTATTCACCAATACCGTCTCTGACGAGCTGTGTCATAATCTGCAATGCCTGTTCTTCATCGCTCCCCTCACAGACGATCTCGATCTCATCTCCGCTTTTGATACATGCCCCAAGCACGCTCAGTACACTCTTTGCATTCGCGGTTACATCTTCATTCCTGTTCCGTTTATGGACTGTAATCTTGCTGCCAAACTGCATCGCCGTCTTGCAGAACAGTCCCGCCGGTCTCAGATGAAGCCCGGTGGGATTTTTGATTATAACCTTGTCACTGACCATCCTGTTCCTCCTCTTCCTGCTGTTCCGTATTCTCCTGTTGTCCTGAAGTATCTGTCTCCGAAGCATTCCCCTGCTGACTTGCTGTCTCCGGATCCGCTTCGCTGGGTTCATTTGTTTTTTCTGAAAGGGTAAGCGTTACTGTTGTTCCTTCCACAAATGTGATCCCGGTCGGGACGATCACATCCACGGGGACTTCATATGTCCCCGGCTGCGTAAAGCTGCTCAGATCCACTGAAACCGCATTTCTTATATCCAGTGCATCCAGACGATCCTGCTCTCCTCTGAACTGCAGCGATACTTCTGCATCCGGCTGATAAGAGACCTGAAGATCATCCGAAAGATTATTGATCTTTACAGAACTCACAAGGAAATCAATCGTCCTCATCCCTTCTTCTTCTATCATTGCCGTCGCAAGGACTGTTCCTGTCGCCTCTTCGCCCAGGCTTGCCCCTTCCGGCAGATAGGGAGTAATATCAATGCTCGTCTCAACATTCCCCGCAGCTCCGTCGATATTGATCTCAGAATCAGGAATATCGATCGAATCAATCTGGCCGAGAACTTCTTCCGTCCCATAGATCACAATACTTTCCGGTTCGCTGGACACACCCACATACTGATATCCTTCTGCCGGCACCCCTGAAACACCAAAATTAAGCTGAACGCTTTTTGAGCCCAGAATCTCTAAATGTACCGTGATCCCGTCTTCCCCCAGATTATTGGTGAGCTGATTCTGATCCAACATGTTTCCATTCCTATCAAGAAGTCTCAGTTCCGCGGTAAGGTCTGTATCCTTCGAAAGACCGGACGCCGAGACATATGCTACGGCACGGTCTATCTCCTCGATCTGGGATTCCGCGCCTGTGATCGTCACTCTCTCCGGATTTACTGTCGTATTTCCTATTATATACCCGTCCCGTGTCGAAACATCACTGGTGCTCGCAGTAAGCGACAGCACCTTCTTTCCACTCTTTTCCACCTGGATCCTCAGATTATTCGGTACAGATTCCGCTGCCTGATAATCTCTTCCGGCTGTCATGTTCGCAACGGAAATCTCCACAGGAATCAGCCCGGTATCTGTATCCATCTCTTTGACATCCGCGGTTGCTATAATGTCCTGGCTTTCTATATCCTGAAGCACGGAGCGCCTTGCTGAAATGACGGCCGTCACGTTCTGCCCATCCAGAACCTGGTATACATTCCCTTGCTGAGTAATGATATCCTGATTCTCCAGTGAGACCGGAATATTTGAAAACGTCTGCTGTGTCACCGGATCGTCCACGTTCACCACAATCAGCCAGAGCAGCGCCGAAAAGATAAACGCCATGACTTTCAGTCCCATGTTTTTTGTCAGCTTGTGTTTTATCATGATCTGCGCCATCCTTTCCGTATAGTAAACTTCCCTGACTCGGAACTCCTATACTGAATCTGGCTCAGCCTCTTCCTCAGTTCTTCCGGATTCACTCCCCTGCTGAGGCTGCCTCCCTCCGCCACAGAAACAAGACCTGTCTCTTCGGAAACAACAATAACAATCGCATCGCATACTTCACTCATGCCGAGGGCAGCCCTGTGTCTTGTTCCCAGATCCTTGCTGATCGACATATTGTCCGATAGGGGAAGATAACATGTTGCAGAAGTAATTCTGTCCCCCCTTATTATCACGGCCCCATCGTGCAGCGGAGTATTGTGCTCAAAAATATTTATCAGAACCTGCGAAGACACTTTACAGTCAAGTTCGATCCCTGTCATTTCATACTCTGTAAGCTGGATTGCCTGTTCTACAACAATCAGAGCGCCGGTGCAGACGCTGCCCATATCGAAGCATGCCTTTACGATACTGTCTGCCGTTTCGTCAGAGAAACGCATATTGGCCTTGTTTCTCTCGAAAAGGTTAATATTGCTCAGAAGATTCTTCTCCCCCAGCTTTTCCAGTGCGCGACGAAGTTCCGGCTGGAAAACCACTACAGCTGCTATTGCAAGCACGTTTATAGACGCCCTTGCAAGGAACAGGATCGTATTCATCTGGAAGATCAGAGCAATAAGAATAAACACGCAAAGCACAATAATTCCGCGCAGAAGCATCCATGCCTTCGTGTTTTTGATCCAAAGCATGATCTCATATACGATCACTGTAATGATCAGTATCTCCACAATATCCATGAACTGAATATCAGGGAAATATGCATTGTCCATATATCTGTCAAGAAAATTTTTTATCCACTCTATCATTCTGCGTGTCACCGCCTCATCATTTCATGCTGAGCATCCCGGTTGTCTACTCTGTCGTTTTCCTCTCCTGGTCAAGCCCCAGTTCCTTGCTCAGGCTCCTTGTGAGAAGTATTTCATCTGTTGTTCTGTCTTCGAGTACAGCTGACTGTCCGCTTTTTCCCGGATGGCGTCCCGCTTCTGCTCCGCGTACGCTCTCCCCATTTTCGTCTGCCGCAGACTCTGTCCTCTTATCTGTCTGCTGCCCGGTTATATGCTTTACCCGCTTTTCCGGGACAGGCACTCCAATCTTCGGAACCGCTTTTACGTAATAATAGTATTCATCGTCCTCAAACTGTATATGCTCGGTTCTGGAGTAATCCACCGAAAAAAACAGGACCTCCAGGATCAGGCCGATCACGATTCCCAGAACAGCATTTACTATAATAATCACATAAGAATAATTCAGGTTCAGTGCGATATTGCCTGCCGATGTCACGACAACACATGTGACAGCACCGGCCGCTGAAGCGGTCTTCCATGCATGATCCACCGATCTGGTACGCACTGCGTTTACAACCAGGGTTGCGGCCACAACAGCCAGCACCATCACCCACATTTCCCTGCTGGCAATGACCTGTCTGGTAAAACTCATCAGACTTTCATACATGCTCTCCGCCCCTGCGCCCTGCAGCGCTGCGGAAGACGCCTTCACAAAATGTATCATATAGTAGGCAATCGTCCCGCACACCGCCGGAATGATCCAGACAGGAGTTCCAAGAAGACCGAAAATAACCGGAACGACAAACGGGATCCTGAGCCCAAACGCCAGCACCGAAATAAGCACCAGCCATGCCTTGTCAGGAGTAAACCTGAAATAGAAGATATACATGATCAGAAATATGACAAGGGAGACTGCTGCGATCGGCAGCGACAGCGCATAGAAATGCACCAGAATAAGGACTGCTGCCGCCAGAACCATCACGGTCATCGGCAGAAAAGTACAGATCACAGCCAGACCGACTGTGCATAATACCGAAGACGCCATCTTCATAAAACCAATATTTGAATTGATCGCCCCAAAAAGGATCAGTCCCAGAAGGAACTGCAGCACTTTTAAAATATATACAGAATATGCGGCATACAATTTCTTCAGCCTTTCCCTCAGGACAAGTAAATTACTCATGATCTGTCTTTCTCCTTCTTATACATTTTTTCCAGCCGGGACAATTCCCTGTAATATCTCTTTACACGCTGCTTTGCACGCCCGTGCTTTTTCCTGTAGAAATTCCCCGCTCCAACGCCGTACGCGATCAGCAGAACAAGGTAAAATCCCAGAGCGATTGACGCGAGCAGTATGAGCTTTACTATAGTGAGTCCTTCCATAATAGTGTCTGCTGTGCAGAGAAGAAAAAGACCTGCCACAAGAACGTATCCAACTGTGATCCATATGAGAGTGATCCATGTATTCAGGCTTGCATAATCCTTTTTATAATATGTGCTGATCTTAACATCTTCCTCAGCATGATTTTTTTCATAAATCGCTGTCCGCGTCATCAAACGGATCTTTTTTTTATCCAGCATTTCTGACCTGCCGTCCTTCCTATGTATTATGGCTTTCATATCAGTATCAGCCCATTATGTTTTAGTATATCATATACTTATGTTCCTTGTCCAATGCTTACAGTTAAAAAGTAAACATTTTCGGCGCCTGCAAGACGGAGCATTTTCGCACACCGCTCCACAGTACTCCCTGTCGTATATATATCGTCGATGAGAAGTATGTTCGACGGAAGAGACTGCGTTTTCTTTACCGCAAAGGCGCCCTGAAGATTCTGCCGTCTCTCATTTTCACCGAGTCTCTTCTGCGGACGTGTCCGCCGGATTCGGAAAAGAAGATCATTCCTCACCGGGATTCCCGTAAGATGCGACAGTTCTTCTGCGATTATCTCCGCCTGATTGAATCCGCGCCTTCTTTTTCTCGAAGCGTGCAGCGGCACCGGAATGATAAGGTCTATATCCCATCGTTTCAGTTCTTTTCCACAGTGTCTCTCCATCTCCGATGCAAAAACTTTTCCATACCTTCTTTTATTGTGATATTTGAAGCGGTATATTGCCCCGGGGACTTTGCCCCTGTGAAGCCATACGCCCCGCCCCTGCCGAATAAAGGAGTCTCGTTTCCCGCAGTCCTGACAATACTCTTCTTCCTCCCTCTGAAGAGGCTTTCCACAATGCATACAGCGCGGCTCCTCTATATATGGTATCTCCTTCCGGCATTCCGGACAGATCCCCTCTTCCGTGATCCGTCCGCAGAAAGGGCACACCGGGGGATAGAGCAGATCTAAAATTCCTTTATGCGCTCTGCCAGGCTTGTATATCTTTCCTGCTCGCTTTTGTTTTGTATCATTTCCTGAAATGTCACATCACTCCCTACTATTGTAAGACAACGTTTTGCTCTTGTGACAGCCGTATAGAGAAGGTTTCTGTTATAGAGCAGTCTGGGTCCGGGAAGAAGCGGCAGGATCACCGCCGGATATTCACTTCCCTGGGACTTGTGGACCGTGATCGCATAGGCAAGTTCAAGTTCCTCCGTCATCTCAAAACTGTATTTTACTTTTCTCCCCTCATCAAATTCCACTTCCAGCGACTCCGTATATGGATTGATCTCCGTTATGATGCCCATATCCCCGTTGAAAACACCGGTTCCTTTATCCACAGTCAGTCCGTATTTTGTGGAGATTTCCCACTCAATCTGATAATTGTTCTTTATCTGCATAACCTTGTCTCCGCTCCGGAACAGCCTGCCTCTTATCTCTGCCTCCGTTTTCCCCGGATCTGCAGGATTCAGGTATCTCTGAAGTATCTGGTTCAGTCGTTCCACCCCCAGAAGACCTTTTCTCGTCGGCGTCATGACCTGGATCTCATTGGGGCTCGCCTCCACATATCCCGGAAGCTTTTTCTGGATCAGTGTGATGATCACACTGATGATCACATCCGCGTTCTGCCTTTTCAGGAAAAAGAAATCTCTGCTCTTATTATCCAGGGTGACCGGCTCTCCGGAATTGATCTTGTGAGCGTTCACCACGATATCGCTCTCTCCTGCCTGGCGAAAGATCCTGGTCAGCCGCACAACCGGGAAGCACTCGGAACGGATGATATCCTTGAGCACACTTCCCGGGCCGACGGACGGGAGCTGGTCTACGTCTCCCACCAAGACAAGCCGCGTCCCCGGCACTGTCGCCGACAGAAGAGCATGCATCAGGGGCAGATCCACCATGGACATTTCATCAATGATGATCACATCTGCTTCCAGCGGATTTTCCCTGTTCCTGCCAAATCCGCTCACGTTTCCCTCCGCTTCCGGATTTCCGTTCACTTCCAGCAGTCTGTGGATCGTCTGCGCCTCATATCCGGTAGCCTCAGTCATCCTTTTTGCAGCTCTTCCGGTGGGCGCGGCAAGGAGGATGCTCATCCCCTCACTGTCAAAAAACCGTATCATGGTGTTGATTGTCGTCGTCTTTCCCGTCCCCGGTCCTCCCGTAAGCACGAGAAGCCCGTGTTTGATCGACTCGATCACAGCCCTGTGCTGTATGGGATCCAGTTCGATCTGTTCCTTCTTCTCCACAGCTTTCAGCCTGCGCTCCATCATATCTTCCGGCATATCACAGTCAATATCCAGATCATGGAGCATTTTTGCAGTATTCAGTTCGAGATAATAGTAATGTGCCGGATACACCCGGATCTGGCCGTCTTCGGTCTCTTTCATCACAGTCTTCCGTTCAATACAGAGATCCATGATATATTTTTCTATATCACTGATCTCCACCTCCAGCAGAGCGCTTGCCCTTCTGAGGAGAACATCCTGGGGAAGATAGATATGCCCTTCTCCGGCCGCCTGCTGAAGAGTATAGAAAATGCCGCTCTTGATCCGATAATCAGAGTCTGTATGTATCCCGATCCGGGATGCGATCTCATCTGCCGTGCGGAAACCAACCCCTTCAATATTGTCCGCAAGCTGATACGGGTTCTCCTCCAGCACTTTGTATACTTTCATACCATAATACTTGTATATTTTCGCCGCAAGCTTCGTTGAGATTCCGTATTTCTGCAGATAAATCATCGCTTTTCTCAAGTCTTTTTTCTCTTCTACCTGTTCCGCGATCTCCCGCGCTTTTCTCTCACTGATCCCTTTGATCTCAGAAAGCCTTTCCGGTTCTTCGTCGATGATCCGGAAGGTATCTTCCTTAAATCTTCGGACGATCCTTGCGGCAAGCGCTGCTCCTACCCCCTTGACTGCGCCGGAGCCGAGATATCTTTCGATCGAGACCAGATCCTCCGGTTCCTTCACCTGATAGGACGACACTTTAAACTGGTTCCCATAAACATTATGGTTGACGTACTCTCCCTGCAGTTCCAGCATTTCGCCTTCATTTACAAAATTAAAGCTGCCGACGCAGGTCACTTCACCATCGTCATTATCCAGGTTAAAGACCGTATATCCGTTTTCTTCGTTGCGGAATACAATGTGATCAACATAACCCGTAACTGTCTCCAATTCCTCTCACTTCTCCTTTATCTCTCTATCACAGCAGACAACTGTGATCTGCCTCTTTGTTTTCTTCATCCCCAGGATGCTGCTTTCCAGCTTCCACATAAAAAACAGAAAAAGGGTGCTTTTTTACACACACCCTTTTCCCAAATCCTGCCGGACCTTAAAAATCTTTTCTTCCACTCATAAATTCCACAAACTGACCGGTACCAATGGCCACGACTTTCATCGGATCTTCCGCCGTCATGGTGTTGATACCCGTTTTCTCCTCAATCAGTTCCTCAAGGCCCCTGAGCATTGCTCCTCCGCCTGTCAGCACAATACCTCTGTCAAGAATATCTGCGGAAAGTTCCGGCGGGGTCTGTTCAAGAACAGAGATGACAGCTTCTACGATCTGGCTGGTTGCCTCCCTGAGAGCCTCCTCTGTCTCAGAGGATGTGACAGTGACTGTCTTCGGAAGCCCTGTCACAAGATTCCTCCCCCGGACTTCCATTGTCTCTTCCTCGACGAGAGGATAGGTTGTCCCGATCTTTATCTTAATATCCTCTGCTGTTCTCTCCCCGATCAGCAGATTATGTTTCTTTCTCATGTATCGTACGATAGCTTCGTCGAAATCGTCACCCGCCACTTTGATGGAAGTATTCACAACTGTACCGCCAAGGGAGATCACGGCAATGTCGGCTGTACCTCCTCCGATATCCACAATCATGTTTCCGCAGGGCTTTGCGATATCGATCCCCGCTCCGATCGCTGCCGCGACCGGCTCCTCGATCAGATGGACTTCACGTGCACCCGCCGCAAAAGTTGCCTCCTCAACGGCTTTCTTCTCCACTTCAGTAACACCGCTGGGAACACAGATAGAGATGCGCGGTTTTTTAAATGTGCGTTTTCCCAGCGCTTTCTGTACAAAATACTTTATCATTTTCTCCGTCACAGTATAATCAGAGATCACGCCCTGACGAAGGGGACGGACCGCCACGATGTTTCCCGGCGTTCTCCCGAGCATCAGCCTTGCCTCTTCTCCGATTGCCTTGATCACATTGGTATCCCGGTCAAAAGCAACGACCGACGGTTCTTTCAGAACAACTCCTTTTCCTTTTACATATACCAGTACACTGGCGGTTCCCAAATCTATTCCAAGATCTACAGACATATTTGATTCTCCCTTCCAAACTCTTTATACTCGTTCCCTTAACAGTCTGCCGGCAGACAAACATCTTCCTCCTGTGTGTGCTGGCTTTACCTCCCTTATCCGCATACTAGTATAATAAACTTTTCCAAAAATGGAAACCCCTTTTTCTATATTTATTTTTTCTTTAGGATTGGTCCAATATACTTCCCGGTATATGATTTTTCGTTCTCTGCGATCTCTTCCGGAGTGCCGCACGCAACGACAGTCCCGCCCTTATCTCCGCCCTCGGGGCCGATATCTATAATGTAATCCGCTGTTTTTATCACATCAAGATTGTGTTCGATCACGATCACTGTATTTCCGTCGCCTGCCAGTCTGCGAAGGATTTCGGTAAGCTTGTGCACATCGGCAAAATGAAGACCTGTTGTCGGCTCATCCAGGATGTACACCGTCTTTCCGGTACTCCGCTTGCTCAGTTCTGCCGCCAGCTTGATCCTCTGAGCCTCTCCTCCGGAAAGTTCCGTGGACGGCTGGCCCAGGCGTATATAGGAAAGTCCGACGTCGTTGAGGGTCTCCATTTTTCTCCGTATACTGGGTACGTGAGCAAAGAATTCCACAGCTTCCTCAACAGTCATGTTCAGGACGTCATAAATCGACTTTCCTTTATATTTCACCTCAAGGGTCTCGCGGTTGTAACGTTTGCCACCGCAGACCTCACATGGCACATAGACATCCGGGAGGAAATGCATCTCTATTTTGAGAATACCATCTCCCGCGCACGCCTCACACCGCCCGCCTTTCACGTTGAAGCTGAATCTTCCCTTCTTATATCCACGTGCTTTTGCATCCGGTGTGGACGCAAACAGATCGCGGATCAGATCAAACACGCCGGTGTATGTTGCCGGATTGGACCTTGGTGTACGTCCGATAGGCGACTGATCGATATTGATCACCTTGTCCACCTGATCCAGTCCTTCTATCCTCTTATGTTTCCCCGGTATCGTCCGGGCACGGTTCAGATCATGAGCCAGCCTTTTATACAGGATCTCATTGACCAGTGAACTTTTCCCCGAGCCAGAGACGCCTGTCACACACGTCATGACACCGAGAGGGAATGTAACGTCTATATTTTTCAGATTATTTTCCGCAGCGCCCACTACTTTCAGAAATCCGGTCGGCTTTCTTCTTTCTTCCGGGATCGGAATCCGGATCTTACCACTCAGATATGCCCCGGTAATAGAGTTCGGATTTTTCATGATCTCCTGGGCGTTGCCTGCTGCCACAACTTCTCCGCCGTGCTCTCCTGCACCCGGACCGATATCAACAATATAGTCCGCCGCCAGCATGGTATCCTCATCATGTTCTACCACGATCAGTGTATTTCCAAGATCCCGCAGATGTTTCAGCGTTGCAAGGAGTTTGTCGTTATCCCTCTGATGCAGACCAATACTTGGCTCATCCAGGATATAGGCGACTCCCACCAGACCGGAACCGATCTGCGTGGCAAGGCGGATCCTCTGAGCTTCCCCCCCGGAAAGGGTAGCTGTCGCCCTGGCAAGAGTCAGATACTCCAGACCCACATCCATAAGGAATTTGATCCTCGCCCGTATCTCTTTTAAGATCTGGCCCCCGATCACCATCTGGGTCTGCGTAAGCTGAAGATCTTCAAGAAATTTCTGAAGCTTATCGATGGACAGAGCAGTCACCTCTGCAATGTTTTTATCTCCTACCGTCACCGCCAGAGCTCCCGGTTTCAGACGCTGGCCTTTACATGCAGAGCATGGAGTGATGTTCATAAATGTCTCATATTCTGCTTTTACTGTCTCTGAGCCCGTCTCCCTGTATCTTCGTTCCACATTTTTGATCAGTCCTTCAAAAGCAACGTCATAGACACCTTCGCCCCGCTGGCCTTTATAGAACACTTTCACGCTTTTTCCGTTAGTTCCATATATGATCACATCGTGGATCTTCTTCGGATACTTTTCAAACGGCGTATCCAGATCGAATTTATACTCTTTACAGAGAGCTTCCAGAATAGCATGGGTAAAACTGGACTTGTCCGTACAGGACTGCCACCCCATGACCGTGATCGCTCCCTGATTAATGGACAGGGACGGATCCGGTATCATCAGTTCCTCTGCAAACTCCATTTTATATCCCAATCCGAAACATTCAGGGCACGCCCCGAAAGGATTATTGAAGGAAAAACTCCTCGGTTCGATCTCTTCAATGCTGATCCCGCAGTCCGGGCAGGAAAAACTCTGGCTGAAATTGATGGGTTCCCCTCCTATGATATCTACGATCAGAAGTCCCTCTGCCAAATGCAGCACACTTTCCACCGAATCTGTCAGCCTCTTTTCAATCCCCGGTTTTACCACAAGCCGGTCCACAATGATCTCAATATTGTGCTTGATATTCTTATCCAGCGTGATCTCCTCGGAAAGTTCATACATATTTCCATCCACGCGCACGCGGACATATCCGCTCTTTTTCGCCCTGTCAAGAAGTTTTGCATGAGTACCCTTGCGCCCCCTCACGACCGGTGCCAGAAGCTGGATCTTTGTCCGTTCCGGGAGGGACATGATCTGATCTACCATCTGGTCCACTGTCTGTTTACGGATCTCCCGACCGCACTTCGGACAGTGCGGGATCCCCACTCTTGCATAGAGCAGACGAAAATAGTCATAGATCTCTGTCACCGTCCCCACCGTAGATCTGGGATTGTGGTTCGTGGACTTCTGGTCAATAGAAATCGCCGGAGAAAGTCCCTCAATACTCTCAACATCCGGTTTTTCCATCTGTCCAAGGAACTGACGCGCATAGGAAGACAGAGATTCCATGTACCTTCTCTGTCCCTCCGCATAGATCGTATCGAAAGCAAGCGAAGATTTTCCCGATCCGCTTAAGCCCGTCAGGACGACAAGTTCATTTCTCGGTATATCAACATCTATATTTTTAAGATTGTTCTCATTCGCCCCTCGTATCCTGATATACTGACGGGCATCCATCTTTTTTCCCATTGTATGTCCTCTCTTCTATATCTAACTCTGAAAATCGCCCTTATTCCATTTCGTTGAGCATCTTTTTCAGGTCTATAAGCTTGTCACGCAGCTCTGCCGCAGCCTCGAAATTCAGTTCCGCCGCAGCCTTCTTCATCTGTTTTGTCAGATCCGATATCAGCTTCTCCAGTTCCTTTTTGCTCATGGACTCCGGATCTTTTTCCATCCGCATCTCCTCTGCGGCAACCTTCTTCGAAATGCTGATCAGGTCGCGGACAGACTTCTGTATCGTCTGCGGCGTAATGCCGTGTTCTTCATTATATTTCATCTGGATCTCGCGGCGGCGCTTCGTCTCATCGATCGCCATCTGCATGGATTCTGTTATGGTATCCGCATACATGATGACATGTCCCTCCGCATTTCTTGCAGCGCGCCCGATCGTCTGGATCAGTGAAGTCTCTGAACGCAGGAATCCTTCTTTGTCCGCATCCAGGATCGCCACAAGCGTGATCTCCGGGATATCCAGACCTTCCCTGAGGAGGTTGATCCCTACAAGGACGTCAAACACATCCAGACGCATGTCACGGATGATCTCCGTCCTTTCCAGTGTATCCACATCAGAGTGAAGATATTTCACACGAATGCCGACTTCCCGCATATAGTCCGTAAGGTCCTCCGCCATACGTTTCGTCAGCGTCGTGACAAGTACTTTGTTCTTTTTCGACACTTCTTTGTTGATCTCGCCGATCAGGTCATCGATCTGCCCCTCCACAGGGCGCACTGTCACCTCCGGATCGAGCAGTCCCGTCGGGCGGATCACCTGCTCTGCCCGCAAGAGTTCATGCTCTTCCTCATACGGCCCCGGCGTTGCCGAGACGAACAGGACCTGATTTATCTTACTCTCAAATTCTTCAAAATTCAAGGGGCGGTTATCCTTTGCAGAGGGCAGACGGAATCCATAATCCACAAGCGTTGTTTTCCTGGACTGATCCCCGTGATACATTCCACCGATCTGCGGGATCGTCTTGTGGGACTCATCAATCATCATGATAAAGTCATCCGGAAAATAATCGATCAGCGTATACGGCGGCTGCCCCGGCGCGAGTCCGGCCAGGTGCCGGGAATAATTCTCGATCCCGGAGCAGAATCCGGTCTCTTTGAGCATTTCAATGTCAAAGTTTGTCCTCTCCGCGATCCTCTGTGCCTCCAGCAGCTTGTCCTGACGTTTGAACTCTTTTACGCGCTCGTCCAGTTCTTCCTCAATATCATGCACCGCTCTTTTTATGTTCTCTTTATCCACAACATAGTGGGACGCCGGGAAGATCGCCACATGCTTCAGTTCGTCCTTTATCTCTCCGGTCAGAATATCAATTTCCGTGATCCGATCCACCTCATCCCCAAAAAACTCGATCCGGATCGCCGTCTCGCTCTCGTATGCCGGGATGATCTCCAGAACATCGCCGCGCACGCGGAATGTACCGCGGTGAAAATCCATATCATTGCGGTCGTACTGGATCTCGATCAGTTTCGCCATGACCTCGTCCCTGTCCTTTATCATCCCGGGGCGAAGGGATATCACCATGTTCTGGTAATCCACCGGGTTACCCAGACCGTAGATGCATGACACACTGGCAACGATGATCACATCCCGCCGTTCTGTCAGAGCCATGGTGGCGGAAAGGCGGAGCTTGTCGATCTCATCGTTGATGGCGGAATCCTTGGCAATGTAGGTGTCCGAGGAGGGGACGTAGGCCTCCGGCTGATAGTAGTCGTAGTAGGAGACAAAGTATTCAACCGCATTGTTCGGGAAGAACTCTTTGAGTTCACCATATAACTGCGCTGCGAGTGTCTTATTATGGGCAATAACCAATGTAGGCTTGTTCAACTGCGCTATCACATTTGCCATTGTAAAAGTTTTTCCGGAACCCGTAACCCCTAGTAAAGTCTGGCATTGATTGCCTTCACGGAATCCTTGAACAAGCTCTTTAATCGCCTGTGGCTGATCGCCCATCGGTTCATATTCTGATACTAATTGAAATTTATCCACTGAAAATTCCTCCTACTATTTACACTATCAGCCACAAAATTCGTGTAAATCAGGGCAAAAAAAATATTCATTTTGCCTCAAAATCCGTAAAAATGACTTCAAAAGCTATAATTACACGAATTTGGTCACCCAGCGCAGATTTTCCTACACTATAGCATCAATCATCACAGTCCGCACAATTTCGTATTTTTTGCTATATTTTAACATATCTTGAAAAACTCTCTTTCATAAGTATAGACACAAAAAGAACGATAAATGTACGCACTTTTTCAGACTCTAATATACTACACTTATTATCCCTGCGCAACATTTTTTCGAATACACGTTCTGTCATTTTATCAGACATTTTATGCTGTATAATTTTTCATCACTCTTAACTTCCAGAAAAATTAACTCTCGTAATATCTGCTTCCTATTTTATTCATAGTCACAGTCCTCTTCATCAAGG
>CALWFV010000009.1 GCA_944377745.1 uncultured Mediterraneibacter sp. | reverse complement strand
CCGCTATGTGCTTCGTCGTTGCCTACGCGCACTCGGGACTTTCACCCGTTAGAGCCCGCCCATGGCGGGCGAACAAGTAAAAAGCAGATTCACTTAAGAACCTGCTTTTTGCATAATTTTTCCGTATTATCTGCTTTTTTTCGGGTAAATCAGTGCATTCTGAATACCGGACTGATCTTCTTATAGATCAGAAATACTATAACTGAAACAAGTGCTCCTTTGAGAAGATTGAACGGCGCAACAGCAAACATCACAAATGTGAACAGATTTGTAATATGTGAGTTCACCGCTGTTCCCATACTCACCAGTGCATCGATCGGCATGCCGAACGCCACAGCATAGGTCGGAAGGAGTACAAATGCATTGATAAAACATCCGATCACTGTCATGGTCACTGTGCCGACCACCATACCGATCAGCGCGTTCGTTCTCGTTCTGTTGCGGCGGTAGATCAGACCGGCCGGAACACAAAGTGAACACCCGATGATAAAGTTGGCGATCTCACCGACGCCGGCAGTGTCTGTCCCTGTTACCACAAAATTCAGAAGAATCTTCACAAATTCAATCAGAGCCCCTGCAAAAGGTCCCATAGCGAAGCATCCGACAAGAACCGGGACCTCACTGAAGTCGATCTCATAGAATGACGGTGCAAACGGAAGGGGAATCTCGAAAAGCATCAGGATGATCGCCACTGCGGCGAGCATTCCTATTTTTACGAGGGCCTTTACGCCCAGTCTCGGCTCCGAATGAACTGCTGTTTTTGTTTCTGTACTCATTTTCCATCTCTCCTTTTTCTTTTCCTCCGCTCTCCGGACCAGAAAATCCATGGAGCAGAAATGCTGATAAGCTCTGCGGTTAATACGCAGGCAATAAACTGAAAAAAGGAAATCTTCCAGGAAATCCCGCCACTTCGAACATAGAAAAACCCCGAACCACTGGCTCGGGGCGATATGTGTTCATGACATTCATTATTGAATTCTCTTCAATAAAAAGCGAATTTCTTCTCTCATCCAGACTTTACTGTCGGTACCGGAATTCTCTCTTATGAGTCACCGGTTCAGCCGCTTGATCAGCGGGTCGCGGACTATACCGCCGGTTGGGAATTGCACCCGACCCCGAAGATTTATTACTTTTTCCGTATACTAATATAACTCGTTATACACAGGATTTCAATAGCTTTTTATGAAATTCTTCAGCGAAATATTGAATTTCCAAGGTTCAACACACCTCGTATTGATGTGAAAAATTACTTTTCAGAGGGCTTTTCAGATTTTTTATCTTCTTTATCGTTCTCTTTTTCAAACAATTTATCTGCACTTTTTTTAATATCTACTCCTGCCATTGGTGCATATGTATGATTACCTGCAATAACAGCTTGTATCCAACGAATTATTTTTCCCATATGCCTTTACCCCCATCTTTTTAGAAATAACCCTCTTTTTTCTGACTTCTATCCTGTTATTGACATTATATACTGACAATTTTGTTTTAGCAAGAGAAAACACGTCCACAACCTGAAAGACCTTTAAAGCCCGAAAATGAAGATATCATTAGTATAGCAACTTTTCTCGTCACCTGGTTTATAACACTCTGCAAATAAAATAAAGTCTGATAATTTGCCACGCGCTTCAGCACTTTATCAGACCTTTTCCTTTTATAAAGTTCATCTAAAATTTATATTTTATCTATTTGTTGTCGTAAAACCAGGTTCCAAATACATCCAAATGTGCTTCAATCCGTGTATTACGCTCTTTTTAAAGCACTTTGCATTATTGATTACAGCACTCTTTTTACCATGTCATCTGCTCCATACTGGTGATATTTTTCAAAAAACAGCTGGGTGACATTCCATAATACTTCTTAAATGCCCGATAAAAATTGCTGTAATTCGTAAAACCGCAAAGCGTGTAAATTTCTGTAGGTCTCTCACCGAACAGAAGTAACTGACGCGCCATAATCATCCTCTTTTCAAGAATGTACTGATAAATACTCTGTCCTGTCAGCCGCTCAAAACTTCTGGAAAGATAAAATTTACTGATATAAAACTTCTCGCAAAGCTGATCCAGAGTGATATTTTCTGTATAGTGCTGATTGATATATCTCAGAATCTCCTGTAGATTTTTCCCTCCCTCCTGCGAGTCAGCTTTCTCTGCCGGGATATTCAGGGATCGACACCGGTTCAGGAGGATAAGCAGCCGCTTCAGTTCCGACTCAATCAGGATATCTTTTCCAAAATCGCTTCCTTTTGTCTCTCTCAGGATTACATACAGCACCGAGCGAATGCGATCCCGTTCCAAAGGTTCCGCCTTCAGAAGATACCCTCTTTCCTCCGAAAACACGAAGCAGCTTGCCAGATTGGTCTTCCGTGTTGAAAGCCGGTTCAGATACCAAGGATTCAGCCGGAGCAGAACCCGCTCATAATACCCCGTTCCCGGTATCTCCCTGTGGAAGATACCGGGAGGCAAAAGCAAAACGTCTTCCCTGTTCATCGCATACTCTTTTTCATCGATCAAAAAAGTCACTTTACCTTCAACCAGAAAGAACATCTCATAAAAATCATGGAAATGTTCCTCCTGAGGCCCCAAATCTTTATTCCTGTACAGATGAATCTCCATACTTGAACTCAACATAGGCTGAAAACCGGTATATTCGTCATAACAGCTGTTCATTTTCTCCTGACTACAACCTCTCCCTTTTCCGGCGCGAGCCGGATTTCAAAAGCACCCTTTACATGTTCTGTCCACTTGGCGGGTTTTCCGTTTATTTCTATATTATATTCAAAAGCAGAGTCCATCACAACAAGAATACAGTTATCTCTGCGCTGCCTGATCTCATATTCTATACGCGCCTCGGTATGATCTTGATCATATTGTACGCTTTCGATCCATGTATCGAATCCAGCCGTCACTGTTCCCTGTTTATAATACGCATGGTACCAGACAGAGATTGGTGCGGAAAGTCCGCTGAACTGGTGGAACCATCCACCTCTCCCTGTCTCGATCTGTATCATTTCAAATGTATTATAGCTGAAATCTGTCTCCTGTTTCCATGCTGACAGCGCAGTCTGCGCGATTTTGCAGGCAAACTCTGTATCCCCGATATCCAGCATTGATTTCCAGATAAGATACTGATAAGGGAACCAGACAGCACCATTCCAGTAGCCGTTGTCCCGGTAATAGGATACACTCTGGTCTACACTGGAGATTCCCACATTCGTCCACAGTTCCTTTTCGGATTTAAGATGAGCCAGCATCCTTTCCTCCTGCTTTTCACTGCATACTCCAGTGATCAACGGCGTCACGCCGTCCACACCCCGGTTATAATTTTCACCTGACGGAGTACGGAATATTTCTGTTTCCATACCTTCAGGATCATGGAGAACATAACCAAAATATCCGCTTTCTTCATCCCAGGCATTTTTTAGGAGCGCTTCTGACACTCTGTGGATATCCTCCTCATATTCCTTCACATCTTCGTCATACCCATAATAAAGCGCGATACTGCGTATAATCTTTGCGATTCGGATAAAGTGTGCACTGCTGCACACCGGTGCCATCCTGTCTGAAAGATGACGCTGATGCATTGCCACCTGGGGTGGATAATCGTCCATGCCTCCTGCGTTATAAAAATAATCATAGACAGTCAGCATACCGCTTTTCAGCCGCGCCATTGTAGATCCTTCTGACTTTCCCGCCATAAAACGATAATAACGCTGCAACATGGGATAATATTTTTTCAGTTTCTCCCGTTCCCCGGCAGATGACCGCATCATCATTTCATTCCAGAGATAAAACTGTGTAGGCACCAGTGAACCGTGAGCCAGGAAAGCAAAATCATGGTTGTCCTCTTCGGACAGATATGTATCAAGAACGTATTCTGCTCTCTTCTTTGAGTATTCCAGAAGCCCCAGCCCGATAAAACCGGAATCCCAGGTATACAGACTGTCCCATCGTTTTCCCGGCGTATAATGGACGATATTATCCCCGTGTCTGTATATGGGATATACTACATTCGAAAACAGCGCCGTTTTCATCATCCTCGCAGAAAATTCATATTCTTTTCCCTCCGGATTCAGGCTGACGTCCTCTGCCGTTCCTGACTTTATCTTCCATACATCTTCCAGTTCTTTTTTTGTCAGTGTCATGTCTTTTGCACTCACATAGGCATACTGGACGGCCGTACTCTGCCCCGGCAAAAAAATCGCCTCCACTACATTCGTATGATAAAACCCTTCGTCAGAATGTTTCTCCATAAACGCCCCTGAGAAGCTCCTTGTAAGGTTATCATATGTCTCGTCCGGATTTGTAAGCCTGGTGATCAGAGCATCTTCCAGACACCCTGAATAGAGTTTTCTGCTCCTTACCCTTTTGTTCAGTATCCCGAGGAACATGGGCTTCTCACCATAATGGTATTCATATTTCACCTTTTCGCCTTCATAAGTAATGGTCGGGATCACATTTCTCTTGTGCATTTTAAACCGGATCTTTTCCTGATCTGCTGCTTCAGTAATACACAGACAGTCAAACATTACCCCGTTTTCTTCTGTCCCTCTGGATACCATTTCCAAACGGAATTTTCCTTTTTCAAGGCAGGACAGGGGCACAGTCACTGTTTCCGCAGTCTTGCACGCTTTAAAGCAAATCTGTCCGTAATTACTGTCAAATATCACGTCCTCGTCTGTCTGATACGTGGAGTATCGTATCGTCAGCACTGCATTCTGATAACTATCATTCAATGTTCTGTCATATATCAGTCTGTCCCCGGCATTTCCACCAAACATCTTTGTCCCCTGATTCCGGTACATCATGGCATAAAAAGTCTCTGCCAGAGCCATCCCTTCGGTAAAATCCGGTCGGAACTGCTCCCCCTTCCTCATCCCGTCAAAGTACAGACTCTCCCAGGGCCGGGGAACCGAAAAACTGAACTCCTGATAGTCCAGAGCCTTCCAGAACTCCCGTTTTTCAGGGAGTTCCGGTTTACATGTCATGCATTGAGGATATTCGACCGCCGCGAAAAGATTCAAAAGACAGTTCTGGATCTTGTTTGTATTATTATGATAATCCACGCGGATTCCCCATGTTTCTTCATCTACTTCAAAGAGATCCACATCCGCATATAGTTGATCTTTCCACTGCAGTTCATACCGGTATCGGAAAAATTTTCCTTCCGTATCACATTTCCATGGATGGTAATCCGATGGAACCGTTACGTTCGGCACCGGTACCGCGCTGTTTGCATAGGTCGGATATACGACCAGATCAAATCTGCTTCCGGCAATGAGGCTTTCTTCCATAATGCGTGATATACCCATATATTTTTTTGAATACGGTCCCCAAAGGGGCATTACATGCCTGTTTTCTTCTCTCATTTCTGTTCTCCGCCCGCTGCATTTAATGCTGCATTTTTCTCTCTTACTTTCACGATATGATCCTCGATCTCCTGCATCTTCGCTCCATCCAGAGGATAGAATTTCATCGCAATGATGGACGCCACCCATCCAAGGATAGGCATTCCATTGTAAAGGAACATTGTTACAATAAAGATACCGGTTGTCAGCTCATCTCCAATCTGAGGTGTTGTACTCGCATACCCGATCGCCGCAACAAATACTCCCACGATTGTTGTTGCAAAGGATGATATCAGCTTGTCCACAAAGGAGTATACTGTAGCGACCATTCCCGGCACATATCGCCCGCTGCGGTAAAGTTCATAGTCTGTACAGTCCGCCATCATGGGGATCATCATATTGCTTCCGATATTACGGATTCCGTTGACTGCCAGATAAAGGACGACAAATGCGATATTCATAAAACTGAGGGATTTCAGATTGATCTTTGTCGGATCACCGAAAACAAACAGCAGTGTCATGCACACCTGCATGATAACACATCCCCATGTACTCAGTACATATGTCTTTTTCTGACCGCCTTTTCTTGCCACAATAATGCCAAGGAACAGGAGGATCAGATTGGGGATTGTCGTGATCACGGAAAGATTTCCCATAACTTCGTAGTTTCCAATAATAATGCCGAAAAGCATAACGCCTACGATAGAATTTGACGCGATCGTCATTGCCAGTTTATCAGTTGACTCCGATATGATCAGCATCTGAAGCGCACGGTTATGTTTCAGCACTTCCCAATAATCTTTGAATGTAGCTTTTTCTTCTTCCGGAGATGTCAGTTGATCATAATACTCCGCCTTGTCCTTCGGAGCAATGGCGATAAAGGCGCACACCATCATAATCAGAGCGATAATGATAACCCATACGATCAGTTCACTGAAAAAACCGTATCCCATATCGCCGTACTTCGGTACCAGATAATTCGCGATCAGATAGGAAAATCCTGTCTGAAGGAACACCATGTACACTCCCGTAAATCCACCATACAGGGGTCTCTGCTTCGGATCATTGGTCAGAAGAGTCTGAGCGGCTGTTGTAACAGTACCCTGGATTGTATATCCGAGTATGTAAAGTGCATAGATCAGAACAAAATACGGGATACGGATTACTTCCGGAACAAGATGTGTGGTCTTATACATCAGAATCATAGACAGGATCAACACTGCATTTCCAATAACAAGGAACGGACGGAATTTCCCGAATCTTCCTTTTACATGATCCATCATCCAGCCTATGATCGGATCAGTGATCCCATCAAATATCCTCATTGCAGTTGCCAGAGTAGATACGAATACTGTCGCCATTCCCAAAAGTCCGGTCGCATAATAAGATACATATGACATCAGGAACAGATACATATTTGTGGACATCATATTGAGCGCAAACAGGGCAATCTGCCAGATTTTTGCGCGGTTGTACTTCATATTACCCATTTTTCATTTTTCCTCTTTTCTTTTGAAATTTTATTGGATTCCATGAGCTCATGCAGTTATTCTAACACCTGGTCTGACAGCGGTACATTGCATATATTTTCTAGGAGTTTGCTTTTATTGCTTTATGGAAAGAGGAAAAGCAGCGCCTTTCACAGTTTTTTACCGTTTTGTTCATAATCCATTCAAAACTTGATCACACTTTTTACACAACTTTTTTCTATACTATAATTGTTCTTAAGAAGAACACTTTTTCATAAACTTTTTCCCCCTTTGAGCCGCAGCAATGTGGCTCTTTCCTTTTGTGCGAATTTCGAAACATTACGAAAAGGTGCCGTGTACTTCCGACAAAGTACACGGCACCTTATTTATTCTTACACACTTATGACAGCACTCTTCCCCGTATCCTGCCCCACACATGCACCTGAACATATTCATATGCCCGGTCGTAAATAAAGAGTGCAGCCTGACCGCCGATGATCGCTCCGGCCACCAGCATTCCGGATATGGACCGTGAAAACAGCATATCCCTGAAGATAAGTACGATCGGGATATACATAACATTAAAAACCACATATTTCGAAATCCAGAATACAGTCCTTCTGTTTCCGATCAGCGGATGCTTTTCCAGCCAGCGGAACACTGCTTCGATTCCCCAGATATATAACCCCATCGCTGCAAAAGTAAGCACATAAAATTTATTCGGGGCTGTGATACCTCCGAGCAAAACCGCCGCAATATAAAAAGCAGCGCCAACTCTCAGTCCGAACTCGCGGATCACGATCCCGACAAAAAAAGAGGCCGCTGCGAGAAGAAATAATGTACTGGTCTCGATGATACTCCCGAGAGCCATGCACACGACAGCCAGCGCGAGGAGCAGGCCGCCGAATGCCATCGTCTTCGCCTTTATATGCATGAACACAGATCTCCTCCCATACACTCACACAACTGATCAGCAATCATAAGATCACAGCACATGTTTCCGGTTCCGCAGGAAGAACCGCCCGGACCGTAGCCCCCGCCATAGGGACTGCTCTGATATCTTCTGCTGCTGAAATCCAACTGATTCAGAAGCTGTCTGTACTGCATATTGTTTGGTTCCATATTCACAGCCTGTGCCGCGTGATCCCGGGCCAGAATGTTGTTCCCGATTCCCGCATTGGCGCAGCCGCTTAAGTAATACCACAAAGCCGAACGTTCCGGTACCTGATCCAGAGTGTTCAGCGCTTCCCGGTAACGCCGGCTGTTGATATAGTTGGCTGCTGCCTGCAGTCTCGGATCCATCTGAGCATTCGAATAACCTCCCCCGTAAGAAGCTCCCCCATAAGAATAGTTTCCTGAAGTTGTCGAACTGCCGGAGGAATATCCTCCTGAGCTGCCGCCGGCAGCCCTTTCATGCATGATCGTATCGTACGCTTCCTGTACCTCCTTGAACTTTTCCTCCGCCAGATCAGCCAGGGGATTGTTCACATTGGCATCCGGATGATACTTCCGCGTCAGATCGCGGTACGCCCTCTTTATCTCATCATCAGACGCGTTCGGTGATACGCCGAGCACATCATATGGGTTCTTTGTCATTTCCCTCGTTCCTCACTTTTCTTCAACTGTATCTTATTATATCGACTCCAGACACCATCATACAATATATTTCGCAAAATGTCCACATCAACAAGGCAGGGCAGACGTTCGAACTCCGCCGTGCTCTCCGCAATCATCATACAGAGGATCTGCTGCATTCTTTCTTCATAATCTTCCTGTTCATAAAGCTGTTTTAACGGATTATATCTGCCCTTCTCAATATCTTCCGGAAGATCTTCATAAGCGTCCATAAGATAGATAAATTTCCCCAGAAAGAACCCCATCCGACGCAGGTTTTTCTCCCAGATATCCTCCCTGTACACAAACAGTTCCTCCATGAGATGCCCGAAACATCCCGCAGTGCGATCAATATCTGTACTCCCCTCCTTTTCACATTCGTCAAGCTCCCGGAGCCACTTCCTTATCCCCCCACTCTGTCTAGGATACTGTTCACTGATCCGTTCCGCCTTTCGATAAATCAGACTCTTGGTCATAAGGCTGCTCACCTTATGCTCATCGTTCCAGTCGTCTTCCATATGATAATAGGCAAGAAGTACATTCATCGCCGCCGCATAGGATGTGATCTCATTCGTGAGCATGAACTGCTTTTTCACCGGATGTACTTTGCACCGGTGCATTCTCGTCTCTGTCTGACTTTCGTAGAGTGACGACAGAAGGATGCCAGCAAATGTCATATCGTAGGTCAGCGTCATCTGCCCCATAAAACCGTAGTCCTCCTTAAGAATGCGGCACAATCCGCAGTAATATGCCCTGTATTTTTTCAGATCCTTTACCTTCAGTTCCGGCTCACATATGGTTACATATCCAAACATTTCTGATCTCCCTGAAATAATTGCATTTTGTCGTGGTGATATTATAACACGGCACAGGAAACGTATTTATAACTTTTTTATGAAAAATGAATAAACCATTCAATTGTAAACCAGACTTACATTTAAGTTGACAATCGATATGTCGCATTGTATACTGTTGACAGATTATCCGGACAAGCCATAAAAGCAGCTTTGAGACCAGAAAGGAGATTCCACAATGTCAGATAAAACCACTATAACCGGATCCCCCGCACAGAGCAGAACACGAACCCTCACACTGACCGGACTTATGACCGCAGTCCTTTGTATCCTTGGTCCGTTTTCCATACCGGTTCCCATCAGTCCGGTTCCTCTGTCCCTCACAAATTTTGCCGTCTATATCACTGTCTATCTGCTGGGAATGAAATCCGGCACTGTCAGCGTTCTGCTCTATCTCTGTCTGGGTACCACCGGGCTTCCTGTATTTTCCGGGTTCGGCGGCGGCCTGGGAAAACTTGCCGGTCCCACCGGCGGATACCTGATCGGTTTCCTTTTTTTGGCGCTGATCCAGGGATTTCTGATGGAACGTTTTCCGGAAAGAAGGCCGGCCGACATTGCCGGGATGGTATCCGGTCTTGCCGTCTGCTATGCATTTGGCACCCTATGGCTAGCCTGGCAGCTGCATCTCACGCCCGCTGCTGCACTGACCGCCGGCGTGATCCCCTATCTACCCGGGGATGCCGTCAAGATCATCTTTGCGGCAGTCGTTGGGCCGAAATTGAAGGCAAGAATCGGAAAAGTCTGACAATTTTTCCTCATCGGTGCCGTGTACCTGTGAAAAAGTACACGGCACCATTTAATAAAATCATCAGACCATTTCATTCAAAAGGGTCAGGTCCCTTTGCACATGGGCCTGACCCTTTTGAAATATTATATTCCTCTCATAGTGAGCTGTATCCTCTTTTTCTTCAGATCCACACTCATTACCTTCACATCTACAATATCTCCCACGCTCACTGCTTCCAGCGGATGTTTGATATATTTATCTGTAATCTGGGAAATATGCACAAGTCCGTCCTGATGGACTCCGATATCCACAAACGCACCGAAATCAATGACATTTCTCACCGTCCCCTTGAGCACCATTCCCTCTTTCAGGTCTTTCATCTCCAGCACATCCGTGCGCAGGATCGGCTTGGGCATCTCATCGCGGGGATCCCGGGCCGGTTTTTCCAGCTCTTTTACAATATCCCGCAGGGTAATCTCACCGATTCCCAGCTCTTCCGCCATTTTCTTATAATCCTTTATCGTAAGGGAAAGTCCGGACAGACGGTGTTCCGCCACGTCTTCAGGAGTAAATCCCTGTTTCTTTAACAGCTTCTGTGCAGCTTCATAGGATTCCGGATGGACCCCCGTGGAATCGAGCGGATTGTCCCCTCCCTGGATCCGCATGAACCCGGCGCACTGTTCGAATGCCTTCGGCCCCAGCTTCGGTACTTTCAGAAGTTCCCTGCGGTCCGCAAAGCGTCCGTTCTCCTCCCGGTACGCCACGATATTCTTCGCGATCGTGCTGCTGATCCCGGAAATATAGGACAGAAGCGGCGCAGACGCCGTATTCAGATCAACTCCCACTTTGTTCACGCAGTCCTCCACCACACCATTTAAGGACTCTCCCAGCTTTTTCTGGTTCATATCATGCTGATACTGCCCTACGCCGATGGACTTGGGATCGATCTTTACCAGCTCCGCCAGAGGATCCTGAAGCCTTCTTGCGATGGATGCAGCGCTTCTCTGTCCCACGTCGAACTTCGGAAATTCCTCGCTGGCAAGCTTGCTGGCAGAGTAGACCGAAGCCCCGGCTTCGTTTACAATGACATACTGGACTTTCTCCGGTATCTCTTTCAGAAGTTCCACGATAAACTGCTCGGACTCTCTGGAAGCCGTGCCGTTTCCGAGAGAGATCAGGCTGATATGGTATTTCGGGATGATCTTTTTCAACAGGTCTTTGCTAGCCTTGATCTTCTGGGGCGTTGTCGGAGCCGTGGGATAGATCACGGTAGTCCCGATCACCTTTCCGGTGGGATCCACCACAGCCAGTTTGCAGCCTGTACGGAACGCCGGGTCCCATCCCAGTACCACATGTCCTGTGATAGGCGGCTGCATGAGAAGCTGATGCAGGTTTTTCCCGAAGACTTCTATGGCCCCGTCTTCCGCCTTCTCCGTCAGTTCGTTCCTGATCTCACGCTCAATGGCCGGAGCGATAAGACGATGATAGCTGTCCTCCACTGTCTCTTTCAAAACCGGTGTGGTATACGGATTATCCGAGCGGATCACTTTTCTCTCCAGATAAGCGAGAATGTCATCCTCCGGCGCTTCCACTTTCACAGTCAGGAACTTTTCTTTCTCCCCCCGGTTCAGAGCAAGTATCCGGTGTCCCGCCAGTTTTGCGGCTGGCTCTTCGAATTCATAATACATCTCGTAAACGGACTCCGCTTCCGGGTCTTTTGCAGTGGAAGTCACTTTTCCCTTTTTCATGGTCGTCCGCCGGATCCAGCTTCGATAGTCCGCATTGTCAGAAATGGCTTCTGCAATGATATCCTTTGCCCCGGCAATGGCATCCTCCGCCGTCGCCACACCTTTTTCCTCCGAAATATACTCTTTTGCCGCAGTCTCCAGAGGTTCCCCGATCTTCTGAAGAGTGATCAGAGCTGCAAGAGGCTCCAGACCTTTCTCCTTCGCGATCGTGGCGCGGGTCCGTCTTTTCGGGCGGTAGGGACGGTAAAGATCATCCACCGCCACCTGAGTTTCCGCTGCGAGGATCTGCCGTTTCAGTTCCTCCGTCATCTTGCCCTGCTCTTCAATACTGGTAATCACCTGCTCCTTCTTTTCCTCCAGGTTTCGAAGGTAGACAAGACGCTCGTAAAGCTTCCTGAGCTGCTCATCATTAAGTGAGCCGGTAATTTCCTTTCTGTATCGTGAAATAAAGGGGATCGTATTTCCTTCATCAATAAGCTTGACCGCAGCATCAGTCTGCCAGCGCTTTACTCCCAGTTCTTCTGTCAGTCTCTGATTAATATCCATTATCGTATATTCCTCTCTATTGATTCTGTCAGCTCCTTGCCGCCATTTTCGTACCATTTTACCACAAAAGTATCAAAGTAATCCAGAGGTTTCTCTCCCGCAATGATCTGCAGAAATGTCTCCCGCTCCAGATCCTGCAGGTTCTGAGGGATCTCTCCATCCGCATTTCCCATGGAAACAGTCGGGATCTTCCGCGCATCCGCTGCCTTCAGGACCTCAACAGCCTGAATGCGTGATGCATACGCAGCCCATCCGTTAGCAGTGGTCAGGTTACCGTTCAGATAGGATCTGCAAGTATTATAATAGGATTTTTCAAGTCCGGAAAGTTCCGTCACACTGATTTCTCCGTTCAGCGCCTTCTGAAGATTTTCCCCGCAACGGTAAAGGGCATCTATATAATCCACGTTGATATTCATAGGGCGCGCAGTAGGATCCACATTGATCGAGAAATATTCGTTGACTTCATTGGCATACAGGTCGTCTTCATACCGCGCATAATCAAAAATGGCGCTCACATATTTTCCCACAATTTCCGGGTGTTCATAGCCTTTTCTCACCACCACGTACATCCTGTCGTCATAGGACTCAAACGTCTGGGGACGGTCATCGATATCTTCCTCAAAAAGATAGGGTTTCCATTCTATGGTATGATCGGTGCTGTAAGAGATGCTGAGAGGATTGTTGGGCGCCCACCAGCGTCCGAACACGGCCCCGCAGAGACCTTCTTCGATCAGCTCATCGATATTTTCCGGTTTTCTCAGCAGAAACCTGGAATCCAGTATTCCCTCTTCATAAAGCCCGTTCAGATATCTCAGTGCTTCCTTCGTCCCGGAAGTCAGCGAACCGTATACAACCTGCCCGCTGTCATCCAGGATCCACTTTTCCGGAGCAGAACCGAACCTGGTAAATATGCCGTCCACACCATAGGTGTCGCTGGAACCGGCGATCACCTCCGTGCTGCACGCCAGACCTACAGTCTGTCCGCTGCCTGACACATCCCTCTCAACAAATTCTCTGATGATCTCCATCGCCTCTTCCATGGACTGCGGCTCTTCCAGCCCCAGTTTTTCGATCCAGTCAGTCCGAAGCCAGAGCAGCATCTCCCCATCATCAATAGCTGTATTAGGAAATGCGTAGAGCTTTCCGTCAAATGTGGCCGAATCCAGCAGATCATCTCCATAGCTTTCATACATCTCTTTGATCGTATCTGTTGTGCACTCCTCATATACCTGAGTCAGATCCTCCACAAGACCGTTTTCCACAAGACGTTCCAGATTATCCCATCCGTTCACCACAAGCACATCCGGGATTTCTCTGTCCGCGATAGCTACCTGAAGCGCCTCCTCGTAAGAGCCGTCTGTCTCCAGTTCAAAAATATCCATATTCTGGATATTGAGCACTTCCCTCAGATATCTTGTGTAGGCATTGTCTTCATAGGTATCCCCCACCGGGAGGTTAGAATTATTGCTCCCTGCGATCTTTCCCAGGGTGTATTCCACCGTCTCCGGATATTTTCCCAGAGGCGTGTGTGCTGCCTCCTCCCACATGCTTTCCACTTCAGCCTGATCAGCCACAGCTGTCTCTGTTTCCTTCTTTTCTTTATCCTTATTCTGTCCACTGCTGTAAACAAACAGTCCTGCGATCAACAGGACCGCAATTATCAGCAGTGCCGCGGGAAAATATTTATTCTTGCTCATTCCATCCTCTTTTCTGCTCTCTTCGGAATCCGGATCGTGACCTTTGTTCCTTTTCCCTCTGCGCTCTCCACAGAGACACTGCCGGCTTCGCCGTAGAGAACTCTGATACGATCACATACATTTCGCACGCCATACCCCGGAGACTGATAGGTCAGGATTTCCTGCGCCTTCTCCTGCTCCATCCCGGCGCCGTTGTCGCTGATCTCAAATATAAGCGCATCCGCCTCTTCTCTTATCCCTATCGTAAGCCGTTTTTCCTCTTTCTCAGACAGATCCAGCCCATGGTCGATGGCATTCTCCACAAAAGGCTGAAGGATCAGTTTTGGAATACGTATCTGCAACGCATCATTATCTAAAGAAACTTTTTCAATCACAGAAAAACTATTATCATGCATGACAAGCTGGATCTTCAGATATGCCCGGATATTGTTCAATTCATTCTCTACAGTAGTCATCGTCTCACCCTTATTCAGGCTGGTCCGATAATAAGTGGAAAGCGCCAGCGTCACTTTACTGATCTCATCCTCCCCCGCCTCCAGTGCCTTCCAGTTGATGATCGACAGAGAATTATACAGGAAATGCGGGTTGATCTGTGCCTGAAGTGCCTTCATCTCCGAGTTCTGAAGGCGGATCTTCGCCTCGTATACTTCTGAGATCAGATGGTTCATCTGTTCCATCATCCGTCGGAAGGAACGGATAAGCACCCCCACCTCATCGTTGGAGTTGCTGCTGACCGTAACTTTCCGGAACCCCAGATGGATCTGGTTCATATTCTCTGTCAGCCGTTCCAGGCAAGACACCGTCCTCCTCGAAAATATGTACCCCAGAAGCACCAGCAGCACAATGCACACGCCCACCAGAGGGATATTCCTGATCAGAAGCGCAAAGGCAGACCGTGTTATGATTTCCGTCGGTCTGTACATGCAGAATGTCCATCCTGTACCTTCCATCTCCTGTATGGAACAAGTATAATTCTTCTGAATATATTCCAGAGACTCTGACTTTGCCGGTCTGTACTCTTCGTCCATGGAATAACCGGAGTAAACCACGGTGCCGTCGGCATCCAGGATGATCCCGCCTGTATTGTCCAGCAGGATGTTGGTAAAGGGTTCCAGCACCGATTTATAGTCCAGACTCATGGAGAGCACCGCCGTAATATCATCGCCATTATAAAATTTCCTGGAAGCGGTGATCTCCTGATCCGCGCCCCGCGTAACAGTCCACTGCATAAGAGAACCGCCGTCAAGCTGCGCATACCATTCCTGCTCCTTTGCCCGGTCCAGAGGCATCAGTGTGTTGCCGTGAGGCACCTCGATGGTCTCCGCATAAAGAGTGATCTCACGGATCTCTCTGTGATAGAGCTGCGGCATCTGGAGAAGAGGATCTGCCACATCCACATATTCTTTGTATGTGTCATAATCCGACTGCGGTTCCATTGTAAGAATCTCTCTCAGATCCTGGGAATAGGACAGATAGTCCACCAGATTCTCGTAAATCTGCCCCTGATTTTCAATGGCTTTTACTGACTGCTGGAGAGATTTTTCCAGATTGTCCACCTCATTTTTATGAAGGAGATCCATCATGCCGCTCTGCATATATACAACAATGATACCTACCGGAAGCAGTCCCGCTGCCAGAACAAGCAGTGTAAGTTTATATCTGAATTTCAGATTTTTAAACGACTGAAGAAGCTTCTTCATCTGTCACCTTTCCTTTCCGGCACGACTCCGGAGAACATCCGAAATATTCCCTGAAACTCCTGCAGAAATAGGAGCTGTTTGAAAAACCCACTTCCTTTGCAATCTGTGTGATCTTCATGTTCGTCCCCCCAAGCAGATCTCTTGCCTTGTTCATCCGTACTTCCCGGATATAGCGGTTCAGCGTCATTCCGGTCTCCTCTTTGAACACTGTGCTCAAATACCCGGGAGAGAGATATACCATCCTCGCCAGGTCCTCTGCTCCGATATTGTTCTCACTGTAATGATGCTGGATATAGGACTTCACTTTTGCAATTTCCCCGCGCAGTCCGTCTTTCTGTTCCTCCATACTTTTCTCAAACTCAGAGATTGCTTTAGACACGATATCAACTACATCCTGTATCTTTCTGCACCGATACAGACGATCCACCTTTTTAGACAGCACTTTTTCATCCCCTGGTGAAATCTGTTCATATACTTCCTTCAGGATGCTGGAAAAGACAAATTTAACATACATCTCCGAAAATTGTCTGTTTCCCCTGTACTTCTTCTCCAGTTTTCCGAAGTCCTGTCCCAGGCGGATCACATCCCGGGAACGGATCTCCCGGCTGATCTGATCGATCAGTTCCGCTTCTCCGGTCCTGTCTTCCGGTTCCTCCGCCTCTTCGCCGCTTACAAGCACATGCTGACCCGGCTGATAAAACTGCTCTCCAAGCAGCAGTTCCAGTTTTCTGAACTCCTCCGGCATCTCTGTAATCTCGCTGATCGGCCCGCTGACCGCGAAATAGCATTCGCAGTCGTACTGTTTCCGAAAGAATTCATACAGTTGCCTTGCAAGCTCCCTGTAATCTGTATATTTCTCTGTAAACAAAAACAGTGACTCATTTGAATTCAGATTTATGTATCCGAGGTCCCTGTGAAACTGTTCTTTCAGACTGTCGGTAAAATGTTCTTCCTCTGTCTCAAAAAAACCATTTGAAGCAGACGCAAGTATCATCCTTGTACAGCGGTCCAGTTCTTTCCTTCCTCCGCTGAAAAGCTTTTCAAGATGTCCCAGGCTCTCTTTGTTCCCGCTGTAAAGGTAATTGATAAAGAAATATTTTCTCAGGTAATCTTCCTGACGGTTCTGTTTCTCTGTCTCTTCTTTTCTGTCGCTTATATGTCCCATGACACGTTCCAGTGTTCTGTGAAACTCTTCCGGATCCACCGGCTTGAGTACATAGTCCACCACTCCATACCGAAGAGCTTCTTTTGCATAGGAAAAATCATTATAACCGCTGAAAATAACGATCTCAAGATCAGGACAGAGTTCCCTTGCCTGTTTTGAAAGCTCCAGCCCGTTTATATACGGCATCTTTACATCCGAAAACAGGATATCTACATTCTCTTTCATAAGCACACCGAGAGCGTCCTTTCCATTTGACGCCTCCAGGATCCGAAACTCTTCTTTCTCCCGTTTCAGGAGAAATTTGATCCCGTTTCTCTCCAGTTTTTCGTCATCCACGATCAAAATTGTCAGCATGTTCTCATTCCTTTCTCACTCTGCCGGATTCCGGTCAGAAAATTTTCTCCCCCTGTCCGCCATCATCCTCTACATTATAATATACCGGCACAGATAAATCCACACGCGCATTCTTTAATAGGCATAGTCCGCATCTGACTTTAAAAAAAATGTTTTACTTGATATAATGAATTATATTTAAGCTGCCAGGGGCAAAAGGGCTGTACCTGCATGTCTTGCTCATAAGCGGGTGAAAGGCCGTGGGCCCGCCCCGCTATGAACATTTTTGATCCCAGCATCTATTTAAGACAAAGGAGTGTGATATTTTATGCGCGCAGGTTCCATGTGTATTTCCTGCCTTCTTGCAAAACAGGAAAAACTGATCCGGCCGTATCCCGATGAAGCAAGGAAGTCCGACTACATGCATCAGCTTCTCGGGCTTCTGTATCAGAACGCTCAGTCCGAATCAGCTCCCTCCCTTGCAGAAAAGACCGATCGCCTGTACCAGGAGTTCTGGGGCTTGGCAGAAGACTTTTCCGAACAAAAAAAACTATATAACGGACTTCTTCTCAGTATGGAGGACGAGATTGAACAGAAAATCGAAAGCGCCAGCGATCCGTTAATGGAATGCATCAGATATGTCTGCGCCGGCAATTATATTGATTTCTCTGCGGTAGAAAATGTAAACAAAGAGGTACTTGCCTCTCTGCTTGAAAAAGCTTCCCTTGAACAGGTGCCGGAGGATGAATTCAGGGAATTCCGTTTAGACCTTAAGCGTGCGGAAACACTTGTCTATCTCACAGACAACTGCGGTGAAATTGTTCTGGATAAGCTTTTCATCAGGCATCTGAAAAAGGAATTTCCGCGACTGCAGATCACTGCCATGGTAAGGGGCTCCGATGTGCTCAACGATGCAACCATGGAGGACGCCGAGGCAACCGGGCTGACTGCTCTCGTTCCCTGTATCGGAAACGGGAGTTCGGCACCGGGCACGGTCCTGAAAAATCTGAGTTCTGACGCCCGCCGTCTCCTCCTTGATGCGGATATGATCATCGCAAAAGGGCAGGGAAACTTTGAAAGCCTGTACGGGGAAGGACTGAACCCTTATTATTTTTTCCTGTGCAAATGTGAACTGTTTGTCCAGAGATTCGGACTGAAACAATTCGCTCCGGTATTTGCGCGGGAAGACCGCATCTTCCGGATGAACTGAGAAGCCGGGTCAGACAGAAGTCCCACTGGACGAGTGTCTGACCCGGCTTTATCATTTTCCAAAAAGCTGAGGAAGCGGGCGCCGCACCCCGATGCAGCACAGTGCGCCGGCTTCTCCCCTTTTCTGTCCTATCCTTTGACAGCTCCTGCCACTACGCCTTCAATGATATATCTCTGGCAGAACAGATAGAAAATGATGATCGGCACAATGGCCAAAACCAGGGTTCCCATCATGGCACCCATATCAACGGAGCCGTATCCGCCTTTTAAATACTGAACCGCCATGGGGATCGTCTTATATTTTCTCTGATCCAGCACCAGGGATGGCAGAAGATAATCGTTCCAGATCCACATTGCCTGCAGGATCACCACTGTAATGCAGGTCGGCTTTGCGATAGGCATGACCACCCGGAAGAATGTCTGGAGCGGCGTACATCCGTCTATCATCGCCGCTTCCTCGATCTCCAGCGGAATAGATTTCATGAACCCGGTGAACATAAAGACCGAAAGCCCTGCTCCGAATCCCAGATAGATGATAATGATCCCCCAGGGATTCCCCATACGGAGCATGTTTGCGATCTTTGACAGCGTGTACATCTCCATCTGGAAAGGTACGATCATAGCAAACAGGCATAAGATATATATTGCTTTCGTCACTTTTGTGTGTACACGGCTGATATACCACGCGCACATGGAGCAACAGAGGATAATCGCAGCCACAGAGAGTACAGTGATGAAAATGCTCCATCCGAAAGCTTCGACCAGACCGGTCTGCTCTATGCCTCGGATATAGTTTTCCAGTCCAACAAACATGTTCCCTGTCGGGATCTTAAACGGATATTTGCTGATATATGCTTTCTTTTTAAACGAATTAATGAACACCAGCATGATCGGATATATATACAGAAGGCTCACGATCGTAAAAAATATTGTCAGCGGCCAGCCGTGTTTTGCTTTTCTTGCTCCCATTACTGCTGCACCTCCTTAGATGTCGTAAGCTTGTTCTGAATCAACGCGATCACTCCGACTATGATAAAGAATATAACGGCCTTTGCCTGTCCGACGCCTTCCCATCCTGCTCTTCCGTAGAATGTATTATAGATATTCAGCGCCAGCAGTTCCGACATCTTTGACGGAGCGCCGTTAGTCAGCGCAAGGTTCTGGTCAAACAGTTTGAAACCGTTGGTCAGAGTAAGAAATGTACAGATCGTGATGGATGGCATGACCATGGGAATCGTAACATGCCGCAGGATCTGAGACGGTCTTGCCCCGTCAATCTTTGCCGCTTCAATGAGATCGCCCGGTATATTCTGAATACCGGAAATGTAGATGATCATCATATATCCGATCTGCTGCCAGAGCATCAGGATGACAAGTCCCCAGAATCCAAACCATTCCGAATAGGTCAGAGTTCTCTCAAAATGTGCGAGTACGCCGTTGAGAAGAAGCTGCCACACATAGCCCAGCACGATGCCTCCGATCAGGTTCGGCATGAAAAATACAGTACGGAACACGTTTGTCCCGCGGATCCCTTTTGTCAGGAGCAACGCCACCGCAAAAGCAAGCACATTGATGAGGATCACCGTAACGATCGTAAACAGAGCAGTATACCACAGCGAATGGATAAACTCCGCATCCCCCAGTATTTTCAGATAATTTCCGATCCCGATAAATTCTGCATCCGTTACTGTCGTGAAATCACAAAACGAAAGATAGATTCCGAGGAGAAACGGAGCCAGAAATCCGATTGCGAATGCGATCATTGTGGGAAGTACAAATATCGGGAAATATTTTTTTATTGCTTTCTGCATTTTTTCCTCTCCTTCCTGCAAAGAGCTCCGCCATAAACTGCCGGAGCCCTTTTCTTGTTTCTTTTAGGAGGAAATCTTAAAATTTCCTTTTAGATCACTTGTTTGCAGCTGCATACTCTGTTTTCCAGCCATCTACGAATGCCGTCACAACGCCGTTCCAGTCGCCTGTTCCCTGTGCGTACTCAAGAAGAGCGCTTCCCAGATTATTTTTCCAGTTTTCGGACGGCATTGTCGTAAAGTTCCAGCTTACAGGAGTCTTTCCAGCTTTGTCATACTCATCGTTTGCCAGTACCAGCGGATTAGCCGGGAGATAATCAGCGAATGTGGTAAACGGAGTCACGAATCCCATCTGATTTGCCAGCATGTCGCGGCCCTCGTCGCTTTCAACCACCCACTGCATAAAATCAAGTGTCGCCTGAATATCCTCCTCTGAAGCATTCTTATTTACGCACCAGTAGTTCTCGGAGCCTGTGCAGAGCCCCTGATTTTCTTCTCCGTCAACGCCGATATAGATTGGGAGCATTCCGAGATCTTCATCTGCCACTTCATTGTCCTTGATATCGTTGTACGCCCATGTACCGTTCTGATAGAACACAGCCTCTCCCAGAGCAAATTCCGATGAGGCGTCATCTCCTGTCTTGGAGGAGATCATGGACGGCTCACATGTCGCATTGTTGATGTACAGATCCCAGATCTGTTTATAGTTATCAAGGTATGTACCCTCGATCGCATCCGTTGATGTGATTCCTCTGTCTTTATACTCATAGTAGATTGGCAGATTCGCAAGATGAGTCTTAAATCTCCAGTCTGAGGACGAATCCATGCCCGCGGATGTAAACGCCCCCTCTACTCCCAGATCGTCTTTGTGTGCCTGTATTTCTTCTGCCACTGTTTTAAGAGCTTCGAAATTATTCAGATCATCAATAGACTTCACTGTGGACCAGTCCGCACTGAAATAGTCGTTCAGGATCGCCTTGTTATAGATCAGTCCATAGGTCTCGATCACATATGCAAGGCCGAGCACCCGATCTCCGTCTTTGAGGACATAGTCATCGCTTGATACGTCTTTGTACACTGCACTGTCTGACAGGTCATAACAGTAATCCTTCCATGTGGCAAGTCCAACCGGCCCGTTTACCTGGAACAGCGTAGGAGCCTCATCTTTCGCCATCTCCGATTTAAGCTGCGACTCATATGTACCGGAAGCTGCTGTCTGCACATCAACCTGTACCCCTGTTTCATCCGTATACTGCTCAGCAAGTTCCACCCACTGATCCGCCTGCTCCGGCTTGAAGTTCAGATAATAGACTTTTCCCGAGGACGTACTTCCGCCGCCGGACGAACCTCCTTCCTTTGAGTCATTTGAGCTTCCGCAGCCCGTCACCAGTCCTCCGACCATCGCTGCCGCAAGTACAAAAGCAAGTACTCTTTTCTTCTTCATAAAACCTTCCTCCTTTTCACTGTTTTATCTTTGTTGTGGTTATTATAGGAAATAACCGGTCTGAAGAGACATGATAAAATTTTCAGAAACGTGTCACTATTTCAAGATAATGTGATATTATAAGTGGCGTGTACTTTGGAACGGCGTTTGATAAATTTTTAACAGGTGCCGTGTACTTTGTACAAAGTACACGGCACCTGTTAAAAATTTATCCAGAATATTCCGACAGAAAGGCTTTCCATGAACCGTATCATCACCTACACCATTAAAAATACTGAAAACAGTCTCCGCGTAGAACAATTTCTCCGCCGCCACGGCTACTCTTATCAGAATCTGACACAGCTCAAAAAAATGCCTGAGAGCATCCTGATCAACGGAACCTGGTCATATATGAAAACACTTCTCACAGAGGGCGATACTCTCACCATACACATTCAGGAGAACCAATCTTCCCCAAATATTCCCCCTGTGGAACTTCCTCTTGATATTGTGTACGAGGACGATGATCTCATCGTCATCAACAAGCCTGCGGGGATGCCTATCCATCCATCCCTCAACAATTACCGCAATTCCCTTGCAAATGCTCTGATGTATTATTATACAAGGCAAAACAAACCTTTCATCTTTCGGTGTACAAACCGTCTCGACCGGGACACCTCCGGTCTGACTGTGATCGCCAAGCATCTGGTCAGCTCCAGTATCCTGTCCCAGATGGCGGTCCGCCATGAGGTCACAAGGGAATATCTTGCCATTGTTCGCGGTCAGGTCACACCTTCCCAGGGTACGATCAACGCGCCGATCGGAAGGGCCGGGACTTCTCTGATCGAGCGGAAGATCGATCACGAACACGGAGAAGACGCGGTTACTCATTACCGGGTCATCAACGAAAAAAACGGGCACAGCCTCGTCTCACTCATTCTTGAGACCGGCCGCACCCATCAGATCCGTGTTCATATGAAACATATCGGTCATCCCCTCATCGGAGATTACCTCTACAATCCCGACATGGAGTTCATCTCCCGCCAGGCGCTCCATTCTCACCGGTTAAGTTTCCGCCACCCCATTACCGGGAAAACAATGGAGTTTAAAGCACCACTGCCGGAAGATATGGCAGTGATCCTTATGGATCACTGATCCACCTGCCCCCCCTCTATCTCCGTATCCACCGCATTTCCCACGATCGGGAAAAAGTTCACTGAAGATATCTCCGTATCTTCCAGGACCAGTTCATGGATGGCTGCTCCGTCACTTGCCCGGAAAAACCCCTGATCAGCGTCTTCCCCGTTTACCTTCAGATCACGGATCACATATCCGTCCCCCTCAAATCTGCCGGTAAAAGGGTCATCTTCACTCCCCAGAGGAGTCCACTCCTTCGTCAGTGTGATGTCATTTCCCAGCACATAGTTTCCTGAAAGAGGAAGCGTCCTGCCTATGGAACGAAGTTCCTCTTCCGTACTGATCACGCTGTACTCTCTGCCATCGATCATTATGGTCTCTACATCAGAACGGCTCACCGCCCCGGTTTCTTCAGCCTTCTCCGAACTGCAGCCCGACAACAATATCACCAAACACGCCAGCAAGACTATCCCTTTTTTCATATGCCGCCTCCTACACACTCAGCTTACGGTCAGCCAGAACACATGTCACCGCAAAAACAACCACACAGAAGATCAGATAATAGAAGATTTCCCAGACATTCATGCCGATCGGAGACACCTCAAGACCGGGAATCTGTGTCACAAGATAGCTTCCCCGCTCTGCGATCCAGTTGATAACAAAGAAAAGAATGACCGCAAAGAATCCTGCAAACCTCGACCGGATCAGCAAAGTCCTGGACAGTACCACTGCCAGAAAACCGATCATGATGACCTCTGTCCACGCGACAAAAAAACTGAAGGCGAACCAGATCAGATTCAGGAAGATTGCCCCCTTATTATAATCTGTCGTTCCGGTGACAAGAAATTCAAATATCCTCGTACACGCCTCCGCGATCTGCCGGATCCCTCCCGAAGCATAAAGCGCAGATATCAGAGAGATGCATCCCGCGCCAAAAAACAACGCAAACACAAACAGCATCTGTAAGATCGCAGCCAGGAACTTTGCCCCGAAAATTTCCCATATGGACTTTGGCACCATCCACAACATATAGCTCTGCTTTGTCTTCAGATCACGGTTGAGCACCAGGATACTCTCCACTCCCGTATAAAGGAGCAGGAGAAATGATCCGCATAGCATCAGACCGAGAGAACATGTCGCAACGCTGTCGCTTTCAAAGATCAGTCCCCATATAAATGCCAGCAGGCAGACCGCCAGTCCGACCAGCATCACCATCCTTGACGTCCTTTGTTTCTTCCATTCATATTTTATCAGTTTTCCCATTTTACTCTCCTCCTTACATAACGTCCATATAAATATCCGTGAGGGATCGCCCGCTCGTGATCCTCTCTCTTTCAAGATCCGCCACTTTCAGGACTTCTCCCGATTTGATAAATATCGCTTCATCAATAAAACTCTCCACCTCTTCCAGCAAATGGGTGGATATCACAATCGTATTGTCTTCTCCTGCCTCGCTCAGGATAAGAGAAATGATTTCTTCTCTCGCTTTATAATCAATCCCGTTCAACGGCTCATCCAGCAGGCAGAGGACCGCCTTCCGTGACATCGTTGCCACGATCTTGAGTTTTGCGCCCATTCCACTGGAAAGATTTCTCACTTTCATCCTGTTTTCCAGCCCGGCTTTTTCTACAAGCCCGTTGAATTTCTCCCGGTCAAAATCCTCGAAGAAGTCCTGATAATACTGCCCTACATCCTCTACCTTCATATAATCATAGTAAAAAGGTTCCGTAGACATATAGGCAATCTCCGCCTTGTCTCTGTAGCAGAGCGGATGGTCTTTGTACAGGATCTCTCCTGACGACGGTTTCGTAAGTCCCGCTGTCATTTTCATCCATGTTGTCTTCCCGCTTCCGTTTTCTCCCAGCAGTCCATATATCCTGCCCTTTTCCATGCTCAGATTTACATTGGAAACCGCTCTTTTTCCCACAAATGTTTTTGTCAGATCTTTACACTCCAGTATCATTCCTGCTCCTCCTTATAATCCGCCACCTGGCAGAGAATATCGCCTTTCTGAAATCCCAGGTCTTTCATCTCATGCATAAAATTTTTCAAAAGTTCCTCGGCCATCTCTTTTTTCAGGTTCTCAAACATATTTTCCTCCTCCGAGACGAATGTCCCGATGCCCCGTTTCGTATAACAGTATCCTTCACTTTCCATCTCCCGGTAGATCCTTGCCGCCGTGTTCTGATTCACCTTATACAGGACCGCCAGTTCACGGCTTGAGGGCATCTTGTCTCCGGGTTTTAACTCGCCCTTGATCATCTTCTTCTGCAGTTCCCGGATCACCTGCAGATAGATCGGAGTTCCCGCGCTGTATTCCATGTCATCCCTCCATTACATTATATGAACACCCTCCCGGTGCTCCGCGTATCTTTATCATTTACGTCACCATCTGTATCAGTGCTATAGTTAGATAGTACACTATGTCTTTATGTAAGTCAAGTATATTTTGGAAAATGTTTCATTTCATAACTCACCTAAAATCACATCCCGAAATTGTATGCAGTATCCAGGACCCCGGTTGGGCGTATCGCACAAAAATACCGGGTGCCAGAGGACTCTCCGCCCCTGTACAGCCCGGTATCCGTTGCGTATTTTATTTACTGTACAATTTTCCCTTGTCAGAAATTTTCTATTCGTTTCTGATGGCAGCCAGTGGGCTCAGCCGCATCGCCCTGAGCGCCGGGAAATATCCCGCAGCCATTCCCACAAGAACCGCGAACCCCAGCGCTGCAAGCGCCAGCCAGGGAGGGATATAAGAAAGCTTCCCGCTCACCCCCATACTTTCTCCTGACACAACAAAGTTGACTGCCGCAGACATGATAAAACTCAGGATATTTCCCACAACGCCTCCCATAAAACCGATAAACGCGGCTTCCAGGAGAAACATCTGCCGTATGTTCTTCAGACTGCACCCGATCACCTTCATAACGCCAATCTCTTTTGTCCTTTCATAAATAGACATCATCATCGTATTTGTGATACCGATCGCCGCCACGAACAGCGAAACAGCTCCAATGCCTCCAAGTACTCCCTGAACCATGGCAAACTGCTTTTTCATGCTGTTGATATACTCAATATTTGTGGAGACATCATATCCCATAGAGCGGATCGTATCCGCCAGTTCTTCCACATGATCCATATCATCTGCCTGAACACTGGCAGATGAATATACGAACTGTCGGTACGGTTTTCCACTTTTTGTAGTTGGCTGTCCCGGAATCGCACGTCCACGGAATTCTTTCTGAAGAGTCGATTTCAGGACATTAATGTCACAGAATACAGAATAGGAATTTGAATTATATGAGTCCACTCCTCCCGCCACTACTCCGCAGGCATGTACGACGTGTTTCTTCGGTGCCTTTGTCTGTGTGACAGTCCCGGTCTCCCCGCCTGTATTCTCTTCCAGGCCGACCGAAGGGGAATTCTGACTGGAATAATATGCGTCCTGGTCAAGAATGAGAAAAAGCTGATCCGTTTTAAAATCAATGTCGGGCAGCTCGCCGGTCTCCCAGTATCCCCTTCCCGTAGATTCCTCATAAAAATTTGTGATGACCCCGTTTCCAACCACCAGTTCCAGTTCCGCACTGTCCGGATCCGGCAGTCTCCCGCCCGGCTCCAGCTCAATATTACGGAGCTTAAGTTCTTCCGGCGTCATTCCATAAAGATCCAGATAACCGATATATCTGCCTTTGAGCGCCAGCGCGCTCACATTGAGCACTGGATTGGCGCTTTTCACATGTTCCAGTCCCCTGAGTTCTTCGATCAGATCGTCTGTCACATATTTCTGCGAGGGTTCTTCTGAGGTTCCGTCCATGCCATAGCTGTAACTCGTATACATGCCGTCGCCCATTTTCCCTGTCACGGTAAGGCTAGTCGTTCCGCCGCTCTGCTCCACTTCCTCATACATGGACTGCTGCAGCCCCAGCCCCAGAGATATCATCACGACAATGGAGGCGGTTCCGATCACCACTCCCAGAACAGTCAGAAAAGTCCTGAGCTTGCGTCTTCTAAGGCTGCTGATGCTCATCCTCAGTAAGTCGATCCACCTCATCCATCAATTCCTCCTCTTCCGCTGCGATCAATTTCTTTTTTCTTCTCCTGATAACAACAACTGTGATAATCGCGGCTACCGCAATGACAATTACGATCACCAGAAGGATCACGGGGATAGACGGACCCGACTGCTCCTCCGGGATGTCCGTCATCGTCATATCTGTCATGTCAGCCGCCGGTATCACCGTCATCGTAAATGGCTGCTCCACTGTAGAGACATTTCCGGCATCATCCTCGTAGGTCATGATCAGTTTACAGTTAGACTCATCATATGCTTCCGCCACAGCCGTAACGATCCCGTCGATCATCCCCGTTGCTCCGGAGTCCAGATTACCGATGAACTGTTCCTGACCCTCGATCGCGTCACCTTCAAACTTTACTTTAACATTATAAAGTTTCACTCTTCCCAGATTATAGAGATTTGACGTGATGTTCGCTTCTTCTCCCACCGAAACCGTATCCGGAGCCACCTGGATCTCACTGAACTCAAATCTCGGCTCCTGTTTGATGGGGATCGCAAGACTGGAACTTCCTTCAAACTGGGTTGCACTCTTGTCTTCGTATTTCATGCTCATCTCAATACTGTACGGTTTCTGTACAAGATCTGCCCTGGCGTTTAGCTCAATGGAAATGTCCTTTGTCCCATCCGCTGCGATCTTGTCAAGATAAACCGAACTGGAACCGGATGTCGGCAGGAATGCCGGCGCTTCCGCAGCTGCGTCTGTGCCGGATGCAGGCGCCTGAAAATCAAACAGCATGTTGGATACCGCTGTTTTCTTTGATGTATTTTTCAGATGGACCGTCAGCTTAAAGTCACTTCCGGCCTTTACATCCTTGGGGTTCGTATCAAACCCCGTTACGATGACCCGGGGCACGGAGCCGTCCGTAGTACTTCCGGAACCGCCTGACACGATCGGATCGCTGTTGTATACTCCTCCCGCTTCCATTCCGGCATCCCAGCCGCCTGCATCTGTACCGCCTGCTGCTTCTCCACCGTTCTCATCTCCTCCGCCGGATCCCGACTGATTTTCCTGACCGGATTCGTTACTGGAATCTCCCTGGTCATTATTCTGCTCATTCCCTTTCTGCGGCGCTGCTTCTGTCTTTACAAAGACATATTTTGTTGTCTCATAAGCCTTCTGTCCATCATCGTATGTAATCCGGAAAACAAGCTTATACGACTGTCCTGTCACATCTTCCCGTACGACAAGTTTTCCTCCGTCGTCATTTCCCCATACTGCAGAAAGCTGCTCTCCCGCCTTGACCGTCCCGACACTTTTGTCATAATTCAGCCTGGACATGTCGAAAGGCCAGTCATTTACATTTTCTACAACCGGTGAGATCTGGACATTCTGTGCGTCCTGATTCCCTTTGTTCATAATATTGATGGAAAGAGAAGTCTCTTCTCCCGCTTTAAATACCGGGGTTTCCTGTCCGTCACCCACACTCAGAAGAATCTGAGCCAGCGTGTTAGCAGCCCCTCCGTTTCCCTGGTCCGCATTTCCATTTCCCGAATCTGCCGCAGGCTGATCCGATCCGCCCGAAGCCGTATCCTGTCCGCTTTCTGCCTGTGGCTGACCGGCAGTTTCCTCCGCTCTTACTCTCCCCGGCAGGGTCATCGCGAGCGTCATTACCATACAGATGCAGAGCACCGCTGCACCTGATTTTTTAATCAGTTTCATCCTTTATGTCCTCCCTCTCTCTTCTCAGATTTTCTTCAATTTTCACGATCTTTCCGTCAATAATATGGAATACCCTGTCCGCATATTCCGCCAGATGATCATCATGGGTCACCATCACAAGCGTTCTGCCTTGTTCTCTGACTACTTTCTGCATCAGCCCCATGACTTCCTCCGAAGTATGCGAATCCAGATTTCCCGTGGGTTCGTCCGCAAAAATGATCTTCGGATCTGTCACCAGTGCGCGCGCCACACCTACTCTCTGCTGCTGTCCGCCGGACATCTGGTTCGGCATATGCTTTTTATGTTTCGAAAGATTCACCAGGTCCAGCATCCGTTCCGCCTTCGCTTTCCTCACCTTTCTCGCCTCTCCACGGAAGTTCAGCGGAAGCGCCACATTTTCCACTGCGTTCATTGTCCCGATAAGATGAAAAGACTGAAAAATAAATCCCACATTTTCTCTTCGGAAGCGCACCAGTTCATCCTCCTTCAGCTTTTCAATATGGCAGCCGTTTATGATGATCTCGCCCTTGGTCGGTTTCTCCAGTCCGGCCAGCATATTGAGGAGCGTCGATTTCCCGGATCCCGAAGTGCCGACAATGGCGCAGAATTCACCTTCCCGTATCTCAAAACTCACTCCGTCAAGGGCGCGGACGCAGGAATCCCCGACACGGTAAAGTTTGTACAGATTGCTTACTGTAATTATTGTTTTCACGTTCTCCTCCCTTTCCATAAGATACTCTTACTTTAAGAGAATATTTCAAATTTTTTACTGGAATTTTTATGAAGATTTTCTTAATATTTCAGATTTTAGCAAAAGGAGTCTGTCAGATTTGCCATTTTTATAATCAGAAAGATATCAATCCGTTTGCCAGGATTGTTGCATAAAAAAAATCCCGTCTATACGAGATTTTCTAAAAGCAGATGACGGGAATCGAACCCGCCTCGCCAGCTTGGGAAGCTGGAGTTCTACCAATGAACTACATCTGCAACTGCTACGGTTGATATTATACCGCCATTCAGTTTAAATTGCAAGAATTTTTTTAGTCGATCTGCCAGTCGATCGGCTCGATCCCGTTCTTCTCCAGAAACGCATTTGTCTGGCTGAATGGCCGGCTTCCAAAGAACCCCCGGAACGCCGACAGCGGGCTCGGATGGGGCGCTGTCAGAATCAGATGCTTCGGATTGTTCAGCATTGCCTTCTTCCTCTGAGCCGGTGCTCCCCACAGGATAAACACGATCGGCCTGTCCTGTGTGTTGAGCACGGTGATCGCGGCGTCCGTAAACTCTTCCCAGCCAATCCCCCTGTGAGAATTTGCCTGGTGAGCCCGTACCGTCAGCACTGTGTTCAGCATGAGCACGCCCTGCTCAGCCCACTTTGTCAGACAGCCGTGATTCGGGATAGTACATCCCAGATCATCATGCAGTTCCTGATAGATATTCACAAGTGACGGAGGGATTTCCACGCCCTTCTTGACTGAAAAGCACAGTCCATGTGCCTGTCCGTTATTGTGATACGGGTCCTGCCCCAGGATCACTACCTTCACATCTTTTAAAGGCGTCAGATGAAACGCATTGAAAATATCCTGAGCCGGCGGAAAAATAAGCCTTGTCTTGTACTCATGATTCACCGTCTCAAACAGCTTCTTATAATATGGCTTTGAAAATTCCCCTTTTAAAGCCTCGTACCAGTCTCCGTTTAGTCCTGCCATTGTCCTCTCCTTTACATTTATCAGAATATTCTGAATCCTCTCGCACAAAGTGCCAGGTACTTTGTCAAAAGTACACGGCACCCGTTAAAAAAATCACAATCTCACCGACACACCCTCACTCCGCAGATACTCTTTCACCTCGCGGATCTCCAGTTCTTTATAGTGGAACAGTGATGCCGCCAGGGCTGCATCAGCCTTTCCTACAGTCAGAGCTTCCTTAAAGTGTTCCAGCTTTCCAGCACCGCCGGAAGCAATGACAGGAATGGAAACGCTCTCTGCAACAGCGCTGGTCAGTTCCAGATCATAGCCTGCCTTTGTCCCGTCGCAGTCCATGCTGGTGAGAAGAATCTCACCGGCGCCGAGGGATTCCACCTTCTTCGCCCACTCGACGGCGTCGATCCCCACATCGATCCGTCCGCCGTTTTTATAGATATTCCATCCGGAACCATCCGCCCTCTTCTTGGCGTCAATAGCGACAACAACACACTGGCTCCCGAACTTCTCCGCCGCCTCGCTGATCAGATTCGGCGTATTGATGGCAGATGAATTGATGGAAATCTTATCCGCTCCTTCCCGTAGGATTGCCCTGAAATCATCCACAGTTCGGATTCCTCCTCCCACTGTGAAAGGAATGAACACGCACTCCGCCACTTTCCGCACCATGTCCACGACTGTGGCACGCGCATCGGAAGACGCCGTAATATCAAGAAAGACCAGTTCATCTGCCCCTGCCCTGTCATAGGCCTTTGCAATCTCGACAGGATCCCCTGCATCTTTCAGATCAACAAAATTTACTCCTTTTACCACCCGTCCGGCATTCACATCCAGACAGGGGATGATCCTCTTTGTAAACATAAACTTCTCCTCCTGTCCTGATCCTACAGCTCCACAAAATTTTTCAATATGGAGATTCCCACATCACTGCTCTTTTCCGGATGGAACTGGCATGCAAATACATTGTCTTTCTCAACGGATGCATGGATATGTACGCTGTATTCCGTAGAGGCCTTTACAATACTTTCCTCCGCCGCCTTCAGGTAATAAGAATGCACAAAATAGACATATGCTCCTTCTTCTATCCCCCGGAAAAGTCTGCCGTTGTTTTCCAGATGAAGGGAATTCCAGCCCATGTGCGGAATTTTCAGTCCCTCTTTCTCAGGGATACGCAGAATCTCTCCTTTCAGGATTCCAAGCCCTTCCACACCAGGAGCCTCATCGCTTCTCTCAAACAAAAGCTGCAGTCCTAGACAGATTCCCAGAAAAGGGGTGCCTCTGCCAGCAGCCTGACGGATCACTTCGTCCAGTCCTGTCCGCCTGAGATTAGCCATCGCGTCTCCAAAAGCTCCGACGCCGGGAAGGATCACCTTATCCGCCTTCAGGATCTTCTCCGGTTCTCCTGTGATCACCACATCCTGTCCCAGAAAATCCAGTGCCTTTTCCACGCTTTTAATATTTCCCGCGTCATAATCTATGATCGCTATCATATTCCGACTCCTTTCCAACCTCCGAAGGACTTCCCCGAAGCCTGTCTTTTTATTTTTCCTTTTTGTGTCCTACGCCGGTTTTGATCACCGGGACCGGTGTATCGTCCACTGCGTCAAGGTTATTGATATATTTCTTTGTCTCTTTCACGATCACCGGTGAAAGCAGAAGTACCGCGATCAGGTTTGGTATCGCCATCAGCGCGTTCAGCACGTCCGCGATCAGCCATACAAGATCCAGCGCAAGGACCGGCGCGATCAGAGCAACAACAATATATAATACTCTGTACGGGATAAGTCCGATCTTTCCGGAAAAGTATTCAACACAGCGCTCACCGTAATAAGCCCAGCCAAGGATCGTGGAATAAGCAAAGGTAATGATCCCGACTACAAGGATAAAAGGTCCGAAATACGGAATCTGTGAGAAAGCCAGAGTTGTCAGCTTGCCTCCGTCTGTGATCTGAGCCGCTCCGATCTCCGGATTTTTCATCATTGTAGATACAAGAACAAGCCCTGTCATAAGACAGACCACAACAGTATCCCAGAAAGTTCCTGTCGATGACACCAGAGCCTGGCGCACCGGATTTTTCGTCTTTGCAGCCGCTGCCGCGATCGGAGCCGACCCCATACCGGATTCATTGGAGAACAGCCCCCTTGCGACTCCGTACTGGATTGCCGCTCTAAGACCGCCGCCTACCAGACCGCCGACAACTGTCTTCGGACTTGCAAATGCAAGCTGGCAGATCGTAGTGATCGCCGGAATAACAAAGTCCCGGTTCATAAAGAGAATGATAATACATCCCAGCACATAGAAAGCCGCCATAAATGGGACAAGTTTTTCACAGACACTTGCGATCGACTTGATTCCTCCAAAGATAACAAATGCAGTCAGGATGGCAATGACAACTCCGACGATCCACGCCGGGACTCCCAGATTTGTATTGCACACCTCCGCGATCGCGTTGACCTGTGTGGCACATCCGATTCCAAACGACGCAAATCCTGCAAACACTGCAAAGATCATTCCAAGCCATTTCATGTTCAGACCGCGCTCCAGAGCATACATGGCGCCACCCTGCATACGTCCGTCCTCTGTCTTCACCCGGTATTTCACGGCGATCAGCGACTCAGAATACTTCGTTGCGATGCCGAACACGCCGGTCAGCCAGCACCAGAGCACAGCTCCCGGTCCTCCCAGGGCAATTGCTGTTCCCACACCGATGATATTTCCCGTTCCGATGGTTGATGCCAGAGCAGTTGTAAGCGCACCGAACTGGCTTACCTCACCGTCCGCGCCATCTTCCTTTGACACGGAAAGCGGGATTCCCTTCGTGATCGTCTTTCTCTGGATAAATCCTGTCCGGATAGTCAAAAAAAGATGGGTTCCCAGCAGAAGCAGGATCATCGCCCAGCCCCACACCAGATTGTCCACGGACTGGACAAAGCTGTAAATTTTCTCGTACATTGGTTTTCCTCCTCACCATTCCGATAACCTTCCGGCATTTCCCGCCGGATAACAGATAAGGCATACGGCCCCCACTGTCACCAGCTGGCATGCCGTATGCCTCAGATATTCAGTTATTAATGCAACACTAGCATTTTACCTCATTTTTGCTCCAATGTAAAGAAAATATTTTCCCAAAGCAGCGTATCTCCGAATCACTGTGTTAAAGTGTTCTCTCCGTTTCCGGAATTTCCCGCGTCTAGCTCGAACCAGAATTCCACACCGTTGTCAAAATTTTTCACACCGTATTTCTGGTGGAAGGATTCCATGATCGCCTTGACAATAGACAATCCGATGCCATTGCCGCCGTATTCTCGTGTATGTGCCTTATCCACTTTATAAAATTTATCCCAGAGCTTCGGAACATCTTCCTCCGGAATCGGTTTCCCGCTGTTAAATACTGTCACCCGAACCTTGTCGCCGTCTTTGATAACCCGTACTTCGATGCGTTTTTCATTCTCCACATGGTGGATCGCGTTTGTCAGGTAATTTCTCACCACCTGCTCGGTCTTGAACTCATCCGCCCATGCATAGGCGGTCTCGTCAGCGACAAAATCGACTTCCGCCCCTGCCTGCTGGATCAGAATCTCGCAGCTGGAGATCACTCCTTTCACCAGGCTTACTACATCAAAGCGCTCAAATTCTACTTCATCTGACCCAAACTCAAGCTGATTCAGGGTAAGCAGGTTTTTGACCATCCGGTTCATCTTTCCCGCCTCGTCCATGATAACATCACAGTAAAATTCCCTGCTCTCCGGATCATCATTGACTCCTTCCTTCAGCCCTTCCGCATATCCCTGGATCAGGGCGATCGGAGTCTTCAGTTCATGAGAAACATTTCCAAGGAACTCGCTCCTCATATTCTCAATCTTTTCTTTCTGCTCGATGTCCTGCTGGAGCTGGTTATTTGCCGTCTTCAGTTCAGATATGGTCTGCTCGAGCTGCCGGGACATTTTATTAAAATTCTCTCCCAGTATCCCTATCTCATTGCTTCCGCCGCTCGTATATTTCTCGTCAAAATTCAGGTTCGCCATGCGCTCGGACAGCTTCACCAGTTCCATGATCGGGCGCGTGATCCTCCTTGCAAAAAGCCACACCAGGATACCTCCCAGTATGATCCCTGTAAGGCCCAGATAGATCAGGAACTGGTTCGCCAGCGCAGCACTCTCCCGGATACTCTCAAGGGGACTGCGCATCATAAAGAAGGAACCGTCAGAAAACTTCCCCCACATCTCGATATAATCCATCGAATTGTCCGGGTTTGCGGTCCTGCAGAGGACATAATCGTCCGTCTGTTCCAGGATCGTGCTCGGAGTGTCGTTCCTGCCGTACAGATTGCGGAAAAGCTGGAGGAAAAGCTGGCTGCCGTCCTTTGCTGTGGAAAGAAGAGTTTCCGCATTGCTGTTGACGATCGCCATATCAATATTTGATTTTTCCGCCTCATAGAGGATCTCCGTGCTCTGCTCAGACAGGCTGCCCTGCGCCAGGACAACGTCCACCGCATCGTAGGTATCCATAAGGTCCTGGACTTTGTGCGAGAGATAATACTGCCCCAGAAATCCTGTATTTACGATAAAGACCGCTCCCAGTATAAAGACCAGCAGACCGACAAAGATCACAGTCATCTGCCGGCTCAGCGAAAATCTCATCTTCATCTGTTATTCCACCTCGAATTTATAGCCCATCCCCCATATGGTCCTGATATATTCGCCCTTGTCTCCCAGTTTGCTCCTCAGTTTCTTCACATGGGTATCGATCGTCCTCGCATCGCCGAAATAATCATAGTTCCAGACATTGTTCAGGATCTTCTCCCTGGACAGTGCGATTCCCTGATTCTCCACGAAATAAGCCAGAAGTTCAAACTCCTTGAAACTCAATTCGATCGGCTTGCCGTCAATCTTCACGATATGGGCCGCCTTGTCGATCGTGATCCCCCCTGCGCTCAGGATATCTCCGCCGTCTGTTCCGAGTGTCCTTCTCAGGAGCGCATCGACTCTCGCCACAAGGATCTTCGGGCTGAAGGGCTTGGATATGTACTCGTCCACGCCAAGGTCAAATCCCTGCAGTTCATCCCGTTCCTCCGACCGCGCGGTCAGCATGATGATCGGCACCTTTGAGGACTCCCTGATCTCCCGGCAGACCTGCCAGCCGTCCATCTTGGGCATCATTACATCCAGGATGATAAGGGCAATATCCTTATCCTCATAAAAAATATCCATTGCTTCCATCCCGTCTCCGGCTTCCAGAACCGTATATCCTTCCCTTGTGAGAAAGTCCTTTACCAGCTTCCTCATCCTGCTCTCATCATCTACCACAAGTATCTTTATATTCTCCATCTGCCTCTCTCCTCTCTGTATCCGCACTTTTGATTTTACCCTATATCTTATCAGCAAAATATGTCAAGAGTGTGAACGGAAAACCTCGTTACTATTCACAGCCATTTCAGACTTGCCAGCAAATGCGTTGTGCTTGCACAAAAGCACTTGCTGTCAAGTCCGAAACCGGACTGTGAACAGTAACGAAATCTCTGTATTTTTTCCCATACACGGAAGATTTTTCTTGCCTTCTCCTGCCCTTAATGATAACATGTTATCAGTTCATGAGGGAGTAATTGACGTATTCCTTACGTGGTAAGTCAACATACTGATCCGCGGCGGATCTGGCTTATCTTAAATAATGAGACTCATGTACAGTGTTTTGCTGTACATGTTTTATCCGACAGGTGCAGCAAAGCGCCTGCTTTTTTTATTTTATCACAAAGGAGAAAAAACAATGGGATTGATCGAACTTTTTATTCTGGCAGTGGGACTGTCCATGGACGCTTTTGCCGTCTCTGTCTGTAAGGGGCTGGCCATGCCGAAGATTACCGTGAAAAAAACTCTGATCGTAGGGTTCTGGTTCGGAGGTTTCCAGGCCCTCATGCCTGCACTCGGCTATTTTCTGGGCGTCCAGTTCCGGGATAAGATCACAGCCATCGATCACTGGATCGCGTTCATTCTGCTGGGGATCATCGGTGCAAATATGATCAAGGAAGCCTGTTCCGGTGAATGCGAAGAAGAAAATGAATCTCTGGACATAAAGACTATGTTCCTTCTCGCAGTAGCCACCAGCATCGACGCCCTTGCCGTGGGGATCACCTTCGCTTTTCTCAACGTGCACCTGCTCGCAGCAGTATCCTTTATCGGGGTCACGACATTCACCCTGTCCGCCATCGGCGTAAAGATCGGAAACGTATTTGGAACAAGGTACAAATCCAAAGCAGAGCTGGCCGGAGGCGTGATCCTTATCCTGCTGGGGTTAAAGATCCTGCTGGAGCATCTGGGGATCCTCTGATCTCCCTTCTGGAGGCGGACGGCAGCCGCTTGCCTGAATTATCTCGTAAAACAACGTGCGGTACATGAGCTTTCCTCTCATCTACCGCACGTTTTCGCTTATTTCATTAGACCATTCATTTTGTCATGTCACGTCACCGCGTTCCTGACAAATCTCATAGATTTTCCCCGTTTGACGCGATCACATCTTTATACCAGTAAAATGATTTCTTCCGATATCTTTCCATCGTACCGCTTCCGTCGTCATTCCGGTCTACATAAATATATCCATAGCGTTTCTTCAGCTCTGCAGTGGACGCACTGACAAGGTCAATACATCCCCAGGAAGTATATCCCATGACATCCACTCCGTCTTTGATCGCCTCGCCAACCTGCACAAGATGATCATGAAGGTACTGTATTCTATAGTCATCTTTCACCGTTTTGTTCCCATGTTCGTCCTCTGTCAGGATGTCCACAGCGCCAAGACCATTCTCAACGATAAACAACGGTTTTTGATAACGGTCCCAGAACATATTCAAAACATACCGAAGACCTTTCGGGTCGATCTGCCATCCCCATTCGCTGGCCTTCAAAGTCGGATTCGGCACGCCTCCTAGAAGATTTCCGTTTCCACGCTTCTGTTTCGCCTCATCTGCGGACGCACAGCAGCTCATATAGTAACTGAACGACACAAAATCCACTGTATTCTTCAGGATTTCTTCGTCACCGGGAGCAAATTCTATCTCAATCCCATTTTCTCTGAAATAGCGTTTCATATAACCCGGGTATCTTCCCCGCACATGAACATCACCAAAGAAATAATTCTTATGTTCTGCTTCCATCACAGCGATCACATCATCCGGCGACGGTGTAAGCGGATATGTAGGCATACTCAGAATCATGCAGCCTATTTTTGCATCCGGCATGATCTCGTGAGCAATCTTTGTCGCCAGCGCACTGGCTACCAGTTCATGGTGCGCTGCCTGATACAAATCCTGTTCTGTCAGCGTGTCAGCCGGTGCCGAGATTCCCCCGCTCATGAACGGAGCATGCAAGATAGAGTTGATCTCATTAAAAGTGAGCCAGTATTTTACTTTTCCCTTATACCTCTCAAATATAGTCCGGACATATGTCTCATAAAACCCGATCATACGACGGTCTGTCCATCCATTATATTTCTCGGCGAGATGCAGCGGAGTCTCATAATGCGAAATCGTCACCAGCGGTTCGATCCCATATTTATGGCACTCATCAAATACTCTGTCATAAAACTCCAGCCCCGCCTCGTTGGGCCGATCTTCATCTCCGTTTGGGAAAATGCGGCTCCATGCGATCGATGTACGGAACACCTTAAATCCCATCTCTGCAAAGAGACGGATATCTTCCCGATACCGATGATAAAAATCTATCCCTCTCAGCTTCATGTTATCAGATGTCGGCGCTTCTGTCCTCTCCCCTCTGATCCCGTGAGGCAGGACATCCTGCACGCTGAGTCCTTTTCCATCCTCATCGTATGCCCCTTCACACTGGTTCGCAGCCACTGCTCCTCCCCAGAGAAACCCTTCCGGAAATGTTCCCATAAGTAATACCTCCCTATCTGATCTCCTGTTCTACAAGCAGCAGAGCATCGCTGTGAAACGGATGCATCTCGATAACCGTATTTCCTTCTCTCACGCTGCTGTCTGTCCATGCCATCTTTCCGGTATCCAGGTCAAACGCCTTCACCGTACATCCCGGCAGTTCTTTTCTTATTTTTATTGTCGTACTGTACGGCAGATATAGAAGAAATCTCCCGTCCTCTGTCTGAGCCATACGAATCTCCGGAGTACTGTTATCCAGCAGTCCATTTGCCGGAATCAGTTTTCTTATATTTCTGTCTGACAAAAAGCTGCGGATAAATCCATAATCCCACGCACCGGGAAACTGGATTGCTTCCTCCCACGGGAACGGCGAGTCGAACCCCTCTCCCAGTATGGGATTTGCCGGTTTATTTATCTTCTGCCAGTTCCAGATCCCGTGCGCACCGTATGTCACTCCGGCACAGGCGCCGGAAAGAATACTTGACCACGCGGCCTTCCGGATATCCTCTGCATGAAATCTTCCATACTTCTGTCTGCTGTACCCCATCTGCTCATAGCACGGCTCCGAGTTGAGCACAGGCTTTTCCGGATATTTTTCCCTGATTCTTTCCGGCAGGATATAAGCCATATCCTGGGCATCCCTGTTATGCCCTGACTGGAACATGTAAAAATCAAGTTTATCAATGAACTCTTCCGGTATCACATCATACCCGCGTTTAATGTGCATTGTTTTCAGTGTTTCCGGGCTCAGTCTGCACACTGTATCCAGCGCTGTCCTGTAGTAAGACACCGCCTCCGTGCTGTCAAAATCCGTATCCCCGCTGATCACATAGATCGGCTGAAATTCATCGAATTCTTTTACGACACGTGCAGTATACGGCTCCACAAATTCTTCCGGCATCACATTAATGTCTGTCATTTTGCTTCCCCACGTCCCCGGGACATAATTCAGCCATAAAACGATCAGCGCAAGCTGGAATCCCTGTTCGACAGCCATTCGGCACATTTTCCTTGCATTTTCATAATAACCGTCATTCCATCTGGTAAAATCAAATTTGTATCCATTCTCCGTGGCAAAAGGATATAAACCAGTATCCGACATACAGCGGTCCCACTGCGGCAGTGTGTTAATCTGCAGAACTGTAAATCCCTGCTCTCTCCGCCGTCTCAGATAATACTCCCATTCTTCCAGAGTGATATTTGTAAAAGCACTCCAGATCGTATCCGCCAGATAGAAGAACGGTCTGCCGTCCAGCAAAAAATTGCTCTTATTGTTGTCTATCTCTAATTTTCCCACTGGTCATCCTCCGTTTTTACTTTGATATACAGTTCAGAATAGTTTCACCTCGTTCAATATTCCCCGGCGCAGCCTGTCTGATCTCAAGGTAGTCTTCTGTATTCGTAACGATCACCGGAGTCGTGATGTCCAGCCCCTCCGCCCTGATCGCATCCAGATCTGCCACGACAAGGACATCTCCGGCCTTTACCTTCTGTCCCTGCACAGCACGTACGTCAAAGTGTTTTCCTTCAAGAGACACTGTATCCATTCCGATATGGATCAGGATCTCAGCTCCTCCGTCAGATAAGATTCCTACCGCATGTCCGGTCGGGTACATCACAGTTACCGTTCCATCACACGGCGCGCAGATTTCTCCGTTATCCGGAATTACTGCTGCGCCCTGACCAAGGACTCCGCCTGAAAACGCTTCGTCCTTTACTTCTGACAGGGAGATGACTTTTCCGCTTACAGGTGTTTTGATCTCTTCATCCTTTTTTATCGTAGTTACCACGGCCTCTTTCTCATTTTCTTTCTTTTTCGGAAGCATGTCATCACTATATCCGAAGAAATATGTCACTGCTGCAGCTCCGAAATAAGCGATCGCACATGCGATCAGGAATCCGACAAATCCCACGCCGATATATCCCGGAAGAGTGAGCAGGCTGGTTCCAAGGAGAGTTGGAGCTCCTGTTCCTGCGGCTGCAACAATGGCTCCTGCGATTCCTGAAAATACAGCGCCGATAAAGAACGGCCTTTTAAAGCGGAGTGTCACACCATAGATTGCAGGCTCTGTGATTCCTGCCAGGACTGCTGAAAGCGCAGCCGGACCTGCAAGCTCTTTGATCTCTTTGTTCTTTGTCTTCAAAAAGACACCGAGTGTGGCTCCTGCCTGGGCCATGTTATTCGGACCTGTAATGACAAACAATGTATCACGTCCATACTCCGCGATATTGTTCATGACGATCGGCACAAATCCCCAGTGCACGCCGAACATGACCGCTGCCGGCCAGATCAGTCCCAGCAGGCCTCCGGCGATCACCGGATTGAGTGCTACCAGACCTGTATAACCGGATGCGAGAAGTTTCCCGACTGTATCCGCTATGGGGCCAATGACAAGATAAGTTGCCGGCACCATGATAAGCAGGCTCAGCAGAGGCGTCAGGAACGTCTTACATATATCCGGGACCACTTTTTTCAGCACTTTCTCCAGCTTCGACAGCACATAGACCGAAATGATGATCGGAATCACAGAAGACGTATAACTTACCAGTACCACCGGAATCTTCAGAAAAGTCAGTGCTTCCCCTGCAGAATATGCCGCGGTCAGATCCGGATATAAAAGAGCTGCCGCGATTCCCACGGATACAAACTGATTTGCATTAAATTTCTTCGCTGCTGTATATGCGAGAAATACAGGAATAAATGTGAACACTCCGTCTGCCGCAGCATAAAGGATACGATAGGTTCCCATATCCGCAGTAAGCCATCCAAAGGTAGTGCACAGGATAAGAAGCGCCTTGAGCATACCGGCTCCGCTCATGGCTCCAAGCACCGGAGCAAAGATACCGGAAATCGTCTCCATAAAAGTATTCAGCGGGTTGCCGCTTCCCGAGCTCTGATCCTGCTCCTGTTCTCTTTCCTGGCTGATGTCTGTGTTCTGGATCACCGCTTCGTAGACATCCGCCACATGGTTTCCGATCACGACCTGAATCTGCCCGCCGCTGTCGATCACAGTAATAACACCTGACAGCTGCTCCAGATTCTGCTTGTCAACTTTCCCGTGGTCTTTCACTTTGAACCTGAGTCGTGTCGCACAATGAAAAAGCGAATTTACATTATCGCTTCCGCCCACATATTTCACAATGTCTTTCGACAACTGTGAATAATCTTTCTTAGCCATAATATTTCCTCCATTGCAGATAACTTTTTAAGATTCAAAGCGCGCTTCTTTTCTGTGAGTACACATTAGCATTTTTTTATTTTCCCCTCAATCCCCTTCCGTTTTTTCTCACTTTTCGAGAAATTCCGGTCATTTTGTGCAAAAAACAGCCGTTTGATTTGTGCAAATAAACGGATTTTTAAAATTTCTTTAAAAAATGAAAAACCGGAAAAGCACGAACGCCTCTGCACGTCTTCTCCGGCCAGAATCTTTTTATCTGTAAATATATTTGGTTTTGTCAAATACACTGCTTCCTTCTATCATCCGGGTCTTATAATATACTCTCATGATCTCCTCATTTTCATCCCGGATATAGCGCATCAGATGTTGTATTGCCGCCAGATGCCGTTTGGAATGTGTCCCCTTAACCAGAGTAAGATCGATCCCCGGCAGACTTACCGGCGGGAGCGCATCGAACCCTAGCAGTGAAATGTCTCTGGGGATGCGTATCTGCCGCTCCAGCAGTGCTTTTCCCACCCCCAGGGAGATGACGGAACTCTCCAGAACAAACGCTGTCGTCCCTTTTAATCCTTCATCAATGTAGCTGCGCATGGCCTCATATACTTCATCCACATTATTCCCGAGATGACGGATGCGGTTTGACGCATCCCCGCACTGGCGTTTTGCCATCTCCAGGACAAAGGCCTCGCGGCGCTCAATAAAATTAAAAATATCAATATTCTCCGCCAGATATACGATATGGCTGTGCCCTTTATCCACCAGATAATCCACACCCCGGCGTATTCCCTCCCGGTTGTCAATAAGGAAGCTGTCAATTCCTTCTTCATAGAACAGGTTATCCCCGGTCACAATGGGAATCTTCAACTCCAGGAAAGGATAAATATCTGCTTTGCTCATCTCAGCCGCCATAATATAGATTCCTTTCACATCACGGTTCCTGCACTCCCGGATCAGATCCTGGATCCTGTTTATCTTCTCATTGAACGTAAGATAAACAAAATCATATCCGCCTGCCCTCACCTCTTTTTTGATCTGCTCCAGAACAGGATGATTTTTCCCGCTCCGGTTCAGGATGATACCGTTTTTCAGATAATTGATCATGGCAACAGCACCCCCGGATCCTGCCGGATTCCATTCCTGTTCTCTATCCTTTTTCTCTTTAGAACAAATATATGCCAAGATCTTTTCCTTTGTCTTTTCGCTGATCCCCGGACGGTCATTGACAGCAAGTGAAACTGTCGCCGGAGATATCCCCAGTTCTTCTGCGATTTCTTTTAATTTGATCCTCATAGTACATTTCCTTCCTCTTCGATGCTGCTGAGAGGTCCTTCTTTCCTGTATGCTAAAACGTTTGCTCTGATTCTATCATATTTGGAATTATTCCGAAATCCTTAAATCCTCACATCACATCTTCAGAGCTGGCCTTCCCTTTTTTCATTGACTTTCCCTGCCGCCCTGTGCTATCATAATCACCGCAGATAAATAAAACAGACAAAAGTCATATGGTTTTCCTGTTTCAGAATTCAAACAGGCATATGGCTTTTTTTGTTTGTTTGGAAAGGAAATCATATCTATTATGGAAGAAAGAGAAAATTCATTTATGAAGACCCGTCCGGTCTTTTCCCTGCTGATCTCCATGTCCGTGCCCATGATGCTCTCCATGCTGATCCAGTCACTCTACAATATCGTTGACAGTATCTATGTTTCCCGGCTGGGAACAGACGCGCTGACCGCGGTCTCCCTTGCCTATCCGCTCCAGAATGCCATTGTCTCCGTGGGAGTGGGCATTGGTGTGGGAATCAGTTCCGCCATCTCTATCTGTCTCGGAAGAGGCGACCAGGAGGGAGCGGACCGCTCTGCCACCATCGGTGTGGCACTGACCGTGTTCCACTGTATCCTGTTCATCCTGCTCGGCATCTTCGTGACAAAACCGTTTCTTTCGCTGTTCACTGACAGCCCGAAAGTGTTAAGTGACGCATGCGACTACACCTACATCGTACTCTGCGTCTCCTTCGGCTCTCTCCTTCAGATTGCATTTGAAAAAATCTTTCAGGGCATCGGGCAGATGAAGATCACCATGTACCTCCTTAGCGTGGGATGTATCATCAATATTATCCTGGACCCGATCCTGATCTTCGGACTTCTAGGATTTCCGGCGCTGGGCGTAGCCGGCGCGGCGATTGCCACGGTCATCGGACAGATTGGCGCCTTCCTCCTCTACATCGTAGTCTACCTGAGGAAGCCCTATGCGGTCCGTATCCATCCAAAATATCTGAAGTTCGACAAGAAGATCATCCGGCAGATCTACAGTGTGGGGATCCCGTCCAGTATCATGATGCTGCTCCCCTCTGTCCTGATCAGTATTCTGAACAGTATTCTGGCAACATTCTCCGAGGTTTATGTTGCCGTCCTGGGCGTCTACTTCAAACTGCAGACATTCATCTATATGCCCACCAACGGAATTGTCCAGGGCATGCGTCCCATTATCGGATATAACTACGGCGCCGGGGAGGAGAAACGGGTACGCACCACGATCCGGTACAGCCTTGTCTGCGCCGCAGCCCTGATGCTGACCGGTACGCTGCTCTCGCTGCTGATCCCGGGGCCCATCTTCTCGCTGTTTGACGCGGATGAAGCTCTGATGTCCGCGGGGATCACGGCACTGCGTATCATCTGCCTCGGTTTCCTGGTCTCCACCATAGGCGTGATCTACTCCGGGACCTTTGAGGCGCTGGGAAACGGAAGAAATTCCCTGATCATCTCCCTGCTCCGCCAGTTTGTGATCACCATTCCCTTAAGTTTCATCCTGTCCCGCTTTTTCGGGGCAGTCGGAGTCTGGGCGTCGTTTCCTGTAGGAGAACTGTGCGCGTCCATTGTAGCCTTCTTTCTCCTTCAGCACTACGAAGGCGGGAAAATGTCTCCCTTCTCCCGGCAAAGATAATCGGCCAGGGGAGAAGGTCTTCCCCTGGCCGCTGCAATACAGCGCTCAGCAAATGCCTGCTCGTGCAAGCACGGCAGCCACTTGCTGGGCTTATCGCACAAAATAAACAGAACAGGCTGCTTTCCGTCATATTTTCATGCGGACAGCAGTCTGTTCTGTTTCCTTTTATAATAGTGGCGAACCACAGGCTCATCCCTTCACCGATGGGATCACTTCCTCCGTTCTTTTTCTGAATTCATAGAATTTGTCAATATATACATCCGTGATCTTTACGCAATATTTCTTCACAATCTCTCCATCATAGTCGTGTGCAAGCTGATTTCTGATCTTCAGCATCTCCATCCACACATCCCCGCTGATCATCTCCGCCTTGAACGCTTCCCGGAGTACCTCCCGGGGCGATCCCGCCACGAACCCGGATATGGCATAGTGCTGCACCAGTATGTCTTTCATCACTTTCCACGCAAGATCAAAGGTTGTGCTGAATTTTGCGCTTGTTCCACTCAGGACAAAGGAATCATTCATATCCCGCTCTTTCGCCTCTGCAAGAGAATCAAGAGAATTGCAGAAAGATCTATATCGCTTTATAAATTTCTCGTCCATACCTTTCAATATCCTCCAAAAGCATCTGATTATTACATTCGTCCAGATTTACAAGGTCAACCGTGTACAGAGTGGGAAGACTTTCGATTTCCTCCCTCAGACCTTCAAACTCAGAGGCTCCTGCAACGGCAATATCAATATCACTTCGCTCCCTGTACGTTCCCTTTGCCCTTGAACCGAACAGGATTACCTCTGATGCCGAATGATTCTGACAAAGCCTGACAATCTCTTCCAATATCTGTTCTATCGTCATCCCATCACCCCGTTTTGCTCTGCTGTCTCACATTCTAACAGAATTTCTTCTAAATATCCATCCTTTCTCTGAAGTTTAAGAGCGGTTTCAAATCACCTGTAAAAACAGTTCTAAAACACTTCCGTCCAGTCCACCGCCTTCACTCTCAGGAATCCCTCCTCATGCCAGAACTCCTGGTGCGCCTTTAAGCTTTCAATCTGCCCCGCCTTCTCCTCCTGCAGTTCTCCGAAAAAATCAAAATCCGACCAGTATGTAGGAAGGTAATCACTCCCTACCGGGATCTGTACAGTAATGACCGCGAGGATAAGAACTCCCGCGGCAAGGACTGCCGCTCCTGCCAGCCTTCTCTCCTTCACCATGATCAGCAGGACCGCCGGAATGACCGTGGCCGCTGTCAGGATCCCCGCCGTCTTCAAAAGAGCAAGGATATAGTAAAGCTGACCGTCCGCGATACGTTCCGCCGTCCCCTGCATATATGAGCCGATCAGTGATACCGCCGTATCCGAGGACTGTTCCGCCTTCTGTTTCCTCACAGTAACGCCGCAGAACATTTCATCCTCCCCTGCAGGGATCACGCAGACGCCACGGTTCCCCTGCAGGATTCCCACAACCTGTATTTTTTCTCCGTCAAGAAGAACTTCACGCCCTGTCACATCCCGGCTTCCGAACAGTTCCCTCGCAGTTTTCTCGTCGATAAGGCATACCGCTTCCTCTCCGTCCGCAAAATACCGCCCTGCTGCCAGCGTATTCCCGAACACAGCCTGAAGCTGCCCTCTCATCCCATAGACCGACGCCCGGCTCCTCCGTTCTGTGCTTTCCAGGATCAGTTCTCTTTCTCCCACCTTATTCCACAATGCAGCCGAGGTAAATTTCTCTGCGTCACTGCTCTCTTGAAAATTCCGGAATCCTTCATATGTAGCAGAGGGCTCTTCAAAAGTGACCGAGAGATAATCTGAAAACCCGTGAAGCCAGATCAGCCAGGAGATCACTGCTGCCGCAGCCAGGGCAAGGATGCCCGCGCCCAGTCCGATTCCCGCATATTTTATCCTTTTATTCGTATCTGGTCACCTTCTTCCACATATTTTTCCGATCCCACGATCACCTGGTCTGTCTTCTCCAGGACCGAATCCACCGCGGCCTCCTCACTGTTCTTCTCCAGCACAGTGACAGGAACCCGCTCCGCCTTCTGGACCGTTCCCAGCGCCGAGGATTCCTCGCTCACGATCAGACAGTAATTTCCCTGACTGTCCTCCCGGAGCGCCGTGAGAGGAATCTTGCAGTCGTAGTTCTGTTCTGACGGGACCTGTACTTTCCACGTAAATGTATCCCCATAGCTTACCTCCGTCCCCTCCGGCACCGGTGCATACCAGACGCCGGCGGAACCGGCAGGGCCTCCACCTGTCCCGCTGCCACTGCTTCCTGAATTTCCACTGCTCGAGCTTCCACTTTCCGAGCCTCCGCTTTCTGCCGCGTTGTTTCCCCCGGCATTCCCGCTGGTACTTCCTCCTGTATTCCCGCTGCCTTCTCCTGTATCCACAGAGCGGATCTCTACGTCCAGGGCTCTCTCTCCGGAATCCATGCTGACCGAAGCCTTTCCGCCTTCCCGGATCCTCTTCCGGCTGTCTTCATCAAGACTCCCCCGCAAAAGCCATTCTCCGCTTCCCGTGACGATCACTTCCGCCCCGGTGGTGACATTCCCGTCAGCCACACTGTTTTCCAGCACCACGCAGTCCTCCTCCGCGCAGAGTCTTCCCTCCGCTGCCTGATATTCCTCCAGCACGTCCAGTTCCTTCTGAGCATCATCGATCTGGACCTGGATCTCTTCCCCGGCAAGGCGTGCCGACTCCATGGCGCTGGCATTATTCGCTTCCTGTGCTGCGTCCTGTGCCGCCGCATCCTCATATGCATTCTGGGCTTCGTCCACAGCCTGAGCCGCTGCGTCCCGCTCGTTTTGCGCTGCCTGCAGTGCCTCTTCAAGCGCCTGCCTTTCCTCCTCGTTTTCTTCTTCCTCACTTTCTCCTGCATAGCTGTCATATGCAGCCTGTGCCTGATCCGCTTTCTCCGACGCCGCATCAAGCTGAGCTTTTGCCAAATCCAGCGTCCTCGCCGCACTGTCCGCGGAAGAGACATAGCTGCTTCCCCTGGCCGCCACCTCCTGCTGCTCCAGTTGAAGCTTCAGCTGATCGATCTCAGAGTTCTTTTCATCAATGCTCTTCTCCAGATATTCCATCCGGAACTGGACAAGACAGTCCCCCTTCTTCACTGCAGTCCCCGGAGCCGCGCTTTTCTCCACCTGCTGCTCTGCCCAGAGGAAGACCTGTTTTTCATCAGACGGTACAACCTCTCCCTGCCCCTCAAACGTACTGGTGACTGTTCCCCCTGTGGGACTTTCCACCTCAACCTGGGCGACCAGGACAGAGGCGGCCGCTCTCGAGAGCACAGTACACGCCGCCATCAGCGCAAAGAATCCCCCAAAGACCTTCAACGCCGTCTTTTTCTGAAACCACTTTTTCTCTTTTCCCGCCTTCTTTTTCCGGTATTCTCTTCTGGTCATCCTGCTTTTTCCTCCTGTTTTTTTACTCTTTGATCCCGGACACCGCGGTTCCCTGCCGGTTTTTACTCTTTGATCCCGGACGCCGCGATCCCCTGCTCCAGATACTCCTGCCCGAAGAAAAAGAGCAGCAGAGCCGGAAGGAGCATGACAATGGACGCCGCGAACGACACTGCGGCATCCGACGTCGAGATATCCGGCAGATAGAGAGAAAGGGGCATCAGCGACTCTGTCCTTAAAAATGTCATCGGCTGTTCAATGGCGTTCCAGTATTCCAGAAATCCCAGGATCATTATGGAAAAGATTCCTGATCTTCCGAGAGGGATACCGATAAGAAGAAAGATCCTCAGTTCCCCTGCGCCGTCCACCTCCGCCGCTTCCAGGATCTCCCGCGGAATCGCGGAAAATGTCTTTTTCAGTATAAAGACAGGAAGGGTAGAAAAGATTCCCGGAAGGATGACCGCCCAGTGGGTGTCCATCAGATGGACCGCGCTGAGCACGAAATATCCCGACACCATGGTGACCTGAAAGGGAAGGATCATGAGCAGCATATAGAGAAACCACATCGCCCTTCTTCCCGGGAACCGGTATCTGGCGAAGGCCCAGGCTCCCGGGACCGCCACAATGAGCTGACCTGCAAGGATCATTCCGGTCTGAAACACCGAATTCCAGAACGCGGTAAAAAATTCCGGGGAGTCCAGAAGAAGCTGTACATAGGCTCTCAGTGTCGGATACTGCGGGAACAGCACAAACTCCGCCTGCCCTTCCGTCCCTGCCAGGACCGGTCCGAACCGTTCCAGGATCTCCCGGCTTCCCAGAAATGAGTCCGTCACGAGAACAAAAAGCGGAAATACCATCAGGACCAGCAACACCGTGACCACAGTTCTCACCAGCATCTCCGCCCTAACCTTTCGTGATCTCTGCTCTTTTTCTTTTTGCTTTTCTTCCCGCTTCTCTCCTTTTTCCGGACTCCTCTGTCCCCTCTTCCCGTCTCCTGAAATGTTCCGTACAGATATCGTTTCCAAGCAATACGCCTCCCGTGACTATGACAAGCATGACAGCGGCCGCCGTCATTTTCTGAATATCAAGGTTTGTGAACCAGTTGTTGAACAGGTGCTGCAGCATATAGATGCTCTCATGAGGGTAATCTCCCGCGATCAGATAGGCCTCCCGGAACACGCGGAACCCGTTGACAAAGGACAGGAGCGCCGTCACAAAGGCAGTCTCTTTGAGCTGCGGCAGGGTAATGTAAAGGAAACACTGCAGCTCCCCTGCCCCCTGGACTCTCGCCGCCTCATACTGCTCCTTCGGAATGGAAGAGAGTCCCGCCATCCAGAGTACCATATCATATCCAAGATTCTTCCATACATAGCATGCTATCAATACTGCAAAGGCATTTTCTGAATTGAGCCAGTCTTGTCCTTCCATGCCAAATGCCTGAAGTGCCCCGTTCACCCAGCCGTTTTTGTCAAACATGAGCCGGAAGAACACCACCGCTGACGCTGCCGGGACTGCCATGGGGATGAGGAAGCCGCTCTTTAGCAGCCCGCTCACCCTGAGTACCTGCCCGGCCAGCACTGCTGTCAGAAGGGACAGTCCGAGGAGCAGAGGCAGACAGATACACAGGAACCTCGCCGTATTCTTAACCGCCATGCAAAACGCCTCGTTTCCAAGCACCGCCTCATAGTTTGCCAGTCCCACGAACCCGGTTCCCGACGCCCGGAAAAAAGAGCGACGGATCACATCCAGGAAGGGCAGGAAGACAAACCCGCCCGTTCCCAGAAGGCTGGGGATCAGGAACAGAAGTCCCTTCCACTGTTTTTTATTCCTGTTCCGCCAGATAAGTATCCACCTTCTGTGCGATATTTTTCGCTGCCTCATCAGCTCCTGCGCTTCCTTCCATAAAACTGTCTGCCTCTTCCTGATAGATGTTCCACACGATCCGGTTCTGTTCCATCGGTGTATCCAGAGTCCGGCACAGTTCCGTAAACGCGCGCACTTCTTCTTCCTCCGGATAGGAAGCGACCAGTTCCATATCTATGCCGTCCTCTCCCGACACCGCTACCGAAGCCGCAAAGTTCCCGGAAGCCGCAGCCGCCTCCTGTACCTTTCCGTCCAGTGCGGACAGAAGGACCGGAAATCCGTCAATCAGTGCCGCTGACTGTATCTCATCCGAAAACAGATATTTCACAAACTCCTCCGCCAGTTCCTTTTGTCCGGAGGCACTGTTGATTCCCACGGTCCCCAGAGGATGGTACATGTTCCGTACTGTCTCCGGCTCCAGTCCTGCCTGCCTCATCACCGCATAAGGAACCATCATGGATGACAGGCTTCCCACATCCGTGGTCCCCACCGCATCCGCATTGCTCATCACATCCAGCCCGTCTTCATTTGCCGCAAACGGGGAAACCAGTCCCACACTGTCTTCCGCCAGATAGGAGACGTCCCCCTCTTCTCCGGAGTTTTCCGCAATCTTCTCCACTGTCAGGAGCAGTTTTTCCAGTGCCTGTGTATCGATCTTTCCGTCCTCTCCCATGACCTCATCCTGATAGAGGATAAAGAGCATGTCACGGATATAGCTGCTCTTTGCAGGGCCGAAGATATCCGCATCCGGATTCTTCTCAAGATACGCGGTCAGGCTGTCAAGACTATCAAGGGCATGCTCCGTATCCTGGTTTCCAAACATGAGGGGCACACTGAACTTTACCGGCAGCCCGTAGATCTTTCCGTCGCTCTGTACTGTGTTCTCCATGATGGTTTCCAGATAATCTGCCGAATCCGCGATTTCGCCGTAAAGATTTGTCAGGTCCTCAAGCATTCCTTTTTCTATGTAAGAATCCGCCGGGAGCCCGTCCAGCAGAAGAACGTCCGCGCCGTTCCCGCTCAGCAGTTCCGTGTTCAGTGTCCGGATATCCTCCGTTGTCACTTCATTTCCGGCTTTGCCAAGAGAACTGAACTCTACCTGCACGTCCGGGTTCGCCTTCTGGAACTGAGTGATCGCCTGCTGTACGGTATCGCTTTTGGTCAGTCCGAACACGGTGAGGGTCTGTTCCGGGACAGAAGGCACATCCTCGTCATATACATAATGCTCCAGGCTGTATGCCCCGCTGTCTGTCTGCGAATAAAGCGCAAGGAACTCCCCGTCTCCCATCGGAACCATGCCGTTGACTGTATTGAGCGGCGAGCCCATAGCACCGCTGTTCCCGTCCATGATGATCTCTTCGATATCATTTCCATCCTGCATCCTGCTGATGCCGTCCGAAGAGATCTGATACCAGTCCTCCCCGACCGCTGCCAGAGCATATCCGTTTTCAGTAGAACAGTCTGTATTCAGGCTTCCCACCTCTTCCATAGACGCGCTGTCATAGATCGTGTACTCTCCCTCTCCCGTGGCAAAGGCGATCTTTCCGTCTTCTCTCTGAAACAGCATCTTCTGGGATTGGGATGAAACGAGGCTTAACTCAGCCGGGACCTCCAGAAGCGTTTCATCCGTCTCTCCATCCACTGCCAGGACCATTCCCTGCATCAGATCCATCAGCCAGTAATTTCCGGAGGGATCCACCGCTATGTCATACACGAGCGGATATCCGTACGCCGCTTCCGTCTCCAGATAAGAGAGTTCTACTTTCTCTCCCTCGCCGGCTTCCGCCTGATCCGCCGCCTGCCGGAAAAGAGTACACTGCATCGTATCGTTGTCCACCGTCATGATATACTGCATCCCGTCTGCCGTCTCCTCAGCGTCTTCAAAGGTAACTGCATCCCCTGTCACCAGGCTCCTTGTCCATATAAGCTCCGTCCTCTCCCATTTTCCCTCCCGGTATTCATACCGGACGACCTGGGTGCCGTCGCTCGCGAAAAGCAGAGGATTTCCTTCCCCGGATCTTGTGAAGTTTATCGCCTGTTCCGTATCAGCGAGAGGAAGTTCCAAGTCTTCCTCCACATATCTTCCTTTTCCGGAGGAGGCGCCGCCCTCTCCTTCCGTCCCGGAACTGCATCCCGAGACCATTCCCGCGGCGAGCACTCCCGCCAGGATCATTGCTGTTATCTTCTTCATACTATGTCAAAACCTCCTTCATCATTTTCTGTGTTATAACTATACCGGACAAATCTCAAAAAATCTTTTAAGACAGACACAGATTTTTAAAGATTTCTTTGAGATTTGTCTGGTATACTGTTTCTGCTGGAGGTAATATATTATGCATATATTAATTATAGAAGACGACCGTGAGCTGTGCCAGGCGCTGAGCCTGCAGCTTACCGCAAGCAGTTATACCGTCGACTGCTGCCATACCGGGACCGAGGCGCTCTACTGCGCAATGAAGGATTCCTATGACCTGATCCTTCTGGACCGAATGCTGCCGGAGATTGACGGACTCTCCATCCTCCGCTCTCTGAGGAAAAACACGATCTCTGCTCCCGTTATCCTTACTACTGCGCTGGACGCTGTCAGCGACCGGATTGACGGGCTGGACGCCGGGGCGGACGACTATCTGGTAAAACCCTATGACACAGAAGAGCTTCTGGCACGGATCCGAGCTCTCACAAGGCGTCCCCGCTCTTACCGGGAAACGGACGCTGCCCTTTTCTATAAAGATATCGCCCTGAACGCAGATACCCGTACTCTCTCGCTCCTTGCACCGCCTTCCGGACCTGACGGTCAGGTCCAGCTCTCCAGGAGAGAAGCCCTGCTCATGGAGTTTTTCCTCCGAAATCCGGAGAAGACACTGAACCGGGAGCAGATCTTCACAAGAGTCTGGGGACCGGACGGCGCAGTGGAGGACGGCAACCTGGATACCTATATCTATTTCTGCCGCAAACATCTGAGAAATCTGAAAAGCCGTGTACAGATCTCAACTGTACACGGCACCGGATACCGAATGGAGTGATAACATGTTCACACAGCTTCGAAGAAAACTGATCTTTGTCTATACTATTAGCACCGGGCTGATCCTGTCTCTGGTGCTCGTCCTCGCATTCTGCTTCTATGCCTCCTCCGTCTCACGGCAGCAGGAAGCCGCTTTCCAGAATCATCTGTTCACTCTGAGCAGCAGGCTCCAGAGTGATTCTTCCTTTTCCGACTCCGAGCTTGCCCGGCTGGAACTGCAGAACCATCTGCTCATCTCCATCGAAGAAAACGGGCATCCCCTTTTCTTCGATGGGGCATACGGCACTCCCACCTCCCGCAGCACCCTCACCTCCCGCGCCGAATCCGCCGCCCGTAAGGAAGGGATCAACACCTCCGCCGCTCCGGTCTCCTCAGAAATGACGGTGAGCCCTCTCCTTCGTATTAAAGGGGAGCATAATGATTCCTACCTTGCCTCCGTGCTGATCGCCCGGCAGGAAAACGGATATAAAAAGCTGATCCTCCTTTTCGATGAGACCGGAACCCGTACAGGGCTTCTCATGGCCGGGCTTCTCTATCTCCTGGTAGACGCTGCCGGGATCCTGCTCCTCTTTCTGATCGGCCGACGTTTTGTAAGGCATGCCCTTCTGCCGGCGGAGGAAAGTTTTGCCAGACAACAGGAATTTGTCGCCGCCGCATCCCACGAACTGCGCTCTCCTCTGGCCGTCATCCGCGCCAGCGCCGCTGCCATTCCAAGGTCACCGGAACACAGCGGAAAACTCATCCGCACGATCCTGAAGGAATGTCAGCGGGGAAGCTCCCTGATCAAAAGTCTGCTCCTGCTCGCCTCCGCAGACAGCCATACTCTGAGCATTCAAAAGACCTGCTTTGAGATCGATGAGCTCCTCCTGAACCTTCTGGAGCTTTACGAGCCTCTTTTCCACTCGAGAAACGGGCGCCTTCTCCTGGAGCTGCCGGAGGAACCTCTCCCCCGCGCATACGCAGACCCGGATCTGTGCCGTCAGATCCTGACCATCCTGCTGGACAATGCGGCTGCCTATGGCCTGCGGCAGGACAACACGGCAGCTTATAGTCCGCAGCAGAATCTCTCAGATGAAGCCGTCCCCGGATTCACCTCTCCGCAAACAACGAACGCAGCAACTGCCGGAACGAACGCCGGAAAGGTCATCCTGAAAGCCGCAAACAGCGAAAACACAATATTTCTCAGTGTAGAAGATCACGGTCCCGGACTGAGCAGTGCGGAGAAAGAACGGATCTTCGACCGCTTTTACCGTGCGGAAGGCTCCCGCAGCGACAAGGAGCATTTCGGACTCGGCCTCTCCATCGCATCCGACCTTGCTAAAGTCCAGGAAATCCCCCTCTCCGTCAGCGATACCGAGGGCGGCGGATGTACGTTCACTCTGCAAATCCCGGCAGGACAGCTCTGAATCAACAAATCACCGGAAAGGCACAAAGGCTCATCCCGGGATTGTAAACGGTCGCCGATGAAAAAAGAAAGACCGCTGTATGCACAACGCCGGCATACAACGGTCTTTCTCTTTTTGGACTACTCCATCTCATATTTGGTAAAATACTGATGTGCCATTTCTTCGTCCTCTCCATTGATGATAAGGCGCATCGGCAGCCCCAGCTTGATTGACATCAGTCCCAGGAGCGATTTTCCGTCAATACGGAAATTCCTGTTTGCCATATCGGTTACATCAATATCTGACTTCATCTTCTGGCATGTGTTGCAAAAACTCATCAACTGACCTGACGTCACAAATTTGATTTTTTTCTCAACCATCTCTCTGATCCTCCCGTGTAAAGCAGTCATCCTTACTCCTCTGTACCGCTTCCTTATGAACCCGGTCTGTATCCTTCCCCGCCCAGGCTCACACTAACGTAGTATAAAACAATCAAATGAAATGAGCAAGTCAAAAATTTAATTTTTACGAAATCTTAATATCGGCGCCGTATCACGCGGTTTCTCCTGCCCCGGCACTTCTGGCCGCCCCACAGGCTGCCTCCTCGCAGCACTTTGACAGCACCGCCTTCATCCCGAATCTTTCCTGTGCGATCCGCTTGAGGTGCCGGTTTTTCCGAAATCCGTTTCCCGACAGGATCAGCGTCTCTGCAGACAGTTCTACGCCGCACACCATCCCCTTATACATCCCGTAAAGTTCCTCCGCCATCCCGTCAAGAAATCCACAGATCAGATTTCCGGGAGTGAGGTTATCCACATCGATCCCCTCGATTCTCCCCCGCTTCATGGGTTCTTCCCTCGTTCCCGAAAAAGTGGTCGTCACCCTGAGCCCCTTTTCCCGAACCGTTTCTTTCATTCTCTGATCCATCAGGCGTTCCATCACCGCATAGTGATCTGCCTCTTTCATCCCGGCAGCTTCACAATAAAGCCGGAAGAAGCGCTCCAGCATGGCATAGGCTCTCCCGCCGCACAGAGATGCACCCACAAGCAGGTATTTTCCCGGAAGAAATGGTCTCGCCTCGATCCCATGTCCTTCAAAAAATATATCTGAGCACACAGAAACCTGTCCGCCTGTTCCCATATTCAGAAGAACTGCATGGTCAATATCATCCACTGCTCCCAGAAATCCAGCCTGATTGTCACCAATCGCCAGGCTGACCGTTCTCCCCCGGTATCTGCCCAGCGACGCAAATTCATCTGAAGTTTCCGGAAGGAGTTCCTCCCAAATCCCCTCATCCCGGATAATTTCCCGCATAAAGCTTCTCTCGCATACATCAAACATGCCAAGCGACGCCGCATTACTGCTGTGCATGAATGGTTCTTTCCTTCCTGTCATCTTCATACCGATATAATCCATGATCGTACAGATCTTCACCGCCCTTTCCGGAACCAGACCTGCTTTCTGATTATACAGATGCGTTGCCAGACCATATCCCGGATAAATCCGGATCCCATATGTATCTGAAAGGATCTCACAAATACTTTTCCCATCGAAACAGGGAATCGCTCCCCGTTCATCCTGCCAGGTATACAGAGGTCCGATGCACTCACCCGTGCGATCCACATACACGATCCCGTGCATCTGCCCTGTCAGACCAATCCTGTGGATTTCCTCATACTCATCCAGAAGCTCGTCCGCAAGACCAAAAACCTTCACGCAGATCTTCCCCGGATCCTGGATCTTTTCCCAGGACTTGTCTGTCCAGATAAAGCTGTCGTTGAGTACGGTGCGGGTGGTAAGGACTGTATTTGTGACCGGGTCAATGACTGCGGCACTGATGGTCGTGGTTCCGATGTCGATTCCAAGGGATTTCATAGTACTCCTCCTAGTATAATAATGGCGTAGTCAATAATGACTACAGGTTAATAGTTGCAAAGTCTAAATGAATAACTGAAGGAGGGATTCCCTCTCCATCAGAAGTTATTCTTTCCTTACCGTGTCTGTGGCTTCCATGATGCACCAAGTCTGATCATGAGGTATAATCACTGAGGCAGGGCGATTGACGACTCCTCCTTGGGACCCGGCCTTACGCCGGAGAAACCTCTTAGAAAGTCTGTCTGTCCATTCGGTGGTGATTTATGGTTTGGCTGGTTGGGAAGCCTCAGGCTATACCTGTATAAGCCGCTAGGTTGTGTATCCGCCTTATGGAAACGGATGCCTGCCGGAAAGGATTTTTATCATGCATTACAAAAGATTACTTACATTGATTGACAGCGTTTCTTCTTACCTCTCTGTCGGTCTTGATGTTGGCGCTGATTTTACCTGGATGTCCATCGCTCTCCCCAATGGTTCTTTTATTGGGAAGCCCTTTAAGATCATCCATTCTGATCCCCGGTCCAGAGAGCTCGCCGTCACTAAAATAAAAGAAGCACAAGAGACGTATTCTCTCAAAAGCCGCTGCTTCCTTGAGTCTACCGGGATCTACCACATCCCGCTCCTGTGCTTCCTTCGTGATAAGGGGTTTGACTGCTCCGTCATTAATCCTATCATCACTAAGAATAGCACAAATATCAACATAAGGAAACTGCATAATGATAAATTCGATTCAAAAAAGGCTGCCCTTGTTGGCCTGAACGTTTCTCTCAAGACTTCCATCCTCCCGGATGATTCCGTTGTCGATCTGAGAAATCTGGTCCGCGATTACTATTATTTCAAGGATCTCCAGTCTGCTGTTGCTCTCAAGCTCACTGCGGAACTGAAAGTATCTTTCCCTGCTTATGCTAAGGTCTTCAGCAAAGTCACCATACAGTCTTCCTTAAAGCTGTTAAGCTCTTATCCTCTTCCAGAGGACATGCTTGCCGCTTCCAAAGATGACATTGTGGATATCATCCGCAGTACCGCACGTTTTGGCGAAGCTTATGCTCTGCGTAAGTATGATGCCATCATCGCTGCCGCACAGGATGCCGCTGTTTTTGGCAGGGCTCTTCCAAGCAATGCTGTCCGCATCCGTCTTTATATCGATACTTACCAGGAATACCAGAAACATCTGGATGCACTCCTGAAAGCGCTCCATGAGACGGTAGAGAAACTGCAGGATACCTTGATCTACGATCAGATCTGCCTTCTGCAGTCCCTGCGCGGGATTGGATTCTTAAGCGCAGTCGTCCTGATTGCAGAGCTGGGGAATTTTAAACTTTTTTCTTCCCCCAAAAAGCTTTACGCCTACTTTGGGCTTGACCCCGCTGTCAAACAGTCCGGGAAACTCAATGGCGATAGAGTCCATATGTCCAAGCGTGGCTCCAGCCTTGCCAGACGGGTTCTTCACATGGCCGCGCTCAATAACGTAAAGGTTGATAAAGGGAGCGGCATACCTGTGAATCCTGTAGTTTACGACTACTACACCCGGAAGTGTTCCAGCAAGAAAAAGCCAGCAGCAATGGGAGCTGTCATGCATAAGATCTGTAACATCATCTTTGCCATGCTCCGGGATAACAAACCCTTCGAGGTCATCACCCCGGAAGAGCACTGCAGGCGCTTTGCCGCAGAGCATCCAGACAAGATACGGAAAGCCGCATAACCAACACGGCATTCCCAATATTTAGTTCACGACCAATCCAATATATCGGAATGGTCTGTTAAGGTTACCCCTTTTTTCGCTACTGTAAAAAATTTAACTTTTTTCATATCACCTCTTGACATTTCTTAGCTGGACTTTTAACATCACTACATTTCTTCTGTATGTTTTCTTTTCGATATAAAAAAAAATCCCAGGGACATCAACTTTTGTACATCCCCGGGAATTAGTTCAATGCGGATAACAGGACTTGAACCTGCACGTCGTAGACACCAGATCCTAAATCTGGCGCGTCTGCCAATTCCGCCATATCCGCAAATCTTTCCACAAGAATCGGATAGGAGAAATTTCTTCTCCTATCCGATCAACTATAATACCTTATTGTATCTTATGAAAACTGAGCGTGCGGGGATTCGAACCCCGGACAACTTGATTAAAAGTCAAGTGCTCTACCACCTGAGCTACACGCCCATATTCAGTTATTTCTTCCCGGCTCTCCCAGGTAAACTGGGCTAGCTGGATTCGAACCAGCGAATGCAGGAGTCAAAGTCCTGTGCCTTACCGCTTGGCGATAGCCCATTAAAGACTTAATCTGACACCGCATGCCAGTTCAAATATAAAAGAAAAGGGTGGGTAGTGGGACTCGAACCCACGATATCCAGAACCACAATCTGGCGCGCTAACCAACTGCACCATACCCACCATAACGAGCCTGGGGGGATTCGAACCCACGACCTACGGCTTAGAAGGCCGTTGCTCTATCCAGCTGAGCTACAGACTCTTATGCAAATATCCTATTGCAATGCCCTCACATTTCTGTGAGAAAGCGGGTGATGAGAATCGAACTCACGTATCCAGCTTGGAAGGCTGGTGTTCTACCATTGAACTACACCCGCACATATCGGGGTGACAGGATTCGAACCTGCGACCTCCTGGTCCCAAACCAGGCGCTCTAGCCAAGCTGAGCCACACCCCGGTGTCCGCTTCAGGTTCCTGTCTAACCCGTAGCGCAAAAATTATTATATTATACTCTCGCCTGATTGTCAACATTATTTTTCAATTTTTTTATTTATTTTTTTCTCTTTTTACATTTCTTTTTCAGAAAATACCATAAAACCATTTTCTATCCTTTTTCGCAGACATTAAGCATACTTGCCTCTCACAGATACCGCTGTTCAAACTGAAGCTTTCCGTCCTCTCCAAACTCAAGGATCATATAGCTCCCCCTGCGCCCCTCCTGCCGCGGAAATGACAGGCTCCCGGGATTCAGTACAGTAATATCATCAACCTGATAGAAATACGGCTTATGAGTATGTCCAAACATAATAAGGTCAGCCTTCCTTGCTCGTCCCTCTTCCAGAATATATTCGGGATCAAGGGACACATAATAGGCATGACCATGCGTAATGAAGACTTTATAAGGTCCGATATAAAATTCTTCTTCCCGGGGCAGATCCGAGAAAAAGTCATTGTTCCCGCGGACCATATGTTTTTCACAGTCCACAACAGCCTCTATATAATCTTCACCGCCTTCAATATCCCCCAGATGAATAAACATGTCGAACTTTCCCGCCTCTTCCAGTGCGCGGTCAAACGCTGCGTGTCTGCCGTGTGTATCACTGACGATCAACACTCTCATAAATTTCCCTCTCTGAACTTCTTTTCCAGAATCTTTTTCATCGAACGGAGAGCTTTTCCCCTGTGACTCAGTTCGTTCTTCTGCTCCGGCGTCATCTCCGCCGTTGTACATCCATATTCCGGCACATAAAATATCGGATCATATCCAAATCCGTTATCCCCGGAGATCTCGTGGGCAATCCTGCCCTCAATGGTCTCCCTCACAGTTTCCGCTGTCCCGTCCGGAAATACCGCCGCGACGGCACAGACAAATCGTGCCGTCCTCTCCTCATCCGGAACGCCCTCCAGACGATCAAGAAAGATGCGGTTTTTTATGTCGTAAGACGTATCCTCGCCGGCAAAACGCGCGGAATAGATCCCAGGCGCCTTATCCAGGTAATCAATCTCAAGGCCGGAATCATCAGCGAGCACGATATCGTTCGTCAGGACTCTTGAGACAGATCTCGCTTTGATCTCCGCATTTTCTTCAAAGGACATTCCGTCCTCCACGATCTCAATATCGACTCCCGCCTCCTTCATGGAGATCACCTCCATATTCAGATCAGCAAGGATCATCCTGATCTCCTTCATTTTATTTTCATTACCAGTGGCAAACACAATTCTTCTCTTCATCTTCTGTACCTTCTATTTTTTCTGTCTTGGCGGTTTGGGACCCGAAAACTGATAGAAATATGTACGGAGCATTCCGTTGTATATTTTTCTATTCCTGTCAGCCTTTCTGCCGAAATACCGTTCAGCTTCATCATAGCTTGTGATCATATATGCGGACCAGCTGTCCAGCCTTCTGAAACTCTCACCGAATTCCCTGTAGAGCCGGGGAAGCCGCTCCTTTTCTTCCATTCTCTCACCATAAGGAGGATTTGTTATGATAAACCCATACTTTTTCGGGTGACTTAAATCCTCTACTGCCCTCTGCTGAAAATGGATCAGGTGAGAAACACCTGCATTTTCCGCGTTCTGACGCGCTGTCCTGAGCACATCGGGATCTATATCATATCCCTGGATATCTGTCTCCACCTGGTCATCCACAAGATCATTTGCCTCGTCGACCGCTTCATACCAATATTTTCTGTCTATCAGGTTTGTCCACTTTTCAGCTGTAAACGACCGGTTCATCCCCGGAGCGATATTCGCCGCCATCATAGCAGCCTCAATAGGAAATGTCCCGCTCCCACAGAACGGATCGACCAGGATTCTGTCCTTTCTCCAGGGTGTAAGCATGATCAGCGCCGCCGCCAGATTTTCCGCTATAGGCGCCTTGCCGGCAACCAGACGGTATCCTCTCTTGTGTAGCGACATCCCGGAAGTATCGATCCCAATCGTCACCACATCCTTCATCAGAAACACACGAACCGGATATGACGCACCATCCTCCTTGAACCACTGAATATGATAACACGATTTCAGCCGTTCCACCATAGCCTTTTTCATGATTGACTGTATATCTGATGGACTGAAGAGCTTGCTCTTGACTGAGGAAGCTTTCGTCACCCAGAATTTTCCGTCGTTCGGAATATAGTTCTCCCACGGAACCGCTTTGGTCTTTTCAAAAAGTGCATCAAAAGTGCAGGCTTTAAAACTGCCCGCCTTTAAGAGTATCCGCTCCGCTGTCCTCAAAAAAATATTCGCCCTGCATGCAGCGTCAATCCCCCCACAGAATGTCACTCTTCCGTCTTCAACCTGAGTAATTTCATAACCCAGATCCTGGATCTCTCTTTTTAATACAGATTCCAGTCCAAAGTGGCAGGGCGCGATCCATTCCATTTTCTCCATGAAATTTTCCGTCCTCATTTTTTGTCTGTATCCATCTTACTATAAATCAAGGGCAGAGTAAAGTTTAACTTTCCCCTGCCCCGGTGTTTCTTTCTCATCTGCCCGGGTCCGGTCTTGTTTCCCGGATCAGGGCAGAAAATTCTTGTTTCTGATTCCTTCCGCGCCTTTAATAGCGGTCTGTCATATCGTCAGAATCCATATTTCTTCCACAGTTCTTGTTTCTGGAGTTCGTGGAATTTGAGTTTGAGCTGTTCTTGTTGGAATTTTTGTTTTTGCTCTGCTCATCCGCATAGGATGAATAAGAGTTGTTTCCTGCATTTTTGTTTGAATTGTTGTTCATGTTGTTATAATTCTTTGCCATGAGTATCCCTCCTGTTTATTTGATACACCTATATTTTCTCTTGCCCCGGAGTCTTTTATACATGTTTCGCATACTTTTTTCATTTTTTGCTTGCTTTTTCCAATTTGGTATATTATACTGTCTATTGTAGAGAGGTTACTTTCTACAACCCCTTATTAATTATTTATACTCCCCTCAAAAGACCGATGGCTCCCCCATCGGTCTTTTACTTTGTTCCGTTCATAAATTGTTCATTTATCATTTAAAATTCTTTCACTTTCTTATCATTTTTTCTTCATTTCTCTCACCTATACTATAACCATCAAAGAAATACAGAAAAACAGATAAGACGCCAAGAAGTTATCTTGAATAAACTTTTTCATAATACATGCCGGGGACCGAACCGATCGGTCACCCGGCATCCTCCCTTTTTATACGGGTTTTCCGGGTACTGCTATAAGCTCAGTACCCGGTTATTTATGTCCGTTCTTATTTCTGTGCCACTTTTTACGCCATCCCCTTCCTGCGCTTACAGGAAATATAAAAAGCGCATAGCGCGGCCGCAGCCCCGATAACAAAGAGTACAACTGTTACATGCATATGATTCCTCTCCCGGTTCTCATCTTTCTCTTCAAGTTCCCCCTCATCCCCGGAGAATATCCTCCTGACCGGTTCGATAACTGTTCCGGCAAGCCCATTCTGCTCCCGGACCTCAAAAGATATCTGCTCCGCCGACTCATTTCCTGCCAGATCATCCGCCTTTACATCAACGGTATATCGCCCGCTCTCCGTGATCTCGTACTGAAAGATCCGGCTGTCTGCACTGATCTTCTGTCTTTCTTTATTGATATAGAGAGTTCTGATCCGTTCCCCCGTTCCATCGACCCATAAACCGAGGACAGCGGTGCCATCATATTTCCCTCCATCCTCCAATTCGCCCCAGTGTATAACAGGAGGAGTGTGATCAACTGTAAATGCAGCCCTTGCAAAGGACACATTTCCGGCCTCGTCCTCTGCTCTGACCTCCAGAAGCTTCTCTCCTTCCTCTGTCACCATGCTGCCTGAAAAATAAGGTTCTCCGTTCAGATACATGCTGTAAGAATACCCTGTAAGATCTTGTATCATCTCTTCTCTGCCATAGTTCCATTGAAAAAAACGAATATTTGCGCCGTTCATCTGATCCACATATCTTATGACCGGGCTTTCGCGGTCTATTGTAAAAGTTATCTTCTGTTCTGCCTTATGTCCTGCTGCATCCGCCGCTGTGACAATACACTCGTACATTCCGGACTCCTGCAGGAGCACAGCCTTCTTAAATTCCTGCCCTGCCCCGTCCCGGATTTCCAGCGGCATATTTATAACCTCCTGTTTGTCCTCTCCGGGAACCGTGCGGAACACACACACTTTTCCTTCTGAGAGTATATTTTCTTCGGAAACAGTGACCTCTATCTCTGTATCTTTCCCTGTGATCGCAGCCTCCTCGATCCCCTTTACACTTATTGCCGGAATCTCTGTATCGATAAAGACTTTCCCTATCTTGACAGAAGTGTTCCCTGCTCTGTCCAGTGCATGGGCCATAATCTGGATCCCCTGCCCATTCCGTGATGCTTCATCAACCTTAAAACTCAGGCTGTCTGAACAGACTGTACTCCCGTCAGGATATTCTTTTCTGCCTGCTGCCTGTCCGTCAACATAATATGTTACGCTTTTAAGTCCTGAAGAAAATCCGTACTTTTCTCCCGATTCACAAACTTCGAGCCGAACCGTGGCCGCCCTGTCCTGCCATAATCCTTCTTTCTGACCGATATCCAGACTGATCAGAGGAGCCTCATCCTCACAGCAGATCCAGTCCGACTCTGATCTGGGGCCTTCTCTTCCGGAGTTATCCACCGCACAGGCCGTGACCTTTCCCGTAAATCCTGGCGGGATCTCCAGTGTCCCCTGTCCTCCTTCTAGCCGCCTTTTCGTCCTGTTTCCTGCTGTACATATGATCTCCCGAACGCCGGAAACCTCATCCGACGCATGCACACTGATCTTAACAGAGGATGAGAAATATCCTCCGGCAGAATCTCGATAGGTAAAGGACACTTTCCCCGGCGGTCTCTCATCCAGCCGGATCTTCCGTTCTTCCCGGTACACTTCCGTTCCATCCTCAACTGTCTCCATCCACACCAGCAGACGGTTTTCACCTTCCTCCCAGATTTCCCCGGATATGACTGCTGTCACCGGTTTGACCGGTACAGTATCCCCCGTCTCCTTTTCTGCCTCACTTCCTCTCGTCTTCTCCGGCTCCTCTGTTTCCTCTTCTGTCTCCTCCTGTATTTCCGATGTTCCCGACTTCTGAGGTCTTCCCCTCTCCCCAGACTCCTCCAGCGGTTCTACCCCGTCTGGTTCCCAGGAGGGTTCTGCACCTTCCGGCTCCTGAGGCGGTTCAGTCTCTTCCGGCTCCTCTGTTTCTTCCCTCTCGATCCACAGCTCTCCCTCTGTTTCTTCTCCTGAAGGCGTTTTCACCAGGTATCTGGTCACTGTCTCCGGATCCGAATGGATGATCTTTAACTCCGGTGGCTCCTGATACCACACAGACCCGGATTCCGGTTCCGATAAGGTGATCCGGGGCGGTTCATATCCTTCTGCCTCTTCTGCCATAACGGAATTCACCGCAAATGCCCAGGAAGCAAAACTCCAAAGGAGCAGCACCACTCCTGCCGCCGGGAGATTTCCCACAGAGACATTTCTATTATCCCTTCTCTTCCGCCTGATTTTGTGCCGGTTCTTCATCCTGCTCCCCCTTTCCCTGTCTCGCCTTATATTCCTTGATCAGCTCCTGTATCTCTTCTGATCCTCCCAGTTTCTCAAGAATCCCCTCTCCCGTCAGAACTGCGGCTGTATACTGTTTCTGGCCCGCCTCAAGTTTCATCTTTCGTATCCCTGCGTTTTCGATCATTTCCCTTCGTTCTTCAATCTCCACAAGACGGGCATATGCACTAATCGCCTCCCCGGTCATCTCCTCTCTTTCATAGGCTGCGGCGAGGGAGCGCAGTATATTTCTTTCCAGTTCCTGTCCCAGGACCAGCACCCTCTCATTTCCTTCCGCTGTATTTTCAAGAAGAAGCCCCTCCAGTTCCTTTGATGTGATATCCGCATATTCTTCCGCAGTATACCCCTTCTCGGCTTCCTTACTTTCTTCTGCAGTGTGGACTTCCTCCGTCATCTCTTCCGCTCTCTCTTCCTCTCCCGTGGTCTGCCCCCTCCGGACTTTCTCTTCCTCTTCAGCGCTCCGCAGTTCTGCTGCTTCCATATTCTTTTGTTCCACTGCGGTATGCACCGCGATCCCGACCGGGATCGCAGCAGCCATAAACAGAAGAAGGAGTCTCATCCTTCTGATGTGCATTCTCTCCGTCCCGTGTATCTCAGGCAGGTCCTTTGCTATCTGCCGGAGATCATCGTATCTTTTTTTCCGGTTTCCGATACACCGGTCTATGATCCGCATCATCCTTGCCTCCTCCATCCTTGTCAGCCGGGGGATTGGGTCCGTATACGCCAGCATGAACTGCATTGTCTTCCCATATCCGAAAAGGTCTGCGGAAAGCCGTTCTCCGGACTTTCGTGACAGGACAGGTTTGACAAAATGTTCCCTTACCGCCCGAAGCTGCATTTTTTTCATGACAGCTTCATTTTCGGGCGAATCCGGGTCAAGGAGACAAATTCGCTCTTCCTCTGTAACAACGATACTGTAAGGATTAAGATACAGGTATCCTTTTCCGTTCTTGCATCTGCGGTACTGCTCCAGGTTTTTCCCGATCTGCCGGAACCACTCAAAGAGCACCGCTTTCTCCGGTTCCGGATTATCCCTCAGATAGTAGATCAGCAGGCTTCCCTCCACACAATCCATACTCTGTCTGCACCGGGTTCCCTGATCGATAAACCGGAAAACTTCATACATTTCTGCCATATTCTTTTTTTGCTGCTGCAAATTTTCTGCGGTCCCTCATCGCCGCATACACATCTGCGTTTCCAATCCATGTGAATCTCATCAGAACTGATACTGAATTGATATCGATCTTGAACTTTCTCTGACCAGACCGGTCAGGATATGTATATCATACTTGATGCATCCGCGAAATGCAAGATATTTTTTCCAAAACATATACAGGAAGCAGAATCCATAAAATGCCGCCGGACCATCCCCGGATATCTCCGGATGATCTGGCGGCATCTCCTCTTTTAATCCTGTTCCATCTCCTCAAGGCGCGCCAGCGCTGCCGCCACTACCTTGTCCATGTCATAATATTTATAATCTCCCAGCCTTCCACCGAAGATCACGTTCTCCTCCTTCTCCGCGAGTTTCCTGTACTCTGCGAAAAGGGCATTATTCTTCTCGTCATTGACCGGATAGTAAGGCTCCATCCCCACGCTCCACTCGGAAGAATATTCTCTGGAGATGACCGTCTTTTCCTGTTTCCCGAACTCGAAATGCTTATGCTCGATGACACGTGTGTACGGCACTTCTCTGTCCGTATAGTTCACAACCGCATTTCCCTGATAGTTATCGCAGTCCAGAACCTCTGTCTCAAACCGGACAGAACGGTATTCCAGAGCCCCAAGCTTATAGTCGAAATATTCATCGATCATGCCGGTAAAGATGATCTTGTCCGCAATATCCGGGTTCTCTTTCCTGAATTCAAAGAAATCCGTACCGGTACGCACTTCCGTGCCCTCCAGCATCTTCACCACGATCGCGGTATATCCTCCGATCGGGATGCCCTGATATCTGTCGTTGAAATAGTTGTTGTCATATATGAACCGGAAGGGAAGCCTTTTAATGATAAAGGTGGGAAGCTCCGTACACTTTCTTCCCCACTGCTTCTCCGTATATCCCTTGATCAGCTTTTCATAGATATCGCGGCCGCCAAGGAAAAGAGCCTGTTCCTCCAGGTTCTTCGGCTCTGTGATCCCTGCCTCCTTGCGCTGTTTTTCTATGATCTCCTTCGCCTCCTGAGGCGTCCGGATCCCCCACATCTTACTGAACGTGTTCATGTTAAACGGCAGGTTGTAGAGCTCGTCCTTGTACACCGCCACCGGGGAGTTGATATAATTGTTGAACTCAGCGAACTGGTTCATATAATCCCATATTTTCTTATCGGACGTATGGAAGATATGAGCTCCGTATTTGTGTACATGGATCCCTTCGATATCTTCACAGTAAATATTTCCCGCAATGTGATCCCTGCGGTCGATCACAAGACATTTCTTCCCCTTCTTTCCAAGTTCATACGCCATCACCGCGCCGTAAAGTCCGGCTCCGACGATCAGATAATCATATTTTTTCATATCATACCTCTCTTTTACCGTACAGTTTTCATTTCCATGCTGTACCTGATTTTTATCTATCATATCATCTTTCTCTTTCTTTTTCCAAAAAGTCAGTGTTTTTCGTTATTTTTGTCTATAAATTATATTTTTTCATTTACAAATTGGTTATTATGCACTAAACTGGTAATAACGGCGGGATTTTCCCGCATGCCGTTTACGGGCAGATATTTTTCGGTCCGAAAGGCACTTTGAAATATATTTATATCATGGAGGTAACTGATCATGAAAGGAAATGTTATAGTAGGACAGTCAGGCGGCCCCACCGCTGCCATTAACTCCAGCCTTGCAGGCGTGTACCGCACAGCAAAGGACCGCGGTGCCGCAAAGGTTTACGGAATGCTGCACGGGATTCAGGGGCTTCTTCAGGAAAGATACATCGACCTGTCCGAGTACATCACCAACGAGCTGGACGCAGAGCTTCTGAAAAGGACGCCTGCTGCCTTCTTAGGTTCCTGCCGGTATAAACTCCCGGAGATCCATCAGGACAAAGAGGTTTACGAAAAGATCTTCGGCATCCTCGACAAACTGAATATCGAAGCGTTTATCTACATCGGCGGAAATGATTCCATGGATACGATCAAGAAACTGTCTGATTATGCCATCGTGACAGGACATCCGACCCGTTTTATTGGATGCCCGAAGACCATAGATAATGACCTTGCCCTGACAGACCATACGCCCGGATACGGAAGCGCCGCAAAATACATCGGAACTTCTGTCAAAGAGATCATCCGCGACAGCTTCTGCCTGGAGTACGAGAAAGGTCTTGTCTCCATCGTGGAGATCATGGGAAGAAACGCCGGCTGGCTCACCGGCGCGGCTGCTCTTGCCAAAGGCGAGGACTGTGCCGGCCCGGATCTGATCTATCTCCCGGAACTTCCCTTTGACATCGAAGCTTTCGGCGCAAAAGTGAGAGAACTTCTTACTCACAGAGCTTCCGTTGTCGTTGCGGTTTCCGAAGGAATCCGTCTGGAAGACGGCCGTTATGTCTGCGAACTCGGACAGAGCATTGATTTTGTGGACGCTTTCGGACACAAACAGCTCTCCGGAACAGCAAATTATCTGGCAAGCTATATTGCCGGCGAGATCGGATGCAAGACCCGCGCCATTGAGCTGAGTTCTCTGCAGCGCTCTGCTTCCCACTGCGCATCCCGTGTGGATATCCTGGAAGCTTATCAGGTAGGCGGCGCCGCGGTCAAGGCAGCGGACGAAGGAGATTCCGGAAAGATGGTAGTGCTCAAGAGACTCTCCGACGATCCGTATCAGAGCGGAACAGAAGTCAAGGATGTCCACAAGATAGCCAACGACGAAAAACTTGTTCCCCGCGAATGGGTAAATGAAGACGGCTCCTATGTAACAGATGAGTTTGTCAGCTATGTACGCCCGCTGATCCAGGGCGATGTCTCTCCTGTGATGGTTGACGGAATACCGCGTCATCTTTACCGTCAGCTGTAGGAGTTTTCAGACTTCCTCTGGATTTGTTCCGGGAGAGTCTCTCGGCGTGATGCCGGATGGCTCTCCCGGTTTTTTTACACCTTGATACACCTTGAACCGGAAAGCTTCAGACGTTATACTTATGTTACAGAAAACAGATCATAATAACAGAGATATACAGGAGGAAACTGAAACTATGATCATCAAAAATGCGCTTTTAACCGATCCGGCAGCAAGCACTTCACGGAAATGCGATATCCGGATCAGCGACGGTATTTTCTGTGAGATCGGGGACGATCTCAGTCCCGCTCCACAGGAGGAAGTGATCTCCGCAGAAGGACTTGTGGCCGCCCCCGGGCTCATCGATACCCATGTTCACTTCCGGGATCCAGGATTTACCCATAAGGAGAACCTGCACACAGGTTCCCTCGCCGCAGCGGCCGGAGGCTTTACCTCCGTTATCTGCATGGCAAACACCTCTCCTGTCGTGGACAGCGTACAGACGATTACGGATATTCTGGACAGGAGCAGGGAAGAAAAGATCCGCATATTCCAGGCAGCGTCCGTGTCCCTCGGACTGAAAGGAGAGGAAATGACAGATATGTCAGCTCTCGCCGATGCCGGCGCCTGCGGTTTTACAGACGATGGGATCCCGCTCAGGAACGCCTCTTTTTTATACCAGGCAATGCAGAAGGCTGCAGAACTGGACATGCCCATCAGCCTTCACGAGGAGGATCCCTCTTTTATCAAAAATAACGGGATCAACCACGGACCTGTCTCCGAGGAACTTGGGATCTATGGTTCCCCTTCTGTCGCAGAAGAATCCCTGGTGGCCCGGGACTGCCTGCTGGCTCTTCGCTCCGGTGCACACACGGTGATCCAGCATATCAGTTCCGGACGCTCCGTGGAGATCGTTCGCATGTACAAGGCGCTCGGCGCAAATCTCCACGCGGAAGCTACGCCTCACCACTTTACTCTCACGGAAGATGCGGTCCTGAAATACGGAACACTGGCAAAGATGAACCCGCCTCTGAGAACGGAAGAGGACCGGCAGGCGATCATTGCCGGTCTCAAAGACGGTACCATAGACATCATCGCCACGGATCACGCGCCCCACAGCAGGGAGGAGAAAAACCGCTCCATCACCGCCGCTCCGAGCGGCATCATCGGTCTGGAGACCGCCCTCGCCCTGGGCATCACTTCCCTGGTGCGTCCGGGACATCTTAGCCTGATGCAGCTTCTGGAGAAGATGACCGTCAATCCGGCGGACCTGTATCATCTTCCAAGCGGCAGGATCGAGATCGGAAAAGCAGCCGACCTGATCCTCTTCGATCCCGAAGAGCGCTGGACGCCGACAGAATACCGCTCCATGTCCTCCAACTCTCCATTCACCGGATGGGAGTTGTACGGAAAAGTAAAATATACGATCTGCGGCGGAAAGATCGCATACAGCGATCAGAACTGAAGCTGACCGCCTGAAAATTTCAGGAAGCAAAAGCAAAAAATATCGACAGAACACAGCGGGGCAGACTCTCCAGATAAAGAGTCTGCCCCGCTGGCTTCTGTTCCACCGTTTTCAGGAAATCCTTGTTTATTCGATTGTCTATTCGATCCCTGTCACTTTGTAATCCTGATCTTCCACTGCCTTTTTCAGTGTGTCATTATCGATCTCTGCATTCAGAGTGACGACTGCTGTCCCCGCTGTATGGCTCACTTCAGCCGAATCCACCTGGCTCAGAGCTTCCAGTGCTTTCTTCACTCTTGCCTCACAGTGCTCACACATCATTCCTTCAATCTTCATTGTTTTCTGCATTTCTGTTTCCTCCTGTTTTTCATGAATTTTGATCTTTCTATCTTTTCTCGCGTCATACATGTTGAACCAGTTAAGCCGAAGCGCATTGGTCACCACGCAGAAGCTGGAAAGACTCATTGCCGCAGCCCCGAACATGGGGTTTAACTGCCATCCAAACAGCGGGATCCACACCCCGGCTGCAAGCGGAATGCCGATCACGTTGTAGAAGAACGCCCAGAACAGGTTTTCATGGATGTTCCGCAGCGTCGCACGGCTCAGCCCTATGGCTGCCGGCACATCGCTTAAGCGGCTCTTCATCAGGACGACGTCCGCTGCGTCGATGGCGATATCAGTCCCCGCACCGATGGCGATCCCGATATCCGCTCTGGTCAGTGCCGGAGCATCGTTGATACCGTCGCCCACCATGGCAACTTTCCCTTTCTTTTTCAGAGAGCGGATCACCGTCTCTTTTCCGTCAGGCAGGACCCCGGCGATGACCTCGTCCACTCCCGCCTGCGCGCCGATAGCCTTTGCAGTACGCTCGTTGTCGCCTGTCAGCATGACCACATGGATTCCCATATTCTGAAGTTCCCTGACCGCCTGCGGACTGTCCTCTTTGATGACGTCCGCCACGGCGATGATCCCGATCAGACGCCCGTTCCTGCTGAAGAACAACGGGGTCTTCCCTTCCTCCGCAAGTTCCTCCGCTTTCTTTCTTGTCTCATCTGATATCTTTGCTTTTCCTCCGATAAACTTCAGATTTCCGCCTGAAAGTTCATCTTCACCCAGCCTTCCTGACAGCCCGTTTCCGGGGACTGCCTGGAAATCTTCTGTCTCTGCGGAAAGGTCGATCCCCGCCTCCTCTGCTTTTACAAGGATGGCATGAGCCAGAGGATGCTCACTTTTCTTCTCCAGCGCATAGGCGTTGGTGAGAAGCTCTTCTTCGCTCACGCCTTCTGCCGGGATCATATCTGTGACTCTTGGCTCGCCGCTGGTGATCGTTCCGGTCTTATCCAACGCAACGATCTGTGTCTTTCCGGTCTCCTCCAGAGAAACCGCTGTCTTGAACATGATCCCGTTCTTCGCACCCATTCCGTTACCCACCATGATGGCCACCGGGGTCGCAAGTCCCAGCGCACAGGGACAGCTGATCACAAGCACGGAAATTCCACGCGCCAGGGCAAATCCGACGGTCTGCCCGGTAAGCAGCCAGACTGCTGTTGTGACCACTGCAATGGCAATGACCACAGGTACAAACACACCGGACACCCGGTCGGCGATCTTGGCGATGGGCGCCTTTGTCGCCGCCGCATCGCTCACCATCTGTATGATCTGGGAAAGAGTCGTGTCCTCTCCCACTCTCGTGGCCTCACAGCGGATAAATCCGGAATGGTTCAGCGTAGCCGCGGATACCGGATCTCCCGGTTTTTTATCCACCGGAATGCTCTCCCCTGTCAGTGCGGACTCATTCACCGCGCTGGATCCCTCCAGAACGATACCATCCACAGGTATATTCTCACCCGGCCGGACTACAAAAACGTCCCCTTTCCGCACCTGATCTATCGAGACTTCTGTCTCTGCACCGTTCCTTATGATCACCGCCGTCTTCGGAGCCAGTTTCATCAGACTCTTCAGCGCGTCTGTCGTTTTTCCCTTTGAGCGTGCCTCCAGCATCTTTCCTACCGTGATCAGCGTCAGGATCATCGCCGCCGACTCAAAGTAGAACTCATGCATATAGGACATCACGCCTGCCATATCGCCCCTCATCTGAGCGTCCGTCATGGCAAACAGTGCATAGGTGCTGTATCCGTAGGATGCTCCGGCTCCGAGCGCTACAAGAGTATCCATGTTCGGAGCCCCGTGGAGCAGCCCCTTAAAACCGCTGATAAAAAACTTCTGATTAATGACCATGACGATCGTTGTCAGCAGAAGCTGGATCAGTCCCATCGCCACATGATTTCCTTCCAGAAAGGACGGGACCGGCCAGTTCCACATCATGTGTCCCATGGAAAAATACATCAGCGGGATCAGAAAGCACAGGGACGCGATCAGGCGTCTCTTCATCTTCGGCGTCTCTGTATCCTTCAGGGAATCCGCCGCCGATGCGGCTGTCGACTGAGTTCCCCCGCTTTTTTCCGCTCCTTTTTCCGACGCACCGTATCCCGCGTCCTCCACTGCGGCAATAATATCCGCAGGAGCAGCCGTCCCCTCCACGCCCATGGAGTTAGTCAGAAGGCTGACCGAACAGGACGTGACACCAGGTACTTTGGACACTGCTTTTTCCACTCTGGCGCTGCACGCCGCGCAGCTCATTCCTGTTACATTATATTGTTCCATCTCTCTCCCTCCAGTCTACTTCATCAGCTTCTGCAGGGTCATCACCAGCTCATCGATGGTCTCTTCTTTTCCGTCCCGTATGTCATCTGCCACACAAGTACGGATATGATTCGCCAGCAGTACCTTGTTGAAGCTGTTCAGCGCCGCGTTCACCGCCGAGACCTGTATGAGGATATCCGGGCAGTAGGCGTTGTTCTCCACCATTCTCCGTATTCCCCTCACCTGCCCTTCAATGCGGCTTAAGCGGTTGATCAGATCTTTGTATTCCTTCTCCGAACGCTCCTTTGTCTTATGGGAGCATCCGGGACAGACTTTGTTCTCCTCCATGCATCTACCTCTTCCTCAAACCCCCATGGGGTATTTTTTCTTTACAACGGCATTATATACCCTCACAGGGTATATTGCAAGTATTATTTCTGTAATTTATTTAATTCTCCCGCTGCCGCTTCACTGAAAAGGTAAGTTTCACACTTCAACTTCCTCCTCAGCCGGATATAAAAGCGAGGAACCATACTTCCGTATATTCTCCCGTTCCCGGGAAAATATCCCTCTGTATGATTCCTCTGTCCATCTGTTCAAAAGACTCCCTCTGCTCTGATCCGTCCCTATTCAACACTCTTCAGCGACTCTACCATATCGATCTTCTTCAGTTTAAAATACATCACTCCATTGACAAAGCAGGAGAAAGCAACCGTAAGTAGGAAACTGTAGACAAAACTGATCACATCAATATTTCGCCCGAACATCACTGACTCGATCTCTACGGTCACAATGATAAACTGATGCAGGATCTTGCCAAGAACAATTCCGAACAGTGCGCCGATCAGGGTAAGTATGACATTCTCCCTGTATACATAAGCGCACACCTCGCTGTTATAGAAACCGAGGACTTTCAGTGTTGCAAGCTCCCTCTTTCTCTCCGTGATATTGATATTGTTCAGATTATAGAGTACCACGAATGCGAGCATCCCAGCTGAGATGATGAGTACTACGATCACATTGTCCAAGCTGACCAGCATATCATCCACCTGCTGCTCCAGATCCGTCGTATAACTCACACTGAGCGCACCCGGAAGTTTCAGAATATCTTCCCCGACTTCCTCCGCTTCCGTTGTCGTCCGGTCGTCTGTCCTGTAATAGACCGAGTTATATTCCGGAGCTTCGCCGTACAACTCCTCGTAGAGCGCCGGCGTCATATACAGATAGTGCATCATATAATTCTCGCAGATATGCTCTACTGTGACCGTCAGGTCTCCCTTGTCATCGTCACGGATTGTGATCGTATCACCTTCCTCAACCCCGAGTTCTTTCGCCATCTTCTCTGTGAGCACGGCTCCGCTGTCGTCCAGATAATACTCCTCATCGGTGATCCGATCCTGAAGGGCCACAAAATCAGGAAACGACTCCACATCCGCAGGAACGTTCAGGTAGATATCAAACCAGTCCTCGCCATTACCCACAGTGATCTGGGTGAGCAGTGTTTCCGCCGCGTCCTCCACCCTCGTTTCGCCGGAGACCATATCGTAGACCGCCTGTTTTTCCTCATCCGCAGCATCCTCATTGAGAATGATATTTCCGTCGTACTGCTGGATATTATCATACTGGAGCACCGCAATGGCTGAGATGGAATCATTCAGGCCGAATCCCACCAGCATAAGCGCCATACATCCGCCTATGCCGAACACAGTCATAAAAAACCGTTTCTTGTATCTCACAATATTTCTCACGGTAGCTTTCCACGAGAAATTCAGCCGTTTCCAGATAAATCCGACCCGCTCCAGAGCCACTCTCTGCCCCTGCTTTGGCGTGGGAGGCCGCATCAGTTCCGCCGCCTGTTCCTTCAGTTCCTTATAACAGGAGAAGAAAGTCGCGCCAAGGGTACAGACAAGGGCCGCGCCGGAAGCCATCAGGCCGTATTCCAGGTTGTAGGGAAGTACGATGTTTCCCATATGCCTGTACATGATCCCGTAGGCATTGATGATAATATAGGGGAATACTTTTTCCCCGAACAGCACTCCCGCAACACACCCCGCCACTGTGGCAAGGCAGGCATACCCCAGGTATTTTGCCGCAATAGAGTGCCGCTCATATCCCAGTGCTTTGAACGTGCCGATCAAAGTCCGCTGTTCCTCAACCATACGTGTCATGGTAGTCAGGCTGATCAGAGCCGCCACAAGAAAGAACAGCACCGGGAACACTTCCCCGATCGCCCGCATCCGATCCGCATTGTCACCGTATCCGGTATATTCTGTAAGATGATCTCTGTCATAGACATACCATTCCGGACGGTCGATGTCGTTTATCTCTTCCTGGGCATCGTCAAGTTCCTTTTTGGCCTCCTCTATCTTCTGCTCTCCGTCTGCGATCTCCTGTTCCGCCTCAGCTTCACCCTCATAGTATTCATCCCAGCCGTCAGAGAGTTCCTGCTCCGCATCTGCAAGCTCCTGCTCTGCCTCGGCGATCTGGCTCTCACCGGATTCGATCTGCTCCCATCCGGAGTTGATCTCCGCTTGCCCCGCCTCGATCTGGGCACGGGCAGACTCGATCTGCGCCTGGGCATCGGCAATCTGCGCCTCTCCTTCCTGGATCTGCGTATAAAGGGCATTCATTGTCGCAAGCGTCACATCATCGGCCTGGCCGCTGGTCGCCAGTGCATTATACTGTTCCTTCGCCTGGTTCAACGTATCGATCTGTTCGTTGAGGACATCAATATTGGCGTTCAGCTCCTCCGCCGATTGGTCCAGTTCCGCCTGACCGTCGATCAACTGCTGGCGGGAGGACTCCAGTTCCGCCTTTGAGGATTCCAACTCTTTCTTTCCGTCATCCAGCTCCGCCTGGCCGTCTTCGAGCTGTTTTCGTGCATCGGCAAGTTCTTCCTCTGCCTCAGCCCTTCCATCCTCGAGTTCCTGTTCCGCATCGGCCACTTCCTGCCTCGCTTCCTCCAGGGTTTCGTTGGCTTCGTCCACAACCTCCTGATACCGTACTTCCTCCCGATCCTCCTTGATCGCCTCCACGCGGTCGAGAACCTCTGCCACACGATCATCATATTCATCCGTAAATGCAGTCAGTTCTTTGGCACCTTCCACCTGTGCATAGATTTCGGTGTATACTTCAAGAGAAAAGCTCTCTTCCGGAACTGTCAGGAACGCATTGATACTTCCGTCCCCGATGGTAGTGCTCCCTCTCTGGAACGCGATATAACAGGGACTGCTCACCGCCCCGACAATGGTAAATGTATCTGTTTTGAGGGAGTCCGTGATCTCATCATCTGTGCCGCTTGACAGAGTGATCGTATCACCGATCTCCAGCGTGCTCTCTTCCAGATAATCCACATCCAGCGCACACTCATCTTCCGCTTCCGGAAGTCTTCCTTCCTCCAGCTGCACTTCATTCATGGTGGGCAGAAGAGAAATCACGTGGACCACGATCTGATTTTCCCCTTCTGTACACAGGGCGTCCACAGAGTATCCTCCCTCCGCTTTCCCAATCCCGTCCACCGCCTCGATCGCCTCAATATCATCATCCGTAAGTCCAAGCGTACTGATGACCTCGATATCCATCAGATTTTTTTCATCAAAATATTCGTCGCCCGAGTAACGCATATCCGGCTCGGAAGCCCGGATCCCGGAAAAAAACGCCACACCGATCGCCACAATGAAAAAAATGGACAGGAAACGCCCCAGGCTTCGCCGGATCTCCATATAAAAATCTTTTCTAAGTGCCTTTTTCCCCATATGTATCCCTACCATTCTATCTCGTCAATAGACATCGGCTCCTTGTTCAGTTCCATCTTTGAAACCTGTCCGTTTTTGATATGTATCAGGCGGTCCGCCATGGGAGCGAGCGCCTGGTTATGGGTGATCACGATCACGGTCATTCCCCGTTCACGGCACATGTTCTGCAGAAGTTTCAGGATGGATTTTCCGGTATTGTAGTCAAGGGCTCCCGTGGGCTCGTCGCAGAGAAGGAGCTTCGGGTTCTTCGCCAGCGCTCTCGCGATGGAAACCCTTTGCTGTTCTCCTCCCGAGAGCTGAGCCGGGAAGTTATCAAGCCGGTCCCCCAGGCCGACCTCCTCCAGCACTTCTTTTGCATCCAGCGGATCCTTGCAGATCTGAAGCGCCAGTTCTACATTTTCCAGAGCTGTAAGATTCGGGACCAGGTTATAAAACTGAAATACGAACCCGATGTCATCCCGCCGGTATCCTGTCAGCTTCTTCGCATTGTAGGCGGTAATATCCTCGCCGTCCACGATCAGAGTTCCATCCGTCGCTGTATCCATTCCTCCGAGGATATTCAGCACCGTTGTCTTTCCGGCTCCGCTGGGACCGACAATGACAACAAACTCTCCTTTTTCAATGGCGAAGCTGATCTTATCAGCAGCCCGGATCTCCACTTCTCCCATTTTATAAATCTTTGTAATATCCTGCAGTTTAACAAATTCTCCCATGCCGTTCTCCTGCTCTCTGTAATTTTCCTTTGTGAAACGCACTGTAAGCGAAGCGGAGGATATGGTCCGCTTCGCTGGTCTGTCTTATTGTTTATTATAACATGGAACAGGATGATTTCGAGAGATTTCAGACTTATTTCACATTTTTTATTCCCGATTTATATTCATTTTTGCAGCCATCCTGAACAGGATCAGGCCGATCAGAAACATGACAGAAAGCGCGCTCACACCTACATTGATCTGTCCGGTGAGCTGGCTTAAGAATGAGACCAGAGCCGTGCCGACGACAGAGGCTCCTTTGCCGCAGATATCGTACAGGCCGAAATATTCTCCTGATTTTTCTGCAGGTATGATCTTTGCAAAATAGGACCGTGACAGCGCCTGGATCGTTCCCTGGAACATTCCAACAGCCACGGCAAGAATCCAGAAATCAAGCTGCGTGTCCAGCCAGTATGCGTAAACCGCGATACAAAAATAAGCTGCGATACAGATGGTGATGATCTTTTCCGGTCTTACGCTCTTTACGATCCTGCTGAAGATCAGCACAGACGGGAACGCCACGATCTGGGTCACAAGGAGGGCAAGGAGCAGCCCAGTGCTGTCCAGCCCCAGCGCCTGCCCGTAGGCCGTCGCCATATCAATGACCGTATACACGCCGTCGATGTAGAAGAAAAACGCAAGAAGGAAAAGGAAAATATGTTTCTGCTTTGTGATCTCGCGGAGTGTATGTCCCAGCCTGATAAAACTGTTTCGGATCACATGATCCTTTGCTTCGGAAAAATATTTCTGCCGGTAGGACTTAAGAAGCGGCACAGACGAGCAGAGCCACCACAGCGCTGTGATCAGGAAAGCGAGGATCATGGACGTCTGCATGCCGATGCCGATGCTCCCGGCGCCCAGGACGATCACAAGGCTGATCACAAAGGGAATGCAGCTTCCGATATATCCCCACGCATATCCATGTGAAGACACGGAATCCATCCGTTCCGGCTCCGTCACGTCGGTGAGCATGGCGTCATAAAACACAAGGCTGGCGGAATACCCGGTCTTAGCGATCACAAAAATCACAAGGAACCAGAGCCAGGATGACAGAAACCCCAGGATAACGCAGCCAAGGACGCCAATTCCCATCACCACAGAGAAGATGATCTTCTTAAAATTTTTCGTATCCGCCACAGCCCCCAGGGTCGGCCCCAGTATCGCCACAAGCAGGGTGCAGACCGAGGTCGCATATCCCCAGTACGCCAGATAATCCACATCAGAGATGCCGGCATTTCCGGCAAGGTAATTAAAGTAGATCGGGAAGATAGTGGACACCATCAGCGTAAAAGCCGAGTTTCCCACGTCATACATTACCCATTTTTTCTCAAGTGAAGTCAGTTTAAATTTCATGCTCCGCTCTCTCCTTTCCTTTTCTGCTGCCTACAATCTCAACTCCTCCCAGTGGTCTCCCGCCCCGAAGGTCTGATGGAACCGGTCAGGAAGCTCTCCCCCCTGGAACAGTTTCTTCTGGTACTGCAGGATCAGACCTGCTGCCAGGGGCACTGCCCCGGAGAAGCGCCGTTTCAGGAGATCACAGTACTCCTTACAGTCCGGGTTCGGCTCCAGGCTCATCACCATCCCGTGCATGGAATCATAGCAGTGCGCCAGCTTCATGCCGCCCATAAGTATCCTGCGTTTTCCCGGATCAGGCGCCCGCAGGATCTTCAGATAAAACTTCATGGATTTCAGCGCCTTCTTCACGATCTCCGGGGAAACCTCCTCAAAAAACGGAGCGATGACACGGCCGTTTTCTATTGTAGGATGGATATGTTTCGCAGAGTCATGTCTGACGGGATTGAGGAAATCTTCCGTCAGCAGCATCCGGTCAAACTCCATCTCGATCTCCGAATGGCTGATCCCGCTGACCTGGATCATCTTCTCCACATAGGGATGACACTCGCTGTCCAGTGCGAAGTGGCAGATAAAACCATAGATATAAGCTCTCGCCGCAGCCGGATCCTCCGACTTCGCGATTACTTCCGCCGCCCGGTTAAAAAAATCGTCCGCCGGTCTGTCGTGCATGGCATATCCCTGGGAGCTGACGTCATTTTTAAGGATCGGTCTGTAATAAAACAGGATGTCAGGACCGTGGAGGCCGATATCAAAGAGTTCTCTTTTATTCTCGATCGAATTCTGGAGCGGTCTGGGGAGAGCGCTCATAACTTCCTCACCGAATTTATAATGTGCATATGTAGTTGGCATATAAAAACCTCTTTTCCGTATCAGATTTTCCCTTTTTCCGCCTGTCTTTCGGCAGGCAGGAAAGGATCCGGCGGATACCCGCCGTGATTATATATTATCACATATTCTGTATAAAAAAACTATCCTGCCAAAGAAAAATTGCTGTTAAGTTTTCTGTCAGGTCAGGCAGAAACAGTAATGAACCAAAAACCGGCATATCGTCTTCGCAAAGACTCATGCCGGTTTTTCTCTCCATCATTCATTCTTTTATGAGATTTTATCCTTTCACAGCTCCTGCCGTCATCCCCTACACAATATATTTTTGTGCAAACATATAGATGATAAGCAAGGGGAGCGCTGTAATAATCATATCTGCAAAAACATAATTCCAGCTACTGAAATATTTCCCGTAAAAACTGTATACTGTAAGCGGAAGAGTCCATTTTGACGAATCACTCAGAAAATACAGAGGAAGCTGGAAATCGTTCCACACATTCATCGCAAAAATGATTCCGCTCGTCGCCACGACCGGCTTGAGCAGTGGGAGGATCACAGAAAAAACATTCTCCAGATACCGCATCCGTCCATGATCGCCGCTTCATCCAATTCTCTCGGTACCCCTTTGATAAAGCTGGTAAACAAAAATGTGTTAAAAGGTAAATTAATGGCAATGTATACCAGTATCACTCCGATAAAGCTACCTGAGAGCTGAAGCGTACTTAAAACAAAAAAGGTAGTAATAATTTGCATCGGAGCAACCATTCCAAGGAAAATGTAATTGTAAAGCCGCTCCGTCCCTCTCGTATTTCTCCTTGCAAGCACAAACCCAAGCATAGCAGAACTGAGGACACCGATTACTGTGGATGCTGCTGTGATCAGGACACTATTCAGAAACGACTGTATAATATTTCCATTTTCAACCACAAATGCGAAATTCTCAAAGTGCCATTCCGTAGGAAGAGAAATATTAAACCTGGCCGCCTCCAGAGAGTCCTTCACGCTTCCGAGGAGAACGATCAGTAGAGGAATCAGAATAATCAGACTGCATAGGATCATCGCGATCTCCAGGATGATCAGCTCAGCCTTTCTTTTTGTTTTCACTATGCCTCAACCTCCTTTTTACGCATGAACGAGTTCAGCCCCACTGTGCAGATGCACACGATCACTGTCATGACCAGACTCATTGCACTTGATTTTCCAAGAAATCCGGCAGAAAAGTTTTTATATACATAAGTGGCAAGGACCTGTGTCGCAAATCCCGGGCCTCCGTTTGTCAGGACATAAACATTATCAAACACTTTCAGACCCGCGATGAGGCTTGACGTGATAACAACAGTGAATGAAGGCATCAGAAGAGGCAGTGTCACGTAGAAAAATCTTTTTATTCCTCCCGCTCCGTCTATTGCAGCCGCCTCATAATATTCCTCCGGTATACCCTGAAGACCTGCAATGAAGATCATCATGGAAAATCCTGTTCCTTTCCATATATCTGTCCAGATCACGCACCACATAGCGGTTGCCTCTTCCCCCAGCCAGATTGTATTCCCTGCATATCCGAAGAAATCTAGGATCTGATCGAACATGCCATCCATCTTAAAAAACGAAGTAAAGATCAATCCGATCGCCACGCCGCTTAGAATCGACGGAATATAAAAAATACTTCTCATCAGCTTCTGCGTCTTAAGAGGTTTGACAAGCGCCACTGCCAGCAATACCGCAAACACAACTTTGACCGCTGTTGTCACAATGGTAAAAAGAAAAGTATTTTTTATAGCCAGAAGAAAATATTTATCCGCAAATATATCTGTAAAATTCTCCAGTCCATTAAATTCAAAGTGGTATAGATCCCTGATATTCCAGTCCGTAAACGCTGTAAATATTCCCATGACTACCGGCACCATAAACATAACTGTAAAGATCAGCACCGCAGGGATCGCAAGCTTATAACTGTAGACATTTGTCCCTTTTTTTTCTTTTCATAACAATCGTTCGCCCTTCTTTATAAAGGGAGGCATCTGTTGATCAGATGCCTCTCCCTCTTACTGATATGCTTCAACCCCGGAATTTTTCCCATATTCCTGCAGCCCGTCATCAAACTGGGCAATCGCTTCGTTTATATCTCCGCCCCGCGCCACTTGCGTATACACCGGAAAGAATACATCATTATTGACCGAACCAAATTTATTCAGCGTATCAGCGATCTGAGGCAGAATCTGATCCGACTCAAAATAAGTATCATAAATTTCCTTTAAAACAGGGTTCAGGTTTGTGCTCTCCACATCTGTAAATGGTGAATTTACCGGATTAGCCGCAAGATATATCTCCAGATACTCAGGCTGGGAAAGTATGTTTAAAACTTCTTTTGCCAGTTCCAGGTTCTTGCTGTCTTTCGGGATTGCAATACCAAAAACATATTTTGAAGTCAGAAACTTATCAACATCATTATACGGCAGCGGAAACATCCCTATCTCGGCGTCCGGATAATTTGTCATCATATCTGTCACAGCATATTCACCGGATATCAACATCGCAGCTTCCCCGGTCGCCACTTTTGTCTTTGCGTCATCAAATGATGCCACCGCATAATCCGCATTTGTATAACCCTCTTCAAAAAGCTTCTGGAACTCTTCCAACGCCTGTTTAAACTCCGGGATATCTGCAAAAGTCAGCTCACCGTTATAGAGTCCGTCATAGGTTTCCTGTGCCCTGTCGTCAAGGGCATTTGCCAGAAAGATCATCGGGGCAATCTGGATAGTCCAACTGTCATTACCGGACATCTGGATCGGAGTAATGCCAGACTCTTTGATCGTATTGCACGCTTCGATAAAACCATAGTAAGTCTTCGGGATCTCTAATCCAAGATCAGCAAAAACCTGTTTATTATAAACAACTCCCATTACCCCGGAAAATCCGGTTATGGGCATTCCGTAAATATTCCCATCTGTACATTCAATTTCTGATTTGTCAAAACTCAGCCTGTTGATCCATTCTTCATCATTCAGAGGCTCCAGATATGTATCCGCGCTGTATGTATAATAATTTTCCGGTAAATTCATCTGCATCAGATCCGGCACCTCACCTGAGGCAAGCTTTGTCTGTGCAAGGTTCGTTCCCTGGGAATCCGGTGATACATGAAACTCAATTTCAATCCCTTCTTCCGCTTTCATCTTGTCTGCAATCTCAGCAAAAGCGTCCTCAATATAGTTTGACTGTTGGACGGCGAATTGAGGGAGACGCAAACAACAGATTATTTTTCTAAGCATCGGAGAAGTGACTGCGCAGTCCGGGAGCTGACTGCGCGATAAAACCGATCATCCGGCACGTTATCGTCTCACATTGAAATCGAGTAGGAGGTAGGCGATTATTTCGCCTACCGACCTCTCACACCACCGTGCGTACCGTGTTGTGGTCAAGCGTTTTTGTAACACTTGTGGCTAAAAAATATCGATTTATGCAATTCGAGCTTGATAGGGCGTT